>NZ_JBTAMK010000079.1:0-222 GCF_054796215.1 Alsobacter sp. SYSU BS001988 | reverse complement strand
GCTTCGACATCAACGATGACGGCGTGTTGGAGGTCGATCAGATAGTTGGTCGCATAGGCGAAGAAGGCGTGCCCCTTCAGGGCTCCGGTCCATTGCGCCGCCGGATCGGACTTGGACACGAACTTCGGCTTCACATCGCTGGCGGCGCCCCAAGCCGCTTCGTCGAGCGTGTCCAGGTACTCCCGAACCGACCGCCTCGTCTCGGCAAGAGCCGTCCAGTCC
>NZ_JBTAMK010000078.1:0-226 GCF_054796215.1 Alsobacter sp. SYSU BS001988 | reverse complement strand
CTGCACGCCGCGGAACACGTCCGGATTGGCGACCTTGTCGAACCTGACGCCGGCCCGGACGAGGATCTTGGACCGCAGCATCTCCAGCGCCGACGACACGGCGTAGACGAAAGCCAGGATGACGGTCAGCGCGACCAGGGTGCTCAGGCTGCGGCTGGACAGCACGCGGTCATAGACCTGCAGCATGTAGAGCGGCCCGGCGAGGGCCAGGACGTTGATGAAGAAA
>NZ_JBTAMK010000077.1:0-231 GCF_054796215.1 Alsobacter sp. SYSU BS001988 | reverse complement strand
CCGTCGCCGATATGGGTGTTGTAGCCGTCCGGCAGCTTCTGGACGAGGTCGTGCACCCCGGCCAGCGTGGAGGCCCGGATGATGTCGTCCTGCGTCGCCCCCTCGTCGAAGCGGCTGATGTTCTCGGCGATCGTGCCGGAGAACAGCTCGACGTCCTGCGGCAGGTAGCCGATATGGCGGCCGAGGTCGTTCGGATCCCAGTGGTTGAGGTCCGCGCCGTCGAGGCGGACC
>NZ_JBTAMK010000076.1:0-234 GCF_054796215.1 Alsobacter sp. SYSU BS001988 | reverse complement strand
ATGCGAGACAGTGGACTGGACGGCTCTTGCCGAGACGAGGCGGTCGGTTCGGGAGTACCTGGACACGCTCGACGAAGCGGCTTGGGGCGCCGCCAGCGAGGTGAAGCCGAAGTTCGTGTCCAAGTCCGATCCGGTGGCGCAATGGACCGGAGCCCTGAAGGGGCACGCCTTCTTCGCCTATGCGACCAACTATCTGATCGACCTCCAACACGCCGTCATCGTTGATGTCGAAGC
>NZ_JBTAMK010000075.1:0-244 GCF_054796215.1 Alsobacter sp. SYSU BS001988 | reverse complement strand
TTCACCTACGACCACGCCCAGGACGTCTACGTCTGCCCCGCCGGCAAGCTGCTAAGGCAGCGACAGAGAACCTACAGGAACCCCCGTCCGCTGGCTGACCAAGACGGCATGATGCGCTACCGCGCCAGCAAGCATGACTGCGACTCCTGCTCTATGAAGCCTCGGTGCTGCCCCAACACGCCCGCCCGCAAGATCCCGCGCTCGATCCACGAAGGGGCCCGAGACATGGCGCGGGCCATCGCCA
>NZ_JBTAMK010000074.1:0-261 GCF_054796215.1 Alsobacter sp. SYSU BS001988 | reverse complement strand
GGCGTGCAGCGCGCGACGATCATCCAGCCGAGCCCGCGGCACGTGCAGTCGCTGCGCGACGTCGACACCATCCGCGAGTTCTTCACGGGCAGCGGCCTGCTGGCCTTCTGCGACTTCCCGTGGGTGCCCGTCTACGTCATCGCGGCCTTCGCGCTGAACCCGATCTATGGCTGGCTCGCGGTCGGCGGCAGCGTCATCACCTTCGGGCTGGCGCTGGCCAACGAGTACTCCACCAAGAGCAGCCTCGACCAGGCGTCGCGC
>NZ_JBTAMK010000073.1:0-281 GCF_054796215.1 Alsobacter sp. SYSU BS001988 | reverse complement strand
ATCGGTGATCCTCTGGTCAGGTGCGTGTGTCGCAACCCGACCCTACCCGGAGATCGCCGGTGACCACCGATCAGCTACACCACCGCTGGGGACACGACCACGCCTTGCGCTCCGGCCGCGGGCCGCGCGAGTTCCTGCGCATGCTCAATGCGGAGCCTTACCGCGCCTTTGGCGAACTGGCCCACGCCGTTCAGACTGGTGAACCGACCTTCGAGCGGGTCTTCGGGCAACCGCGCTTCGCGTGGCTCGGCCAGAACCCCGAAGCGGCCGAGGTCTTCCAA
>NZ_JBTAMK010000072.1:0-290 GCF_054796215.1 Alsobacter sp. SYSU BS001988 | reverse complement strand
TCGAAGGCCGGGCTCACCACCCGGTTCGAGGCGGCGGACGGAAGACAAGGTCCGACCAGCGAAGCGCGAAGGGGCTGAAAGCGCCCCGGGATCTTCCTTCCATCCTTCAAACGCTGCGCGCGGAGCGGCGGGGCCTGGCGGCCTCCCGGCTCTTTTTCCCACTACCCCACTCGCCGTGGGGCAACCAGCGACGCCGCTCCGCGCCGCCCTCCACCTCCGGGCCGAAAGGCCGCGGAGCTGAACGCGCGTGCCCTTCTCCCCGGGACGGGGAGAAGGTGGCCCGAAGGGCC
>NZ_JBTAMK010000071.1:0-302 GCF_054796215.1 Alsobacter sp. SYSU BS001988 | reverse complement strand
CTGGGCGTGGTCGTAGGTGAACTCAGACCGGCTGAAGGTGCCGTCCTGCCGCTCCGATTTGTCGAAGACCGGGATATGAGGCTCGATCCCGCGCTCGTGGACCAGCCAGGCGAGGTTCTCGGCCGAGCCGTAGGCGCTGTCTGCGGCAAGGCGGGCCGGCCAGAGGTCGAACCGATCCTGTGTCCGCTCGATCATCGTGCGAACCGCGCCGACCTCGGCTTGCCGGATCGCGCGGCTGGCTTCGACATCAACGATGACGGCGTGTTGGAGGTCGATCAGATAGTTGGTCGCATAGGCGAAGA
>NZ_JBTAMK010000070.1:0-330 GCF_054796215.1 Alsobacter sp. SYSU BS001988 | reverse complement strand
AGGCAGTGTGATCGCCGGTGTTCTCTTTCAATGCATCCGCGACCAGCGTCCGCCAAGGGGGACTCGGGATTCGAGCAGCGCATAGACGCTCGCCAGGAACTCAGCCCCGAGCGGCAAGGTCTGGTCACGCGCGTTTCGGACGTCGCCCGCAGTCTGTCGCGCGAAAACCAAGTACAGTGTCGTTGTGAAAGGATATGTACGTAGGTACAATAGGGTCGAAAATATGAGGGCCAATTCAATGACGATGCTTCCCGTATGCCCCATGCTTCACGGAGAAGTCGCAACGCAGATCTGCGAGGGGATTCTGCTTGAGTTCAGATCCGGCAAATC
>NZ_JBTAMK010000006.1:0-249403 GCF_054796215.1 Alsobacter sp. SYSU BS001988 | reverse complement strand
TTTTATGGTGGGGGTGTGTGGTGGGATGGCGGGCGGGGGGCGGCGCGGGAGGCGGGGGGGCGCCCCGGCCCCCCCCCCCCCCCCCCGGGCTCTAGCGGTAGCGTCCGTGCTTCTGCAGCACCTCGATCTTGTAGCCGTCGGGGTCTTCGACGAAGAAGAAGCGGGCCAGCAGCACGCCGTCGTTCTTGAAGTCGACGATCGGCCGCGGCGACAGGCCCAGCCCCTCGAAGCGGGCGCGCTCGGCGTCCAGGTCGTCGACGCAGAAGGCGATGTGGCCATAGCCGTCGCCCAGCGCATAGGGCTCCGTCCGCCCCTTGTTGACGGTCAGCTCGACCTCGAAGTCCGCCTCGCCGTTGCGCAGGTAGATCAGCGTGAAGGTCGGGAAATCGAGCCGGTCGGCGATGCTGAGCCCGAATGCGCGCTCGTAGAACGAGACGGAGCGCGCCTCGTCGAGCACCCGGATCATGGTATGGATCGCCTTCGCCATTCGCCGCCTTTCGCGTTCGCTCCAGCAGCCCCGATGGCGGCTGGCGTCGTTCGAAGGTCAGGCTACCGGCGGCCGCATGGCCGTGGTGGTATCGGGTTACTACCTCGCGCCGATCGCGTTCAGGCGGCGACCGCGGGCGCGGCGGCCGGCCGGATCAGCTTGTTCTCCAGCGCCACGACGCAGATGCAGCGCAGGTGCGAGGTGAAGTTGGGCGCCTCGCCCCACATCAGCAGCACCTCCCTGTGGAGCGTCGAGATGAAGCGCGGCACGGAGAGCCCCTCGCGGGCCGCGATCTCCTCCAGGATCGACCAGAAGATGCTCTCCAGGCGGATGCTCGTGCTCTGGCCGTTCAGCCGGATCGAGCGCGTCTCGAAGGCGTAGCTGTCCGGCGCCTGGCTAGCGAAGAGATGGCACATGGTCCCTCCCCCTTGTGTCTTTTCGGCTTTGGCCGCGGTCGGCGACGCTCAAGTCTCGGCCAATTCGGCCTGCCTGGCAACGGCCGGCGCAGGCCGCGCGACCGTTCGGCGCAGGCCGCGAGCCCGCCGGCGGACGGCCATGAACCCTCCGGATCAACCGCGGCTCGCGGGAAGACCAAGGTCCAGGCCACGCTGGCCAACGTCGCCCCGGCCGGCGCGCTCGCCGCCCCGCGCCGCAAGATGGCCGAGCCCGGCATCGCCACGGAGCGACGCGTCGCAGGACGGCGCGGCCCGCCTCAGGCGACCACGCCCCGGCAGGCCCAGGCGGCGGCGACGAAGGAGCGCCGCCCGTCCGGCCTGCCGCTGAGGAACACGTGGCGCGCCTGCGTCCTGAGACGGTCGCGGTCAGCCTCGCCGAGGCCGGCGACGAACTGGCCGGCCGGGCCGTCGCCGCCGAGGAAGGGGGACCAGTAGTCGTCGAAGTCCTCGAAGTCGAACCGCATCACGAGCGTGTCCTGCACGACGTCGCGCAGCCCCTCTGCGCGCCAGGCCGCCGCCATCTCGCCGTCCGTGCTCATCGGGCGGAACAGGCTTCGGTCCCGGTCGAGGCCGAGCGCGGAGGCGGTGTCCCAGAGCAGGCGCAGATGCGGCATGCCGCCATAGGAATCCCAGACGCAGGCGGCGACCACGCCGCCGGGCCGCACGACCCGCGCCATCTCGGCCACGGCCTTGGCCGGATCGGGCGTGAACTGCAGGACGAGGCACGACAGCGCCCGGTCGAACGCGCCGTCGCCGAAAGGAAGATCGGTCGCATCCGCGCGCTGGAAGCTGATGTCGTCGCCGGTGCTGCGGGATCGCGCATAGGCCAGATAGGGCTCGGCGACGTCGATCCCGGTGAGCGGGCCGCGGCCCGCCATCTCGGCCAGCGTGAAGGTGAGGCTCCCGGTGCCGCATCCGACGTCGAGGATCGCCTCGCCGGGGCGCTGCCCCGCGAAATCCACGAAGCCGCGCGCCAGCTTGCGGCTCCAGCGGCCCATCAGCTGTTCGTAGCCCTCGGCGCTCCTGGCGCTGAACCCGCTGGACATGGACGCCCCCCTGCCCGTCAGGCGCCCGCGCGGCGGACGCCGTCGCGCGTCAACGCTTCTGCCATTGCACGAACTCGTTGAAGAGCGCCTCGCGTTCGCGGGCCGTCAACGGACGCTTGCCCGGGCCTCGCGCCGTCACGAACGCGTCGAACTTGGCGTGGAGGTCGGCCGTCTCGCCCTGCCCCGCCCCGGCCTGCGTGGTGGCCCGGGCCTTGCCCAGCGCCTCCTCGGCGGCGCTGTAGCGTGTCCAGCCCGGCACGGCGCCGGCGAGGTTCACCTCCTGCCACTTGGCCTGGAAGGGCGGCTGCTGCAGCTGGGTGAACTTGGTGAAATAGGCCTCGATGAACCGGCCCACGCGCTTGTAGCGCTCGGACCCCGGCTTCCAATTGTAGACCGCCAGCACGGCGGGGACCGCGATGGTCGGGATCGACTGTCCGGCCGGGATCAGGTTGGGATAGTCCGCGGCGTCGAGGCTGGCCGGCACGTAATAGTCGGCGAACTGGCTGTCGTAGTCGACCGGAAGGAAGTGGAAGCCGGGCTCGGGCTTGTATTTGGCGAAGAGGTCGTTGGGCTTGCCGACGACGTGCACGACCGCGGCGATCTCGCCCGAGCGCATTTTCTCCAGCGCGACGGCGTTGTTGATCATCAGCGGCTGGACGGAGACGCCGAGCCGCTTGAAAACCACCTGGCCGGTGTAGTTGGCGGCGCTGCCGGGCGTATTGAACGCGACCTTCTGCCCCGCGAGGTCCTTGATCGACGCGTACTCCTTGCGCGCGTAGATGTGGACCTCGGTGTTGAACAAGGGCGAGATGTACTGGATGCGCCCCTCGATATTGGGGATCTTCTCCTCGTTGCGGAAATGGTCGAGCACGTCCGCCTGAGTGATGGCGACGTCGACGCCCTTCAGGTTGAGGAGGTCCGAGACGTTCCCCACGGCGCCGAAGGTCACCATGGGCAGCACCCGCAGGTTCGGCGGGTCGTCCAGCACCTTGGCGAGGTCCGCCGCATAGCGGATGAAGCTGCCCTCCAGGAGCCCCCCGGCGACGCCCACCGTCCAGGCGTTCGCGTCGGTCTTGGTGCGGGCTCCGGTCGCCTCGGCCGCCGAGGCCGACGGCGCGGCGAACGCGGCCGCGAGCAGGCCCGCGGCGGCGAGGACGCGGACCGCGACGGCCTTCATGGCGCCACCCGATTGGAGCCGGTCTGCTCCTGGCGCTCGGCCGTGGCGATCGCCGCCAGGGCCCGCTGGGCGGCGCCGCCGCCCTTGGAGGCCGCCTTGCCGTAGAGCGACTTGGCCATGGCGCCGTCGGGCTTCACGCCGATCACGCCCCACCGCGCAAGCACGGCGGCGTCATAGGTCTCCGCCAGGGCGAAGAGCGCCTCCGGATCGTCCGCCGCGGCGGCCCGCTCCAGCAGGCGGCGGGCGCCGGCGATGTCGCCCTGCTTGATCTTGATGCGTGACAGGGCGACCAGCTTGGCCGCCTCGCCCGAGGGCAGGGTCACGGCCGGCCGCGCCTCGTCGGCCTTGCGGCGGATCGCGCCGGTCTGCGGCTGCTCGATCGCCAGCAGCGCCTCGTCGGGGCGGGACGGCTCCTGTCTGACGGAGGCCGCTTCCTCCTTCGCCGGCTTCGCCGCCGGCTGAGGCTCGGGCGCGACGGCCGCCAGGGGACTGGGCGGGGCCGGAGGACTCGCCGGGACGGGCGGAGCCGGAGGACTGGCCGGGATGGGCGGAGCCGCCGCGATCGCCGCAGGCGGCTCGGCGACGATGTCGACCTTCACGACGGCGGGTTCGGCCGACGCGAGGGGCCGGGCCGCGGGCGTCGGCTCCTCGACGGGGATCGGTTTGGCGGGAAGCGGCTCGACCGGCGCCGGCGTCCGCTCCACGGCCGCCACGATCCTGGCGGCGTCGGCGGGAGCCGCGGCGGACCGGGCGGGGGCCTGGGGGCCGGACGAGGTCTGCGCCCCCGGCGCCGGATCGGCGCCGCGCGGCGTGGACGGTCCGACGGGCGAGCCCATGCCCAGGATGGCGACCGCCAGCACGGCGCTCGCGGCGGCCACGCCGACCGACACCACGGCCATGACACGGCCAGACCGCCGCGGGCGCATCAGGCGCCGGCGGATCTCGCGCTCCTCGGCGACGAACTCGGGTGGGTCGCTATCGGCGTAAACCTCGTCCCCTCCACAATTCTGCTGCAAACGCGGGTCCAAAATACCACTCATGACAGACCCTTTCGGGCGCACATACACGCTCGACTTAATGTTTCTATGACAAGGATAGATACATTTTCCAAGCTTCGCAATAAGTAATGGACCGAAGGGCCAAATAGAGCGGTCTTCGACAAATTTCCTAAATAGTGAGTCTTTATTCTTTTCAGGGATCTACTTACTTCCAGGGCGCGTGGAAGCTGTCATGCTTTGCGAAGCCAGAGGTCTGCCCATCGGATACTCGTCAAAGATCGCAGACAGACCGCCCGGCGCAGCGCTCCCGCTGAGGCGCGGTCTCCTGGAGCGATTGTGAAGGGCGTGCGCGTCAGGATCGGGTAGCGTCGCCGGGTTCGAGACATCTCCCCGTCCGGAGCGCCCGATGACGATGCTGATCTGCGCCTTCGCCATGGGCGTCGTAGCCGGCCTGAGGACCATGACCGCGCCCGCCGCCGTCAGCTGGGCGGCGCGCCTCGGGCCGCTGCCGCTGGGCGACACGGGGCTGGCCTTCCTGGGCTACGCCTGGACGCCCTGGATCCTGACCCTTCTGGCGCTCGGCGAATATGTGGCGGACCAGTGGCCCTCGACGCCGAGCCGCACCGTCCCGACGCAGTTCGCCGGACGCGTGCTGAGCGGCGCCTTTTGCGGCGCGGCGATCGGCGCGGCGGGATCCTCCATGGCGGCGGGCGCGGCGGCCGGAGCCGTCAGGGCCGTGGTCGGCACGCTGGGCGGACGGGCCGCCCGCGGCCGCCTCTCGAGCGCGTTCGGGCGGGATCGTCCCGCGGCCTTCATCGAGGACGGCGTCGCCGTCGGGGCGGCCGCCCTGATCGTCGGGGCGCTGGCGTGACGTCCTCCGGCGCCGCCCCGGCGGGAGCCTACAGGAACCCGCAGCGCCGCCGCGCGGCGGCGCTCTCCTCGCCCGACAGCAAGGCGAGGAGCGCCCGCGCGGCCTCGGGATGTTGCGACCGCGTGGCGACGGCGGCCGTGTAGACGGTGCGAAGGCCGTATCCGTCCGGCAGAGGCGCGACGAGCTCGACGCCCGGCTCGGCGAGGATCTCGGTGACCTGCGTCGAGCCGATCGGGCGCGCTTCGGGCGCGGCCGCCAGCGCTCTCATCGCCGCCGCCCCGTTGGGATGGGGTCGCAGGCGCGGCGCCAGCTCCTCCGCCAGACCGAACCGACGCAGCACGTCGGCGAAGTGAATGCCGGCCGTGGCGAGGGCCGGGTCCGGAACATGGATCGCGTCCGCGGCCCGCAGCGCCCGTCGCAACGCGTCGGGATCGCCCATCTCGGGTCTGGGATCGCCCGCCCGCACGGCGATGGCCGCCTCGACGGCCCCGATATCCGCGACGGCGTCGGCTCTCGCCTCCCCTGAGGCGGCGAGCTCAGCCACGATCGCCTGGGTGAGGATCACAAGGTCGGCGGGATGGCCCTCGGCCAGCTTCGCCCGCATGGCGCCCACCGCGCCGAACACGCCGTCGACGCCGTAGCCGGTGCGACGGGTGAAGTCCGCGCTCAACGCTTGGACGAGCGCATGGGCCGCGCCGCCGCTCAGGATGCTCAGCACTGTCATGAAAGGGATCGTCTCCTGCAGGTCAGGCGTCAGTTGACCTTGATGTGGGCCTGTTGGATCACCTTGGCCCATTTGGCGATGTCCGCCTGGATATAGCGGCCGAACTCCTCCGGCGACATCTCCATCGGCGTCACGCCCTGCTTCGCCCACGCCGCCTTGACCTCCGGACGGGCCTCGATCTTGCGGATTTCGCGGTTCAGGAGGTCGACGACCTCCGCCGGCGTCCCGGCCGGCGCCATGAGCCCGAGCCAGATCGTGGCCTCGAAGCCGGTCAGGCCAGCCTCGCTGACGGTCGGCACGCCGGGTAGAAGGTCGGAGCGCGCCGCGCCGGTCGTCGCCAGCGCCCGGACCTCGCCGGACTGGATGGTCGGGGCCATGGTGGTGACCGAGTCGATCATCATCTGGACATGCCCGCCGATGACGTTGGTGCGCGCTTCGCCGCTGCCGCGGTGGGGCACATGCGTGATGTCCGTCCCGCTCAGGGCCTTGAAGCTCTCTCCGGCCAGATGATAGGGCGTGCCCGCGCCCGACGAGGCGTAGTTCAGCTCCCTGGGCTTGGCTTTCGCCAGGGCGATCAGCTCCGCCAGGGTCTTGGCCGGCACTCCCGGGTTCACCACGATCACCAGATCGGCGGCGTTCAGCGGGGCGACCGGCGCGAAATCCTTCGTCAAATGGTAGCTCTTGCTGGAGATCAGCGTCTCGTTGGCGGTGTGCGTGTTAGACATCAACAGCAGGGTGTAACCGTCCGGCCCCGAGCGGGCCGCCTCGGTGGTGCCGATCACCGCGCCCGCGCCGGGCTTGTTCTCGATCACGAAAGGCTGCTTCAGCGCCTCCGACAGCTGCTGGCCGACGGCGCGGGCGTAGATGTCCGCCGGCCCGCCGGCCCCGAACGGGACGATGATCCTCACGGGTCGCGTCGGATAGGATTGCGACAGGGCCGGGCCGGCGAGGCCCGCCAGAACGGACAGCGCGACGCCGATGAGCGCGGAAAACCGCATGCGTGACCTCCCAACAGGACTGCCTTGCGCAGCTCTTTCGCTCCGCCGGCGGGTCCGCCGGGGAACGGGCGGCGGCCGGCGGAGACCGTCGCGAGGATAAGGGACGCAGCGCGCCTGATGCGAGCCCAAAGCGCCTGCCGGCGGGGGCCGGTCACGCAGCTGTGTCCGGCGCGGGCCACGTTTCGACAGGATCGTTCCGCCCCGAAGCAACCTCCGCAGCTTTGCTCCGTTACGTGGAGCGCGGGCCGGCGCAAGCTTCGCGGCCTCCCGTGGCAGCTGCGCTCTCGCCGACACAGGAAAGCCCGGGTGACGTCATCGATCAGCGCTGAAGACGACGCAGCCGGGTTTCTGCTCGGCGGGGGAGCCGCCGGCGCCCTGATGCGCGCGCTCGACTGGACGGCGTCGCCCCTCGGGCCGCCCGGCGCATGGCCGCAGTCGCTGCGCTCGGTCGTGGGCCTGATGCTCAACTCCAAGTTCCCCATGTTCGCCGTGTGGGGCGACGAGCTGGGGATGGTCTACAACGACGCCTATGCGGCGATCCTGGGCGCGAAGCATCCCGCCGCCATGGGCGCGCAGTTCCGCGACGTCTGGGCGGAGATCTGGCCCGACATCAGCCCCCTGACAAACGCCGCCTTCGCGGGCGAGGCCACCTATCGGGAGGATCTGCCGCTTCTCATGAACCGCAGGGGGTTCGACGAGCAGACCTGGTTCACCTTCTCCTACTCTCCGGTGCGGGACGAGAGCGGCGCGGTCCGGGGCATGTTCTGCGCCTGCACGGAGACCACGCAGAAAATCCTGGAGGACCGCCGGCAGGCGTTCCGCATCCAGCTCGACGAGGCGCTTCGGGCGCAGTCCGAGCCGCGCGGCGTGATGAACGCCGCCGTGGCGGCGCTCGGCCGACAGCTCGGGGCCAACCGGGTCGGCTACAGCGAGGTCCAGGACGACGACGAGACCATCCTGTTCCAGTCCTGCTACGCCGACGGCGTGGAGCCGCTGACCGGCGCCTCCTCGCTGTCCAAGTTCGGGCCCGACAGCATCGCGCGCCAGCGCGGCGGCGTCACCGAAACGTGCGCCGACGTCGCCGCCGACCCGAACCAGAACCCGGCGACCTGGAGGGCCATCGACGCCGCGTCCTTCGCCTCCGTGCCGCTCGTCCGGGAGGGGCGGCTGCTGGCGACGCTCTACGTCAATTTCAGGACGCCGCACCGCTGGACGGCGCATGAAATCGCCCTGATCGAGGACGTCGCCGCCCGCACCTGGGAAACGGTGGAGCGGGCCCGGGCGGAGATGGAGCGGGACCGCTTCTTCGACCTCTCGGTCGACCTGATCGCGGTGGTGTCCCTGCGCGACGGCGCCTGGCGAAGGCTGAACCCGGCCTTCGCGCGCGTGCTCGGCTGGTCGACGCAGGACCTCATGGGAACCCAGGCCGCGGCGCTCGTCCACCCCGGGGACCGCGCCCGTTTCGAACAGGCCGTGGCGCCGTCCCGCGAGCAGGCCCCCCGAGGCGCGATCGAGCTTCGGATGCGGCGCCGGGGCGACGACTACCGCTGGATCGCCTGGACGCTGGCGCCCTATCTGGCCGAGAGCCTCCTCTTCGCCGTGGGCCGCGACATCACCGAGCGGCGGCTGGCGGAAGAGAATCTGCGCGCCGAGGAAGCCCGCCAGGCGCTCCTCGTCCGGCTGTTGCGCGACCAGCGCGAGACCGACGACCCGAGGGCCATGATGAAGTCCGCCGCCGAGGCCGTGGGGCGTCACCTCGACGCCAACCGGGTCGGCTTCTTCGAGATCCGGGACGATGAACGCCTCGCTTTCGGCGAGTCGTGGACGGCGCCGGGCGTGCGCGCGCTGGATGGGTTTTGGCCGGCGCGCCATCTGGAGGCGCCGTACCTGGACGACATCCGCGCGGGAAAGACGCTGGCGATCCGCGACGCCGCCGAGGCGCCGCTGACGGCCGACCCGCGCTTTTCAGGCCTCGGCGCCCGGGCGCTGATCGGCGCGCCCATCGTGCGCAGCGAGCGCTGGCGCGCCGGCCTCTACGTCGCCGCCCCGCAGGCCCGGGACTGGACCCCCGACGAGATCGGCCTCGTCAGGGTCGTGGCGGACCAGACCTGGGACGCGGTGGAGCGCGCCCGCGCCGTCGCGGCCCTGCGCGAGAACGAGGCGCGGCTGCGCGACCTCAACGAGAGCCTCGAGACGCGGGTGGCGGAGCGGACCGCCGAGCGCGACCTGCTGGCCACGCTGGTGGAGACCACCGACGTCATGATCATGGCGGCGGACTCACGCCGCGCCATTCTGGCGATCAATTCGGCCTGCGCCGACGAGTGGGAGCGCATCTACGGGGTGCGGCCGATGCCGGGCGACGACCTGATGTCGATCGTCCCCCGGCCCGACGCGCTGCGCGAAACCGTGAGCGCGGCCTGGACCCGGGCCCTCGCCGGCGAGGAGTTCACGACCATCCAGCGGATGGGGGACCCGGCGCGCGACCAGCGCCACTACGAGATCAAGTTCGCCGCGCTGCGCGACCGGACCGGCGCGCAGGTCGGAGCCTACCAGTTCGCCACCGACGTCACCGAGCGCCTGCGCGAGCAGTCGCGGTTCGCGGAGGCCCAGGAGGCGCTGCGGCAGTCCCAGAAGCTGGAAGCCATGGGCCAGCTCACCGGCGGCGTCGCGCATGACTTCAACAACCTGCTCACGCCGATCATCGGCAGCCTCGATCTCTTGCAGCGCAACGGCCTCGGCGGCGAGCGCGAGCAGCGGCTGATCGACGGGGCGCTGCAGTCGGCCGAGCGCGCCAAGACGCTGGTCCAGCGCCTGCTGGCCTTCGCGCGGCGCCAGCCCCTGCAGCCGCACGCCGTGCAGGTCGGACCGCTGGTCGCCGGCATGGCCGACCTCATCGCCAGCACCTCGGGCCCCCGCATCAGACTGGAGATGGACATCGGCGCGAAGACGCCGTCCGCCCACGCCGACGCCAACCAGCTGGAGATGGCGCTGCTCAATCTCAGCGTGAACGCCAGGGACGCCATGCCGGACGGCGGACGGCTGTCCATCGGCGTGGCGGCGGACGAGGTGACGCCCGGCCACCGCTCGAACCTGCCGCCCGGGACCTATGTCCGGCTGTCGGTCTCCGACACAGGCGCCGGCATGGACGAGGAGACGCTGCGCCGCGCGATCGAACCCTTCTTCTCGACGAAGGGCGTGGGCCGCGGCACGGGGCTGGGCCTGTCGATGGTGCACGGGCTTGCGGCGCAGCTCGGCGGCGCCCTTCACATCGCGAGCCGCCCCAAGCTGGGCACGCGGGTCGATCTGTGGCTGCCGAAGAGCCACGACCAGCCCGCCTCGCACGCGGAGGAGCCGCCCGGCGCGGCGTCCCACCGGCGGGCGGTCGGGACCGCGCTTCTCGTCGACGACGAGGAGCTGGTGCGCGTCAGCACCGCCGACATGCTGTCCGAGCTCGGCTACGACGTCGTGGAGGCCGGCTCCGCCGACGACGCGAAACGGCGGCTCCAGGCGGGCCTGCATGTCGACCTGCTGGTCACCGACCATCTGATGCCGGGCATGACCGGGGCCGAGCTGGCCCGCTGGACGAAGCAGCATGACCCGAAGATCGCGGTCCTGATCGTCTCCGGCTGCGCCGAGGCCGAGGGCATCGCTCCCGACCTTCCCCGCCTCACCAAGCCGTTCCGCCAGCCGGACCTCGCGGCCAGCGTCGGCGCGCTCCTGGAAGGGCGCGCCTAGCCCATGCAGTGGGGGGCGGCGCCGGCCGTCCAGAACGGCTGGCCGGCCCCGGCGGCCGGAACCCCCGGGCGCGGCTTGCGGCCGGGGAGGTCGGGCGGGACGGGCGACACCGCCTCCCACCAGCCGTGGGCGCATTCGGACCGCCAGGCCATCTGGTCGGCGAGGCTCACGCCGGCGCGGGCGCAGGCGGCCTCCAGGCCCGCGAAGGCGGCGCGCAGCTCGCCGTCGGTCGCCTCGTCCGGCGCCTCGCCATGGGCGCAGATCGCGGCCGTGAAGCGGCGCATGTCGGCGGCGAGGCCGGGCGTATCCTCCGGGGCCAGCGCCCAGGCGTTCATCCACTCGCGCACCACGAAGGCCACCGCCTCGTCGCGGTCGCGGCCCGCCACCTTGCGGGCGGTGGTCCGCATGTGGCGCAGCAGCTCGGCCCGGGCGTGGACGGCGCGCGCCGCGATCGCGGACTCCTTCATGGCCGCGATGGCGGCCTGCGCTTCGTCCTGCATGGCGTCGATCAGGTCTGGCATGGCGGCCTCGTTCGGACTTCTGGGATCAGGGCAGCCTGGCGAGCGACCCGATCAGCCGCGCGAAGAACCCGCGGGCGTCGACGGCGTCGACCACGAAGGCGTTCGGGGGCCGCTTCAGGCGGCCGTGCCAATCGATGGTGGTGCGGCCCCGCTGCGAGCCGGCGCCGGTCTCCACCTCGACGAAGCAGTCCCGTCCCTGGAACAGGTCCGGCCATAGCAGCCACGCGATCACGAGGGGATCGTGCATCGGATGGCCGGCCGTGCCGAGCCCGCCGGCGCGCGGACGCGTCATCATGCCGTGGGCCGCCGCGGCGCTCCTGCCGCCGAGCGCGGCGAGCCGCGCCATCTCGTCGGCGTTGGGCACCGCCTGGTGGGTCGCGTGCAGGCCGAACATCACGATGGGGACGCCGGCCCCGAACACGATCGCGGCGGCGTGCGGATCCACATAGGCGTTGAACTCGGCCGCGGGCGTCATGTTGCCCAACCCGAGCGCGCCGCCCATCAGCACGATCCGCTCGACATGCCCGAGCGCGTCCGGCGCCAGCCGGAACGCCAGCGCCAGATTGGTGAGCGGACCCAGCGCGCACAGGGTGACGCTCCTGGCCGGAGCCGCCCGCAGCGCGGCGACGAGGGCCTCCGCCGCATGGCCGGGCGAGGCCCGGCGCGACGAGACCGGCAGGTCCGCGCCCGTCAGCCCGTCGGGGCCGCAGACGAACTCGGCCGTCTCCAGCGGGTAGATCAGCGGCGCTTCCGCTCCGCGATGCACCGGCGCGTCCTCGCGCCCGGCGAGATCCAGGATGCGCAGCACGTTCGCGGTCGCCTGCCCGACGGGGACGTTGCCCGCCACCGCCGTAACGGCGCGCAGGTCGAGTTCGCCGGGATGCGCGCAGGCGAGCAGGATCGCCACGGCGTCGTCCTGGCCCGGATCGGTGTCGATGATGATCGGGATCCGCCCTGCGGTCATGCGCGCATGGCGGCCCCGCCGCCCTCCCCGCTCGCAGCGCCGGTCATGATCATGTGGCTGATGTCGTCGGCCTCCAGCCCGGCGACCGGACGGTCGACGATCTTGCGGCCGTGGCTGAGGATGACGACGCGCGAGGCCAGCGCGACCACGTCGCGCATGTTGTGGCTGATGAGGATGACGGTGCGCCCGTCCGCCTTCAGGCTCCGGACGAGATCGAGCACCTGGGCGGTCTCGCGGACGCCGAGGGCGGCCGTCGGCTCGTCCATGATGATGATTTCGGCGTCCCAGCGCAGCGCCCGCGAGATCGCCACGGCCTGGCGCTGGCCGCCCGAAAGGCTTTCCACCGGGCGGCGGGTGTCGGCGATGTCCACCGAGAGGCGGCCGAGATAGCGGCGCGCCTCGCTGCGCATCCGCGCCTTGTCGAGCAGGCGGATGAAGGGCAGCCCCAGCGGACGGGTGAGCTCCGCCCCCATGAAGACGTTGTCGGCGATGGAGAGCCGGGGCGCGAGCGCCAGGTCCTGGTAGATGGTGGCGACGCCCTTTCGCAGGGCGTCGTGCGGCGAGCGGAAGCCGGCCTCCTCGCCGCGCAGCGTCATGGTCCCCGAGCTCGGGGGCTGCGCGCCCGAGATGATCTTGATCAGCGACGACTTGCCCGCGCCGTTGTCGCCGCAGATCGCCAGCACGTCGCCCCGATGGACGTCGAGGTCGACGTCGACGAGGGCGTTCACGCCGCCATAGGACTTGGAGACGCCGCGCAGGCTCAGGATCGGCGGCGCTTCGGCGGCCGTCCCGAGGGCTGCGGCGGGAGAGGAGTGCGGCATGGCGGTCACCGGAGCGGGCCGGGCCTGGTCCCTCACTTCATGAACTGCTTGACGTTCGACTGGTCGACCAGCACGGCGTCGACATAGAGATACGGCCCGTTGGTCACCGCCGACTTCGGCTGCTTCTTGACCACGATGGCGTCCACGGCGTTCACCGCGGCCTTGCCCATCTCCTCGAACGGGATGGCCACGGTGGCCATGAAGACGCTCTCCGGATCGGCGATGCGGCGATAGCTCTCCTGGCCGCCGTCCACCGACACCAGCGGGATCTGGCCCTTCTTGACGCCCTGCTGCTGCAGGATGTCGTCGATGATGTAGGCCTGCCCGTCGAAGGACGCCCAGACGCCCTGGACCTTGCCCTGGTTCTGCAGCAGCAGCGCCTGCATGCCGCTCTTCACGTCGTCGCGCCAGCTCTGGGTGCGCGCCATGGAGAACTTTCCGATCTCCTTCACGCCCTGGTTCTCCGACAGCACGGCGTCGAGCACCTTGCCGCGGATGCGCGAGGCCACGTTGCCGTCGAAGCGGGCGGTGAGGATCTGGCCCTGGTAGCCCATCTGCCCGAGCAGGTAGAGCGCGGCCTCCGCGCCGACCTTGAACTCGTTCGGCTGGATGTCGAACAGCGTGTGCGGGCTGCCGCCCGACTGCACGGTCACGACCGGGATTCCCTTGTCCTTGGCGGCCTTGAACTGGGCGTCCGCCTCGATCGGCTTGCCCATGGCGACGATGATGGCGTCGACCTTCTTGGTGATCAGCGTCTCGAACTGCTCGGCGTGCTTGGGGAGCGCGCCTTCGGAGTTGAGCAGCGTCACCGTCCAGCCCTTCTCCTTGGCGGCGGCGGCGGCGGCGTTGGCGACGCGCGCATGCGTCTCCGACGAGAACTGGAAGCCGATGACGCCCACCTCGAACGCCTGGGCGTCGAACGCGGCGAGGCTTGCGCCCAGCAGCGCCGCTCCACCCCAGATTGCAGTCTTCCAGCCCGTCATGACGCATTCCCCCGCTATGGTTGCATCGCTCTATACCTTGAAGGCGGCCTTCTTGACCACGCCGGCCGAGAACGCCACCGAGCCGATGATGATCGCGCCCAGCATGATGTCCTGGACGTAATAGGCGGCCCCCATCAGCACGAGTCCATTGCCCAGCGCCTTCAGGACGAAGGCGGCGAACACCGTGCCGGCGACGTTGGGGCGGCCGGGCTCGAACATGGTCATGCCGAGCAGCACGGCCGCGATCGCATAGAGGAAGTAGTCGCCCGCCATGTTGGGCGCCGCGGAGGACACGCTGGCGGCCAGCAGCACGGCCGTCAGCCCGGCGAGCACGCCCGACAGCGCCAGGCCGAGGCGCTTCATGCGCGCGGTGGCGATCCCGGAGAGCCGGGCGGCCTCCTCGGCCTCGCCGGTGGCGGTCATGCGCGCCCCGGTCCGGGTCCATTTCAGCAGCGCGTAGACGACTCCCGTCACCCCGGCGAGCCAGAGCACCAGGTTGGGGACTCCGTAGATCGATCCGCGGGCGAGCCCGGTGAAGCTGGTCGGCCAGCGGCCCACGAAGGCGACGCCCTGCGTCAGCATGAAGGCGAGGCCGCGCGCGATCGCGGCGGTCCCGAGCGTCACGATCAGCGACGGGACGCGAAGCACCGTGACCCCGAACCCGTTGAAGACGCCCAGGCCCAGCCCGACCGCCAGCCCGCCGGCGGCCGCGAGCGCGGGATCGACCTTCGCCTGGATGAGCGCGCCGGCCGTGACGGCCGCGAGGCTGGCGACCTCCGCGATGGAGAGATCCAGCTCCGCGATGGTCAGCGCCAGCCCGAAGCCGAGCGCCAGGATGGCCAGGAAGCTCGTGTCCTTCAGCACGTTGAGGAGGTTTCCGGCGGTCGCGAAATTGGGCGCGAACAGCACGAAAACCAGCACGAGCACGAAGCCGGCGAACGCGGTGCCGTAGATCTCGACGAGATGTTTCATGAATGACGCGTGGGAGGAACAGCGGAGGGCGCGGCCACACTAGGCGGCGGACGCCCGGCGCGCCAGTCACGGCGTGGCGAAAGCGGTGGGCTGCGTCATGCGGGCGAGCGCATGCGAGAGCGGCGCGACGGCGCGCTCGGCCTCGCGATAGAGGTGAAAGAGCGCATCGTAATGCGCGCTCCGGTCGGCCCGCGGCTCGAAGCGCGCGGCCGGGCGGGACAGCCGGTCCTGCGCGTCCTCCAGGCTTTCGCCGCCCAGGACGGCCGCCGCGATCGCGCCTCCCACGAGGCCCGGCTCCGGCGCGGCGCTGGTCGCGACCGCGCGGCCGCAGACATCCGCCTTGATCTGCGCCCAAGCCGCGTTCGACGCGCCTCCGCCCCCGAATCGGATCTCGGACGCGGCGAATCCGAAGGCCTCTTCGGCCTGGCGCAGCACGATGCGGTTCAGGAAGGCCACGCCCTCCAGCACCGCGAAGGCGAGGTCGGCGGGACCGTGCCGACGCTGCAGCCCGATGAAGGCGCCGCGCAGGTCCGGATCCCAATAAGGCGTCCGTTCGCCCTGCAGATAGGGCAGGAAGAGCAGCGGCTGCTCCCGCCGGGTCTGGGCCAGAAGCGCGTCCAGCGCCGCGCCCGGCGGCCCGGAGGGCGCGCCGATCACCGACATCGCCCAGGCCGCCGCGTCGGCCCCGTTCTGGCCCGGTCCGCCCAGATGCGTGAGCCCGCCCCAGTCGACGCTCATGAGGCCGGGCGACGTCGCGGGCCGCCGCGAGAACACGCCCAGCACCTCCGTCGTGCCGGACAGGTTGTAGGCCCCGCCATGCCGCAGCGCGCCCAGGCCCAGCGCCGATGCCCAGGAGTCGTGCGCCATCATGACCACGGGCGCGCCCGCCACGTCGTCGAGCGCGCCGCCGCGCCCCGGGAGGACCCGGCCGATCGCCTCGCCCGGGCTGACGAGGTCAAGCGCGGGAGGGCGCAGGCCCGCGATCTCGCACAGGCTGCGGCCATCCGCCGACGGGCGCAGGCAGGCGGCCAGCCGCGCCGACGAGATCGGATCCGACGCCGCGCGGCCCGTCAGCCTCGCGTTGAGGACGTCCTTGGGCTCGACCACGGTTGCGACCGCCTCCGCGTCGGACGGCCGGCGACGGGCGACATAAGCCAGCCTCGCGAGCGGGTGGAAGGCGTTGACATGCGCGACCTCCGGATCGTCCTGAGGCAGCCGGGCCGCCAGGTCCGGCGCGAGATCCGCCGCGCGGGCGTGCGCCCATGTCATGGCGGGGCGGATGGCGCGTCCCGCGGCGTCGAGCAGCACCTGCGTGCGGGTCGCCCCTGTGATCGCCACGCAGGAGATCCGGCCGAAGGCGGCCGGCGCCGCCGACCGTAGCTCGGCGGCGGCGTCCTGGAACAGGACCCACCAGCGTTCCGGGTCCGCCTCGTCGTCCCCGGCTTCGCCGAAGGGCTGCGGCCTCGCTGCGCCGGCGATCGCCGCGCCGTCGCGGTCCATCAGCGCGACGCGCAGGCTCGTTCCGCCCAGGTCCGCCGCGAGCGTCACGTCCATGCTTCGCCCGCTTCGTCGTTCGTGAAAGAGATCAATTCGGTCATCGTCGCTCATTCGGCTTACGCATTTTCACCGGCTGCGCGATCCGGCCCGCCGGCGTATCATCACTCTCGCCTGCCAGATGATCGTGCTCCCCATCGATCTGCAGGCGCGCTCGATCCGGCGGGGCCATCGAGCACCGTTCGGTCCGGCCTGAGCGCCGGCCGAAACCCTCGTCAGCGGTTGCGATCCCGCCTCAGCGTGGGCAGGCCGATGCCGGCGGCGTCGAACCCGCCGTCCACCGCGAGCGTCTGGCCGGTGATGTAGGCCGCCTTTTCCGAACACAGGAAGAATACCGCCTCGGCGATCTCCTCCTCCAGCCCGTAGCGGTTGAGCGGGATGGCGTCGTGATAGTCGGCGCGGATCTCCGGGCTGTGCACCTCCTTGGCCATGGCGGTGTCCACCGGACCGGGCGCGATGGCGTTCACCCGGACGCCGAGGCCCGCGAACTCGACCGCCTGCTGGCGCGTCAGATGCGCCAGCGCCGCCTTGCTGGTCCCATAGGCCACCCGCAGCGTCGAGGCGCGCAGCCCCGAGATCGAGGTGATGTTGACGATGGCGCCGCCGCCCGCCTCGCTCATCAACGGCGCGGCCGCCTGCGCGCAGAGGAACGGCCCCGTAAGGTTGACGTCCAGCACGCGGCGCCATTCCTCGGGCGTCGTGTCCAGGATGGGCTTGAACACCGCCGTCCCGGCGTTGTTGACCAGCGCGTCGAGCCGCCCGAAGCGCCGCGCGAGGGTCTCGAAGGCGGCGAACACCGTCGCGGCGTCCGCGACGTCGCCTGGCAGCGCCAGCACGGAGTCCGGCTCGGCCAGTTCCTCGACGCTGCGGGCGAGCCGCTCCTCGTCGATGTCGAGGAGCGCCACGCGCCAGCCCTCGGCCAGGAAACGCCTGGCCGTCGCGAGGCCGATCCCCCGCGCCGCGCCTGTCACGAGCGCGACCCTGCGGCCGCCGTCCGGGTTCTCTGACTGAATGTCCTGCGCCATGGCGTCCTCGCTGGCTCCGCCGCGCCGTCGCGGCTCTCGCCGCAATAGCCTGTTTCGCCGGTCTTGCAACCCGGCGCGTGGCGAGGATTGCGGCCGGCCGGCGTTGATCCTATGCCTTCGATGGGCCGTAACTGTCCCGCCCGCTGATCGCGGGCCACGCTCGAGGGAATGAACGTCATGCGGACCCAGGTCGCCATCATCGGCTCAGGCCCCGCCGGCCTCCTGCTCGGGCAGCTGCTGCACAAGGCCGGCGTCGAAAGCGTCATCCTGGAGCGCCGGTCGAAGGACTACGTCCTGTCGCGCATCCGCGCCGGCGTCCTCGAGAAGGGCACGACGGATCTCCTGTCGAAGGTCGGCGTCGACGCGAGGCTGAAGGCCGAGGGCCTGCCGCATGAGGGCTTCGCGATCGGCTTCGCCAACCGCCGGCAGCGGATCGACCTGAAGGACCTCACCGGCAAATGCGTCACCGTCTACGGCCAGACCGAGGTCACGCGCGACCTGATGGCCGCGCGGGAGGCGGCGGGGCTGACGACGGTCTACGAGGCTGAAGGCGTGTCCCTGGACGGCTTCGACGGCGCGTCGCCCCGCGTGCATTGGACCAAGGATGGCCGCGCGCACGACCTCGCCTGCGATTTCATCGCAGGCTGCGACGGGTTCCACGGGGTCAGCCGGGCGAGCGTGCCGCCGGGGGCGCTGAAGACCTTCGAAAGGGTGTACCCGTTCGGATGGCTGGGCGTGCTCGCCGATGTGCCGCCCTGCTCGCATGAGCTGATCTACGCCGGCCACGACCGCGGATTCGCGCTCTGCTCCATGCGGTCTCCCACCCGCAGCCGCTACTACATCCAGTGCGGCTCCGACGAGCGGGTCGAAGACTGGTCGGACGACCGCTTCTGGGACGAGCTGCGCCATCGGCTCGATCCGCAAGCCGCCGCGAACGTCGTCACCGGGCCGTCCATCGAGAAATCCATCGCTCCGCTGCGCAGCTTCGTGGCCGAGCCGCTGCGTTTCGGGCGGCTCTTCCTGGCGGGCGACGCCGCCCATATCGTGCCGCCGACCGGCGCGAAGGGGCTCAACCTCGCCGCGAGCGACGTGCACTATTTGTCCGAGGCGCTGATCGAGCGCTACGCCGATCGGTCGGAGGCCGGGCTCGACGCCTATTCCGGCCGGGCGCTGGCGCGCATCTGGAAGTCCGAGCGCTTCTCGTGGTGGATGACCTCGCTGCTGCACCGCTTCGCCGACCAGACCTCGTTCGAGCGGCGCATGCAGGAGGCCGAGTTCACATATCTGGAGGCCTCCCGCGCGGCCCGGACGTCGCTGGCGGAGAACTACGTCGGCCTGCCCTACTGACCGTCGGCCGGAAGCGGCGGCACGGCGCGCGGCTTGCCGTCGTCGTCGATGGCCACGAAGGTGAAGGTGGCGTCCGTCACCTTCTCGCGGTGGCGCGTCTGGAAACGCCGCGCCCAGGCCTCGATGTGGATCTTCATCGAGGTGCGGCCGACGCTGTCCACCTGGGTGTAGACGCACAGCACGTCCCCGACCGCCACAGGGCGGATGAAGGTCATCGCCTCGACGGCGACGGTCACTACCCGGCCCTGCGCCCGCTCCACGCCCGCGATTCCGCCCGCCTGGTCCATCTGCGACATGACCCAGCCGCCGAAGATGTCGCCATTGGCGTTGGTGTCGCTCGGCATGGCGATGGTCCTGACCGTGAGGTCGCCGCGGGGCTCCTGCTGCTCGGCCGGTCTCCTGGTGTCCGTCACGTCCGCATTCCCCGTCGTTGTCGCCGGGGTCGAGCAGACAAGCACCGACCGCGCCGGTCAAGCCGCAACGGTCACAGCGCAAGATGCCGGGCGAGGTCCCCCTTCGGCCGCACCGCGATGTCCGGCAGGTCCAGCCAGCCGGCCAGGAGGCGCAGCTCCTCCCCGGCGGCGCGCGCGGCCTCCTCCAGGTCCGCGCCCTTTTCCACGTGAGCGGACTGGACGACGAGGCGCCGCGCCTGCCGGTCCGCCTTGAGGTCGAAGCGCCCGACGATCCGGTCGCCCAGCAGGAAGGGCAGCACGTAATAGCCGTGCTCGCGCTTGTGCTCGGGCGTGTAGATCTCCAGCCGGTAGCGCACGCCGAAGAGCCGCTCGGTGCGGTCCCGGGCCCAGAGCAGCGGATCGAAGGGCGACACGAGCGCCCGCGCGGCGACCTTGCGGGGCCGGACCGCGTCGGCGTGCAGGTAAGCGGGGCGCCCCCAGCCCTTGACCTGCGCGGGCACGAGCGTCCCCTCCTCGACCAGTTCGGGAAGCCGCGCCGCGGCGGCCGGGGCGAGCCTGAAATAGTCCCGCAGGTCCTGCGACGTCGCGACGCCCAGCGCCCGGGCCGCCACGCGCAGCAAGGCGCGCTGCGCGTCGGCCTCGTCCGGGGTCGGCGCATCCAGGACCTTGCGGGGCAGCACCCGCTCGGTGAGGTCATAGACGCGCTCGAAATTGCCGCGGCGCGAGGCCGTCGTGATCCTCCCCGCCCAGAACAGCCACTCCAGCGCCCGCTTGGTGTCGCTCCAGCCCCACCACGCGCCGGCCCCGCGCTCGTCGCCGAGGTCGCGCGCGCTGCTCGGGCCGCGCGTCTCGATCTCCCGCAGCGCCGCCGCGACCGCGTCCGGCCGCTCCCGGCCGAAGCGCGCCAGGCCCTTGTAGATGCCCTCGCCACGCTCGGCCTGGGCCATGCGCCAGCGCAGGCAAGGCTGCAGGTCGCAGCGGATCAGCGAGGCCTCGTGGCCCCAATACTCGAACAGGCGCCGCCGCCTGCCCCCATAGGCGGACTGGTCCAACCAGGCCGGGTCGTAGGGTCCGAGCCGCGAGAAGCCGGGCGCGTAATGGGCGCGCGCCAGCACGTTGACGGAATCGATCTGGATCAGTCCGAGCCGGTCCGCCATGGCGTCGACATGCCGGCGCTCCGCCTGCGCCGGCCGGGGGCGGCCGAAGCCCAGCGCCGCCAGCGCGATGCGGCGCGCCTGCAGGGCCGTCATCGTCACGGCCGGGCTGGAGGGGAGTTCGACGATCTCGGCGGCGGCTTCATCCATGGCGGCCGAGATCACCGCATCCGCGGGGCGCCGGCAACCCGGAATCTGCGCCGCCGGCGCCCCTCAGAAGCGCCAGAACAGCGAGGCCCAGCTCGCCGCGCCGACGCCGACCGCGGCCGCGAAGGGCGCCAAAGCGAGGAGGCGGCGGGCCGTCCGCACCGTCGCCAGCCCGCTGACGCCCCAGGCCAGCGCCAGCGACCACAGCGAGGCCCCCGCCAGCAGCGCCGCCCGCAGCGGGCCGACGAAGCCGAGCTCGAACCCCTCGTGGCGCAGCATCGTCACCGTCAGGGCCGAAAGCCCCAGGAACACGCCGCAGCCCGCGATCGGGATGAGCGCCTGCGCCAGATGGTGGAAGCGCCGGGCCGACCACGGTCCGAGCGCCCTCGCGGCGAGCGCCAGGCAGGCGTAGATCGCCGCGCCCGACGCCATCGCCACGGCCAGGATGAAGCCGACCAGCACGGCGCCGTCGAGGACGGTCATGACGTCGTTCTGGTCCGGATAGTTCGTCAGGATCCACCAGGGCGCGGTCTGCTCCAGCGCCCAGACCGCGCCCAGATCGACGAGGCGCTCGGCCACGGCCTGCTTCACCGCGACGAAGACGGCGCTCGACGCCCAGTGGAACGCGCCCGCCGCGACCCCCATGAGACCGAAGACGATCAGCGCAGTCTCCCAGGGCCGGGCCTCGAGGCCCGCCACATGCACGATCTCGTGCATGGGCGAGCGCCGGGCCAGCCGCACCGCGCCCTTGTAGCCCGAGCACCGGCCGCACATGTGGCAGCCGGCGGCGCCCTTCATGGTCCGCACGGCCACGAGCGGGGCGCAATTCAGCGCCGGCGAGGGCGCGCCCGGCTCCTTGCGCCATGCGCGCCAGGCCTCCTGGTCGACGCTGAAATGCACCGGCGCGAGCTTCGCCAGCACGCCGAACACGCCCGTCACGGGGCACAGATAGCGGCACCAGACCCGCTTGCCCCGCCCGTACAGCGCTCCCACCGCCATGGCGGCGAGGGTCGACGCCCCGAGCACGATCAGGGCCGGCGACGCATATTGGTAGACGCTGGTCATCTGGCCGTAGACCGTCGTGCAGGCGAAGGCGACGAAGGGCCAGCCCTTCCAGGTGAGCCAGCGCGGTGCGGCGAGCCCCCTGCCCTTGCGGCTCGCCTCCTCGGCAAGCGCGCCTTCCGGGCACAGCAAGCCGCACCAGAGGCGCCCCACCAGGACCATGCTGAGCAGCACGAAAGGCCACCACAGGCCCCAGAAGACGAACTGGGCGAACAGGACGAGGTTCGACCACAGATGCGCCGAGCGGTCGGGGATCGGCAGGACGGACGGCGCGACCAGAAGGAACGCATAGGCCGCCACCACGCACCATTGCGCGCGCCGGATCGCCGCCTGCCGCCGCTGCAGCCAGTCGCCCGCGGCGGCGAGGGCCCGGTCGACGCGCCCGGCGCGCTGGGGAGCCGCGCCGCCTCGCGGCGTCAGGCCGCCTTGGCGGCGGGCCGGGAGAACGAGAGCGACCATAGGACCAGGATCCAGTATCCGGCGAAGGCGACGACCTCGACGAGATCGGGGCGCGCCCGGTAGCCGGTGAGGGCCGAGACGAGGCCGCCGACGACGCCGCCGTCCGACAGGACGCGCGAGCTGTCCCAGAGCTTGCCCGAACCGTGCGGGAGCAGTCCGAGGTCGGAGAGCGCGTCGACGCCGGTCAGCACCAGCGAGGCGGCGAGGAACAGGAGCACGATCTCGCTGGCCCGGAAGAAAGCCCGCCAGGACAGCCGCCGTCCGCCGATCTGCAGCGCCCCGTAGCTCGCGACCGCGGCCGCGAGCCCGGCCGCGACGGCCAGGGCCTTGCCGGCGAAGTCCGCGCCTGCGCCGGACGCCATCGCCCCGTAGAGGAACACGGCGGTCTCGCCTCCCTCCCGGGCCACGGCGATCAGCGCCAGCGTGAACACGCCCCACCAGCTGGCCCGTGCGGCGGCGTCGCCCAGCGCCGCCTCGAGATCGCGCTTCAGGCTCGGGCCATGGCGGCGCATCCACAGGACCATCTGGACGATCAGCCCGGCGGCGACCAGCACGGCCGCCGTCTTGTAGGCCTGCTGAGCCTCGTCCGGCAGGGCGTCGCCGAACCCGATCAGCGCGGCGGCGAAGAGGGCTGCGAGCAGCAGGCCGGCGCCCACCCCGGACCAGAGGAAGAGCCGCGCCCGGCGACGGGCCGCGGAGTCCGGCAGCCGCTGCAGCCAGGCGTTCAGGATGCCGACGACCAGCAGCGCCTCGACGCTCTCGCGCCAGATGATGAAGACGATGTTTCCGAGCTGCGACGTCACGCCAGCCTCTCGCGGGTCATTGGGCCACCAGCACGGCCGGCGGCGCGTCGGGGTGGAAGTCGTCGAAGAAGTCGTACTCGCCCGGCTCGAGGGTGCGGATCACCAGCGTGGAGCTCGCGCCCGGCGCCAGTACCTTCTCCTTGCGCAGATCCTTGCTCTCGAACTCGGCCGGCGACCGCCCCACATTGCGCAGCTCCAGCACGATCCGCCGTCCCGCCGGCACGACCAGGCGCTGCGGCGTGACCGTCCCGTCGGCGAATTCGATGCGAAAGCTCGGATCGTCGGCCGCCAGGGCCCCGCCCGCGATCGCCGCCGCGAAGGCGGCGCCGGCGGCGAGGGCGACGTTGTAGGCGCGGGCGCGCATCAGTAGGCGCCCTTCTTTCCGGCGCCCGCATAGACGAAGTCGTACTCGACCGTGAAGGTCTTGAACCAGGGGCCGACGCCCGTCTCCTTGTCGACATGGCGCCCGAAATGCGCGTGCGCGTTCTCGCCCGGCGGCGAGACCGTCAGCTTGAGGCGGTACCTGCCCGGACCCTTGAGCTTGACGTTGTCGCCGTAATGGGGGCCGTCATTGGCCACCATCGGCATGAACTCGCCCTTGATGGGCGCGCTGTCGCCCTCCTTGGAGAGCTCGTAGGCGACGCCGAGAAAGGGCACCCAGTCCCCCTGCGCGAAGCCGTTCCGGTTGTCCTTGGCGGCCTTGATGTCGGCCTCCAGATGCACGTCGGAGTCCTTGGCGTCGCGCATCATGCCGGGCGGATCCATCTCGATCGGCTGCAGATAGACGGCCGCGACCTCCATCCCGCCCTGCGACTGCGGCTTGCCGATCGGGTACTCCTTGGCCTGCGCGGCGCCGACCGCCAGCGCCGCCGCCACTCCCGCAAACCCCGCCGCCGCGCGCCGCAT
Organism: Alsobacter sp. SYSU BS001988; assembly: GCF_054796215.1. Lineage (NCBI taxonomy): Bacteria > Pseudomonadati > Pseudomonadota > Alphaproteobacteria > Hyphomicrobiales > Alsobacteraceae > Alsobacter > Alsobacter sp. SYSU BS001988. Next base: position 225,781 of record NZ_JBTAMK010000006.1, on the reverse strand, counting down.
GTTGGTCTCCATCTGTTTCGACGATCCGATGCGGGCAGCAACTACGGGCTCTGCGCAGCGACGTCAATCAGTATTCGCATGTTTAAAATCATTCCAAGCTGCAGTTTTGAAGAATTCTGAAATACAATATCGATCCACAGACGGGAGAGAAGAAGATGTAATCCTGCTTCTCCGGCGCCGCACGACGCCGCGCGCAACCATCACTCTGCGGCATGCCTGGCATCACGAGGTCTGCTTTGTCGCGGGCGAAGCCGCCCGGTAGCATGCCGGGCATGAACGCCGCTCCCCGCCCCCTGCCGACGCCGGCTCTCCCACCCGCCGCGCCCGCGGCCGAAGCCCACCGCCCGGCGGGGCTGTCCGGCTACGACATGGCGCTCTACGCCACGGTCGTGTTCGCCTGGTCGACGAGCTGGATCGCCCTGAAGTGGCAGCTGGGGGTGGTCAGCCCCGAGGTGTCGATCATGTGGCGGTTCGCCATCGCCAGCGTGATCATGTTCGCCTGGGCGGGGATGTCCGGCGCGCGCCTGCGCTATCCGCCGGCCATGCACCTGCGCTTCCTGGCGCTCGGCCTGCTCATCTTCGGCTTCAACTTCGTCAGCTTCTACTATGGCGGGCTGTCGACACCCTCCGGGCTCCTGGCCGTGGTCTTCTCCACCGCCTCCCTGTTCAACATGCTGCTGGCCTGGCCCATCCTGGGCCAGCGCATCGAGGGACGGGTCGCCCTCGGGGCGGCGCTGGGGCTCGGCGGCGTCTTCCTGATGTTCGCGCCCCGCCTCTTCGGCGCGAGCTTCGACGCCGCCGCGGCGCTGGGCCTGGGGCTGTGCGTCTTCGGGACGCTGCTGTTCTGCTCCGGCAACATGCTGTCGGCCTGGATCCAGAGGAGCGGCGTGGCCGTCATCCCGGCGACCGCCTGGGGCATGCTCTACGGCGCGCTCTCGCTCGCGGCCTTCGCGGCCGCCAAGGGCGACCCCTTCGTGGTGGAGCCCACGGCGAAATATGTCGGCGGCTTGCTGTGGCTCTCGACCGTGTCGTCCGTCATGGCCTTCGTCGCCTATCTGACGCTGCTCGGGCGCATCGGCGCGGCGCGGGCCGGCTACTCCACCGTGATGTTCCCGGTCTTCGCGCTGCTCATCTCGACGGTGGCGGAAGGCTACCAGTGGACGGCGCCGGCCGCGCTGGGCCTGGCGCTCGTCATGGCCGGCAACGTGCTGGTCCTGCGCCGGCGCTGAGCGTCTACGCCTCGGCGCGCCGCGGCGCCGACGAGGCCGCGCGACGTCTCAACTGCAGCAGGAACACCGGGCTCGCCAGCGCCAGCCCGGCCAGCGTCGAGCCGAGCCCCGGCGCGATCGTGGGCAGCGCCGCCACCACGAGCAACGCCCTCTCCCACCCGCGCAGCGGCGCCAGCATATAGGCGCTGAAGGCCGCCGAGAGCATTACGATGCCGGCCATGCAGCCGAGCGTCGTGACCGCGAAGTCCGTCCAGGTGAAGCCCTGCGTGACGATCAGCATGGACGGGCCGTAGACGAACACGAAGGGCACCAGCGCCTTGCCGAGCGCGAGCCGGAAGGCGGTGTTGCCGGTGCGGAACGGGTCCGCCCCCGCCATGCTGGCGCCCGCATAGGCGGCGAGCGCCACGGGCGGCGTGATGTCGGCCAGCACGCCGTAATAGAACACGAAGAAATGCGCCACGATCGGGGCCACGCCCAGCATGCCCAGGGTCGGCGCCGCCACCGTCACCATGATGATGTAGGTCGCCGTGGTGGGCACGCCGCAGCCCAGCAGGATGCACACGACCGCGGTGAGCACGAGCGTGAAGAACAGGGTCGCGCCGGCCGGGGTGAAGACCCCCGTCGGCAGCACGGAGAGCACGGCCCCGCCCATCTGCCCGGCGAGCTGGGTGACGATCCAGGAGATCTTGAAGCCGACGCCGGTCAGCGTCACCACGCCCACGATGATCCCGACCGTGGCGGCCGCAGCGCCGACCGAGATGGCGTATTTCGCCCCCACCACGAAGGCGTCGCCGATGTCCGCCACCCTGTCGCGCCGCTCCCCTCCCGACGTCCAGGCGTGGACGAGCAGGACGGCGACGGCCGCGGCCATCGGGCCGATGAACCACCAGGTCGTCAGCAGGCCCGTGAAGACCGCCGCCACGATGGCCGCGAAGGCGCCGACCGTGATCGCGGACGAGCGCCCGACGCCCACGATCATGCAGGACGTGATGCCCCAGAACGCCGCCAGATAGGGCGTGTAGCCGCTGAAGAGCACGAGCAGCAGCACGGCCAGCGGCGTCACCGTCCGCCATCCCTCGCGGATGGTCCTGGCCGGGTCGGGCAGCTCCTCGCGGGTGAGCCCGCGCATGCCCTTCTTCTTCGCCTCGAAGTGAACCTGGCAGAACACCCCGAAGAAATGCATGAAGGCCGGCACGATCGCGGCCAGGATGATGGTCGAGTAGGAGACGCCCAGGAACTCGATCATCAGGAACGCCGCCGCGCCCATGATCGGCGGCGTGATCTGGCCGCCCGTCGAGGCGGTCGACTCCACGGCGGCGGCGAAGTGCTTGGGATAGCCGAGCCGGATCATCGCCGGGATCGTCAGCGAACCCACCGTGACGGTGTTGGCGATGGACGATCCCGAGATCATGCCGAACAGGGCCGAGCCGAAGATCGCCACCTTGGCGGGGCCCCCGGCGTAGCGGCCAGCGACCCAGGACGCGAGATCGATGAAGAGCTTGCCGAGCCCGATCCGCGTCGCCAGCACGCCGAACAGGACATAGTGGAACACATAGGTGGCGACGACGCCGAGCGCGACGCCGTAGACGCCCTGGCTGGTCAAATAGAGGTGGTTGACGAGCCCCGCCCAGCTCGCGCCAGGATGCTTGAAGATCCCCGGCATCGCGGGGCCGAAAAAGGCGTAGACCATGAGGCCGACCGCGATCAGCGGCAGGGCCAGCCCGACCGAGCGTCGCGTCGCCTCCAGCAGCACCACGATGAGCAGCGTGCCCATGACGACGTCGGCGGACGACGGATTGCCGACCCGGAAGGCGAGCTCGTGGAAGATCCACGGCACGTAGAGGCTCGCCGCGACGGCGGCCAGCATCATCGCCCAGTCGACCAGCAGGATGCCGCCCGGCCGGAACCAGGCGTGCGGCGCGAGCCGGTCCTGCTGGCTCGGCCGCGCGGCGAAGACCAGGAAGATGAGCCCCAGCACGAACGCCATGTGGACGCCGCGATGGGTGGTCTCGGGCAGGAGCCCGAAACCCGCCGTGTAGTAGTGGAAGCAGGACAGCGTGAAGAGCAGCGCCCCGACCAGGAGCGCCGTCCCCGACAGAAGGGGCCGGAAGCGAATCTCGGGGTCGAAGGTCTCCTCGAGCTTCAGCGGATCCAGTTCGAGACCCGCCGTCGCTCCATCTACGCGCTGCTTCACCCGCCGCCCCGTCCCGCTCTCGTTGACTGGAAGTCCGCCCTTACTTGAGCAGGCCGGCCTCGCGATAGAACTTCTCCGCGCCCGGATGCAGCGGAACGCCCGCGCCGGCCAGGGCCGTCTCCTTGCGGATCATCTTGCCCTTGGCGTGCCCCGCGTCGAGGGCGGCGCGGGTCTTGTCGGCCCACAGCGCCTTGGTGACCTCATAGACGACGTCCGGCGCGATCTTCGCCGAGGTCACCCACTGGGCGCCGACGGCCAGCGTCTTGGCGGCGTCCGCGCCCTTGTAGGTCCCGGCCGGGATCTCGTCCTCTGCGAAGAACGCGTACTGCTTTCGCAACTCGTCCACCTGCGGCCCGACGATGGGCACGATGTCGACGCCGCCGCCCGTGGCCGCCAGTTCGGCGATGGCGCTGGTCGGATAGCCGCCCACGAACACGAAGGCGTCGAGGGAGCCGTCGCGGATCTTGTCCGCGGCCTGGTTCGGCTTGACGTATTCCGGCTTGATGTCGCTTTCGGAGATGCCGAACGCCTTCAGGATGATGCGCGCGTCCACCAGCGTGCCGGAGCCGGGCTCGTCGAGCGAGACGCGCTTGCCCTTGAGATCGGCGATCGACTTCACCTTGGCGGACTTGCCGGCCACGAAGTGGATGCTCTCGGGGTAGAGATTGGCGATGAGGCGCAGGTCCTCGGCCTTCGGCTTGCCCTCGAACAGGCCCGTGCCCGAATACGCCCAGGCGGCCACGTCCGCCTGCGTGAAGCCCGATTCGAGCTGCCCGCTGGCGATGCCGTTGATGTTGGCGACCGACCCGTTGGAGGCCTGCGCGGTGAGGATCAGGTTGGGAGGGTTGGAGATCGCGTTCGCGATCATGCCGCCGACCGGATAGTAGGTGCCGGCCGTTCCGCCGGTTCCGATGCGGAAAAAGGTCGGGCCCTGCGCGAAGGCGCTGCGGGACTGAAGCGCCGCGACGGACAGGCCTGCGGCGGCCAGCCGGGCCACGTCGCGGCGGGTGAACTCCCTCGTCATCCATCTCTCCCTGTGCGGCGCGCCGCGGCCCTCGACATGGGCCCGCACCAAGGGCGCGCAGCGGGAGATTACAGGGTTGTCGGACGGCGTCCATGGCGTCGGGCCTGCGGACCCGCGCGTCCGCCTCTTACAGAGGCGTCCCCATGTAAAGGCCGATCAACTCGACCTCCGCCAGCCGCATGGCGCGCGCCTTGCGCCACATCTCGAGAGCGTCGCAGCCATTGTCGAGGCCCAGAGTCGGCTCCGGCAACGCGATCAGCCGGAAATAGTAGTTGTGGACGCTGCCCTCCTCCGGCGGCTGCGGGCCGTCATAGGCGGCCCGGCCGAAGCCGTTCACCGCATGCTTCATGCCGGGCGGCGCGACCGCGGGGTCGTTCCCGGCGGCCTCCGGCAGATGCGTCTCGGCGAAGTCGAAGGCCGCCCAATGGACGAAGTCGTCGGCGTCCGTGTCCTGCACGAGGAGGGCGAAGCTGCGCGTCCCCTCGGGCGCGCCCTGGATCACCAGCGGCGGCGAAATGTTCTCGGAGCGGCGGGTGAACCGCACCGGAATCGCCTGCCCGTTGGTGAAGAGCGGGCTCGTCATGAAGAAGCTCATGGCGCGCCTCAGCCCCGTCCGAGCGACGGCGCGTCGTCATGGGTGGTGTCGACGCCCAGCGCCGCATAGGCCGGGCAATGGCCGCCCACGCCGCGCGCGATCAGGACGGCGCCCAGCACGGCCCGCATCGCGCCGAAAAGGCTGCCGCTGCGCAGCCCGTCGAGCACGATGAGCGCGCCTCCGATGGTCGACAGCGCACGCTCGGTGCTCCCGACATTCACGGCGCTCGCGCCTTTGCTGGAGAAAGAATCTGCGATGTCGCTCATGATGGCCTCTCCGGGATGGATTCGAACGTCGGGTTCGACAGCAAACCGGGGAGCCTCGGGGGTCGTTCCGCCGGACGCCGTTTTTTTGGCGCTGCGACCTCCACAGTTCCGACACACGGGTGTTGCGCCTTCGGGGGTGGGTCGCGGCAACCTTGCGTGCCGGACCGAATTGGTTGGGACGAGCGGGCCCGGTTCCCGGGCCGCCACATCCGTGCATCGGAGGACTTGATGATCCGCACCCTCATGCTCCCGGACGGAACGCAGGTTCCGAATCTCGGCATGGGCACCTGGCGGATGGGCGAGCGGCCGGAGCGGCGGCGCTCCGAGATCGAATCGCTGCAACTGGGCGTCGAACTCGGCATGACGCTGGTCGACACCGCCGAGATGTATGGCGAAGGGCGCACCGAGCAGCTGCTCTCCCAGGCCCTGCAGGGGCTGCGCAAGGAGGTCTTCCTCGTCAGCAAGGTCTATCCCCACAACGCCTCGCGCAGCGGGGTGGCCAAGGCTTGCGAGGGCAGCCTGCGGCGGCTCAACACGGATTATCTGGACCTCTATCTCCTGCACTGGCCGGGGGCCGTCCCCATCGAGGAGACCATCCGGGGCTTCGAGGACCTGCGCGCCGCGGGCAAGATCAGGGCCTGGGGCGTGAGCAACTTCGACAGCGACGAGATGGACGAGCTGGCGGGCGCGCCGGGCGGAGACGCCTGCGCGGTCGACCAGATCCTCTACAACCTCGTGCGCCGCGGACCCGAATTCGAGCTCATGCCCAAGCTGGCCCAGAGCCGCATCCCGGTGATGGCCTACAGCCCCATCGAGCAGGGATCGCTGCCGCGCACGGGCGCGCTGAACGCGGTGGCCCGCAAGCACGGGGTGTCGCCGTTCCAGATCGCGCTCGCCTGGGTGATGCGCCGCCCGGACGTGATCGCGATCCCGAAGGCCGGCACGATCGAGCACGTGCGCGAGAACCGCGCCGCGGCCGACCTCACCCTGGACTCCGAGGATCTCGCCGCGATCGACCGCGAATATCCCCCGCCGCGGCGCAAGCGTCCGCTGGACATGCTCTGACCCGACGAGGCCGCCGCCCCCGCGGGCTTGCCCCGCCGAGCGGGCTGGCCCGCCAAGCGGGCGTGGCCCGCCAAGCGGGCGTGGCCCGCCAAGCGGGGTTTCCCCGCCAAGCGGGCGTCACCGGGTGGTGCGGATCACCTGGATCTCCAGGTCGCGGATCTTCTTGCGCAGGGTGTTGCGGTTCAGCCCGAGCAGCTCGGCCGCCTTGATCTGGTTGCCCCGGGTCGCCGACAGGGCGGCGCCGATCAGCGGCTCCTCCAGGTCCCGCAGGACGCGGTGGTAGAGCCCGGGCGGAGGCAGGTCTCCCTTGAACTGCGAGAAATACTTGCCGAGATGCCGCTCCACCGAGGCCATCAGGGTGTCCTCGTCGATCGGGGCGTCCGCCTTCAGGATCGGCGTGGACGAAAGGCTCGGCTCGGCCAGCTCCGCCTCGATCAGCGGTTCGGTGATCGTCTCCTGCGGGTAGAGCGCCGCCAGCCGGCGGATCAGGTTCTCCAGCTCGCGCACGTTGCCGGGCCAGCGGTACCGCTTCATCCGGTCGAGCGCCGCCGCGTCGATCTGCTTTCGCGGCAGCCCCTCCTTCTCCACCATGGTGAAGAAGTGCCGCGCCAGGTCCGGGATGTCCTCGGAGCGCTCGCGCAGCGGCGGCAGGCGCAGCGGCACGACGTTCAGACGGAAGAACAGGTCCTCGCGGAACAGCCCCTGCTGGATGGAGATCCGCAGGTCCTTGTTGGTGGCCGCCACGATCCGCACATTGGTGCGGATCGGCGTGCGCCCGCCCACCGTCGTGTATTCGCCCTGCTGCAGCACGCGCAGGAGCCGCGTCTGCGCCTCCATGGGCATGTCGCCGATCTCGTCCAGGAAGAGCGTGCCGCCCTCGGCCTGCTCGAAGCGGCCTGAGGCGCGCTGCATCGCGCCCGTGAAGGCCCCCTTCTCGTGGCCGAAGAGCTCGCTCTCGATCAGGTCGCGCGGGATCGCCGCCATGTTGACGGCCACGAACGGGCCCTTGCGGCGCTTGCCGTAGTCGTGCAGCGCCCGGGCGACCAGCTCCTTGCCGGTCCCGGACTCGCCCGTGATCATCACCGTGAGGTCGGTCTGCATGAGCCTGGCGAGCGCCCGGTAGATCTCCTGCATGGCCGGGGAGCGGCCGACCAGCGGGATGTCCTCGGGCTGCTCGGGCTCGTGGGCGAGGGGCGCGCCCTTGGGCCGCGACAGGGCGCGGGCGACGATCGCCATCAGCTCCTTCAGGTCGAAGGGCTTGGGCAGGTATTCATAGGCCCCGCGCTCGGAGGCCTTGATGGCCGTCATGAAGGTGTTCTGCGCGCTCATGACGATGATCGGCAGGTCGGGGCGCAGCTTCTTGATCCGCGGCAGCACGTCGAAGGCGTTCTCGTCCGGCATCACGACGTCGGTGACCACGAGGTCGCCCTCGCCGGCCGCCACCCAACGCCAGAGCCCGGAGGCGGTCCCGGTTGAACGAACTTCGTAGCCAGCCCGCGCAAGCGCCTGATTCAAAACGGTCCGGATCGCGGCATCGTCGTCAGCGACGAGGATAGTGCCACTCGGCATCGATCACCCTTTGTGTTGTCAGGCCCGGCCGTCGCGCGCCACATGCATCGGCATGAGGGCGCGGAAGGTCGTCCTGCGGGGCAGGGAGTCGCATTCGACGACGCCCCCGTGGTCCCCAACGATCTTTGCAACCAAAGCAAGACCGAGGCCACTCCCGCTCTGCTTGGTGGTCACGAAGGGATCGAACAGGTGGCGGGCGAGATCCTCCGGCACGCCCGGGCCGTTGTCGCGCACGCAGAATTCGAGCGGCAGGCTCACCCGCTCGCGCGTGCCCGGAACCGTCATGCGAACGCCGGGCCGGAACGCCGTCGTGAGCTCGATCTCGCCGTCCACCGCGTCGGGCCCGATGGCCTCGGCGGCGTTCTTCACCAGGTTCAGGAACACCTGGATGAGCTGGTCGCGGTTGCCCATCACGGGCGGCAGGGAGGGATCATAGGTCTCGATGAAGCGGATATGCCTCGCGAAGCCCGAGACGGCGAGCCGCTTCACATGCTCCAGCACGGCGTGGATGTTGACCGCCTCGCGCTCGAGGGGCCGGCCGTCGGCGAAATCCTCGAAGCGGTCGACGAGCTTCACGATCCGGTCCGTCTCCTCGCAGATCAGCCGCGTGAGGGTGCGGTCGGCGTCGTCGACGGAGGTCTCGAGCAGCTGCGCGGCGCCGCGGATGCCCGACAGCGGGTTCTTGATCTCATGCGCCAGCATGGAGCCCAGCGCCGAGATGGAGCGGGCGGCTCCGCGATGGGTGAGCTGCCTGTCTATTTTTTCAGCAAGTGTCCGTTCTTGCAGCATAAGCACGACCTGCGGGTCGGCCTCGCCGGCCGCCGCCACGAAGACGTCGACGATGCGCTCGCTGCCGATGCGCGGGTTGCCGATGTCGACGCGGTACTCATTCATGCTGCCGCTGCGTCGGCGCGCCTCGTCGACGAGTGACAGGATCGGCGAGCCGAAGGGCAGCAGGTCCGCCAGCCGATGGCGGCGGAGCATCACCCGGCTCATGTCGAAGAAGAACTCCGCCGCGGCGTTGGCCTCGACCACCTGGTTGTCTTCGTCGACCAGCAGCACCGGCAACGGCAGGACGTTCAGGATGGCGTCGCCGCGGCTCGCAGAGGCGGCGGGTCCTTCGCGACGGCGGCCACGGGCCAGGGCGGTGAGGTTCATGCGGCTTCGTCCATCAGGGGTGACTCGAAAACGGAATGCAGGGCCGCGGCGACCAGCGCCGGATTCTCGGCCGTGACCAGCGTGCTGCGCAGATCCGGCCGCACCGCCCGGCCCTCGCGGGCGAGATCGTCCGCATAGGCGGCCAGGTGCTTGCGGGCGTGCCGGACGCCGACCCGCGCCCCGTAGGCGCTGAGCAGGCTGTCATAGTGCTCCATCGCGGCGTCGCGCCTCACCTCCAGCGGCGGTTCGGCGACGTCGTCGCCGCCCGCCTCGAGCGCGCGGGCGATGGCGCCGACGAGCCACGGGCGGCCGACCGCCGCGCGCCCCACCATGACGCCGTCCGCGCCCGAGCGCTCCAGCATGGTCCGGGCGTCCTTCAGCCCGTTGCAGTCGCCATTGGCGATCACCGGAACGCGGACAGCCTGCTTGACGGCCCGGATCGCCGACCAGTCCGCCTCGCCCTTGTAGAACTGGCAGCGCGTGCGCCCATGGACGGTGATCATCCGCACGCCGGCGTCTTCCGCGCGGCGCGCGAGTTCGGGAGCGTTCCGGGTGGCGTCGTCCCAGCCGAGCCGCATCTTCACCGTCACCGGGATGCGCACGGCCGCGACCGTCGCCTCGATCAGGCTCAAAGCATGGTCGAGGTCGCGCATCAGGGCCGAGCCCGCCAGGCCGCCCGTCACCTTCTTGGCGGGGCAGCCCATGTTGATGTCGACGACGGACGCCCCGGCGCCCTCCGCGATGCGGGCGGCCTCGGCCATCCAGTGGGGCTGCCGGCCCGCCAGCTGCACGACATGGGGATCGATGCCCGCCCCTTCGGCGCGCAGCAGCGCCTCGGCCGACCCGCGGGCGAACTCGTCTGACGCGACCATCTCGGACACGACCAGCGAGGCGCCGAAGCGCCGGGCGATGCGCCTCAGCCCGGCGTCCGTGACGCCCGACATAGGCGCGAGCGCGACGCAGCCGTCCAGCGCGACGGGTCCGATCGCCAGGGGAGCCCTTCTTGGTTGCACGGTTTTTGTGCACTCGGTCATAATGCCTGCATAGTAGCCAATTATTGCAGTGCAGCAAGCCGGGATGAGCCCGACTGCGTCAGGACATCGCACATGTCGCCACGCCAGCAGGGCGCTCATGGCCCGAGCGGCGCGGCGTGCGTTGACCCGCGATCCAAATCGCGTCATTCGAGGCTGATGTCCAGCCGCGCGCCTCTCGCCGTCATCATCGTGGCCGCCGGGCGGGGGGAACGCGCCGGGGCCGGCCGGCCCAAGCAGTTCCGCCCGGTCGCCGGCGTCAGCCTGCTCGCCCGCAGCATCGCCGCGATGGCGGCGGCCTGCCCGCAGGCCGACATCCTGTGCGTCATCGGCGAGGACGACCGGGCTGCGTACGACCAGGCCCTGACGGAGCTTGCGCCGGACTGGGCCGGGCGGCTGCTGGAGCCCGTCGCCGGCGGACCGACCCGCCAGGCCTCCGTCCGCAACGGCATGGAGGCGCTGGCCCAGGCGCCGGAGCCGCCGTCTTACGTCCTCATCCATGACGCAGCGCGGCCCTTCGTCCCGCCGGACCTCGTGGCCCGCATCCTCGCCCAGACCGAGGCCACCGGCGCCGCCGTCCCCGGCACGCCGCTGGTCGACACCGTCAAGCGCGTGGCCGCCGACGGCCGCGTGCTCGACACCCCTGTCCGGGCCGAACTCAGCGCCGTGCAGACCCCGCAGGGCTTCGGCTTCGCCCCGCTCCTGGACGCGCACCGCCTCGCCTTCGCGGCCGGCCGCGACGACCTCACGGACGACGCCGCGGTCGCCGAGTGGGCCGGCATGGTGGTGCATGTGGTCGAGGGCGCGCCGGAGAACGTCAAGATCACCCGCCCGGAGGACTTCGAGGCGGCCGAGCGGCGGCTGTCGCCCGCCCCGCGGATGCGCGGCGAGACCCGCGTCGGGCTGGGCTACGACGTGCACGCCTTCGAGCCGGGCGACGCGGTGATCCTGGGGGGCGTCGCCATCCCGCACGAATTCGCGCTGAGCGGCCATTCCGACGCCGACGTCGTGCTGCACGCCATCACGGACGCGGTGCTGGGCGCGATCGCGGACGGCGACATCGGCGACCATTTCCCGCCCTCCGATCCGCAGTGGAAGGGCGCCTCGTCCGACCGTTTCCTCGCCTTCGCGGTGGACCGTGTGCGGGCGCGCGGCGGCCGGCTGGTCCATGTCGACGCCACCGTGGTGTGCGAGGCGCCGCGCATCGGCCCTCATCGCGACGCCATGCGCCAAAGCATCGCCGCCATCTGCGGCCTGCCGGTCGGGCGCGTCGCCGTCAAGGCAACCACGTCCGAACGCCTCGGCTTCACCGGCCGCCGCGAGGGCGTCGCCGCCCAGGCGGTCGCCACCGTCCTGCTGCCCGAAGAGGCCGACCCGACGGAGGACGCATGATCCCGCACGACATCGAGAACCGCGCCGCGGCCGTCCTCGCCCATTTGCGAACGCGCGGGCTGAAGCTGGCGACGGTGGAATCCTGCACCGGCGGCCTCGTGGCGGGCGCGCTCACCGCCGTCCCGGGCTCCTCCGACGTGGTGGAGCGCGGCTTCGTCACCTATTCCAACGAGGCCAAGACGGAGCTCGTCGGCGTCCCGGCGGAGCTGATCGCCCGCCACGGCGCCGTCAGCGAGCCCGTCGCGCGCGCCATGGCGCAAGGCGGCCTCGCCCATTCGCGGGCGGACGTGGCCGTGGCGATCACCGGCGTGGCCGGGCCCGGCGGCGGCACGGACGCAAAGCCGGTCGGCCTCGTGCACTTCGCCGCGGCGCGCCGGGGCGGGGCGACGGTCGCCCTGGAGAAGCGTTACGGCGATCTCGGCCGGGCCGGCGTGCGGGAGGCCGCCCTGCGCGACGCGCTCGACCTCCTGGAGGACGCCGGCCGCTGAACGGGCGTCAGGCCTGCGGCCCGGCGGCGACGCGCTGCGCCGGTCCATAGACCACGTCGGCGCGCTCCTCGAACGCCTCGGCGAACTTCCGGAAGGCGCGCTCGAACATCGCCCCCATGAGCAGGCCCAGCGTCCGGCTGCGGAACTCGTAGGTGATGTAGAACTCCACGACGCAGCCGTCGGGCGCGGCCTGGAACGACCAGCGGTTCTCCAGCATGCGGAACGGGCCGTCGATATATTCGACCAGGATCTTCAGCCGGGGCCGGTCCAGGGTGACGCGGCTCGTGAAGGTCTCGCGGATCGCCTTGTAGCCGACCGTCATGTCGGCCACGAGCACCTCCACTCCCTCCCCGCTCTGCGCCTTGCGGCGGACCTTCAGGTCCTCGCAGAGCGGCAGGAACAGCGGGTACTTCTCGACGTCCGCGACCAGTTCGAACATGTTCGCCGGCGTGTGGCGCACCCGGCGCGTGGTCCTGAAGGACGGCATCGCGGGGTCAGGCCCCGAGCCGCGCGACCCGGGCCGCCTTGAGCCTGGCGAAGTCCTCGCCCGCGTGATGCGACGAGCGCGTCAGGGGCGACGCAGAGACCAGCAGGAACCCCTTGCTGGCCGCGATCGTCTCGAAGCTCTTGAACTCGTCGGGGGTGACGAACCGCATCACGGGATGGTGCTTGCGCGTCGGCTGCAGGTACTGGCCGATGGTGAGGAAATCGACCTCGGCCGAGCGCAGGTCGTCCATGAGCTGCAGCACCTCGTTCCGCTCCTCGCCGAGCCCGACCATGATGCCGGACTTGGTGAAGATCGTGCGGTCGAGCTCCTTCACCCGCTGCAGCAGGCGGATGGAGTGGAAGTAGCGGGCGCCGGGACGCACGGTCAGATATTTGGACGGCACCGTCTCCAGATTATGATTGAAGACGTCGGGCCGGGCCGCGACCACCACCTCGAGCGCGCCCTCCTTGCGCAGGAAGTCCGGCGTCAGCACCTCGATCGTGGTCAAGGGGCTGCGGGCCCGGATGGCGCGGATGACCTGCGCGAAGTGCTCGGCGCCGCCGTCCGCGAGGTCGTCGCGGTCGACAGACGTGATCACGACATGCTGCAGGCCGAGCTTGGCGACCGCGTCGGCGATCTTGGCGGGCTCGTCCGCGTCGAGCGCGCCCGGCATGCCGGTCTTCACGTTGCAGAAGGCGCAGGCCCGCGTGCAGGTGTCGCCCATGATCATGAAGGTGGCGTGCTTCTTCTCCCAGCACTCGCCGATATTGGGGCAGCCGGCCTCCTCGCACACCGTGACGAGCTTGTGCTCGCGCACGATGGCGTTGGTCTCGGCCCATTTCGGCGAGCCGGGCGCCTTCACGCGGATCCAGTCGGGCTTGCGCTGCACCGGCTGGTCCGGGCGATGGGCCTTCTCCGGATGGCGGGGACGAGCGTCCTTGTTCAACAGGTCCAGGAGAACGGCCATTCTGCAAGCTCCTCGCGGTCTGGCCGCGCTGGCTAGGGAGGTAGTCACTTTTGACAGGCGCGGCAAGGTTCGGCGGCCTGGCGCCATGGTCGCATGGGCTCAGGTCCGGCTTGCTCTCCGCCGTCATCCCCGGCGGCGCGGAGCGCCAGGTTGACGGGAGACCGTTCAGTACCCTTGCGGCTGGCCCCGGACTTTGCGCCAGATCCACAAGACCAGCACCGCGCCGATCACCGCCGCCACCAGCGTGCGGAAGAAGCCGAACACCGGCACGTTCATGAGCTCGGCGATCTTCCCGCCGACGAAGCTGCCCGCGATGCCGACCAGCAGGTTGGTGAAGAGCCCATGCCTCGACTCGGTGATCTTCTCCGCGATCCAGCCGGCGAGCACGCCGACCAGCAGCATGGTGAAGAAGCCCATGTTCGGGTTGCCGAGAGCCGAATAGGTGGTGGAGTCCATGGCCGTCCCCCGATCTGGCTAGACGTGAATCACCCGCCCATACGCGTCGAGCACGCTCTCGTGCATCGTCTCCGACAGGGTGGGATGCGGGAAGACCGTGTGCATGAGGTCTTCCTCGGTCGTCTCCAGCCCCATGGCGACGACGAAGCCCTGGATCAGCTCGGTGACTTCCGCGCCGACCATATGGGCGCCCAGCAGCTTGCCGGTCTTGGCGTCGAAGATGGTCTTCACCAGCCCGTCGGGCTCGCCCAGCGCGATGGCCTTGCCGTTGCCGATGAACGGGAAGCGGCCGACCTTGACGGCGAAACCCTGCTCCTTGGCCTTGGCCTCGGTCAGGCCGACGCTGGCGATCTGCGGGTTGCAATAGGTGCAGCCCGGGATCTGCAGCTTGTCCATGGCGTGCGTGTGCAGGCCCTTGATGGTCTCGACGCAGATGACGCCCTCGTGCTCGGCCTTGTGGGCCAGCATCGGCGGACCGGCGACGTCGCCGATGGCGTAGACGCCCGGCACGTTGGTGCGGCCCATGCCGTCCGTGACGATGCTGCCGCGGTCGAGCTTCACGCCCAGCCCCTCCAGGCCGAGCCCTTCCGTGTTGCACACGACGCCGACGGCCGAGATGAGCCGCTCGGCCGTGATGGACTGGGATGCGCTTTTCTCGTCCTGGATCGTCGCTGTGACGCTGTCGGCGGCCTTTTCGACCTTGGTCACCTTGGCGCCGGTGAGGATCTTGATGCCCTGCTTCTCGAAGCGCTTGCGCGCCAGCGCGGCGATCTCGGCGTCCTCCACGGGCAGCACCTGCGGCAGCACCTCGACCACCGTCACCTCGGCCCCCATGGTGCGGTAGAAGGAGGCGAACTCGATGCCGATGGCGCCGGAGCCCATCACGATCAGCGACTTCGGGAAAGTCGCCGGGTTCATGGCCTCGAAATAGGTCCAGATCAGCTTGCCGTCCGGCTCGATGCCGGGCAGAGCGCGCGGCCGGGCCCCGGTCGCCACGATGATGTGCTTGGCCTTGTAGGTTCCGTGCCCGAGCGTGCCCTTGGGCACGGGGTTCTGCGGCTGAACGACCGGCTTGGTCGACGGGCCGACAACGACCTCGCCCTTGCCGAGCTTGGCCTCGCCCCAGATCACGTCGACCTTGTTCTTCTTGAGCAGGAATCCGACGCCCTGGTTCAGCTGCGCCGAGATCCCGCGCGAGCGCTTCACCACGCCGGCGAGGTCGAAGCCGGGCTTGCCCTCGATGGTCAACCCGTAGGCCTGCGGGTGCTGCATGTAGTGGTAGATCTCGGCCGACCGCAGCAGCGCCTTGGTGGGGATGCAGCCCCAGTTCAGGCAGATGCCGCCCAGGTGCTCACGCTCGACGACGGCCGTCTTGAACCCGAGCTGCGCCGCCCGGATGGCGGCGACGTATCCGCCCGGCCCGCCGCCGATGATGATCACGTCATAGGTGTCGGCCATGCTATTCCCCAGTCCATCCGCCGGTTGCCCCTGAGCGACGGGGCTTTACCCACTTAATCCAGCCCGGCTCGTTCGGCCGCGTGTTCGCCAGTATCGGCGCTAGCCCTTGGGCGATGTGATGATCTCGACCCCTTGCTCAAGAGTGGCGAGACGCTCTTCGAAATCGCCCAACACGATCTTCGACATCAGGGTGTCGGTCGTCATGGCCTGCCGAAAGCTTTTCTGCGCGGCCTCGATCTTGATCAGACGCTCCTCGACGCGGCCGAGACGACTATCGACGGATTGAAAGCCCGTTTTCATCTCGTCGCGCAATTCTCTGAGAAGCGGCAGGATCATGTCTTTCGGCTCCGTCATGGCAATCTCCGTCGGTGATGAAATGGAACAGTGGAAAAACCACGCTCCATGATCACATCGGGAGACCTTGGGCCAAAGTCAAACCTCTCACACCAGCATCGCCATCGGGTTCTCGATCAGGTCCTTCAGCGCCGCGATGAGCTGCGCGCCGAGGGCGCCGTCCACGGCGCGGTGATCGCAGGACAGCGTGATGCTCATCACGGTCGCGACCGCCAGCTCGCCCTTGCGGACGACGGCGCGCTGCTCGCCCGCGCCCACCGCCAGGATGGTGGAGTGCGGCGGGTTGATCACGGCCGTGAAGTCCTTGATGCCGAACATGCCGAGGTTGGACACCGCCGTGGTGCCGCCCTGGTATTCCTCCGGCTTCAGCTTGCGGTCCTTGGCGCGGGCCGCGAAGTCCTTCATGGCCTTGGCGATGGCCGAGAGGGTCTTCTCGTCGGCCTTGCGGATGATGGGCGTGATCAGGCCGTTGTTGGGCAAAGCCACAGCCACGCCGACATCGGCGTTCTTGTGCTTCAGCATCGCGCCTTCCGTCCACGTCACGTTGGCGTCCGGCACGCGCATCAGCGCCATGGCGAGCGCCTTGATGACCATGTCGTTGACCGACACCTTCCAGGCCGGCGCGCCGTCCTTGCCCTTGGGCGCGGATGAATTGACCTGCTCGCGCAGCTTCAGCAGCGCGTCGATCTCGCAGTCCATGGTGAGGTAGAACTGCGGCACCGTCTGGCGGGCCTCGGTGAGGCGGCGCGCGATGGTGCGGCGCATGCCGTCATGCGGGATCTCCTCGTAGCTGCCGGGCTCGAAGAGCTTCTTGACGGCCTCGTCGGAGGCGCCGGCAGGGGCCGGGGCCTTGGCGGCGGGAGCGGCGGCGGCCGGCGCCGGAGCGGCGGACGGCTGGGCCGCCGGAGCGGCCTTGGCGGTCCCGCCTTCCATGGCGGCGCGCACGTCGCGCTCCACGATGCGGCCGTGCGGGCCGCTGCCCTGAATCCGGCCGAGATCGAGCCCGCCCTCCTTGGCGATCCGCTTGGCCAGCGGCGAGGCGAACACGCGAGCGCCGTCCGGCTTGTCGGCGGCCTTGGGCGCCGGAGCTGCGGGAGCGCCGGCCGCCGGCGCGCCGGCGTTGAAGGTTTCGGAAGCGCGGGCCTCCGTGGCCGCCGCGGCGGAACTCGCCTGGGGAGCCGAGGCCGCCTCGGCCGATGCGGCCGGGGCCGCGGCCGTCACCATGTCGGTCGCGTTCTGGGGCGACTTCGCGCCGGGCGCGGAGGCGCCGCCGCCGGCCGCGACCGCCTTGGCGTCCTCGCCCTCGGCGGCGATCAGCGCGATCAACTCGTTGACCGGCACGTCGGCGGTGCCCTCCGGCACCACGATCTTGGCCAGGATCCCCTCGTCGACCGCCTCCACCTCCATGGTGGCCTTGTCGGTTTCGATCTCGGCGATCACGTCGCCGGACTTGATCGCGTCGCCTTCCTTCTTGAGCCACTTGGCGAGGTTGCCCTTCTCCATCGTGGGAGAGAGGGCCGGCATCAGGACGTTGATGGGCATGGGCGCTCTCCGCTCAGCGATATGTCACGGCGCGGCAGGCCTCGATGACCTCGGCCACCGTGGGAAGCGCGAGCTTCTCGAGATTGGCCGCGTAGGGCATCGGAACGTCCTTGCCGGTGATGCGCTTCACGGGCGCGTCCAGGTAGTCGAACGCCTTCTCCATGATCTGCGCCGAGATCTCGGCCCCGACGCCCGACTGGGGCCAGCCCTCCTCGACGGTGACGCAGCGCCCGGTCTTCATCACCGAGGCCAGGACCGTGTCGATGTCCATGGGACGGATGGTGCGCAGGTCGATCACCTCCGCGTAGATGTGCTTCTTGGCGAGTTCCTCGGCCGCCTTGAGGGCGTAGGTCATGCCGATCGAGAAGGACACGATGGTGACGTCCTTGCCCGGCCGCGCGATGCGCGCCTTGCCGATCGGGATAACATAGTCGTCCATCTTGGGCACGGGCGAGGACTGCCCGTAGAGGATTTCGTTCTCCAGGAACACGACCGGGTTGTTGTCCCGGATGGCGGCCTTGAGCAGGCCCTTGGCGTCGGCCGCGTTGGAGGGCGCGATCACCTTCAGGCCCGGCACCTGGCTGTACCAGGCCGTATAGTCCTGGCTGTGCTGGGCGGCGACGCGCGCCGCGGCGCCGTTGGGGCCGCGGAACACGATGGGGCAGCCCATCTGGCCGCCCGACATATAGAGCGTCTTGGCCGCGGAGTTGATGATCTGGTCGATCGCCTGCATGGCGAAGTTGAAGGTCATGAACTCCAGCACCGGCCGCAGGCCGGTCAGCGCCGCGCCGACCGCGACGCCCGTGAAGCCGTGCTCGGTGATCGGCGTGTCGATGACGCGACGGGCCGAGAACTCCTGCAGGAGGCCCTGCGTGATCTTGTAGGCGCCCTGGTACTCGGCGACCTCCTCGCCCATGACGAAGACCTTTTCGTCGCGGCGCATCTCTTCCGCCATGGCGTCGCGGAGCGCTTCGCGCATGGTCGTGGAGACCATCTCGGTCCCGGCCGGGATCTCGCCGGAGGCGTCATAGGCGCCCTGCGTCGGCGAGGCGGGAGCGGCCGGAACGGTCGCAGGCGCGCTCGGCTCGGGGGCGCGCTCCTCCTTGGGCGGGGCCGGCGCCGCGTCGGTCGCGGCGTTCACGGCCGCGACGTTGGACTGCGCGGCGGCCGCCGGCGAGCCCCCGCCTGCGGCCGCGGCCGCCACGTCCTCGCCGTCGGCGGCCAGGACGGCGATCTTCTCGTTCACGGGAACGTCGGCGGTGCCGGCCGGGACCAGGATCTTGGCCAGGACGCCCTCGTCCACCGCCTCGACCTCCATGGTGGCCTTGTCGGTCTCGATCTCGGCGATGATGTCGCCGGACTTGACCGTGTCGCCCTCGTTTTTGAGCCACTTGGCGAGGTTGCCCTTCTCCATGGTGGGAGACAGAGCCGGCATCAGGATGTCGATCGGCATGGTCGGGCGATCCCCGTGAAAGTGGTGGTCGAGCGCTGGCGCAGGGCCGCCCCAGGGCGGCGCCTCGCGCGACGGCGGGATTACTTGAGGATGTCGGTCCAGAGCTCGGCGACGTCCGGCTCGGGGTCGTTGGTGGCGAACTCGGCGGCCTCGTTGACGATCTCGCGGACCTTGCCGTCGATCGCCTTCAGCTCGTCCTCGGAGACCTTCCACTGCTCGAGGAGCCGCTTGCGGACCTGCTCGATGGGATCGCGCTCCTCGCGCATCTTCTGCACTTCGTCCTTGGACCGGTACTTGGCCGGGTCGGACATCGAGTGGCCGCGATACCGGTAGGTCTGCATTTCCAGGATGTAGGGACCCTTGCCGTCCCGGCACCACTGGACGGAGCGCTGCGCGGCGGCGTAGACGGCCCGCACGTCCATGCCGTCGACCTGCTCGCCGGGGATGTTGAACGAGATGCCCCGCTTGGAGAAATCGGTCTGCGCGGAGGCGCGCGACACGGAGGTGCCCATGGCGTAGCGGTTGTTCTCGATCACGTAGACGACGGGCAGCTTCCACAGCTCCGCCATGTTGAAGCTCTCATAGACCTGGCCCTGGTTGGCCGCGCCGTCGCCGAAATAGGTCAGAGAGACATTGTCGTTCTGCCGGTAGCGGTTGGCGAAGGCCAGGCCCGTGCCCAGCGAGACCTGCGCGCCGACGATGCCGTGCCCGCCATAGAAATGCTTCTCGACGCTGAACATGTGCATCGAGCCGCCCTTGCCCTTGCTGAGGCCGCCGCGGCGGCCGGTCAGCTCGGCCATGACGCCCTTCGCCTCCATGCCGCAGGCCAGCATGTGGCCGTGGTCGCGATAGCCCGTGATGACCTGGTCGCCCTGCTTCGTGGCCATCTGCATGCCGACCACGACGGCCTCCTGGCCGATATAGAGGTGGCAGAAGCCGCCGATGAGGCCCATGCCGTACATCTGGCCGGCCTTCTCCTCGAAACGGCGGATCAGGAGCATCTCGCGATAGGCCGTGAGCTCCTGCTCGCGGGTCAGTTCGGGGCCATCCTGGGGCTTTCCACGACCGGACCGGCCGGCGGCCTGGGTCTTCGACGCGCCGGGTTTCGGCAGAGTCGTGCTCTTGCGGGCGGCGACCGCCATGGGCTCCTCCTTGTCGCCCCGTCGAGGGGGCCAATCAACAAGGCGACATTAGCCGATGGCGCGCGCATTTGCGAGAGGGCCGGCGCCCCCTCGGCGTGGACTTGTAGACAAGCTAACAAATTGAGTAGACAAGCTATTATGCGATGAACCGAAATGCAGTTCACGCAGGAAATCGCATGGATCAGTCGATGCTGCACTGCGTCATGGAACGGACGCGGCGACCGCTCCGGTCATGACCACGACGTCGTTCTTGTGCAGCCGGTTCAGCATGGCGCGGGAGCGCTCGTCGAGCAGATCGCGGTCGATGCTGGCGGGCCGCAGCATGGCCACGCGCCGGTCCCAGTTGGCGTGCTCGTCCTGCAATTCGCCCAACTCGCCCTCGAGCGCGCGGATCTGCGCCTTCAGCGCCATCTTGGTCTCGATGCCGCGGTTTCCATGCTGCGCATGGTAGACGAAATAGGAAACGACCAGACCCGACGTCACATAGAGCGCGAGCGGAATCAGGAAGGCGCGGAGGCGATAACGGACGACCATGAGGCGATGGTCGGCGAACTTGGTTTAGGGTCGGTTAACGCTCCGGACCCGCCGGCTGCTCCGGAGCCAGCCGCAGGTTGACGAGCCCGCGCCGCGGGTCGAACCGAAGCGGCAGGCGCCGGGTCGCCTCGGGCGTCGGCGCGTCGGGCGAGATCACGATCCGCTTCCTCAGCTGGGCCGTGGGGAAGTCGCGCACCGGGACGAAGTCCGGCAGGGCGGGAAAGTCGCGGTCGGCCAGGACATGGGTGACGCCTTCCGGGATCGCCGGCCGCACGGCGCTCGGGGGAAAGTCCAGCACGGGCGCATCCAGATGCAGCCCGTAAGTGGCGGGCGTGTCATAGACGCTGACCCCCGCCAGAGCCAAAGCCTTGAAATCCGGGTCCAGCCGGGCGACCCGAAAGGCGCCGTTGGCGTCTTGGTGTCGCTGCCCGTCGGCCGGCGAAACGGAGTCCCACGCCATCACGGCGATCGAGGCGGCGACGATCCCGGCCAGCATGAGCCGCGCCTCCTGGGCCGTCCGTACGGCCGCGATCGCGAAGGCTGCGGCGATGAGAGGATGCGCGGCGAAGATGAAGCGCGCCTCCTTGTGGCCGATGCAAAGATGCACGCCGACCACGAGCGCGGCGCAGGCCAGCGGCGGCCACGCCGTCCGCCATTGAAGCGCGGCGAGGACGGCGAGAGAGTTGCTCAGGCCCAGAGCGAGGAGATAGACGCCAGGACCCTGGCGTCCAAACACGTCCGCCACCCCGAGTCCCAGGTTGAACCAGACGAGATTGACGTAGGAGGCGAAGGGCGCTCCCCACGTCAACCAGTCCAGCGCGCCGAAGGCCGCGAAGGCCGCGGCGCCGGCGTGCGTCGGCGCGAGGGCTCCCCGCCAGCCGCCGGGGCCGCGCAGGACCATCCAGAACGGCGCGATCAGGGCCGGCGCGTAATGGACGCGAAGGCCGACAGCCACGCCAGCCAGCACGCCTGCCAGGACGGCGCCGCGTCGCGACGACTCCAGGCTGAGCGCGAGCGCCCCCACCAGCGCGTAACCGCCCCAGACTTCCGGCGTGATCTTTTGAGCCGCGTACACGCAAGGCGGCGATACCGCCACGACGAGCGCGGCGATCAGCCCCGCCTCTTCGCCGGCGAGGGCCGAGGCCAATCGGCGAACGGAGGCCACCAGGGTGAGCGACGCCAGGATCGCCGCTCCGGTGACGATGGCCTGATAGGCTTCGGGCCGGCCAAGCCCCACCGCGTCGAGCGTCCAGAGCAGGCCGCCGACGGCGCCCGGGAGGGCCCAGTTGCGGGCTCCCCACTCGAACTCCCACGGCGTGAAGCCGTAGCCGAAGGCCAGCCTGTGCGCCTGTTCGAGGACCTGGAAGACTTCGTCGGGATAGTAGGTCGGATCCGGCGCCGCCGCCGCCACGATCCTGAGCGCCAGGGCCAGACCGAGGATGAGGGCCGGCGCGGCGGACCCGATCTCGATCCAGCCGCGATCTTTCGTCTCCATAGCCCTGACGGAGGCCATTGCGCTCCCCTCCCAGCCGGGAGGAGAGCCTAGGACGAGCCGATTGAAATTGACTGATGATAAGTCTAAGACCTCAGCGCTTTCAGCGCGCCGCGGCCGGCATAGCGGGCCTGCGCGCCGAGCTCTTCCTCGATCCGGATGAGCTGGTTGTACTTCGCCAACCGGTCCGACCGGGCGAGCGAGCCGGTCTTGATCTGCCCGCAATTCGTCGCCACCGCGAGGTCCGCGATGGTGGCGTCCTCGGTCTCGCCCGAGCGGTGCGACATCACGGCCGTGTAGCCGGCGCGCTGGGCCATCTCGACGGCCGCCAGCGTCTCCGTGAGTGAGCCGATCTGGTTGACATTGACCAGGATCGAGTTCGCCACGCCCTTGCGGATGCCGTCCGACAGCCGCGTCACATTGGTGACGAACAGGTCGTCGCCCACGAGCTGGCACTTGGAGCCGACCAGATCGGTGACGATCTTCCAGCCCTCCCAGTCGTCCTCCGACATGCCGTCCTCGATGGAGGCGATCGGGTACTGGCCGACGAGCTTGGCGAGGTACTCCGCCTGCTCCTGGATCGACCGGGTCTTGCCCTCGCCCTCGTAATGGTAGGCGCCCTCCTTGAAGAACTCGGTGGCGGCGCAATCCAGCGCGATCATCATGTCCTCGCCGGCCTTGAAGCCGGCCTTGCCGATCGACTCCATGACGAAGTCGAGCGCCGCCTCGGCCGACGGCAGGTTCGGGGCGAAGCCGCCCTCGTCGCCCACATTGGTGTTGTGGCCGGCCTTCTTGAGCGCGCCCTTGAGGGTGTGGAACACCTCCGCGCCCATGCGGACCGCCTCGGCCAGCGACGGGGCGCCGACCGGCATGACCATGAATTCCTGGAAGTCGATGGGGTTGTCGGCATGGGCGCCGCCATTGACGATGTTCATCATCGGGACGGGCAGCACGCGGGCCGAGGTTCCGCCCACATAGCGATAGAGCGGCAGCGCGCTGGCGTCGGCGGCGGCCTTGGCGACCGCGAGCGACACGCCCAGGATGGCGTTGGCGCCGAGGCGGCTCTTGTTGGGCGTGCCGTCGAGGCCGATCATGGTCTCGTCGATCTTGACCTGGTCCTCGGCGTCCATGCCGCCGATCGCGTCGAAGATCTCGCGGTTGACGCTGTCGACGGCCTTCAGCACGCCCTTGCCCATGTAGCGGGCCTTGTCACCGTCGCGCAGCTCCACCGCCTCGTGCGCGCCCGTGGAGGCGCCGGACGGCACGGCGGCGCGGCCCATGGAGCCGTCTTCGAGCACCACGTCGACCTCGACGGTCGGATTGCCGCGGCTGTCCAGGATCTCGCGGGCGATGACGTCGACGATGGCGGTCATAAGGTCCTCCTGAGGTCGGCCCCGGGGCTCGGCGGCGCGGGCTTCCCGGCGGCTTTTAAGCCAAGCTGGCCCGGACGCAAGACGAAGCGGCGGCCTGCGCCTCGACCCGTCTCGGGAAAAGCGCTAAGCCGCGCCCCATCGGCGCGGAGCGCCCCCTCTCGGACCGTGACCCATGACCCTCGAAACCACCCAGCTCGGAAAGCCGACCCCCCTGCCCTCCTCGCCGGACGAGGCCGTGCTCGACAGGGTTCCCAACCCGCATCCCGGGACCCTCTATCTCGCCCGCTTCACCATGCCGGAATTCACGTCGATCTGCCCCGTCACCGGCCAGCCGGATTTCGGCATCCTGGTGATCGACTACGCGCCGCGCGACTGGCTGGTGGAATCGAAGTCGCTCAAGCTGTTCCTCAACAGCTTCCGCAACCACGGCGCCTTCCACGAGGACTGCACGGTCGGAGTGGGCAAGCGCCTGGCGGATTTGCTCGATCCGGTCTGGCTGCGGATCGGCGGCTATTGGTACCCGCGCGGCGGCATGCCGATCGACGTCTTCTGGCAGACCGACGCTCCTCCGCCCGGCCTGTGGCTCCCCGACCAGGGCGTGCCGCCCTATCGCGGGCGGTGAGCCGACCCGCCCCCCGGCCGTTCAGGCCCGTTTCGCCAGCCGGTCGAACGCCATCAGCGTCTCCAGCAACTCGGGCATCTCGCGGAGCGGGACCATGTTGGGCCCGTCGGAGGGCGCGCGGTCCGGCTGCTCGTGCGTCTCGATGAACACGCCCGCGACGCCGACGGCCACCGCCGCCCGCGACAGCACGGGCACGAATTCGCGCTGGCCGCCCGACGAGGTCCCCTGTCCGCCGGGCTGCTGCACCGAATGGGTGGCGTCGAAGATCACCGGCGCGCCCGTCCGCGCCATGATCGGCAGCGCCCGCATGTCGGTGACCAGCGTGTTGTAGCCGAAGGAGACGCCGCGCTCCGTCACCATGACCTTGGCGTTGCCGGCCCCCGTCACCTTGGCGACGACGTTGGCCATGTCCCACGGGGCGAGGAACTGGCCCTTCTTGACGTTGACGACCGCGCCGGTCCGCGCGGCGGCCACGAGGAGGTCGGTCTGGCGGCACAGGAAGGCCGGGATCTGGAGCACGTCGACGACCTCCGCCACAGGCGCGCACTGCCCGGCCTCGTGGACGTCCGTCAGCACGGGCACGCCGAGGCGCTCCTTGACGTCGGCGAAGGCGCGCAGCGCGGCCTCGAGCCCCACCCCGCGCTCGCCGCTCAGGGAGGTGCGGTTGGCCTTGTCGAAGCTCGTCTTGAACACGAAGGGCAACCCGAGCTTGCCGGTGATCTCCTTCAGCGCCGTCGCCATCTCGAGCGCGTGGTCGCGGCTCTCCATCGCGCAGGGCCCGGCGATCAGGGCGAGCGGCAGGGCGTTGCCGAAACGCACAGCCCCTGCGGCGACGACGGTCTGGGGCGAAAGCTTCTCGGTCATGGCGGGCTCTCCGGGCTGATGGCGAGTGGGCGCTGGGCCGGCCCGTCAGGACCGGGGCAGCGCGGCGTAGTAGGCGGCCAGCGCCTCGAAGTCCTGCTCGGTCATGTGGCGGGACATGTAGCGCATCTCCTTGTGCCTGCGCGCCCCGGTCCGGAAGGCGCGCAGCTGGTTCAGGAGATAGGCTTCGTTCTGTCCCGCCAGATGCGGGACTTCGACGTCCCTGGCGATGCCGTCCACGCCGTGGCAAGGCGCGCAGGCGTCGACCTGGACGGGCGCGCGCCGGACCTGCTGGGCGAGAGCCGGCGCCGGCGCAAGCGCCGCGGCCGACAGCATCAGCATCAGGAGGCGCGCGGCTCGCACGGTCGGCCTACTTCTTGTCGTAGGGGTTTTCCGGCGTCCGCAGGCTCATCCTGATCGGGGTGCCGGGCAGATCGAAGGTCTCGCGCAGGCTGTTGACCAGATAGCGGACATAGCTGTCCGGCAGCGCGTCGAGCTGGTTGCCGAACAGGGCGAAATGCGGCGGCCTGGCCTTCACCTGCGTGGCGTAGCGGATCTTGATCCGCCGACCCGACACCGCCGGCGGCGGATGGTTCTCCAGGATCCGGCTCAGCCACTTGTTCAGCTGCGACGTCGAAACCCGCTTGGACCAGGTCTCCGAGGCGGAGAAGCAGGCCTCCATGAGCTTGTCCAGCCCGTCGCCCGTCAGGGCCGACACCGGCACGAGCCGGGCGCCCTTCACGTTGGAGAGCAGCCGCTCGGAATCCTCGACGAGTTTCTTGAAGCGGCCGGAATCGCCCGCCACCAGGTCCCATTTGTTGACGGCCACGACCAGAGCGCGGCCTTCCTTCTCGACCACGCTGAGGATGGCCATGTCCTGTTTCTCGAACGGGATCGTCGCGTCGAGCAGCAGCACCACCACCTCGGCGAAGCGCACGGCGCGCAGCCCGTCGGCGACCGAGAGCTTCTCCAGCTTGTCCTCGACCTTGGCGCGCTTGCGCATTCCCGCCGTGTCGAAGAGCTTCACCGGCCGCCCGCGCCATTCCCACTCGATGCCGATGGAATCGCGCGTGATGCCCGCCTCGGGGCCGGTCAGCAGCCGGTCCTCGCCGAGGAAGCGGTTGATGAGCGTCGACTTGCCGGCGTTGGGCCGTCCGACGATGGCGATGCGCAGCGGCCGCACCACGTCCTCGCCGTCCCCGGCGTCGGGCCTGTCCTCGTCCAGGTCGTCGAAGTCGTCCTCGGGCAGCGCCGTGTGCTCCGGCAGCGCGGCGCGCAGGGCGTCGTAGAAGTCCGACAGCCCCTCGCCATGCTCCGCCGAGATCGGCACGGGATCGCCGAGGCCCAGCCCGAAGGCCTCGTAGGTCGCCAGATGGTTGGCGCGGCTCTCCGCCTTGTTGGCGAGCAGCACGACGGGCTTGGCCGCCCGGCGCACCAGGTCGGCGAAATGCCGGTCGGCCGGGGTCAGGCCAGCGCGGGCGTCGATCACGAAGATGATGGCGTCGGCGTCGTCGATCGCGGCTTCGGTCTGCTGGCGCATGCGCCCGGCGAGCGTGGCGGCGTCGGCTTCCTCCAGGCCCGCGGTGTCGATCGCCGTGAAGGTGAGGTCGCCCAGTCGCGCCTCTCCCTCCCGTCGGTCGCGGGTCACGCCGGGCTGGTCGTCGACGAGCGCGAGCTTCTTGCCGACGAGCCTGTTGAACAGCGTCGACTTGCCCACATTCGGCCGGCCGATGATGGCGACCGTGAAGGTCATGATCTACCTCTCCGGCCCCGCGAGCCGCGAGGCGTCATGTCTCTCAAAGTCGCTATGTCCCCGGCGCACCGCAAGGGCGCGGGGCCGACGACGCCGGTCAGGACGCCGGCTTCACCGGACCGGCGCGCACGATCCCGAGCAGCAGGTCGGCGCGCTGCTTCAAGGACGGCGGCGCGGTGCGGTCCGTGACGATCTCGTCGAAGGCCTTGCCGGCCGCCTCGAAGTCGCCCGCCTTGAGGGCGGAGAGCCCGAGAAGCTCGCGGGCGTTCGCCCCCCAGGGATTGCCGGAGGCGAGCAGCGGCTGCAGCCGGCTCCTCACCTCGTCGGCCGGGGCGGTGTCCACCACCAGCATGGCGGCGCGCAAGCGCGCGAGATCGCGCAACACCGGGGCCACGCTCGTGTCCGCCGCCAGCGCGTCATAGGTCTTCACGCCCTCGGCCGCGGACTGCTTGGCCTGCTCGGCCGCCTCGCGGAACCGCGCCAGCTTCTGGTAGCCGGCGGTCGAGTCCTTGGCGATGTCGGCGAATTCCTTCTCGGCCTCGTCGGCGTTCCCGGCCCGGGAGGTCTCGATGGCGGCCTCGAAGCGCGCGCCCGCGGCCTCGGCGCGTTGGCTCTGCCAGTATTCATAGGCGCGCCAGCCGCCCGTGGCGGCGACGGCCAGCAGGGCGACGCCGATCAGCGCGCCATTGTGCTTCTTCCAGAATTCGATCGCCTTGTCGCGGCGAACGTCTTCATCGATCTCGCGAAAAATGTCGGCCATGGCCGGCGTATGTCCTTCCGACGGGCTCAAAGCCCCAGCCTCCCGCGCGACGGCGGGACAGGGTCGGCAGCCGATTACCACGGCGTTGCGGCTTTGTCATGCCGCCGCCGCGGTCCGAGACCGGCCGCGCTTCAGCGCGACGCCGCGCTTCAGCGCGACAGCACCGGGACGCCGATCAGATAGGGGTGGAGGAAAATGAGCGCCAAGAAGACGGCCGTCCCGGCCACGACCGTGATGACGTCGTTGCGCATTCCGCCCGCCGCGCCCGCCTTCGGGCCCGGCTCGGCGTGGGCCGCCGCGATCTCGCCGCCCGGCGAGACGGCCTCGCCGCGCCGCTTCACCGCGATGCGGTCATAGACCGCCCAGGCCAGGAACGAGCCGAACAGGACCAGCGAACCGAGGTCGCCATTGGCCAGCAGATGGGCGAGGGCCCAGATCTTCACAGCCACCAGCATCGGGTGCTTGAGCCGCCGCTGGATCGCGCCGGGCGCATAGCCGGACATGAGGCTCACGATCGAGAACCACATCAGCAGGATGGTGAGGTGGCGCATCCCCGCCGGCGGATCCCAGATCTGGATGTAGCCTGCGTCGCGGTAGGACTTGAAGCCGTAGACGATGAGCGCCAGGCCGATCAGCGACGCCAGGCTGTAGAGCCCCTTGTAGGGCCCCTCCCCGATCGCCTCCATCATGCTGCGCCGCGCGCCGCGCAGGGTGGTGACCGTGTGCACGCCCAGGAAGATCGCGACGCCGAGAATCAGGAGAAGCATGGTGGACCCGGTGGTTCGAGGTGCGGCGGAGCCTAGGCGGTTCCCCGACCGGTCCGCAAGGCGGGGCGTCGCAAGGCCGCAAGCCTTTATTTTTCAAGGCGTAGGTGATAAATGAATGCATCCGTCGATGTCATCGGTCCCCGAGTCACGTCCATCCGCCCGCATTTCACGGCGAGAAGAGCCGTCGCGCGGTCAGTAGAGGACGCTGCGGACAGGCAAGCTGACGCTCGGGCCGAGACGGTGCGCGGCGAAGGCTGCCGAAACAACATCACGACGCGCCGCATCAGGCCCGCAAGGCGAGCCGCGGCGATCCATCTTGGGCCGCCGCGCAGCGGGGCCTCTATTCGAGCCGGAGCACGATGGCAGACCTCAAGGGAAACGGATTCAACGACCGGATGGGCCGCGCTGCGGCCGCGAAGCAGGCGATCCAGAAGCGCTTTCTGGAGAAGGCCGGGCAGGACGACCCCGCCGCCGCGGCCCGCCGCGAGGAGCGCAGGCTCGTGGCGGAGGCCCGCGCCGTGCGCGAGGCCGAGCGCGCCAAGCAGCGCGTCGAGGCCGCCGCCCTCAAGATCGTCGAGGACGCGGCCCGGGCCGAAGCCGAGAAGGAGCGCATCGCCCATGAGGCCCAGCGGGCCGTGGCCGAAGCCGCCGAGAAGAAGGCGGAGCGCGACGCCCGCTACGCCGCCCGCAAGGCGCGCCAGCGCTGAAGCGACGCTGAGGCGTTCGCCCGACGCATTCGACGGCCCCGGCGAGCTTCGCCGGGCCGCACGCCACCCATCGAGCCGTGAGGACTTCCCATGACGTCGAAGACCACGAACAACCCTGACGCCAAGCAGCGGGCGGCGCGATCCTTCGAGAAGCTCGAGCAGCGCAGCCGGGAAGCCGAGCAGCGCATCAGCGAGCAGCAGAAGGCCGACGTGGCCGCCGCCGCCAAGATCAAGCGCCTGCGCGCGCTGCGGCTGGCCCGCGACGAGGCCGAGGCCGCCGAGGCCGCCCAGGTCGCCGCCATCGCGGCCGAGACGCCGAAGCCGAAGTCGCGCGCCAAGGCCAAGCCGGCCACCTGATCGCGCCTGGAGCACCGATCGCGCCCAAGAGCCTGGCGCCGTCGCGCCGGGATCTCTCATCCGGCCGCCGTCGCATGGCGCGCTGGATCGCCCCGCATTCCGCCTTCATCCCTCAATCCACGCCCTCCCTCGCGCGCCGAGGGCGATGGCGGAACGCTGGCGTTCGGACGAGGGCGCCTTCGAGGCGCTCAGGTTCGCCCGCAGCCTCGAGCCGTGCGCTAGGGAGCCTTCCGGGGCCGCCCGGGCCGGGGACGGAACCGCTTCGCTCACGCGTCGTTCTGTGACCGGACCTTCTACGAAGGCCCTCATCAAGACGGCGTTCTGACGCGCGGAGTAACATCATGGCCTTGCTCACAGGTTTCAACGTCACCATTCCCGAGGTTGAGCTGATGGTGCAAGCCTCGCTGGCGGCGTTCACGGACGGCTCCGTCCCCGCCGGCTGGTCCGTGGTCTCGCCGCAGAACCTCGTTCCGGCGCGCTATTGGGATGGGAACTATTTCAGCAATGACGGCGCCAGCGCGATCGTGCTGAAGCAGGGAAATTCGTGGATCATCTCGTTCAGGGGCACGGATTCATCCGCCGACGTCGCCAAATATCCCGAGCTGGTCGCGCAGACCTATCTCGACAACTTCAAGCCGCTGCTGGTCGCCGTGGCGACCAACGCCGCCCCGAGCGACCAGATCTACGTGACCGGGGCGAGCCTCGGCGGGGCCGCCACCAACGAGCTCGCCGACAAGGCCTTCACGGACTATGCGGGCCGCTACGCCAGCGCCAAATTCGTGGCCTTCGCCTCGCCGGAGATCAGCAACAACGCCGGCATCCTTAATGTGGGGTTCGAGAACGACCCCATCTACAAGGTCATCGAGCAGTATCGCGACCAGCCCTCCAGCATGGACAACCTCGTCCTCGCCAAGGACCAGTACCTGCAGGGCAATGTCAACGGCCAGAATCCGCTCGACTACTACGCCCACACGGCGGGGCAGTCGGCCGACGCGATCGCCCGGCTGGAGAACTCCCATTTCCTCAACCAGATGAACCCCGACGCGACCATCGTCTTCGATGCGTCGACGCTGAACATCACGGACGTGACGCCCGGCCGCGAGGCCGCGACCGTCTTCTATATCGGGCAGAACGGCGACGACGTCATCGCGGGCCGCAACGGGACCGACTACATCGACGGGCTCGGCGGCAACGACACGATCGTGGGCGGAGCCGGCGACGACTGGCTGGCCGGCGGCGCCGGAAACGACCAGGCGCAGGGCGGCGCGGGCCGCGACACGGCCGTGTTCTCAGCCTTCCGCACCCAGGCGACCGTCTCGGGCTCCGCCACCGAGCACACCGTCGTGACCCCGACGGAGGGGACCGACGCGCTGTCGAGCATCGAGGCGATCCAGTTCCAGGACGGCCGCCTCGCCTATGACGTGACCGACCCGGCGGCCGTGGTGCTTCGCGCCTACGACGCCGCCTTCAACCGGGCGCCCGACCCGACCGGCCTCGCCTACTGGACGGCCCAGCTGGACGCCGGCGCGAGCGTCTCCTCCGTGGCCGCCGCCTTCGCGGGCTCGGCCGAGTTCCAGGCCAAATACGGCGCCCTCGACAACCAGCAATTCGTGTCGGCCATCTACCAGAACGTCCTCGACCGCGCTGGCGACGCCACCGGCGTGTCCTACTGGACGCAGCAGCTCGACAGCGGCGCCGCCACCCGCGGGCAGGTGCTGGCCGGCTTCTCCGAATCGCCGGAGCATGTCGAGCAGTCGCGCGCGCAGATCGAGGCGGGCTATTGGGAGCAGGACCCGGTGGTGGCCTCGGTGGCCCGTCTCTATGACGCGGCCTTCAACCACCGCCCCGACCCGACCGGACTGACCTTCTGGGACAATGCGGCCATGGGCCAGTCCTTGAACGCCGTGGCGGCCGGATTCGTGGCGTCGAGCGAGTTCAGCGCGACCTATGGCAGCCTCAGCAACCAGCAGTTCGTGCAGCAGATCTATCAGAACGTGGTGGACCGCCCCGGCGATGCGGCGGGCGTCTCCTACTGGACCGGCGCGCTGGACCATGGAACGTCGCGCGCCGACGTGCTGCTCGGATTCTCGGAGTCCCCGGAGCACCGGGCGCTCACCAGCAGCTGGATCGACCAGGGGATCCTGTTCGCCTGACGCGGAAAGGCGGAAGCCGGACCGCTTCGGCGGGCCGGCGCCTCAGTTGCGCAGCAGCAGGGCGGTCTCCAGCAGGCCGCCCGTGGCCAGCGTCACTCCGGGAAGCGGCTCTGCGCCGTCATGGGTCGTCGGCCTCGCGGGGCGGCGGGTCCAGCGCTGGACCAGCGCCGCCCACAGGCGCCGGGTCACGCCCGAACGGGGCGAAGCGGCGCGGTCGTGCAGGGCGAGCGTGGTCATGGCGAAACCTCTCCAGGCCGGTCGCGGCTGATCCGCGCCAGCCGGCGGGGAGGGTCTCTACTCCCAAATTGTTGCAGTGCGGTATACGCAAAACCGCATGTCTCGTATGACGCCCGATCGCCTCGGGCGCCTTCTACAGTCCGAGCCGCTTCATCTGCGCCTCGGGATAGCGCGTTCCCTTGGCGGCGGCGGGCGGAAACGCCGCGTCCAGGGCGGCCAGCGTCTCCGGCTTCGGCGTCAGCGCGACGGCGGCGGCGTTCTCCTCCAGCCAGCGGCGCTGCTTGGCGCCGGGCAAGGGGACCACGAAGGGCTTGCGGCTGAGCAGCCAGGCGATGGCCAGCTGCGCCGCGGTGCACCCTTCCGCCTCGGCCAGCTGCTTGAGCTTTCCCACCATGCGCCAATTGTGCTCCAGGTTCTCGCCCTGGAAACGCGGCATGTCGCGCCGCCGGTCGTTGGGCCCGAGAGCGTCGAGGCTGGGCACCGTTCCGGTCAGGAAGCCGCGGCCGAGCGGGCTATAGGCGACATAGCCGATGCCGAGCTCCTCGCAGGTCGCCAGCAACTCCTGCTCGGCGTCGCGCGTCCAGAGCGAATACTCCGTCTGGAGCGCCGCCATCGGGTGGGTCGCATGCGCCCGCCGCAAGGTCTGCGGCGCCGCCTCCGAGACGCCGAGCGCCCGGACCTTGCCCTGCTCGACGAGCCGGGCCATGGCCCCCACCGTGTCCTCGATCGGCGTCCCGGCATCGACCCGGTGGATGTAGTAGAGGTCGATCACGTCCGTTCCCAGCCGCTTCAGGCTGGCCTCGCAGGCCGCGATCACGTAGTCCGGCTTGCCGTTGACCTCCTGGCGCCCGTCGGGATGACGGACATTGCCGAATTTGGTGGCCAGCACGTAGCGGTCGCGGCGCCCCTTGAGGGCCCGCCCGACCAGCTCCTCGTTCTTGCCGAAGCCGTAGGCGTCGGAGGTGTCGATCAGCGTAACCCCCAGCTCCGCCGCGCGATGCAGCGTGGCGATCGCCTCGGTCTCGTCCGGCTGGCCGTAGATGGCCGTCATGCTCATGCAGCCGAGGCCGATGGCCGAGACGTCGAGGGTTCCGAGGCGACGCGTCTTCATGGGTGTCTCCGTTCTCAGGCAGGCCGGCTTACTGGAAGACCTCGTTGAACTTCTTCTTGATGCGCGCCGCTTCCTTCTCGATGTAGTCGTAGTCGACCTCCGTCAGCGTCAGGGTGGAGAGCTGCGGGCTGCCCTCGGGCGGCGGCATGTCCACCCGGGACGAATAGCCGCCGTCGGTCGGAAACAGCTTCTGCACCTCGTCGTCGAGCATGAAGTCGGCCAGCGCCTTGGCGGCGTTCGGATGGGGCGATCCCTTCACGACGGCGGTCGGCGACGGGATCATGAAGGTCCCGTCCGGCGGGTAGACGGTCAGGATGGGGTGCCCGTCCTTGCGGTCGTCCGCCGCGTAGCTGTCGCTCGCCCCGACGGCGATCAGCCGCTCGGCGCGCTTGATGTTGTCGGAGACCTGCTGGTTGCCCTGCACGATCATGATGTCGTTCTGGCGCAGCTTCTCGAAATAGCCCCAGCCCAGCTTCTTGGCCATCATGCCCACGACCGAGAGCTGCAGCGACGTGAAGGACGGGTCGGTCATGACGAGCTTGCCCTTGTATTTCGGGTCGACCAGCTCGGCCCAGGTCTTGGGCTGCTCGGTCGGCGCGAGCTTGTCCGGCCGCATGTAGATCGTCATCATGTTGAGCCGCTGGGCGACGAAATAGCCGTCCTCGTTGCGCGCGCCTTTCGGCACCTTGTCGAAGTCCTTCGGCTTGAACGCGACGAACACGCCCTTGCGGGCGAATTGCTCGGAGGCCGCCGGATCGGAGGTGGTCAGCAGGTCGCAGGCGATGCGCCCCGCCTGCATCTCCTGCTGGAACCGCCGCAGGATCGCCGAGCCGCCCGAGCGGAACAGCTCCACCTTGATGCCGGTCTTGCCCTCGAACAAGGTGACGATCTTCTGGGCCGTCTCGATGGGCGTGGACGTGTACCAGACGACCTTGCCCTCCTTCTTGGCGGCCTCCATGTCGACGGCGTCCGCCGCGCGGGCCGCTCCGACCAGGGCTGGATGGACGAGTGCGGCCAGGCCGAGGGCGGCGGCCCCGGCGATGACGGATCGGCGGCTCTTCTGGGTCACGTCAACCTCCCGTTCGTTGGCTTCGCGGCGGGTCTGGCGCCCGCGTCAGTGTCCGTCGCCGCGATAGACCGGCTCCGGCTGGGTGAAGAAGTTGAAGAGGATCTGATAAGCCATCATGTAGTTCTTCTGCTGGAAAGACGCGTGCGAGATGCCCGCCATCACGGCGAACTGCTTGTCGGCGTTGGGCAGCTTCTTGAAGAACGCGATCAGGTCGTCCATCCCGGCGATGCCGTCGAACTCGCCGCGCATGATCACGGTCGGCGCCGTGATCTTCAGCGGATCGACCACGGGCAGCTTCGAGCACATGTCCACATAGGTGCCGGTCGGCACGCTGTCGTCGAGCGCCAGAATGGCGTCCGCGAAGGCCTCCACCACCTTCTTCTCGGCCGTGTCGGGATGGTCGCGGTTGAAGATGGAGTGCACGAAGGCCCGGTCGATCGGCCGGCGGTTGCGGGCCTGGAACTCGGGCAGCTTCTTGCGCCGTTCGACGAGGGTCGGGGCGCCCTCCCCGGTCCACACGAAGGCGTCGAGCGCGAGCCGCTTCACCCGCTCGGGATGGCGCTCCGCGAAGGCCGCGGCGCGCAGCGCGCCCGACGAGATGCCGTAGACCAGCATGGGCCCGCAGTCGCGCGTCTTCAGGATGTAGTCGCTCGCCGCCGAGAGGTCGTCCGCCCCGTTGGCGATGTCGCAATTGATGTCGCGCGTCCTGTCGGAGCGGCCATAACCCTCCATGTCGACGCACCACGTGTCGAAGCCGCGCTTGGCGAACCAGTCCATGACGGACGAATCCGGGCGGCCCTCGACCTTCAGGTCGAAGGTGGGCTGAGAAGCCATCGAGGAGCCGTGCACGAACAGCACCGTGCCGAGCGGCCGGCCGGGCGTGACGGCGCGCTTCTCCCACAGGAACAGGTTGACGTCGCCCTTCTTGGTCCAGTGTTCGACGCCGGTCACGGTCTGCTCGGAGGTCATGCGATGGGTCCTTGCCAGAAAAGTCGGGATCAGGCGGCCGCAGCCGGGATCGAGGCGGCCTGGAGGAAGATGCTGCATTGGCTGGCGTCCACGGCGAGCGCGACGGCGTCGCCGACCGCGAACTGCTGCAGCGGATGGGTCTGCACGCGCAGCACCTGGCCGGAGTTCAGGGTCACGTGATACTCGCTGAGATTGCCCAGGAAGGTCCGGTCCGTCACCGTCGCCAGGGTTCCTTCGCCGCCCTGCCGCGCGGGCTGGAGCTGGATGTTCTCCGGGCGGATCGCGATCTCGATCGCCGCGCCGGCGCGGGCCCAGTCGGGCGCCGGCATCTCCAGGCGCAGGTCGGGCCCCTCGACCCGCCCTCGCCCGCCCGACACCTCGGCGAGCCGCCCGGGCAGGATGTTCACCAGCCCCATGAAGTCGGCGACGACCCGGTTCGCCGGGCGCGAATAGACGCCGAAGGGCGTGCCGAACTGCTGCAGCCGCCCCTGATGCATGACGGCGATCTGGTCGGACAGCGCCAGTGCCTCGGCTTGGTCGTGCGTGACGTAGATGAAGGTGATGCCGGTGCGCCGCTGCAGCTGCTTCAGCTCCGTGCGCATCCGCTCGCGCAGCTTGGCGTCGAGATTGGACAAGGGCTCGTCCAGCAGCAGGATCTCGGGCTCCACGACGAGGCTGCGGGCCAGCGCCACGCGCTGCTGCTGCCCGCCGCTGAGCTCGTTGGGGTAGCGGCCCTCCAGCCCCGTCAGGTTGACGAGGCCGAGCGCCCGGTCGACCATCTGGCGCGCCTGCGCGGCCGGCGTCTTCCTGATCTTCAGGCCGAAGACGACGTTCTCGAACACCGTCTTGTGCGGCCAGACGGCGTAGTTCTGGAACACCATGCCCATCCCGCGCGAGTCCGGGGGGACGACGCTCTGCGGCGACGACATGAGCCGGCCGTCGACATGGATGGAGCCCTTGTCGGGCGTGATGTAGCCGGCGATCGCCCGCAGCGTGGTGGTCTTGCCGCAGCCGCTCGGCCCGAGCAGCGTGATGAACTGGTTGTCGGCGATGTCCAGCGACAGGTCGCTCAGGGCCGCCGCGGAGGCGTCGCCGCTGTAGCTCTTCGTCAGGTTGCGGATCGTGATGCCTGCCATGGACTGCTCCGGACTGCGGCGCGCCGCCAGGGCGCGTGGGGACGGCGCGAAGGAAAGGCTGTCGAGGCTCAGGGGACGCCGGCCTCCGCACGGCTCGCGAAGCGGCCCTTGCTGATCCGGCTGGCCAGCCAGATCGCGGCGCCGATGATGACCATGTTGACGAGCGCGAGAGCGGAGACGGGCTCGGTGTAGCCGGTCTCGTAGAGATTGTAGATCGCCACCGCGAGCGTGATGGAGCTGGAGCTGAACAGCAGGATGGAGGCGCTCAGCTCCTGCACCACGGGCACGAAGACGAGCAGCCACCCGGCGAACAGGCCAGGCCCCATCAGCGGGAGCGTGATCTCCTTCATGGTGGTCCCCCACCGCGCCCCGAGGATGCGGGCGCTCTCCTCCAGCGACGGGTCGATCTGGCGAAGGGCCGTGTTGGCGGCGCGCACGCCGAGCGGGATGTAGCGTCCCACATAGGCCAGCAGCAGGATGCCGAGCGTGCCGTAGAGCGCGAAGGGCAGCATCAGCCAGAACTGGATGAGCGCCACCGCCATGACGATGCCGGGCAACCCGAGCGGCACCAGCGCGATGTAGTCCAGCACCCGCCGGCCGGGCGCCGTGGTGCGCAGGTCGATCCAGCTGATGACCGCGCCCAGCAGCACCGCGATCGTGGACGCGATCGTGGCGAGCAGCAGGCTGTTGAGGATGGCGCGGCGCGTGATGTCGTAGTCGAACAGCACGAACTTGTAGTTGGCCAGGGTCAGGCCCTTCCAGAAGTTCAGGCCCCAGGACTTGGAGAACGACACGGCCAGCAGCGTGCCATAGGGCAGCACGACGGCCAGGATGAACACCAGCACGCAAAAGCCCAGCACGACCCAGCGCAGCGGCCCCAGTTCGACGAGCTGCGGACGGGAGCCCTTGCCGCCCAGCGTCACGAAGGAGCGCCTGGCGAGGTAGCGCCGCTGCACGAACAGCGCCGCCACCGTGATCAGCACGAACATCAGCGACAGCGCCGAGGCGAGCCCATATTGCGGCGGATAGTCGAACAGCGCGTAGATCCGCGTCGGCAGCGTGACGATGCGGCCGGGGAGGCCCACGATCGCCTGCGAGCCGAAGAGCGCGATGGCGTTCACGAAGGAGAGCAGCACGCCCGACAGGATGGCGGGGGCCACCAGCGGCCCGGTGATCAGCAGAGCCGTGCGGAACTTGCCTGCCCCGAGGATCTGGGCGGCCTCCTCATAGGAGGCGTCCACCGACAACAGCGCGCTCGAGGCCAGCAGATACACGAACGGGAAGGTGTGCAGCACCGTGACCAGCACCAGCCCGGTCATCGTGAACACGTTGAAGCGCACGAAATCCAGGCCCACCACGTCGCGCAGGAAGACGTTGACCAGCCCTGCATTGGGGCTGAACAGGTTGACATAGGCGATGGCGATCAGGAACGGCGGCGACAGGTAGGCGACGCTGGCGGTGAAGCGGATGAGCCTCTTGCCGGGCACGTTGGTGCGGCTCACCGCCCAGGCGAGGGGCACGCCCAGCACGACGCTGAACAGGCCCGTCCAGAAGCCGAGCACGAGCGAGTTCCACAGCGCCGTGACGTAGAGGCGGCCTTCCAGCACCTCCTTGAAGTTCTCCAGCGTCGGGCTGCCCTCGCCCCAGACGCTGCTGACGAGCAGCGTCGCCAGCGGCAGCACGACTAGGATCGCCAAGGCGAGGACGCCGGCGACCATCACCACATGGTCGAGGCGCACGCCCCCCGCCCGGCGCGCGCCCAGACTGGGGACCTGCAAGGCGGGATCGCGCTGCGGCCGCTGCTTTTCGAGGGTCGGGTCGGCGTGCCCGGCGACCGTCATCGCGCGTTTCCTGGACGGCGGCCACGGCCGAGCCCTGCGCTGCAGCCCAGATCGGGGTCGGAACCGCTCGTCATCCGCGCAAGAAGATGCGCGGCCTCATGGCACGGCATGGCGTCACTCCCGGGCAGTCTTCTTTTGCGGCGATCTTTGACCCCGCGCCGGGAGCTGTCAACCAAAGCTTCAAAATTCGAAAATTGGTTGCGGATGGCCGCCAATGGTTCATCATCGGAGCGGGGCGCGGCCTTGCGGCTCCCCCGCCCCGTCGCCTGTGGGAGGACGCTGCATGAAGACGCGCCGCCTCGGCCGGACCGGCCCGGTCGTCTCCGCCATCGGCCTCGGCTGTTCGGGCATGAGCTCGGACTACGGCGTGCCGGACGACGCGGAATCGACCGCCACGATCCGCCTCGCCATCGACCGCGGCGTCACCTTGTTCGACACCTCGGACGCCTATGGGGCCGGACGCAACGAGGAGCTGATCGGGGCCGCCGTCGCGGGCCGGCGCCAGGGTCTCGTCATCGCCACCAAATTCGGCAACATCCGCGGCCCGAACGGCGAGCGCGGCGGCGTCAACGGCAAGCCGGACTACGTTCCGGTCGCCTGCGAGGCCAGCCTGCGGCGGCTCGGGATCGACTGCATCGACCTCTACTACCAGCACCGCATCGACCCCTCCGTGCCGATCGAGGAAACGGTCGGGGCCATGGCCCGGCTCGTCGAGCAGGGCAAGGTCCGTTATCTCGGCCTGTGCGAGGCCGGCGTCGACACCATCCGGCGCGCCCATGCGACGCATCCGCTGGCGGCCGTCCAGATGGAGTACTCGCTCTGGACCCGCGACGCCGAAAGCCAGATCCTGCCCGCGCTGCGCGGGCTCGGCGTCGCCCTTGTGCCCTACAGCCCTTTGGGGCGCGGCTTCCTCACCGGCGCCTTCCGCAGCCGCGACGACCTGATCCCGACGGACCGCCGGCACGCCCACCCGCGCTTCCAGAGCGGCAATTTCGAAGCCAATCTGCGGCTCCTCGCGCCGCTGTCGGAGGTCGCGGAGCGGCGAGGCTGCGCTCCCGCCCAGGCGGCGCTGGCCTGGGTGCTGGCGCAGGGCGACGACATCGTCCCCATCCCGGGCACCAAGCGCCGCCGCTGGCTGGAGCAGAACATCGGCGCGCTCGACCTGACCCTCGACGCCGACGACCTCTCGACCCTGACCGAGGCGTTCCCGGCCGGAGCAGCGGCCGGGCTGCGCTATCCCGAGAAGCAACTGCAAGGGCTCGGCCTGTGAGCCGGGACAAGACCCCATGAGCACTGCCGCAGGCGCGGTCGACGCCGCCGACCATGAGGACGCCCTCGCCCTGGAGATCCTCGACGCTTCCGACGCCCAGGCGCCGAATGCGGTCCTGCAGGTGCGGGCCTTCCTGGCCCGGGCCGACACGCTGGATCACGGCCGCCTGCCGCCCGAGCGGGAGCTCGCGCAGGCGCTCGGCGTCACCCGCGCCGAGCTGCGCAAGGCGCTCGCCAAGCTCGAATCGGAGGGCCAGCTCTGGCGCCATGTCGGCAAGGGCACCTTCGTGGGCAGCCGCCCGATCGACAACCTCGCCGACGTCGCCGGCATGGCGCGCCGCACCAACCCGGCGGAGGTGATGCGGGCGCGCCTGGCCATCGAGCCGGAGATCGCCCGGCTGGCGGCCCTCAACGCCACGCCGGCGCATCTGTCTGAGCTTGAGGCGATCATGCGCAAGTCCCGCCAGGCCCAGACCTGGCGCCAGTATGAGAGCTGCGACAACCGCTTCCACCGCATGATCGCGGCCGCCACCCAGAACAGCCTGCTGCTGGGCCTGCTCGATACGCTGAGCGCGGTGCGCCAGGCGGTGAACTGGGGCCGGCTGCGCGCCTCCCCCACGAGGCCGCGCGAGGACCATCACAGCTTCTTCGAGCATGAGGCCATCGTGGCGGCCATCGCCGACCGCGACATGTCCCGCGCCGCCCAGGCCATGCGCACCCATCTGCAGAGCGTGGAGCGCAACCTCATCGGCCGGGCCGAGGCGGAAGACTGAGCGGCTCGGCAGGGCCGGCCGGCCCTGCTCAGCCCTCGTGGACCAGCAGGTCGAACCCGGCGTTCCGGTCGATGATGGCGATCAGGCCGTCGGCGTCCACATCCACGTCGTTGGTCTGCGGACTGGCGTTCCCGGCGACCGGCTCGGGGATGTAATGCCCCGCTTCGGACGGCTCTTCCGGGTTCGAGATGTCCACCACCCGCAGCCCGCCCGAAAACCACGCGCAATAGACCAGGGAGCCGTCGATATGCTCCTGGAACTGGTGCGCGCCGAAGCGGCCGAGCCGCGCATAGGGGCTGTCCAGGTCCGAGACGTGGAAGGTCGAGAGGGGCCGGAAGTCCCCCTCCGTCACGTCGAAGATCCACAGATGGGCGTGCGGCTGGCCCGGCGTGTGGTCGTGCTCCTCGTCGACCGCGACGGCGATCCGCCGGCCGCCGATGAGGGTCTTGGCGGGCAGGACCGTATGGGTGGGCTCGGGCGTGGGCGGGTGATAGTTGAACGCCGCCACCGTGCGCGGCCGCCTGATGTCGGTCACGTCGATCCGGCGCACGCCCGCATACCACACGGCCGCCCAGAGATCGTCGCCCTGGCGCAGCGCATGGTGCAGCCTGTGGCTCTCGCCGCTCCAGGTCGGCGTCTCGCCCGCCGCCACATGCTGGCCCGGCAGGTGCCAGCGGGACACCTCCTCGGGCCGCTCCGGATTGGAAATATCGTAGATCACCAGGATGTTGCCGCGGTATCCTTCCATTTCGGTGGAGATATACGCGTAGCGCTCGTCCATGTCGAAGCGGTGGACCCCGAAGCCGAAGGTGCGCTGATAGGCCAGCAGCCGCGGCCTGCTCCGGTCGGCGATGTCCCAGATCTTGAACCCGCCCTGCTCATAGGGCTGCGGCTGGATCCTGCGCAGGCCGGGGATCGCCTCCGGCTTCACCTTGAGCGCGGCGGCGAGCTCGGCGTCCGTGGCGGCGCGGCCGTGCCGGGCCGCCCATTCGGCCTCGAGCGCCTTCAGGCGCCCGGCGCGGCGCTTGGCGTGGCGCTCGTTCTCCTCGACATTGGTGATCATGATGTCGCCGGCGACCCGCACCTTGTGGGTGTGCGACTGGTCGTCGTCGAGGCGGATCTCCGACACGACCGTCGGACGCGAGGGGTTGGAGACGTCCAGGATGGTGGTGCCGTAGGGCGGCTTCATGTGGCCCACGATGGCGTGGCCCTTGCCGTCGAAGATCACCTGCCCCCCGCCCGGCAGATCGAGATGACCGAGCCGCCGCACGTTCCGAGAGAGCGCGTCCGCCGTCATCTCGTCCCCTCCGCCGGGCCGGTCAGGCGAACCGGTTGCTGATCTCGCCCAGGCCCTGGATGGCCATGCGCACCACGTCGCCTTCCTTGAGGAAGCGCGGCGGCTTCATGCCGATGCCGACGCCGGCCGGCGTCCCGGTGGAGATCACGTCGCCGGGCAGCAGCGTCATGCCGGCCGAGATGGTCTCGACGAGGCCGGGGATGTCGAAGATCAGGTCGCGCGTGTTGGCGCTCTGGCGCAGCTCGCCGTTGACCCAGCAGGACACGTCGAGATTCTCGGCGTCGACCTCGTCTCGCGTGGTGATCCAGGGCCCCATCGGGCAGAAGGTGTCGAGCGCCTTGCCGAGGAACCACTGCTTGTGGTTGCGCTGCCGGTCGCGGGCGGTCACGTCGTTGACGATCGTGTAGCCGAAGATGTGGCCGAAGGCGTCCGCGCGCTTGATGTCGCGCCCTCCCCGGCCGATCACGACGGCGAGCTCGACCTCGTAGTCGACCATGCTGGTGACGCCCGGATGCAGGCTGACGGTCGCCCCGGTGCCGACGATGCAGCTTGCCGGCTTGGTGAACACGGCCGGGAACTCGTCGATCTCCGCGCCCTTCACCGCGCCGGCCTCAAAGCCGCTCTGGGCGAATTCGCGGGCGTGCTCGCGGTAGTTCTTGCCCACGCAGATCACGTTGCGGGGCGGGATGAGAGGCGCCTGAAGGGCGACCTCGGAGAGCGGTATCGCCGCCCCGGACGGCGTCGGCGGCGCGCCGCCGGCGGCGACCGCCTCCACCAGCGCCAGCATGCCGGGGACCTGAACGGGCCTGATCTCGCCTGACGCCTCGTCCACGACGCCGACGCCGGAACGGCCTGAATGGATGAAGGCGGCGAGTTTCATGGGGGCCTCACGGGGTCAGCAAGCGCGTCTGCGGCGCTTTCCGGCATTTCCACATCGGCCGCCATCAATGTCAACCAATTCGAGGATTGCTCACGCTTGGTTTTCGCTTATGCTCGCCCGGACCTTGAAGCCCGGCTGCGGACCGGGCGGTCCGAAGAGGTGGTCTCCATGGAGTACGTGATCCCAGCGCCGCCCGTCACCTCGCTCCGGGTCGTCGGCTCCGACGCCCAGTTCCCGGTGCGCCGCATCTATTGCATCGGCCGCAACTACGCCGAGCATGCGATCGAGATGGGCCACGACCCCAATAAGGAGCCGCCGTTCTTCTTCCAGAAGAACCCGGACAACATCCTGCCCGAGGGCAAGCCCTTCCCCTACCCGCCCAAGAGCGAGGACGTGCATTTCGAGGTCGAGCTCGTGGTGGCGCTGAAGGCGGGCGGAGCGAACATCCCGGTCGAGCGCGCCATGGACTGCGTCTACGGCTATGGAATCGGCCTGGACATGACCCGGCGCGACCTGCAGGGCGAAGCCAAGAAGCTCGGCCGCCCCTGGGAGATCGGCAAGGCGTTCGAGCATTCCGCCCCCTGCGGCCCGATCACCCCCGCCGACAAGGTGGGCCGCGTCGAGGACGGCTCGATCACGCTGGAGGTCAACGGCCAGGTCCGCCAGAAGGGCGACATCAACCAGATGATCTGGAAGATCCCGGAGATGATCTCCTACCTGTCGGACTATTTCGTCCTCGCTCCGGGCGATCTCATCATGTCCGGCACGCCCTCCGGGGTCGGCGCCGTCAAGAAGGGCGACAGGCTCGTGGCCCGGGTCGACCGCGTCGGGGAGTTCGCCGTCACGGTGGAGTAGCGCCGGAAGGGGCGGGTCAGCCCAGGACCCGCTGGCCGCCCGCGACCAGATCGCCCGCGATGGCCAGCGCCACCCCGATCGCCACGCAGGCGAGGCCAACCAGGAACGTGACGACGGCCCGGTGATAATAAGCCAGGCCCAGCGAGCGCGTGGACAGCAGGCTCGCCACCGCGATCACCTGCGCGACGATGCCGACCGCGATGGCGGCCACGGCCGCCAGGTCCGTGCCCAGCCAGGGGCCCGGCAGCGCCGCCCAGCGGTTCAGGAAGCTCAGCGAGAAGCCCAGCACCACGCTGATCGCCGTGAGCGAGCCGTTGCGAAAGGCCGCGTCGATGCGAGCGGGCGGCTCGCGGGCCGTCTCGTCCGGCTTCGCCGCGCCGACCGGTTCGTCCATGCCGGACCTCCCGCCTCAGGACCCCCGGCTCCGCGCCGGCCTCGTCGTCAGGCCGGAGGCGTCTTGAGCCCGGCCGGATCCTTCACCTCGATCTCGATGAACGCGATCGGGTGTTCCGAGCCGTTCATGACGTCGTGCTCCACGCCCGCCGCCCGCCGGTAGGACTGGCCGGCCGAGAGCGGCACGGCCGTCTCGCCCTGCTCCGTCTGCACGCGCAGCACGCCGTCGGTCAGCATCACGACGAAATAGGGAAAGCCATGGGTATGCCAGCCCGTGGCCGCGCCCGGCTGGAAGTCCCAGCGGGTGATCCGCGCCGTCGCGTCGTCCACCTGCAAGGTGGGCACCGCCGGTTGCACGCATTTGAAAGCCATTGGTCGATCACCTCGCGAAGCGCCTGACCCCGGCGCAGCCGTCCGGGGAAGGCCTCAGCTTGGCCGGGCCGGAGGCGGTCGTCAAACGCGGGACCTGCGCCGGCGGCCCCAGCCGATCACGCCGGACATCGAAACTTAACCGTGGTCGATGATGCACAGCCGAACACTTGCCCAAGATCAAGACCGTCATGCTTCGTTAATCGACTGCCTTATATTCAACTTATGCGAGTGTTTTCGGCCAGGAGCAAATCCGTGGGCTTCCTTCTCGAACTGAAGCATCAGGAAGTGGCCTATGTGGGCAAGGCGGTGCTGACCAACACCGGCGACCGGGCCCGCATCATGGTGGAAGGGCCGATGCCGGTCCTGCGCGGGCAAGACTATGTCGACCCCGGCGCCGCCAAGACGCCCGCCGAGAAAATCTATGTCGCCGTCCAGGAGATGTACCTGTCCGGCAGCGACGACGCGGCTCCCGACTTCTTCGCCGCCTCCCGGCGCCTCATCGCCCAGCGACCCCACGCCGAGGAGCCCATCTCCCAGCTGAGCAAGCTGGTGCTGGCCCAGGACATGGCCAAGGCCCTCAAGGTCGCCCGCACCCTGATCCAGCTGGAAGTGAAGGCCGCTTAACGCCACGCGCGCGCCCCCCGCGAGTTCTCCCTCCCTGGGTGATTCCGGCGCATGCTTGTTTCAACTTCGACGAGCGTGTAGCCTCTCCATGTGGGCGGATGCTCCAGGATGAGGCATTTGATCGAACTGAAGCGTGTCCGTCCCGTCGAACCGGAGCCCGCGCCCGCCGCGGCGGTCGACGTGCGGCTGGTGATCTTCGATTTCGACGGCGTGGTGGTGGACAGCGAGGCGATCGCCTGCCGGGTGCTGGCGGCCGCTCTGTCGCGCCACGGCTTTCCGGCGGATGTCTCGCTGGTGGTGGACCGCTATCTCGGGCGCGCCTTCTCGGTGGTCCGCAACGACTACGCGGCCGCGCTCGGCCGGCCGATGCCGGACGAATTCGCCAGCGGCTACCGTCGCGATCTCGAGGCGGCCTTTCGCGCCGAGTTGCGGCCGATGGCGGGCGTCGCGGCGGCGCTGGACCATTTGGCCGCCCGGGGTCTCCCCTTCGCGATCGCGTCCTCCAGCTCCCAGGGCCGGATCGCCCAGGCTCTCTCGGTCACGGCGCTGGCCGGGCGTTTCGGCGACCGGATCTTCGACGCCGCCATGGTGGAGCGCGGCAAGCCGGCGCCCGACCTCTTCCTCCATGTCGCCCGCCGGATGGGCGCCGCGCCCGCGCAGTCGCTGGTGATCGAGGACAGCCCGGCCGGCGTGCAGGCCGGCAAGGCGGCCGGCATGACCGTGTGGGGCTTCACGGGCGGCGCTCACCATGCGAGTTTCGACGGCGACGCGGCCCTTCAGGCCGCCGGCGCGGACCGCTTGATCACGAGCATGGCCGACCTCCTGGTGCTTTGAGCGGCGATGAGCAGCGATTCCGACAGGTCCCGTCTCGACGACGCCGCACGCGCCG
The DNA here is from genome assembly GCF_054796215.1 of Alsobacter sp. SYSU BS001988. Lineage (NCBI taxonomy): Bacteria > Pseudomonadati > Pseudomonadota > Alphaproteobacteria > Hyphomicrobiales > Alsobacteraceae > Alsobacter > Alsobacter sp. SYSU BS001988. The sequence goes on along the minus strand of NZ_JBTAMK010000006.1, from coordinate 180,817 downwards.
GCTGGCTCTACTTCATCGCCGGCAACACGCAGGACGAAATCGCCCGCAAGCTTCATGTCTCGCGACAGGCCGCCCAACGGCTGGTGTCGCTGGCGATCTCCGAGAAGCTGGTTACCTTCAGGCTTCACCATCCCATCGCGCATTGCATGGCGCTGGCGCAGCGGCTCGCGGACGCCTTCGGCCTCGAGCACTGCGAGGTGGCGCCGGCCGATCCGGCCTCCTCGAACTCCACGGTCGGCATCGCCGAACTGGCGGGCGCCTTCATGGAAGGCCGGCTCCGGGCGGCCAAGCCCCTGATCCTGGCGGTGGGAACCGGCCGGGCCATGCGGGCGGCCGTGGACCAGCTGCCGCCGATGAACTGCCCCAACCACCAGCTGGTCTCCATGGTGGGCAACATAGCGCCGGATGGGTCCGCCACCTTCTTCGACGTGCTCTCCAAGCTCGCCGACCTGACGCGGGCGCGGCACTACCCGATGCCGCTTCCCGTCTATGCGTCGACCGAGGCCGAGCGCGACCAGCTGCTCGCCATGGCGCCGGTGCGCAAGGTTCACAGCCTGGCGGCCGAGGCGGATCTCGTGATGGTCGGCGTCGGGCAGATGAGCCGAACCGCGCCGCTGCACCAGGACGGGTTCATCTCGAGCGACGAGCTGTTCGAGCTGATGCGCCACGGCGCGGTCGGCGAGATCGCGAGCTGGGCCTTCGACGAGGCGGGAGCGGTGCTGGACGTCGGCGTCAACCGCCGCACCACGAGCGTCCCGCTCCCCTCCGCGCCCGGCCGCTCGGTCGTGGGCGTCGCGATGGGACAGGACAAGGTCCCGGCCCTGCGCGCGGCCCTCAAGGGCCGCCTCCTGAGCGGCCTGATCACCAACGAGGCGACAGCCTCGGCTCTGCTGGCCTGATCCTTCCCTCCCCTGCCGGTCCGGACCGACGCGCCGATGCTGCGGCGCAGCGTCGATTCTGCGTTGACACTTGCGCCGCCTCGTTTGAGCATATGCGCAACGTGTGGGCATATGCCCAACGCGGGGGAGGAATCATCATGAAGGCCCTGATTGCGGCGCTGCTGGGCGCGGCGTCGATCTTCGCTGTCGGCGAGGCTTCGGCGCAGACGAAATTGACCATTGCGACAGTGAACAACGGCGACATGATCCGCATGCAGGGTCTCACGTCCGACTTCACGGCGAAGAACCCGGGCATCACGGTCGAATGGGTGACGCTGGAAGAAAACGTGCTGCGCCAGCGAGTCACCACCGACATCGCCACCAAGGGCGGCCAGTTCGACATCCTGACCATCGGCACCTACGAGGTGCCGATCTGGGCCAAGCAGAACTGGCTCGTGCCGCTCACCGGGCTGGGGGCCGACTATGACGTCGACGACCTGATCCCCGCCATCCGCTCCGGCCTGACGGCCGACGGCAAGCTCTACGCCGCGCCGTTCTATGGCGAGAGCTCCATGGTGATGTACCGCAAGGACCTGATGGACAAGGCCGGCCTGAAGATGCCGGACGCCCCCACCTGGACGTTCATCGCCGACGCCGCCCGCAAGATGACCGACAAGGCCACCGAGACCTACGGCGTGTGCCTGCGCGGCAAGGCCGGCTGGGGCGAGAACATGGCCTTCCTGTCGGCCACCGCGAACTCCTTCGGAGCGCGCTGGTTCGACGAGAAGTGGAACCCGCAATTCGACCAGCCCGAGTGGAAGAACACGCTCGATTTCTACGTCAAGCTGATGAAGGACGCCGGCCCGCCCGGCGCATCGTCCAACGGATTCAACGAGAACCTGGCGCTGTTCAACGCCGGCAAGTGCGGCATGTGGATCGACGCCACCGTGGCGGCCTCCTTCGTGACCAACCCCAAGGACTCCAAGGTCGCCGACAAGGTCGGCTTCGCGCTGGCGCCCGACAACGGCCTCGGCAAGCGCGGCAACTGGCTGTGGGCGTGGTCGCTCGCGGTGCCGGCCGGCTCCAAGAAGACCGAGGCGGCCCAGAAGTTCATCGCCTGGGCGACCAACAAGGACTACGCCAAGCTCGTGGCCAGCAAGGAAGGCTGGGCCAACGTGCCGCCCGGCACGCGCCAGTCGCTCTACGCCAACCCCGAGTACCAGAAGGCGGCGCCCTTCGCGAAGATGACGCTGGACTCGATCAACACCGCCGACCCGACGAAGCCGACCGTGAAGCCGGTTCCGTATGTGGGCGTGCAGTTCGTCGCCATCCCGGAATTCCAGGGCATCGGCACCAGCGTCGGCCAGCAGTTCTCGGCCGCGCTCGCCGGGCAGTCCAGCGTCGACGACGCGCTGGCGGCCGCCCAGGCGGCGACCAAGCGCGAGATGACCCGCGCGGGCTACATCAAGTAGCGCCATGCGCGGCGGAGGGCTTCGGCTCTCCGCCGCGACGCCGCGTCGGCCTCGCCGACCGCTCCCACGCTCCCCCCAGCAACGGGATCCCGCCATGTCGACTGTCGAGACCCGCGCGATCGGTCGGGCTCTTGTGGCGCCTTCGGTGGCGCTGCTGTTCATCTGGATGATCGTCCCGCTGGCGATGACGATCTACTTCTCCACCCTGCGGTACAATCTGCTCAACCCCGCTCTCGCCGGCTTCGTGGGCTTCGAGAACTACAGCTATTTCCTGTCGGACCCGGCCTTCTTCACGGCCTTGCGCAACACCCTGACGCTGATCGGGGCGGTGCTGGCGATCACGGTGGTGGGCGGCGTCGGCCTCGCGCTGTTGCTGGACCAGCCGGTCTGGGGCCAGCCGATCGTGCGCCTCATGGTGATCGCGCCCTTTTTCGTGATGCCGACCGTCAGCGCGCTGATCTGGAAGAACCTGCTGATGCACCCCGTGACGGGGCTGTTCGCCTGGATCGCCAATCTGTTCGGCGCGAAGCCCATCGACTGGTTCGCCCAGGCGCCCCTGTTCTCCGTCATCCTGATCGTCGCCTGGCAGTGGCTGCCTTTCGCGGCGCTGATCCTGCTCACCGCCCTGCAGTCGCTGGACGAGGAGCAGAAGGAGGCGGCCGAAATGGATGGGGCCGGGCCCTTCTCCTATTTCGTCTTCATCGTCCTGCCGCATCTCGCCCGGCCGATCACGGTCGTGATCCTGATCGAGACGATCTTCCTGTTGACCGTGTTCGCCGAGATCTTCGTGACGACAGGCGGCGGGCCCGGCCTGCAGACGACCAACATCGCCTTCCTGGTCTACGCCCAGGCGCTTCTGCAATACGACGTCGGCGGCGCCTCCGCGGGCGGCATCGTGGCGGTCGTGCTCGCCAACGTGGTGGCGTTCTTCCTGGTCCGGCTGATCGGCCGGAACCTGGAGGCCTGAGCCATGGCGCGCCGCCGCACCCTGGCCCGCACGGCCGCCGTCTCGGGAGCCGCATGGCTGGCCGGCTTCCTGATCTTCTTTCCGATCCTCTGGATGGCGCTGACGAGCTTCAAGACGGAGCTCGACGCCTTCGCGCTGCCGCCGAAATTCCTGTTCTTTCACTGGACGACCGAGAACTACGGCGTCGTGCAGGAACGCTCGGACTACTTCAAGCACGCGGCGAATTCGGTGGTGATCTCCTTCGGGGCCACGCTGGCGGCGCTGGCGCTGGCCATCCCGGCCTCCTGGGCCATGGCCTTCGCGCCCACCAAGCGGACCCGCGGCACGCTCTTGTGGATGCTCTCCACCAAGATGATGCCGCCGGTGGGCGTGCTGGTGCCGATCTACCTGCTCTACCGCGACCTCGGGCTGCTCGACACCCGGACCGGGCTGATCCTGATGCTGGGCCTCGCCAACCTGCCCATCGTGGTGTGGATGCTGTTCACCTACTTCAAGGAGATCCCGCGCGACATCCTCGAGGCGGCCCGCATGGACGGGGCGACGACGCCAAAGGAGATCGCCTTCGTGCTGCTCCCCATGGCGCTGCCCGGCATCGCCTCCACCTTCCTGCTGAACGTGATCCTGTGCTGGAACGAGGCCTTCTGGTCGCTGAACCTGACGACCTCGCAGGCCGCGCCGCTCACGGCCTTCATCGCTTCCTATTCGAGCCCCGAGGGCCTGTTCTGGGCCAAGCTCTCGGCCGCCTCCACGCTGGCCATCGCGCCCATCCTGATCATCGGCTGGCTGAGCCAGCGCCAACTCGTCCGCGGCCTCACCTTCGGCGCCGTGAAGTGAGCCCCCGAGCGGACACGCAGGAGCAGCCATATGGGCAGCATCACCCTTCAAGGCGTCCACAAGGCCTTCGGCGAGATCCGCATCATCCAGGACGTGAACCTGTCCGTGGAGGAAGGTTCGTTCGTGGTCTTCGTCGGCCCGTCCGGCTGCGGCAAGTCCACGCTGCTTCGGCTGATCGCCGGGCTCGAGGACGTGTCGGAGGGCCGCATCCTGATCGACGGGCAGGACATGACCAATACGCCGCCGGCGCGGCGCGGCCTCTCGATGGTGTTCCAGTCCTACGCGCTCTACCCGCATATGAGCGTGCGCGGGAACATCGGCTTCGGGCTGCGGATGGCCAATGTCCCGAAGCCCGAGATCGAGCGGCGCGTGGCGGCCGCCGCCGACAAGCTGAACCTGACGCCCTATCTGGACCGCAAGCCGCGCCAGCTCTCGGGCGGCCAGCGCCAGCGGGTCGCGATCGGCCGGGCCATCGTGCGCGAGCCCAAGGCGTTTCTGTTCGACGAGCCGCTCTCCAACCTCGACGCCGCGCTGCGGGTGCAGATGCGGCTGGAGATCGCGCGGCTGCAGAAGGGCCTCGCCACCACGACGGTGTACGTCACCCATGACCAGGTCGAGGCCATGACGATGGCCGACCGCATCGTGGTGCTGAACGCCGGCCGCATCGAGCAGACCGGCACGCCCTTGGAGCTCTACGAGCGTCCGGACAATCTGTTCGTGGCCGGCTTCATCGGATCGCCGCGGATGAACTTCCTGGCCGGCGACTACGCGGCCGCGCATGGCGCCGCAACGGTCGGGTTTCGGCCGGAGCACGTCGCGGTGTCCCGGGATGGCGCGGGGATCAAGGGCGTCGTGGGCGCGGCCGAGCACCTCGGCAGCGACACGCTGCTCTATGTGGACCTGCCCGGCCGCGAGAGCGTCACGGTGCGGACGCTGGGCGACGTCGCCTATGCGGTGGGCGACGCCATCGCGCTGCGGCCGGACCCGGCCCGCATCCACCGCTTCGACACGAACGGAAAGGCGATCCGATCATGAGGCTCAGCGGCAAGGTGGCGGTGGTCACCGGCGGCGCGCGCGGGATCGGCCGCGCGATCGCGGAGCGGTTCGCCGCCGAAGGCGCGCGGGTGGTCGTGGCCGACATCCTCGCCAAGGAGGCGCAGGAGCTCGCGGCCGCGCTGGGCGGCGACGCCATGGCGGTCGCGCTCGACGTGACCCGCCGCGACAGCATCGACGCCATGGTGGCGGAGGTCACGGCGCGCCTCGGCGGGATCGACATCCTGGTCAACAACGCCGCCATCTTCGACATGGCCCCCATCGTGGAGGTGACGGAGGAGAGCTGGGACCGGCAGTTCGCGATCAACACGAAGGGGCTGTTCTTCACCCTGCAGGCGGTCGCCCGGCGGATGATCGCCCAGGGGCGCGGCGGCAAGATCATCAATATGGCGAGCCAGGCCGGGCGACGGGGCGAGGCCCTGGTGTCGGTCTACTGCGCCAGCAAGGCGGCCGTGATCTCGATCACGCAGTCGGCCGGGCTCGACCTGATCGAGCATCGCATCAACGTCAACGGCATCGCGCCGGGCGTCGTCGACACGCCCATGTGGGACGCCGTGGACGCCCTATTCGCGCGGTACGAGAACCGCCCGCTGGGCGAGAAGAAGCGCCTGGTGGGCGAGGCCGTGCCCTTCGGGCGCATGGGCGTGCCGGAGGACCACGCCGGCGCTGCGGTCTTTCTGGCGTCCTCGGACGCCGACTACGTCGTCGCGCAGACATTGAACGTCGACGGCGGCAACTGGATGAGCTGAAGGGGACGACCATGTATCTCGAGAAACTGAAGCTCGACGGCCGCGTCGCGGTGGTGACCGGGGCCGGACAGGGCATCGGCGCGGCCTGCGCGCGGGCGCTCGGCGAGGCTGGCGCGACCGTGGTGGCGGCCGACATGCGGCAGGACCGCATCGACGCCTGCGTGGCCGAGCTTACGGGCCTCGGCATCGCCGCGCATGGAGCGCTGCTGGACGTCACCCGGTCGGCCGATGTCGAGGCGGCGGCCGCCGACGTGGCGGCGCGCTTCGGGCGGGTCGACATCCTGGTCAACAACGCCGGGGTGGCGGTGAGCGACGTGCGGGCCGAGGACACCAGCGACGCCCACTGGCGCCACCACATGGACGTCAATGTGGACGGGCTGTTCTGGTGCTGCCGCGCCTTCGGGCGGCGCATGCTGGAGCAGGGATCGGGCGCGATCGTGAATATCGGCTCGATGTCGGGCTTCATCGTCAACAAGCCGCAGCCGCAGAGCTTCTACAACGCCTCCAAGGCGGCCGTGCACCATCTCACCCGCTCTCTGGCGGCCGAGTGGGGCGCGCGGGGCGTGCGCGTCAACGCCGTCGCGCCGACCTACATTGAGACGCCGCTGACCTCCTTCGGCATCAAGGAGAATCCGGACATGTACAAGGTCTGGCTCGAGATGACGCCCATGGGCCGGGTCGGCCAGCCGGACGAGATCGCCTCCGTGGTGCACTTCCTCGCCTCCGACGCGTCGAGCCTGATGACGGGCTCGATTGTGGTGGCGGATGGCGGATATACCTGCTGGTGACGCGTCCGCCCGAGACGCGCGCCAGGAGGACGCCATGCCTGATCCGGTGATGCCCGCGGACGCCGCGCGCGCTCGGCCCGCGCGCTCGCTCTTCATCGGGGTGGACGTCGGAACGGGCAGCGCCCGGGCTGGCGTGTTCGACGCTGCGGGCGCGCTCCTCGGCGTCCGCCGGGAGGCGATCCAGACCTGGCGCGATCCGGGCGACTTCGTCGAGCAGTCCTCCGACGATATCTGGCGCGCCTGCTGCGTGGCGGTTCGCGGCGCGATGGCCGAGGCCGGGGCGACGGCCCCGGAGATCGGCGGGCTGGCCTTCGACGCGACCTGCTCCATGGCGGTCGTGGCCGAGGGTGGCGCGCCCTTGCCGGTGGGGCGGCATGGCGACCCGCGCCGCAACGTCATCGTCTGGATGGACCACCGCGCCGCAGCCGAGACGGCGGCGATCAACGCCGGCGGCCATGCGGTGCTGGACTATGTGGGCGGCGCCATCTCGCCCGAGATGCAGACGCCGAAGCTCCTCTGGCTGAAGCGCCAGATGCCCGCGACGTTCGCGAGCGCCGGCCATTTCTTCGACCTGTCGGACTTCCTCACCTGGAGGGCGACCGGCGACGCGGCGCGGTCGTCCTGCACGGTGACCTGCAAATGGACCTATCTGGCCCATGCCGACCGGTGGGACCCGGCCTTCTTCCGGGCGGTCGGGCTCGAGGAGATCGCCGACGAAGGTTTCCGGCGGATCGGCGAGCGGATCGCGCGGCCCGGCGCGCCGCTGGGGTCGGGGCTGACAGCCGAGGCGGCCGAGATGCTGGGGCTCCTCCCGGGCACGGCCGTCGCCGCCTCGCTGATCGACGCCCATGCGGGCGCGCTGGGCACCGTCGGCAGCCTCGACCCGGATGGCGGCGCGCCCTCGGCGGCGCGGCGGCTCGCCTATATCATCGGCACCTCGGCCTGCATCATGTCCTCCACGGTGGAGGCGCAGTTCGTGCCCGGCATCTGGGGGCCGTACCGCTCGGCGCTGCTGCCGGAGTTTTGGCTGAACGAGGGCGGGCAGTCCGCGGCCGGCGCGGCCATCGACCATCTGGTTCGCCAGCACCCGGCCTTTCCGGCGCTCGCGGAGGCCGCCAGGGCCGCCGGGACCGACGTGCTGGCCCTGCTGGAAGCCGACATCCTGTCGCGGGTCGCATCGCCGGCCGAGGCCTGCGCGCTGGCGCGGGACGTCCACGTCCTGCCCGACTTCCTGGGCAACCGCTCGCCCTACGCCGACCCGGACGTGCGCGGCGCCGTGCTCGGGCTCGATCTCAACGCCGACCGCGACAGCCTCTCGCGCCTCTATCTGGCGGCGCTGTGCGGCCTCGGCTACGCCGCCGCCGAAGTCGTGGAGGCGCTCTCTGCGCGGGGCGGACAGGCCGACACGATCGTGGCCAGCGGCGGCGGCGCTCGGTCGGCCCTCGTGCGCCAGATCATCGCCGACGCCACCCAAATGCCGGTGGCGGTTCCGGCCACGGCGGAGCCGGTGCTGCTCGGCTCGGCCATGCTGGCGGCCGTCGCGGCGGGCCGCTATCCCAGCCTGGCCAGCGCCATGCCGGCCATGTCCCGCATCGCCAGCACGGTGTCGCCCAGCGCCGGCCCCATCCGGGAGTTCCACGCCGCCAAGCGCCGCATCTTCGACCGGCTGCGCCTGCTCGACCGCGAGGCGAGAGCCGCCATGGCGGCGGTCTGACGACGGCCCTCGCCGCCGGGCTGGTCGGCGCCATCGAAGCCCGTGATGGAGTCGTCGCCGGCCGTGGCGGCCGCGGCCAGCGCCATGGCGCGCACCTGAGCGGCAGTCCAGGTCGCGTCTGCGAGAACGACGGTCTCGACGCCTTTTTCACCGTCCGGATCGTAGCCCAGCAACGTCACGCTGCCGCCGTCGGACAGGCGATCCCCGCCGCCGTCCCTTCCGAGCCCGGCGATCAGCGCTCCCGCAGGGCTTCCGACGTCGTGGCGGCGAGCGGAGACAGGAGGTAGTCCAGGATGCGGCGTTTGCCGGTCTTGATCTCGGCGGTGACCGCCATGCCGGGCGAGAGAGGCGCGGCGCGGCCGTCGGCCATGACGTGCGTGGCGGCGCTCGTCAGCACGACGGGAAAGACGAGGCTGCGGACGCGTTCCGCGCCGGTCGAAGAACGGCTGTCGGTCGGGCGGCTGGGGTCGCCCTCGATCTGGCGGGCGTCGGGCTCCGGGATGGCGTCCCTGGCGACGCGCGTCACCCGGGCCTCCAGCACGCCGTAGCGGGTGAACGGGAAAGCCTCGACCTTGATGGAGGCCTCCTGCCCGACCGCGACGAAGCCGATGTCCTTGTTCTCCAGATAGACCTCGATCTCCAGCGCGGCGTCGCGCGGCACCACGCGCATGACCTCCTGGCCTGCGGCCAGCACCTGCCCCAGCGAGGTGACGCTGGACGCCTGCACGACGCCCGCGGCGGGGCTGCGCAGCGTCATGCGCTCGACTTTCAGGCGCGCCCGCGCCCAGCGTTGCTCGGCCTCTTCGGCCTGGCGCTGCGCCTCGGCCATGCGGGTCGTGTTGTCCGCCACGAAGGCGCGCAGCGTCCTGTCGCGCTCGGCCGCGATGGACTCGATGGCGCGTTCCGCCTCGGCCAGCTGGCCCTGCTGCCCGGCCAGCACCATGCGCTGGTAGTGGAGCGATTCAGTCGCGTCGATCACGCCGGACCGCGTGCCGGCGTTCGCGCCCAGCAGGGCGGCGCGCATCGTGACGCGCTCCTGCAGGGTGCCGATCAGGGCCTCCTGGGCGGCGATGGTGTCGATCATGCGCTGGCGCTCGGCCCGCTTCTGGGCGGCCTGGGCGTCCAGGGAGGCGAGCTGCCCGGCGAGGTTGCGAAGATCCGCCCGGCGCACCGCGTCCTCGCGGGCGCGGATCGGCGCGGGGATGAAGTCCGGCCAAGCGGCCGCCGCAGGCGCGCGCAGCTCCGCCGAGGCCTGCGCGATCACGTCGTCGCGCCGCAGGGCCTCGGCCCGCCAGGAGGCGAAGGCCGCCTCGGCGGCCCGGGCCTCCGCCACGGCGTCGTCCGGATCGAGCTCCACCAGCACGTCGCCTTCCTGCACGGAGGCGCCGTTCTGGGCGGCGATGGCCCTCACCCGGCCCGTCTCGAGCGGCTGCACCACCTTCACGCGCCCGGTCGGCTGCAGCTTGCCATGCGCCACGGCGACGATGTCGGTCCAGCCCAGCCAGGCCCAGGCCAGGGCCGTCGCCGCGAAGACGCAGATGGCCAGCAGCAGGGCGAGCGCGACCGGGGACGCGGGCCGCTCCAGGATCTCCAGGGCGGCCGGCAGGAACTCCTTGTCGGCTCGGCTCATCCGGGGCCCGGGCGGGGTCCGCCCGGCCCGCGCGGGCGCCGGACCGCCGGGAGCGGGGCCGCCTTCGTCTGACGGCGCGGGAGGCGGCGCGACGGCGTTCATGCGACGGCCGCTCCCTCGCGCTGCATCGCCCAGAGGCGTGCATAGAGGCCTCCCTGGCGGGCCAGCAGCTCATCATGCGTGCCGACCTCGACGATGCGGCCGTCCTGCATGCCGACGATGCGGTCGGCGTGGCGCACCGTGGAGAGCCGGTGGGCGATGACGATCACGGTGCGTCCCTTGGCGATGTGGCGCATATTGGCCTGGATGATGCGCTCGCTCTCGTAGTCGAGCGCCGAGGTGGCCTCGTCGAGGATCAGGATGCGCGGATCGGTGGCGAGCGCCCGCGCGATGGCGACGCGCTGGCGCTGGCCGCCCGACAGGTTGGCGCCGCGCTCCTCGATGGGCGTGTCGTAGCCGGCCGGCAGGCGGGCGATGAACTCGTCCGCCCCCGCCAGCCGGGCGACGTGCATGACCTTGGCGCGCGGCATCGCCGGATCGGCGAAGGCGATGTTCTCGTGCAGGGTGCGGTTGAACAGGAGGTTCTCCTGCAGCACGACGCCGGTGTGCCGGCGCAGCCACGAGGCGTCGGCTTGCGCCAGGTCGATCCCGTCCACCAGCACCTGCCCCTCATGCGGCGCGTAGAAGCGCTGCGCCAGCTTGGCGAGCGAACTCTTGCCGGACCCGGACGGACCGACGATGGCCACCACCTCGCCGGCCCTGATCGACAGGGAGACGTCCTTCAGGACGTCCTGCCCGCCCGGCGCGTAGCGGAAGCTGACGCGGCGAAACTCGATGGCGCCGCGCGGCGGCGGCAAGGCCGCCATGGCGCGGCTGCCGGGCTCGGGCGGGGCGTTCAGGATGTCGCCGAGGCGCACGACCGAGATGCGGACCTGCTGGAAGTCCTGCCACAGCTGCGACAGGCGCAGCACCGGCTGGGCCACCTGGCCGGCGATCATGTTGAAGGCCACCAGCGCGCCGACCGAGAGCTCGCCGCTCATCACCGCCTCGGCGCCGAAGAGCAGCAGCAGCGCGGTGGAGAGCTTGCTGACGAACTGGACCGCGCCCTGCCCGGCCGCCGCCATCAGGGTCGCCGAGAAGCCGGTGCGCACATAGGCGGCCAGCTTCTCCTCCCATTCGGCCCGCATGGCGGGCTCGACGGCGGCCGCCTTGACGGTCTGCGCGCCCACCACGGTCTCGACCAGCAATTGCTGGCTGAGCGCGCCGCGGTTGAACTTCTCCTTGATGCGCTCGCGCAGGCCCGGCCCCACCAGCGCCGCCACCAGCACGTAGAGCGGGATGGTGGCGACCACGATCAGCGCGAGCCTCGCCGAATACAGAAACAGCACCGCGATGAAGACGACGGCGAAGAGGAGATCGAGCGCCGAGGTCAGCGCCTGCCCGGTCAGGAAGGAGCGGATCGTCTCCAGTTCGCGCATGCGCGCCACGGTCTGGCCGGCGGGCCTCGTCTCGAAATAGCTGACCGGCAGGCGCAGCAGATGGGCGAAGAGCCGCTGGCCGAGCTCGACGTCGATGCGGTTGGTGGTGTGGGTGAGCGCATAGGTGCGCAGGAACTGGAGCGCCGTGTCGAAGACGTTGATCAGGACGAGGCCCGCCACCAGCACGTAGAGCGTGGAGGCGCTGCGGTGCACCAGCACCTTGTCGATCACCACCTGGAAGAACAGCGGCGTCGCCAGGGCGAAAAGCTGGATCGCCAGCGAGGCCAGCAACCCATGGGCGAGCGCGCCGCGATAGCGCCAGATCGAGGGCGCGAACCAGGCGATGCTGAAGCCCTGCGGGTCCAGCCCCGGCCCGCCGACGCGCCGCTGGACCAGGATGATCTCCGGCGCGAGTTCGGCCGCGACCTCCTCGACCGGGCGCTGCCGGTCCGCCCGGGTGACGGGATCGACGGTGCGAAAGAGTCCGTCCGGCGTCAGGCCGCCGAGCACGAGAAAGCCGCCCGCTCGCGTCCGAGCCAGCGCGGGCGTCGGGATCGCGGCGAGGCGCTTGGCGGAGGCGTCGCGGACGATGCGGGCCTTGAGGCCCAGCAGGCCCGCCGCCCGCACGATGTCCGCGGCCTCGGCCGGGCGTTCGCCCAGGGCGAGCTCGCGCGCCAGATGCGCCGGATCCGCCGGGATGCGGAAATAGGCCGCGATCCCCGCCAGGCCCTGCAGGCCGGAGTCGGGCTGCGGCGGAGCTTCGGCAGCCATGCGCAATCCACGTGTGACAACTATCAAGAACCGCCTGATGCAATGCGCCGCACGGCTGAGAAAATCAAGATCAAGCGCCGCGCCTGGCGTCGTGCGCCGGGACGCTCGACAGGGCGGCGGTCATCATGGCCCTGGCCGCGAAGGCGATCGGCGTTCCTAGGCGCGCTTCGCTGACGCCCGCCGGCCGGCGGTGTCAGACGGCCTAGCTTCGCTAGATCGAGATCAGATGCAGTCTCACGGCCCGCGCGACGGCATGCGTGGTGTTCAGGGCGTTCAGCTTCAGTCGGCAGGTCGCCAGATGCGCGCGCACGACGCGCTCGGAAATCTTCATCTCCTCTGCGACTGCGTCCGAGCTCAAGCCTCGAGACGTCAATTCCAGCGCCTCGGTTTCCCGCGGCGAGAGCTTGGCCAACCCTCCATAGATTTTCGAACCGGAGATTTCGAAAAGCCGGCGGTGCAGATAGTAGCCGAGCTCCTGCCAGTGGCTGATCCAACCGGATTTCAGATCGCGCCAGGCTTCGTCGTCGAGATCGGACGTGACGTTGAACAGGGCGAAGTCCCCATAAGGTCCCCGGATGGGGAATGCGACGCCCTGGTGGCCGATCCCGTAGCCCTGCGCCTCCTCCATGATTTTCTGGCTCTGCGGGTGCGCATGCCTCAGATCACGCCAATCGACGGGGAGGATTTCTTTCATGGTGGTCTGGATCACGGGATCGGTGCGGAAATAGTCCTCGTTGGTGTAGTGCCGAACCCAGCTGTCCGGATAGGTGACGAGCACGATCCAGTTCCCGGTGTCGTTCTCCTCCAGCGGAGGCACGCCGCAATAAGCGGCGTGCTTGATGTGCAGGTAGGGGAGAAAATCGACGAGAGCGATTTTGAGCTGGCGCACCGATTTGGCGGCGTCGATGCGTTCGAGTAGCACGTGCGACTGCACTGCGACGGTCATCCGACGTCCTCGAAATTCATCAATTGAATGATGTGAATTTGAGGGCTCTCCGGGTCGATGTCAAACTCCCCAAGACGGCCGTGGCCTGCAGCTGTTTCAAGAGTCTGTGAAGGTCCCGTGCGGCGCTGGGGAACCCCCGTGTGTCGAGCTCGGCCGCGCAAAAGAGCAAGCAGCCGATGACGTGCTGAAATTGGCGTCGTTCGTCGTAGAGGCGATCTGTGGCGGGGCATCCCATGGCTGGCGTACTCCTACAATCAGGCCGAGGCGGCCACCCATTCCTGGCTTAAGCGTGAGCGCAGCGGAATCGTCCGTTGCGCCGTGGCTGTTTGCCCCCGGAGCCTTCGCCGCGTCGCGTTCACCCCGGCGGATCCGCCGATGCACAAGGGTTCGTTTTTCGGTCTCAATCGCCTCCATCGCCGCTGAAGACGAAGGAGCGACACATGATCGTCACCGTTTATGGAAGCCAGCAGTCGTCCTATCCGGAGCTGTTCGAGGAGATGTTCCGGATGCGCGCCCGGGTCTTCAAAGACCGCCTCAATTGGGACGTGGCGGTCGAGAACGGCCGTGAGCGCGACTCTTACGACGACCTGAACCCGGCCTATGTGGTCTCCATCGACGAACCGACGGGCCGTGTCCGCGGCTCGGTCCGGATCCTGCCGACAACCGGCCGGCACATGATGCGGGACATTTTCAACAGTCTGTTCGACGAGCCGCTCGAGATCCAGAGCCCGGTGATCTGGGAATGCACCCGGTTCTGCATCCATCCGGATTTCGACCGGCACGTGACGCCGACCGGCTTGAACGTCGCGACCTGCGAAATCCTGCAGGGCATCTGCGACACGGCTTTACGGGCCGGGGTCAAGCAAATCCTGGGCGTGTCCGAGATCGGAATGCTGCGGATCTATCGGCGGTCGGGCTGGAGCCCCGAAATCGTCGGTCGCGCCGTTCCGCCCTTCACGGCTCCGATTTTCGCGGGACTGTGGGACGTGTCGACCGAAGTCTCTCGCACGATCGCCGCCCGCGCCGGACTGGCCGATCGCGCTCATGTCGAGCCGCTGGCGGCCTGACGATGTCCGCTCCCCACAAGGCAACCCGCGAAAGCCTCTCGGAGCTCGTCGCGAGCGCAGAGGCGCCTTCGCCCTCGCTGTTCTGGCGCGTGGCCCATGTCTGCGCGCGCCTGGACGGCCGGGCTGTCGAACGCCTGTCGGGCTGGGTCGAGCATTGCGCCTGGGTCGAGGCGTCCCACGCGCTCCTGCTTTCGGCCGTGCGTGCGCAGGGCTACATGGCGGGGGTCTTGCCGGATGGTTCGGCGCACGTCCGGGTGATGACGCGGAACAAGGCCGGTTTGATGCAGCCGATCGACGCGTTCCGAGATGACGGGGACCTCTGCCTGGCGACGCTGGAAGCGCTCGCGACGGCGTTCGAGCCTCACTCCCCCTAGCCGCGGGCCAGCGCAGAGGAGCCGGATCGTCGGCTTCCAGCGCTTTCATCCCACGATGCCGCATCCAGGGGCGCCGTGGCGGCCCATGCTCGCGCACGCGCCAGAAAATTCGGCGCACCGGGCGTCCGCGTCAACGGATCGGGTCGCCCGTGTTCATGCCGCGCGCGCTCAACAGGGTCGAGCGGCGCGATGGTTAAGACTTCAGGGAGCTTCGCCGCGCTCTGGCGCAATGTCGGACGCCCCCGGGAGGGCGACGTTCACTCCCACTCGATCGTGCCGGGCGGCTTCGAGGTCACGTCGTAGACGACGCGGTTGATGCCGCGGACTTCGTTGATGATGCGGGTGGCGGCGCGGCCCAGGAAGGTCATGTCGAAGGGGTAGAAGTCGGCCGTCATGCCGTCGACGGAGGTCACGGCGCGCAGCGCGCAGACGCTGTCATAGGTGCGGCCGTCGCCCATCACGCCGACTGTGCGCACCGGCAACAGGACTGCGAAAGCCTGCCAGATGTCGTCGTAGAGGCCGGCGCGGCGGATCTCCTCGAGGTAGATCTCGTCGGCGAGCCGCAGGATGTCGCACTTCTCCTTCGTGACCTCGCCCGGGATGCGGATGGCGAGGCCCGGCCCCGGGAAGGGATGCCGGCCGACGAAGCCCTCGGGCAGGCCGAGCTCGCGGCCGAGCGCCCGCACCTCGTCCTTGAAGAGCTCGCGCAGCGGCTCCACGAGCTTCATGTTCATGCGTTCGGGCAGGCCGCCCACATTGTGGTGCGACTTGATGGTGACGGACGGGCCGCCCGTGAAGGAGACGCTCTCGATGACGTCGGGATAGAGCGTGCCCTGGGCCAGGAAGTCCGCCCCGCCGATCTTTTTGGCCTCGGCCTCGAACGTCTCGATGAAGAGGCGCCCGATGGTCTTGCGCTTGGCCTCCGGGTCGGTGGTCCCGGCGAGCGCGCCCAGGAACGCGTCCTCGGCGTCCACATGCACCAGCGGGATGTTGTAGCTGTCGCGGAACAGGGCGACGACCTTCTCGGCCTCGGCGAGGCGCAGCAGGCCATGGTCGACGAAGACGCAGGTCAGCTGGTCGCCGATCGCCTCGTGGATCAGCACCGCCGCGACGGCGGAATCGACGCCGCCCGACAGGCCGCAGATCACCCGCCCCTGCCCGACCTGGGCGCGGATGCGGGCGATGGCCTCCTCGCGGAACGCCTTCATCGACCAGTCGCCGTCGCAGCCGGCGATCCGGCGGACGAAGTTGCGGATCAGCGCCGCCCCATGCGGGGTGTGGATCACCTCCGGATGGAACATCAGGCCGTAATAGCCGCGCGCGGCGTCGCCGATGACCGCATAGGGCGCGTTCGGCGAGACGCCGAAGCGGGTGAAGCCCGGCGGCAGGCGCGTGATGCGGTCGCCGTGGCTCATCCAGACCGGGTAGCGCTCGCCCTTGCGCCAGACGTCCTGGAACAGCGGCGCCTCGTCCAGCACCTCGACTTCGGCGCGGCCGAATTCGCGGTGATGGCCGCCCTCGACCTCGCCGCCGAGCTGCGCCGCCATGGTCATCTGCCCGTAGCAGATCCCCAGCACCGGCACGCCGCTGTCGAAGATCGCCTGCGGCGCGCGCGGGCTTCCTTCCTCATGCACCGATTCAGGCCCGCCCGACAGGATCACGGCCCTCGGCTTCATGCGCCGGAAGGCCTCCTCGGCCGACTGGAAGGGCACGATCTCCGAATAGACCCCCTCCTCCCGGACCCGGCGCGCGATGAGCTGGGTCACCTGGCTGCCGAAGTCCACGATGAGGATCTTGTCGTGCTGGTTCTCGGTGGCGAGGGGTCCGGATGCTGGGGCTTGGGTCATGGCGCTCGGGTCGGTTCGGGGCTATCGGATGAGGGCGGTCAGTCGCGGCGTCGCAACAGGGAGACGTAGAAGCCGTCCGTGCCGGTGCGCAGCGGGCTCATCTGCACGCCGTGGCCGCCGGCGCTGACGACATCGGCCAGGGGCGCCAGGCCGGCGTCCGCCGCCGCGCGCGCGGGGTCGATGACCTCGAAACGGCCGCTGCGGACCAGGAAGGTCTCCACCGCGCCGTCATTCTCGGCCGGCAGCACCGAGCACGTGACATAGGCGATGCGTCCGCCCGGCTTCACCATGGCGGCGGCGCGGTCGAGCACGGCGGCCTGTTCGGCGATGCGGGTCTCCAGGCTGGTGGGGCGCACACGCCACTTGGCGTCCGGGTTGCGGCGCCAGGTGCCGACGCCCGTGCAGGGCGCGTCGACCATCACGAGGTCGGCGTGGCCGCGCACGTCGGAGAGCGGCTCGAGGTCGTCGCGCCCCTTCTGGGCCTTGACCTGGACGTTGCGCACGCCGGCCCGGGTGAGCCGGTCGAAAATGGGCGCGAGGCGCCGCTTGTCGCTGTCGGTCGCGAAGATCTGCCCGCGATTGTCCATCTGCGCCGCCAAGGCCAGCGTCTTGCCGCCGCCGCCGGCGCACAGGTCGACGACCTGCATGCCGGGATCGGCGGCCGCCATCAGGGCGGCGAGCTGCGATCCTTCGTCCTGGATCTCGATCCAGCCCTTCTGGAAGGCGGGCTCGGCCTGCACGGCCGGGGCGCGCGCATCCTCGCCGAGCGTGATGCGCAGCCCGATCGGCGACAGCGGCGTCGGCTCGGCCCCGAAATGCGCCAGCTCGGCCAAAGCCTTCTCGCGGTCGACCTTGAGCGTGTTGACCCGCATGTCGACGGGCGCCCGGGCGGCCAGGGCCGCCATCTCGGCGGCGCGGCGCTCCCCGAAGGCGTCGGCCAGCGGCCGGTCCAGCCATTCGGGATAGTCGCCCGCCACCCAGGCGGGCGCGCCCTCCAGCGTCCGCGTCTCGAGCGCGGCGCGCTCGTGCTCGGTCAGCGGCTCGGGGGCGAAGCGGTCGCCCGAGCAGAGGGCGGCGATCCGCTCGACGTCCCAGCCGCGCGACAGCTTCAACGCGCCCAAGAGCACGGCGCGCGGCGTCTCCGATTCGACCAGCCAGGCGGACGAAGCCTTCCGGCGCAGCGCGTCATAGACGAGGCTGCCGATGGCGGAGCGGTCGCCCGAGCCGGCGAAGCGGTGAGACAGGCCCCAATCCTTCAGGGCGTCCCCGGCCGGCCGTCGGCGGGCGTCGATGTCGGCCAGGACTTCGATGGCGGCGGAGAGGCGTGCGGCGGGGGTCATGGAACGAACCGGGTCATGGAAACAGCAGCCTCAGGACGATCAACGCCCACATGATGATCAGCACCGCGACGCCGGCCAGGAAGATGCGGAAGCGGGTCGGCACGTCGTTGCCGCCCGTATGCACGACGGCGTGGAGCACGCGCGTGACCACGAACAGCCAGGCCAGCGTCACCATGACGATGTCGGTCGCCCGGATGAAGATGGCGACGCCCGCCAGCGCGTAGAAGAGCACCGGCGTCTCGAACTGGTTCGCGTAGTTGTTGCTGAACTTGCGCACGTCCTCCGGCCACGCCTCGGACGAGACCGCGATCTGCGACATCCGCACCCGCTTGCTCTTGAGGGCCTTGAACCGCGCGCCGCCCGTGGCGAAGAGCATCACGAAGGTGAGGAGGATCTGGGCGAGGACCGGATAGACCAGGGCCATGGGCTCAGGCCCTGCCCGGATAGTTCGGGCTCTCGCGGGTGATCGTCACGTCGTGGACGTGGCTCTCGCGCAGCCCCGCCGAAGTGATGCGCACGAACTGGGCCCGCTCGCGCAGCTGGGCGAGGGACGCCGCGCCCACATAGCCCATGGCGGCGCGCAGGCCGCCGGCGAGCTGGTGCAGCACGCCGCCGACCGGCCCCTTATAGGCGACCTGGCCCTCGATGCCCTCGGGCACCAGCTTCAGGGCGTCCTTGATGTCCTGCTGGAAGTAGCGGTCGGCGGAGCCGCGCGCCATGGCGCCCACCGATCCCATGCCGCGATAGGCCTTGTAGGACCGGCCCTGGTAGAGGAACACCTCGCCGGGGCTCTCGTCCGTGCCGGCCAGCAGCGATCCCACCATGGCGCATTCGGCCCCGGCGGCGAGCGCCTTGGCGAGGTCGCCCGAGAACTTGATGCCGCCGTCGGCGATGATCGGGATGTCGGCCTTCAGGCCGACCTCGCAGGCGTCCATGATGGCGGTGAGCTGCGGCACGCCGACGCCGGCCACGATGCGGGTGGTGCAGATGGAGCCGGGCCCGATGCCGATCTTCACGGCGTCCGCGCCGGCGTCGATCAGGGCCCGCGTCCCGTCGGCGGTGGCGACGTTTCCGGCCATCACCTGCACGGAGTTCGACAGCTTCTTGATCCGGGTCACCGATTCCAGCACGCGCTGGGAATGGCCGTGCGCGGTGTCGACCACGATCACGTCGCAGCCCGCGTCGATGAGCATCTCGGCGCGCAGGAAGCCCGTTTCGCCGACAGTGGTCGCCGCCGCCACCCGCAGGCGCCCGGCCTCGTCCTTGGAGGCGTTCGGGTGCGTGACCTGCTTCTCCATGTCCTTGACGGTGATCAGCCCGATGCAGCGATAGTGGTCGTCCACCACCAGCAGCTTCTCGATGCGGAACTGATGCAGGAGCCGCTTGGCCTCGTCCTGGCCCACGCCCTCGCGCACGGTGATGAGCCGGTCCTTGGTCATCAGCTCGGAGACGGGCTGCTCGGGGCTGGTGGCGAAGCGCACGTCGCGGTTGGTCAGGATGCCGACCAGCATGCCGGGCTTGCCGGCCGGCCCGCGCTCCACGACCGGGATGCCGGAGATGGTGTGGCGGCGCATCAGGTCGAGCGCGTCGGAGAGCGTCTCGTCCGGGTGGATGGTGACGGGGTTCACCACCATGCCGCTCTCGAACTTCTTGACCTTGCGCACTTCGGCGGCCTGCGCGTCGGGATCGAAATTGCGGTGCAGGACGCCCAGGCCGCCCGCCTGCGCCATCGCGATGGCCATGGGGGCCTCGCTCACGGTGTCCATGGCCGAGGAGATGATGGGCAGCGAAAGCCGGATCGTGCGGGTCAGGCGGGTGGAGACGTCCACCTCGCCGGGCATGACTTCGGAGTGTCCGGGCTGCAGGAGCACGTCATCGAATGTGAGCGCTTCGCGGATGATCGCCATGGCCAACTCCTCTGCCCCATCGGATATACGAAAATAGCGCTGCGGGAAGGGGCCCGGCGCTTCTGAACGAGTTGGCGCGTGCAGTTAGCACGCCCCGGCGAGAGTCGAAAGGATTTTGCAGCGCAGCAGAGGCATGACAGGCCTGCGAAGGACCGCGCGGGCCCTCCGCTAGGCCTTGGTCTCGGGCGGCCTCGGCGCCCCGGGATTCCACCCCGTCTCCTCCGGCGTCTCGTCAAAGCCGCGGACGCGCGGGTCGCGATCCGGTCCCGCGGCTCGCCCGCGAAAGCCGGTGGCCAGCACGTAGAGCTCGGCCGAGCCGGCGCGGCTCGCCGCGGGCTTCACGTGCCGGACCGTGGCGAAGTCACGCTTCAGGTTGGCCAGGAGCGTGCTTTCGGTCCCGCCCTGCAGGACCTTCGCCACGAAGGCGCCGCCGGGGGCCAGGATCTCGCGGGCGAACTCGATGGCGAGCTCGGCCAGCGCCACGATCTTCAGATGGTCGGTCTTCTTGTGGCCGGTGGCGTTGGCGGCCATGTCGGACATGACCACGTCGGCCGGGCCGCCCAGCATCGCTTTCAGCCGCTCGGGGGCGTCCGCGTCGAGGAAGTCCATCACGGTGAACTCGACGCCCGGGATGGGATCGATGTCGAGGAGGTCGATGCCGATCACCCTCCCCTTCCCGCCGACGGAGCCCACCTTGCGGGCCGCGATCTGCGACCAGCCGCCGGGCGCCGCGCCGAGGTCGACGACCTTCTGGCCCGGCTTCAGCAGGTGGAACTTCTCGTCCATCTCGATGAGCTTGTAGGCGGCGCGGGAGCGGTAGCCCTCGCGCTTGGCCTGCGCCACATAGGGATCGTTCAGCTGCCGCTCCAGCCACCGCGTCTGCGAGACGGTGCGCTTCTTGGCGGTCTTGACCCTCTGCTTCAGCGACCGGCCGCCCTCGCGGCCCGATCCGGAACCGGGGGCGCTCACGCGTTCGGCCTCCGGCCGGGTCCCCACACGCCGTCCTCGTCCATCAGCTGCATCAGAATTCCTTCGCGCAAGCCGCGATCGGCGATGCGAAGCCGCCGGGACGGAAAGGTCCGGCGGATCGCTTCGAGGATGGCGCAGCCGGCGAGAACGAGGTCGGCGCGCTCGTTGCCGATGCACGGGTTGGCAGCCCTATCCTCGAACGACATGCCGAGCAACTGCTCGATGACGGCCGAGACGTCGTCGTCCTGCATCCAGACGCCGTCCACCTGCCGCCGGTCATAGCGTTTCAGGCCGAGATGCACGCCCGCGATGGTGGTGACCGTGCCCGACGTCCCGAGGAGATGGAACCGGTCGCAACGGCGCGCCGTCGTGAGCTCCGCGGCGAAGCCCGCCATGAGGCCCCTCACTTCGGCGACCATCGCCTCGAATCCCGGCCGGTCCACGACGATGCCGCCATGGCGCTCGGCCAGCGTGACGACCCCGACCGGCAGCGACGTCCAGGCCTTGACCCGCTGGCGCAGGCTTCGCCTGTCCCGGGCGGAGCCGCTCAGCCAGGCGAGTTCGGAAGACCCGCCGCCGATGTCGAACAGCATCGCGCCCTCGGCGTGCGGATCCGCCAGGGCGGCGCATCCGGCGACGGCGAGATGCGCCTCCGTCTCGCGGTCGACGACCTCGAGGTCGAGCAGGGTCTCCTCGCGCACCCGGGCGATGAAATCGGCGCCGTTCTCGGCCGCCCGGCACGCCTCCGTGGCGATCAGGCGGGCGCGCGTGACGCCGCGGGCCTCCATTTTGGTCCGGCAGACATGGAGCGCGTCGATGGTCCGGTCGATCGCGGTCTCGCGCAGGCGGCTGGAGCCGCCGAGCCCCTCCCCGAGCCGGACGATGCGCGAGAAGGCGTCCACGACCCGGAACCCGTCCCCGGAGGGTCGCGCCACCAGCAGCCGGCAATTGTTGGTTCCGAGGTCCAGCGCCGCATAGGTGCGGTGGTCGCGGGCGCGCCCATGG
Organism: Alsobacter sp. SYSU BS001988; assembly: GCF_054796215.1. NCBI lineage: Bacteria > Pseudomonadati > Pseudomonadota > Alphaproteobacteria > Hyphomicrobiales > Alsobacteraceae > Alsobacter > Alsobacter sp. SYSU BS001988. The sequence continues at coordinate 159,028 of NZ_JBTAMK010000006.1, read as the reverse complement.
CCGGCGTAACCCTGGGCGGATCTCCCCGGCCCGGGATACGGGTTCGCGATCGGCGCGCCGCCGATCAGGGCGGACGGTCCGACGGTCGATCGGCCCACGGCGACAGGGGGCTGCCGCAAGCCGGCGCTCGCCGCTGCGGAACCCGGATCTGTCTCTGCGAACGCTGCGGCTCCTCCATCTTCGACCGGCGACACCGTCGGCACCTCTCAATCCACTTGGAATCGAGCTTAGCAACGGCGCAGGCTCCATCACAAGGAGCACGGAGACGCAGAGGGCGACCGCAGTCGTTTTCTTTCTTCAGACCGACGAAATCACGGCGCGCGATCGGTCAGCGCCGGCGCGTGAGCTCTTTCATCAGAGGCTCTTCGCTGCGCGACATGTTGATGCGGCCCGATTTGATGATCGACTCCACCCGGCTCCAGATGGCGCTGTGGGTCAGCGGCTTGGAGACGATGTCGCGGATGCCGACGTCGAGCGCGTTGTCGATGAGTTCGGGCGACGGCTGCGACGTCATCAGGAGGACGGGAGACTGGAAATTCGGCACCCGCCGCAGGGCGCGGGCCACGTCGATGCCCCCCACATGGGGGAGCTCGTCCGAGACGATCAGGAGATCGGGATTGGACCGGAGCGTCGTCTTGATCGCGTTGGACCCGTCGGACGCATCCAGGAACCGCTTCACGCCGGAGATGCGCAAGGTGTCGCGCACGATGCGCCGCGTGAATTCGCTGGAGTCGGCGACAAGCACCAAAATGTCCGGAAACCGGGGATTGCCAATCATTGTTCTCGTTCCTTCAACACGGGAACAGCATGGCAGAGAAGTCTTTCGAGACGCTGAATCGCGCAGGTCCAAATGAATTTGAGTCCAACAATCGTAATGATTGTGTCTTGTTCTATTAAACGTGGAAGTTGTAATTCCTAATCTTCGGACGGGCGTCCCGTCCGCATCTTCTTGACCCCGGCCCGTTTCGACTTGGAATCGAGGCGGCGCGTCTTGGAGGCCAGCGTCGGACGGGTCGGCCGGCGCACTTTCGGGGCCACGGCCGCCCGCCTGATCAGTTCGATCAGGCGATCCAGCGCGTCCTGCCGGTTTCGCTCCTGCGTCCGGAAGCGCTGGGCGTTGATGATGAGGATCCCGTCATTGGTCAGCCTGCCGCCTGCGAGCCGGGACAGGCGGGCCCGGACGGGGTCCGGCAGCGACGGCGAGCCCGCCACGTCGAAGCGCAGCTGCACCGCGGTTTCGACCTTGTTGACGTTCTGGCCGCCCGGCCCGGAGGCGCGCACGAAGGTCTCCTGGACCTCGCTCTCGTCCAGCGTGATGTGCGGCGTGATCGGAATGGAGGCCATCGGTCTCGGCTTGGGTCGGAATCATCCCGCCAGGGGAAAGCCGCATCCTAGCCGAATTCCGGCGAGGCTTCAGGGCTTGTCCGCCGGCCCCATCTTGGCGGCGAGCGGCGCGCCGCCGCCGACCGGCCTCGCCACGAGCGACGCGCCGGCGCCGAGCGGCAGCGAGCGCCAGAAGATCGCCGCCGACGACATGGAGATGAGCCCGATCAGGCCGAACACCCAGGGAAAGTGGCTGGGCGAGAGCACGTCGCCGCCCGCCACGCGGCTGACCGCCTCCAGCCCCAGGGCCGCGATCGAGACCCCGATCGAGCCCGAGAGCTCCTGCAGCACCGCCGCGAAGGTCGTCGCCCGCGACAGCTTCGAGGCCGGCATGTCGGCGTAGGCGACCGCGTTGATCGAGGTGAACTGCAGCGAGCGCAGGAAGCCGCCCGTCACCAGCACGGCGAGCATCAGGAGGACCGGCGTGGACGCCCCGAAGGCCGCCGGCGCGGCGACCAGCGCCGAGGACAGCACGGCGTTGACCACCAGCACGCGCCGGAAGCCGAAGCGGCGCAGGATGGGCGAGGCCACGATCTTCATCACAAGCGAACCGACGCCCGCCGCGAAGGTGGTGAGGCCCGAGCGGAACGCGTCATAGCCGAAGCCCGCCTGAAGCAGCAGCGGCAGCAGGAACGGCGTGGCGCCCACGCCCACCCGAAACAGGAACCCGCCGGTCAGGCTCGCCCGGAAGGTCGGAAGCGACAGGAGCCGCAGGTCGATGATGGGCGATTCGGCCCTGAGCGCATGGCGCACATAGAGCGCCAGCAGCAGCGCGCCGCCCGCCACGAGGCCCGCCACCGCCGAACCGGGCAGCAGGTCCAGCCCCGCCAGGGTCGCGCCCGTCAGGAAGGCGGCGAGGCCAGGCCCGACCAGGAGGAAGCCCAGCGTGTCGAACTTCGTCCGCACGTCCTCGCGGATGTCGGGGATGTGGATGGTCGCCAGCACGACGCCCAGCGCCGCGATCGGGATGTTGATCCAGAAGATCCAGCGCCAGTTGAAATAGGTCGTGATGAAGCCGCCGACCGGCGGCCCCAGGATCGGCCCCAGCAGCGCCGGGATGGTCAGCCAGGCGAGCGCGTCGACGATTTGGGATCGATCGATCGTGCGCAGCACGACGAGCCGGCCCACCGGCACCATCATGGCGCCGCCCATGCCCTGGACGACCCTGGCGGCCACCAGCGCGCCGATGTCGGAGGAGAAGCCGCATGCGACGGAGCCCGCGGCGAACACCACCATGGCGAGGCGGAAGATCACCCGCGCCCCGAACCGGTCGGCGAGCCAGCCCGACGCCGGAATGAAGATCGCCAGCGCCAGCAGGTAGGAGGTCAGCGCGAGCTTGAGATGGATCGGGTTGGCCCCGAGATCCGTCGCGATGGCCGGCAGCGAGGTGGCCAGCACCGTCGAATCCAGGTTCTCCATGAACAGCGCCGTCGCGACGATCAGCGGCACCAGCCGCTCGGGCGGCAGCGGAAAACGGGATCGCGGGGCGACGGCGTTCGGCATCGGGCGACGGCTCCGGGCGGGGGGCGAGAGGCCGGACTGGCCCCAATGCCACGATCCCGGGCGCCGTTCCAGCCTCGGCGCCGCCAAAAGCGACAGGGCATGTCTGCCCTGCAGCGCAGTCGGCTTCAGCCCGCGTCAGCGGCGCCGGAACTGGCCTCGCGCCGGCGGCCTGACGCCCGGAGGGCCGGCCCGCTCGTCCTTGTGGCGGAAGATCAGCCGCCCCTTCTCCAGGTCGTAGGGCGACATCTCCACCGTCACCCGGTCGCCGGTCAGCGTCTTGATCCGGTGCTTCTTCATCTTGCCGGCCGTGTAGGCCACGATCTCGTGGCCGCCGTCGAGTTGAACCCGAAAGCGGGCGTCCGGAAGGATCTCGGTGACGAGACCCTCAAACTCCATCAGTTCTTCCTTCGCCATGGCGCGTCCTGCGATGGTGACGACTCGCCGCGGCTCGCAACGGCGCGTCAGATTCCCGTTTTTCGAAGCTCATATGAGATGGACGCGGCCCGATGCAAGCCGCTTTGCGCGCCAGCGGGGCGGCCGTCGGCGGCTTTGGCCGGGCAGGAACCTTCCTGCGTCGCTCGCGGTTAGCGCCGGGACATCCTCACCGGTCGCGCAAGACCCCTTCGGGAGACGAACGATGCTGAAATGGGCCCTCATTTTCCTGGTGATCTCGATCATCGCGGGCGCGCTGGGGTTCACGGGCCTGTCTTCAGCGGCCGGCAGGCTCGCCAAGATCCTCTTCGTGGTGGCGCTGGTGATCTTCGTCGTCCTGCTGGCCCTGGCCATGATGGCGGGCGAGGCGATCTTCTGACGCCTAGGCGTAGATCCATTGCTCGGGGATGCGGACCTCCACCGCGTCTCCGACGCGGATGAGGCCGGGACGCTCCACCCAGGCCACCAAGCCGCGCCGCCGACGCGCGGCCCGCACGAAGGCGAAGGGCGTCCTGGCGTCGCCCCCGCCGCGCCTTGCGACGGCGTGGCCCGACTTGCGGCAGGGCGCGTTCTGCTCCTCCACCGCCAGCGTCGCCGCCTGCGGAAAGACCAGCCGCGAGCCGCGCGGCAGCATGGACAGCGCCGGAACGCCTTCGATGACGAGGTTCGCGCCCAGCCAGCTGGGCTCGATCGCAGAAAGGCCGAGTTCGGCCGCCACGGCGTCGAGCTCGTCCTGGCTGACCAGGGAGAGATGACGGGAATTGCGGATCGGCGTCCCGCGCGGAAACCACGGAACCCGGGCGTCGGCCGGACGGGCGAGGCCGCGGTGGCGCTCGCCCCGCAAGCCGTCGAGCACGACGCCTTCGAAGTCGACCGTGACCTGGTCGACGGGTCGGGTTTCGAACCCCTCCCCGTCCGCCGCCAGGACGGCCGCCGCCCGGGCCCGGATGACGCGGGCCGGATGGATCGCCGTGTCTTCGCGCGCCTGCGACATGGGCCCCCGCTGAATCGCGGGGACCATAGTCAGGCCCGGGCGATCGCGCCAGCTCCGGCCTTCACGCCCGCTATTTGGCGGCCTTCTTGGCCGGGGCCTTCGCGGCGGCCTCGGGCGCAGGCTTGACGTCGGCCGGCGGCGTTGCGGCGATCGCGCCCGTCGTCACATTGGCCGGGCTCGCATCGTCGAACACCACGTCCACGCCCTTCTTCACCATCCCGGCGAGGTCCAGCGCGTCCCAATTCGTCAGGCGAACGCAGCCATGCGAGAAGCTGCGGCCGATGCGGCTCGGCTCCGGGGCGCCGTGAATGCCGTAGGTCGGCTCCGACAGGTCGATCCACACCGCCCCGACCGGGTTGTTGGGGCCCGCCGCGACCGTGAACTTCTCCTTGGTCTTGACGCCCTTGAACGCGAATTTCGGGTCGTAGTGATAGACCGGGTTCTTCGCCACGGCGGTGATCTTGAAGGATCCCGAGGGCGCCGGCTTGTCCTCGCTGCCGATCGACGCCGGGTAGGCGGCCATCAGGGCGCCGCCCTGGTCGAAGGCGCGCAGCAGCCGGGCCTCCTTGTCGATCTCGACCCGGCTCACCTTGGCGTCCGAGCGCGGGCGCTCGACGTCGGGCACGAGGATCTCGTCGCCCGGCTTCTTGAAGGACTCCTTCGGGTTGAGCCGCGCCAGGAAGTCCTCGTCGACATGGAATTTCTCGGCGAACATTTCGCGCGGCGTCTTGTAGCCGAGCTTGTCCAGCTCGGCCTGCTTCTCCAGCTGGGCCGGAATCTTCTTGACGAACGGACCTTTGAGGTCCGCCGCCTTGATCTCGTAGCGCATCATGGCCGGCTTCTGGTCGGCGTTCAGGGCATCCCAGGTGGCCTGGTCGAGATTGCCGGTGACAGGCAGGTTGCGGGCCTGCTGGAAGGCGCTGAGAGCCTTGCGGAAGTTGTCGCCGTCCTTGCCGTCGATGGCGCCCGGCGAGAAACGCTGCCGGTCCAGGAGGACCTGGGCCTTCAGATATCCGGGAACGACCTTCGCCGGCTTCTTGCGGGCGTCGTCCGGCTTGGGCGCGGGCGCCTCGGGCGGCATGGCGGCCGCGTTGATCGTGTCGAGATCGAGCTTCACGGGAGCGGACCTGGCGGCCTTGGCCTCCGCCGCTCCGGTGAGCGCGGCGCCCGCCGCGCCGCTCAGCAAAAGCGCCCAGACAATCTTGTTCATCATTCTCATCCCCGGCCCCGCTGGCGTCGTCCTTCAACAATGCCATGGCAGCGCTTGCGTTCCCGGACGCCGCCCCGCCGACGGTTCTATTCGCAGATGCGATAGCCGCGGTTGCGGGCCCGCAGGTCGAGATGCAGATGGTCGGCGTGCTCGGCGTTGGCGCCGGGACCCAGCACGGTCGTGAAATACCGGCACGCGCCGCTGCGCACCGCGGCCGAGAAGCGCCCCTCCGGGGTGTCCGGCCCGGCCTGGCCGACCGTGACGCTGGCCCGTTTCTCGAAATCGAAGCCCGCCACGTCGACGCCGTTGGCGAAGGCGTGCTCGCTCAGCTTGGCGCCGGTCTGGTGGTTCTGGGAGCGGCACTCGTAGGACGTGCCGATGGCGATGCGCTTGGCCGGGGCGTTGAGTTCGCGCTCGGCCGCGACGCTGACCACGTCGCGCGACCATGTGGCGAGCGCTTCGGCCGCCGGGCATGTGAGGGTGACGGGCGGCGACAGCGCCACCCCGTCGGGAAGCCCGCTGACCTCGTAGGGCCGGGGGGCGCCGCAGGCCCCGTTCTCGATTGGGGGGAGCGGCTTGGCCACGACGCCCAGCCTGGCGAGCCGGTCCGCGCAGCCCTCGTCGTCGGGCCCGGGCGGCGTCTCGTCCTCCTTCGCCACGGGCCGGTTCTGCACCGGGGGCGGAAGGTTCTCCAGATCGCGCGGGCGTTCGGGGGGCAGCGGGGCGACGACGGCCTGGTCGCCGGCCTTGTCGTCGACGGCTGCGCCGGGCGGGGAGCCCGGCCTGGACCTGGCCTGGGGCTGCGCCCCGAACTCGGCGGGCCTGTTGGGCGGCAGCGGCGCGGCGCCTTCGCCGGCCAAACCGGGCGGCGGAGTCTCCGCCGCGATCGAGGGATGCTGCGCCGCGCTGAAGCCGACAGCGGCCAAAGCCGCCGCGGCGAGGAGCGTGGATCGGATCGCGGAAGGGAGGGCTGTTTTGCTCACCCTCCCCCAACGCTCACGCTGCGCGCGGGTTCGTCTGCATTCGCACGCCCGGCGCGACCGCGCCGCGGCGGACCGTCCTCAGTCGTCGGTCCGGACGTCCGCGGCGGACGCGTAGACCGGGGCGCTGAAGCTGCCCACGCTGGTGTAGCGCTCCAGGCGAACCGAGATCATGTCTTCGATGCGGCCATAGACCTCGCCGACGCTGAGCGGCTTGAGGCGCCGGCCCTTGCTGGCGAAGAAGATCGACTTGTTGGCCCGCGCCGCCGACGGGAATTCCTTCGAGGCGGCCTTCTCCGGCTTGGAGCGCTGCAGCTCGAGCAGCGTGGCGGCGTCCTGCGGGCCGAGGAAGTGCGTCAGATAGAGCTCGGCCGGCTTCAGGTCGCGGCCGATGCGGAACGCCACCTGGGCGCGGTCGCGCTTCATCAGCTCGCTCGCCATCACGGCGGCGATGTAGGGGTCGCGGCGCAGGTCGAGGATGCGCTCGCGGTCCGACGGGGACTTCACCATCGGCTTCTCGCCCGAGGTGTCGATCAGCGAAGCCTCCCAGGCGAGGCCATGGCGCGACCCGTAGTCGTGCACGATCTCCAGCCAGGTCGACTCGATGAACTGGAACAGCCCCTGCGCCGAGGAGGTGGACGCCTTCACCTCGGGGCGGAAGCTCGACTCCTTGTCGGCGAGCGCCATGAGATAGACCGGGTCCACCTCGGCCTGCTCGGCCGCGCGCAGCATGGTCATCACCATCTTGCGCGGGATGCCGAGCGAGCCGAAGCGCAGCTTCTCGTCGGGATCGGGCTGCATGACGCCGGCGGCCTTGGGCTGTCCGTCAGCGTCGGCGTCGGCGTCGGCGTCCGTGTCGGCTTCGCCGGGCAGCGAGAACATGCGGCCCTGGATGGCGCGCTCCGCGAATCCGGGAACGCTGTGGGCGATGGCCAGCGCGATGGCCGGCAGCCGGTCCCGATCGAACTCGCGGGCGGGGACGAAGGTCATGGAGGGCGCCGTCGCGACGGCCGGCACGATGCCCGACAGGACGGTCCCGGCCACGATGGCGAAGCACCACCGCATCGCCTTCGCGGCCACCCCGGAACGGACTTTGTGGCTTTCCGGGAACACCGGGCGGGATTCTGCGTTATCGGCGTGATGAATGCCCGATACCGCGTCCCGTGAAGGCGCCGGATGCCGCTCGGCCTGCTGGACGGCTTGCGTTTTCAGCATGATGTCTCCACGTGCGCCGTCGCCACGGGGGCGACAACTCGTTGTTAACCGTCCTTGAAGGTCGGATGTGGCCGGATTGCGGCAGGCCATCACGCGTCCGTGAGACTACAGACGCTTAAACAGGCAATTCCGGCCCTCGTGGGCGGTCAATCACGCAAAGAGCAAGCTTAACCATGCGGTCCAACCGCATGTTGCTATGACGCCGGCCAAGCACAAACGGAACCGTTCAGCACGCGCCGTCAAAAGTGCTGGCGAGGATCGTCGGAAGCGCAACAGGGCTACTTACGTCGCGCCCCGACTCTTGGTCGAGACGTGCGCCTCAGGGCTTCAGCGCACGCTCCAGCTGCTGCTTGCTCATGCGCGACCGGCCCGGCACGTCGCGTCGGCGCGCCTCGGCGTAGAGGTCCGCCTTGGTCCGCCCCTCGCCCGACGGGGCGTTCTTGGGGGCCGACGTCTTGCCCCGGGCGGATGCGCCTGCCGCCTTGGCCATCGTCCGGTCCTGGGCGGCCTTGCCTTCCTTCTCGGCGAGCGCGGTCTCGCCGCGCTTCTCCTTCGCCTTGGTCCGGCGCAGGGCCGCGCGGTTCCTGGCGGGGCTATCGCGGTTGCTTTCGCCGGCCTCGCGCAACGCGATGGCGATCGCCTGCTTGGGGTTCTTCACCTTGCGCCCGCCGGCCTGCTCCAGCTCGCCATGCTTGAACTCGTGCATGACGCGCTCCACGGTCTTCTTCTGCTCGTCCGATGGCCTGGGCATCGCGGACCTCCCATCAATGTCTTGCCTTCCAACGCATTTTCGCGTTTCGGGTTCGATGCGCGCCGCGTCCGGCCTCGGGGGCCGTTGACACCGGGGCGCTTTTCCCTTTCGTGGCGGGTCCGCCAGCGGCGGTTGCAACAACGGTCGGAGAGGGACGATGCAACTCGGAATGATCGGCCTGGGGCGCATGGGCGCCAACATCGTTCGCCGCCTGATGCGCAACGGACATTCCTGCGTCGTCTATGACCGCAACCCTGAGCCGGGGCGCCAGCTGGCCGCGGATGGCGCGACCGCCGTCGCCGACCTCGCCGGCATGGTGGCGGCCCTGCAGGCGCCGCGCCGCATCTGGCTGATGCTGCCCGCCGGCCCCGTCACGGAGGCCACCCTGGGCGAGCTCGCCGCCCTGCTCTCGCCCGGCGACGTGCTCATCGACGGCGGCAACGCCTTCTGGAAGGACGACATCCGCCGCGCCGGCGAACTGAAGGCCAAGGGGATCCACTATCTCGACGTCGGCACCAGCGGCGGCGTCTGGGGCCTTGAGCGCGGCTACTGCCTCATGATCGGCGGCCCCAAGGAGGTCGTCGACGCCATGGACCCGATCTTCGCCGCGCTGGCGCCGGGACTGGGCGACATCCCCCGCACGCCGGGCCGGACGGGCGATCCCCGCGTCGAGCAGGGCTACCTGCACGCCGGGCCGAGCGGCGCCGGGCATTTCGTCAAGATGATCCACAACGGCGTCGAATACGGGATGATGCAGGCCATCGCCGAGGGCTTCGACATCCTGCGCCACGCCGACAGCCCCGAGCTTCCGGCCGAGCATCGCCTGACCCTCGACGTCGCCGAGATCGCCGAAGTCTGGCGCCGGGGCAGCGTGATCACCTCCTGGCTGCTCGACCTCACCTCCTCGGCCCTGGCGTCGGATGGCGACCTGGCCGGCTATTCCGGCTTCGTCTCCGATTCAGGCGAGGGGCGCTGGACCGTGCAGGCCGCCGTCGAGGAGGCCGTGCCGGCCGAGGTGCTGACCGCCGCCCTCTACGCCCGCTTCCGCTCCCGGCAGGAGCACACCTTCGCCGAGAAGGTGCTGTCGGCCATGCGGATGGGCTTCGGCGGCCATGTCGAGCCGCCCGTGGCCAAGTCGGCCCCCGAGGCGACCGGGACCAAGGACGTCGAGATCAAGGGGCCGATCAGCAAGGGACCGGCGGCGTGACGCGTTCCGTTCCGCCGGCCGCTCCGGTCGGCGTCGTCATCATGGGCGTGGCCGGTTCGGGCAAGACCACGACCGCGCGCAATCTCTCCCGGGCGCTGGGCTGGGCCTATCGCGACGCCGACGAGTTCCATCCGCCGGAGAACATCGCCAAGATGAGCCGCGGCGAGCCGCTCACGGACGAGGACCGCTGGCCCTGGCTGCGCGCCATCGCGGCCTGGCTGACGGAGCGCCTCGCCGCGGGCGAGAGCGTCATCGTCACCTGCTCGGCCCTCAAGCGCGCCTACCGGGACATCCTCGCCGGCGGCCGCCCGGACGTGCGCCTCGTGCTGCTGGTCGGCGACCGGGACCTGATCGGCGCCCGCATGAAGGCGCGCAAGCACCACTTCATGCCGACGAGCCTGCTGGACAGCCAGTTCGCCGCGCTCGAGCCGCCCGCGCCGGACGAAGGCGTCGTGACGGTGTCGGTGGTCCAGAGCCCCCGCGCCGTCGTCCGCGACATCGTCGCCCGCCTCGGGCTGGCGCCGACCGCCTGAGGCCGCGCCCACGCCGCGACCCTCCGGAGCGGTTTCACGCGCGCTCCCCCTCATCCTGAGGAGCATCGCCCCTGGGCGATGCGTCTCGAAGGACGAGGGGGGTTGTGGGCTGAACCGTTGGGAAGCGCCGCGGCCGGCCCCCTCGCCCCGGAACGGGGAGAGGGCTGGGGTGAGGGGCGGCGCCTATCCCCTCATCCGGCCTCGCTGCGCTCGGCCACCTTCTCCCCGTGCCGGGGAGAAGGGCGGCTCCGTCATCCGCTTCCTGCGCCTGCGGCGCGCCGGGGATGACGGGGTGGGGGCTGAACCGTTGGGAAGCGCCACAGCCGGCCCCCTCGCCCCGGAACGGGGAGAGGGTTGGGGTGAGGGGTGGTGGGGCTTGCCGCGCATCCCCTCATCCGGCCCTTCGGGCCACCTTCTCCCCGTGCCGGGGAGAAGGGGAAGCGGCGATAACTCCGCGGCTTTTCGGCCCGGAGGTGGAGGGCGGCGCGGAGCGGCGTCGCTGGTTGCCCCACGGCGTGTGGGGTAGTGGGAAAAAGAGCCGGGAGGCCGCCAGGCCCCGCCGCTCCGAGCGCGGCGTTGGAGGATGAAAGGAAGATCCCGGGGCGCTTTCAGCCCCTTCGCGCTTCGCTGGTCGGACCTTGTCTTCCGTCCGCCGCCTCGAACCGGGTGGTGAGCCCGGCCTTCGACGGCCGCCGCCCCTGGTCCACGTCCTCACGCTGCAGACGTCCCTCCGTGGACCAGAGCGTCGCCAACATAGGAATATTTTCTGGATCTGTCAAGCCGCCCCCGCGTCAGCGCACGACCTTGACCAGGCGGTTGTCGGCGAAGAGGTAGAGCGCCTTGCCGGTCGGCTCCATGTAGAGAATCGTGGTCTCGCGCCGGGCGCGCGGGCTGGAGCCCGTCTGGACGCTGAGCGGCTCGCCCTTGACGGCCACCAGCTCGCACTCGGTGAGGCCGATCAGCCCCTCCCCGTCCCGGCCCCGGAACTTCGACGGATCGATCGACAGGTCCGCCGTGCAGCGCCCATCTTCGGCCACGACCGCCTCGGTGGTGGCGACGCGCGCCGTGGCGCTCTTGTCGTTGGCGAAGCCGCTGACCTCGACCGCGCAGCCGCCGAGCGCGGCCGCAAGGGCGGCGACCGCCCCGGCGCGGAGCGCCAGCGCGCCGGCGGTCTCTACGGCGGACCCGATGGCCCGCGCCGCGTGCTTCATGCTTTTCTCTCCCAACGACCCGTGTCGTTTTGCTGCCAGTAGCTCAGTTCGACGGCGGGCGCCGACGGATCGCGTCCCTTGAGGGTCTTCCATGCGACCCTCGCCGCCGCCACCGCCTCGTCGTCCCGGCCGTCGAAGATCAGGACCAGGCGCTGATAAGCGTCCGCGTCGGGCGGAATTGGGGCGCCGTCCACCAGGAAGCGCACCTGCGCCTGGTTCGGGTTGGCCAGTTCGGTGGTGATCACGATGGGCTCGCCGGCCGCGCCCGGATCCCTGTCGGACGCGTGCGGCAGGAAGCTCTCCTCCGAGAAGGTCCAGAGATGGTCGTCCAGCGCCGCGACCCGCTCCGGCGAAGGCGCGTGCACGACGGCGCGCCAGCCGCGGGCGACGCTGCGCTCCAGCAGCTGCGGGAGCACGGCCTCCATGTCCTGCCGGAGCAGGTGGTAGAACAGGATCTCGGCCAGGATCAGCCCTCGTAGTGATCCGCCACCAGGCGATCGAGCAGGCGCACGCCCCAGCCCGACGCCCAGCCGCGGTTGGTGTCGCTCTGCGGCGAGCCCATGCCGGTGCCGGCGATGTCGAGATGCGCCCAGGGCGTGTCGTTGACGAACCGCTTCAGGAACTGCGCCGCCGTGATCGAGCCGGCGTGGCGGCCGCCCGAATTCTTCACGTCGGCGAACTTGCTGTCGATGATCTTGTCATAGGCGGCCGAGAGCGGCAGGCGCCACACCCCCTCCTTCGTCGCCTTGGAGGCGGCCGACAGCTTCTCGCACAAGGCGTCGTCGTTGGAGAACAGCCCGGCGTTCTCCTGGCCGAGCGCGACCAGGACCGCGCCCGTCAGGGTGGCGAGGTCGATCATGAAGGCCGGCTTGAAGCGGTCCTGCACGTACCAGAGCACGTCGGCCAGCACGAGGCGGCCTTCCGCGTCGGTGTTGATGATCTCGATGGTCTGGCCGGACAGCGACCGGACGATGTCGCCGGGACGCTGGGCGTTGCCGTCGGGCATGTTCTCGACGAGGCCGATCACCCCGATGGCGTTCACCTTGGCCTTGCGGGCGGCGAGCGCGTGCATGAGGCCGACCACGCAGGCCGCGCCGGCCATGTCGCCCTTCATGTCCTCCATGCTGCCGGCGGGCTTGATCGAGATGCCGCCGGAATCGAAGCAGACGCCCTTGCCGATGAAGGCGACCGGCTTTGCGGCGTCCCTGGCGCCCTTGCCGGCTTCCTTCCCGCCGCCCTTCGCGCCGTTCCAGCGCATCACGACGACGCGGCTTTCCTTGCGCGAGCCCTGGCCCACGGCCAGCAGCGCCCGCATGCCGACTTTCTCCAGCTTCTTCTCGTCGAGGATCTCGATCTCGACGCCGAGCTTCTCCAGCTGGGCCGCGCGGCGGGCGAACTCCTCCGGGTCGAGCACGTTCGGCGGCTCGTTGACGAGGGTGCGGGCCAGCATCACCCCCTCGCCGATCGCCTCGCGGGCGCGGTGGGCCTTGCCGGCCGCCTTGGGATCGGCCACGGCGACGACGACGTCGACCTCGCCGGCCGCCTCGTCGTCGGGCTTCTTGGTCTTATACTTGTCGAACGCGTAGGCGCGCAGCGTCATGCCGAGCGCGAGGTCGGCCGCCGCCTCCGCGTCGTTGCGCAGGCCGGCGGGTCCCTCGTGGAACAGAACGGCGACGGACTTGCTCTTGCCCACCCGGCCCAGGACGGCGCCGCCGAGGCCGACGAAATCCGTCTCGGCGCGCTCGGACGCCCCGCCGACGCCCACCACGACCAGACGCGACGCCTGGAGCCCGGGGGGAGCGAGGATCGACAGGCCGCTGGACGCCTTGCCCTTGAAGCTCTCCGCCGCAACGGCCCGCGCGATCGCGTCGGCGGCGGGCTTGCCGATCATCTCGTGCACGCTCGCCGGAAGCGTGAGGTCGTCTCCCATGAGGACGACGAGGGCGCCGGACGCGGGCAGGCTCGGGGCCGCAAAGGAGACTTTCAGACGCTCTGACATGCAAACGCTCCGGACGGGTTCGGGAGAAACGATCGGGATGGGCGAACTCGGACCTGACGGGTCATAACGTTTCGTCGGAAGCTGCGCCAGTGCGCCGGAGGGCCGCGTCGGCGCGCCGCGTCCCGCCCGGCGGAACGCCACGCCGGCGCCGCGATCGTGAGCGATTCAAGCCCGCGCCGACGCGTTCCGGGCCGCCCCGATCCTTGCCGCCGCGCGTGGAAGCCTTTACCGCTGTCGCACGATGCACGACGCCGAAGCCCCCTGATGAGCCTGCTGGACCGCTACATCTTCCGGATCGCCGGCGTCGCCTGCCTGGCGACCCTGCTGAGCCTGACCGGCGTGATCTGGATCTCGCAGGCGCTGCGGGAGGTCGATCTCCTGACCGGCAAGGGTCAGACGATCATGATGTTCCTCACCATCACCAGCCTCTCGCTTCCGGCGCTGGTCACCATCATCGCGCCCGTGGCGCTCTTCATCGCGACCATCTACGCGCTGAACAAGCTGAACGGCGATTCCGAGCTGATCGTCATGAGCGCGGCCGGCGTGCCGCCCGGCCGCATCCTGCGCCCGTTCCTCGGCCTCACCCTGATCGTCGCCGTCCTGGTGCTGGCCATGACGACCTGGGCCATGCCGGCGAGCTTTCGCGCCCTGCGCGACCTCATCACCAGCGTGCGCGCCGACTTCGTGTCCAACGTGGTCAAGGAAGGCCAGTTCACCACGCTCGACCTCGGAATCACCTTCCACTACCGCGAGAAGGCCGGGGACGCGCTCCTGGGCATCTTCATGCAGGACCGGCGCGACAAGACCAAGCCCGCCATCTACATCGCCGAGCGCGGCCAGACGGTGGAGATCAACGGCTCGCCCTACCTGGTGCTGGAGAACGGCAGCGTGCAGCGCGAGCAGCCGGGCTCGAGCGACCCGGCCATCGTGGTGTTCCAGCGCTACGCCATCGACCTCAGCCAGTTCGGATCGGACGGCGACACGCCGGTCTACAAGCCGCGCGAGCGCCCGACCGCGATGCTGCTCCACCCGGACGTGAACGAGGTCTACTACAAGATCCCGGGCAACGCCGGCCGCTTCCGCACAGAGCTGCACGACCGCTTCTCCGCGCCTCTCTATTGCTTCGCCATGATGGCGATCGCCTTCGCGGCGCTGGGCACCCCGCGCACCACGCGCCAGGGCCGCGGCGCGGCGATCGGGGCCGCCATCGTGGCCGTCGGCCTGGTGCGGATCGCGGGCTTCGCCATCTCCAGCCTGATCCCGCGCGCCGGCTGGGCCGTGCCCCTCGCCTATCTGGCGCCGCTGCTCGCCTGCGCGGTCGCGCTCGGGATCGCCTTCGCGCCGACCCTGGGCGCGCGCGGCGGGTCGCGCCTGCGCCGCGCTCCGGCCCCCGCCCACGCCGCGGCGGCGGGCTGACGGGGGCCGGCATGGTGATCGGCTTCACCCTCGGGCGATATCTGGCGGCGCGATTCGTGCGCACCATCACGGGCGTCTTCGTCACCGTGTTCGTGCTCATCTACACGCTGGACTTCGTCGAGCTCGTGCGCCGCACAGGCGACGTGGCGGACCTGTCCACCGGGCTGCTGGCCCAGCTGGCCCTGTTCCGCACTCCCGCGGTCGCCGAGCAGATCCTGCCTTTCGCCGTCCTGTTCGGCTCCATGGCGGCGCTGCTGAACCTCTCGCGCAAGCTGGAGCTCGTGGTGATGCGCGCCGCGGGCGTCTCAGTCTGGCAGTTCCTCGCCCCGCCGCTCCTCGTCGCGGTCGGATTCGGCGTGGTCGCCGCCACCATCTACAACCCGCTTTCGGCGAAGCTGAAGGAGCGCGCCATCCAGGTGGAGACCTCCAAGCTCGGCCGCAGCAAGGGCTCGGGCGAGAAGGAGCTCTGGATTCGCCAGCGCAGCCTCGACGGACAGGCGATCATCCGCGCCGACCGCTCGATGGCGGCCGGCACCCAGCTCAGCCGCGTCACCGTGTTCGAGTTCGCCAAGGACGGCTCCTTCATCGACCGTGTGGAGGCCCGCGAAGCGACGCTGCGCGACGGGTTCTGGGAGCTCGCGGAGGCCCGGATCACGGGTGTGGGCGTGGAGCCACAGAGCTTTTCTTCTTACCTCCTGTCGACCAATCTGACCCCCGATCAGGTGCGGAATTCCTTCTCTTCAGCGGAGACCATTCCCTTCTGGGAGCTGCCGGAACTGGCCGCCAGGACCGAATCCGCGGGCCTCGACGCGACCCGTTATCGCTTGCAGTTTCAATCGCTTCTGGCCCGTCCTTTGCTCTTCGTCGCAATGGTCTTCATCGCGGCGTCCGTTTCGTTAAGATTTTTCCGTTTTGGTGGTGTGGCGAAGATGGTTCTCGGTGGCGTGACGGCGGGCTTCGTGCTCTATGTCGTCACCCAGTTGGTGGAGGATCTCGGCGCGGCAGGACTCCTCTCGGCTTCGGTAGCGGCATGGTCGCCGGCGGTGGTCGGGAGTTTGCTCGGAACGCTCGCACTCCTGTATCAAGAGGACGGGTGATGTCGGGCCGTGCGTTCTTCGGCCGTTTTGGTTCGGGCATGGTGAAACGACGCTATATTGCGGCTCTGGCCGTCGGCATCGCGAGCATCGGGCCGGTCACTTGGACCGACGCCCCGGTCGCGCAGACGCTGACGGACAGGCTCGCCAAGAAGACCGAGAAGGCGGGCCAGGGCAAGGACCGCCTGCTCGTGGAATCGCGCGAGCTCGTCTACGACAAGGACAAGAACACCGTCGCGGCCGTCGGCAACGCCCAGCTCTACTACCAGGGCCGCACGCTGGAGGCCGACAAGGTCATCTACGACCGGGCGAACAACCGCGTCTACGCCGAGGGCAACGCCAAGATGACCGAGGCCAACGGCCAGGTCGTCTACGGCAGCAAGTTCGAGCTCACCGACGACTTCAAGGACGGCTTCATCGATTCCCTGCGGGTCGACACGATCGACAAGACGCATTTCGTGGCGCCGCGCGGCGAGCGCACCGGGGGCGAGACGACGGTCTTCGAGCGCGGCACCTACACGGCCTGCGACGCCTGCAAGGACGACCCGACCAAGCCTCCCCTGTGGCAGGTCCGCGCCAAGCGGATCATCCACAAAAACGAGGAGCGCACCGTCTATTACGAGGACGCGACGCTCGAGTTCTACGGCGTGCCGATCGCCTATGTGCCGTTCTTCTCGGCGCCCGATTCGACCGTGAAACGCAAATCGGGCTTCCTGGCCCCCCATTACGTCGCGTCGTCGTCGATCGGCTACGGCGTGGCGGTCCCGTATTTCTGGGCGCTGGCGCCCAATTACGACCTGACGCTGACGCCCACGCTCCTGACCCGCCAGGGCCTGCTGGGCGAGGTGGAATGGCGCCATCGCCTGGTCAACGGCAGCTACAACATCCGTGCGTCCGGCATCTTCCAGCAGGATCCGAACGCCTTCCTGGCGCCGCCCTACGGCGCGCGCGACAAGGATTTCCGCGGCGCGGTCGATACGCGCGGCAAGTTCCTGATCAACGACAAGTGGGTCTGGGGCTGGGACCTCTCAGCCTCCACCGACAAGTGGTACTACCAGAACTACAAGTACCGCGGCTCGATCAACACCAACGCGATCTCGGCCTTCAACGCGCTGGGCTTCCGCGAGAACACGTCGACCATCAACCTCACGGGCCAGGGCCAGCGCAGCTGGTTCGACGCGCGCGCCTATTATTTCCGCGGCCTGTCCTACGCCGACTGGCAGAAGGTGCAGCCGGTCGTGCATCCGGTCGTCGACTATGACCGCCGCTTCACCCCGGCCCTGATCGGCGGCGAGTTCGCGCTCAGCGCCAATCTGACCAGCCTCACCCGCCAGCAGACCGACTATCAGAGCCTGTACCAGGACAATGGGATCATCCCCGGCCGGTACCTGTTCCCGATCGGCTACGACACGCTGGGCAACCCGATCCGGCTCTACGATTCCTGCGCTCCGGGCCAGTTCAACCCGAGCAAGTGCTATGTGCGCGGCGCGGCGGGGACCTACACCCGCCTGACCACGGACCTGTCCTGGCGCCGGACCTTCATCGACCCGCTCGGCCAGAGCTGGACGCCCTTCGTGTCGGCGCGCGGCGAGGTCCTGTTCAAGTCGCCGGACACCGGCGGCCAGTTCAACAAGTACCTGCCGAACTTCTTCGACACGAGCGACGACGTCGTGATGCGCGGCATGCCGGCCGTCGGCGTGACCTATCGTTATCCCTTCGTGGCCGACAGCAGCATCGGCACGCATGTGATCGAGCCGATCGCCCAGATCATCGCCCGGCCGGGCGAGTCGCAGATCAACAAGATCGTCAACGAGGACGCGCAGAGCCTCGTCTTCGACGACACGAACCTGTTCTCGACGACCAAGTTCTCGGGCTATGACCGCACCGAGGGCGGCACGCGCGCCAATATCGGCGCGCAATACACCTTCACGATGCTGAACGGCGGCTATATCAGCACGCTGTTCGGGCAGTCCTACCAGATCGCCGGCCGCAACTCCTATTCCACGCCGGACCTCAGCCGCACGGGCCTCGACTCCGGCCTCGACACGACGCGCTCCGACTATGTCTCGCGCATCCAGATCGCGCCGTCCTCGAACCTCACCTTGACCGCGCGG
Organism: Alsobacter sp. SYSU BS001988; assembly: GCF_054796215.1. NCBI lineage: Bacteria > Pseudomonadati > Pseudomonadota > Alphaproteobacteria > Hyphomicrobiales > Alsobacteraceae > Alsobacter > Alsobacter sp. SYSU BS001988. The sequence goes on along the minus strand of NZ_JBTAMK010000006.1, from coordinate 140,986 downwards.
TCGCGCTTCAACGAGACCGACTTCGCGCTGAAGCGCGTGGAGCTGCAGGCCACCGCGACCTTCGCCAACCTGGCGACGAGCGTGATCTACGCCCGCTACGCGGCGCAGCCGGACCTGGGCATCTACACCAAGCGCGAGGGCGTCTCGACCAACGCCCGCTACGACATCACGCCGAACTGGTACGTGACGGGCAGCGTGCTCGTCGATCTCAGCCGCCACTCGGCGGAGCGCTTCTATGGCGTGCAGGGCTACCAGACGTCGAACCCGGTCGGCATCGGGGCGGTGTCGCTGGGCGCGGGCTATCACGACGAGTGCACGACCTTCTCGGTCGTCTACCAGAACTCGGGCAAGCAGACGCTGGCGGACGGCTCGCGCGAGCGGGTCCAGACGGTGCTTCTGCGCCTCGAGTTGCGGACGCTGGGCTCGGCCAGCTACTCCTACAACCAGACCAGCGTCGTCACGGACGGCATCACCCAGTGACGCCGCCTTGGCGGCGGACAAGGCGAGGCCCCGGCGGTCCGGCGCAGGGGAGTTCGCCGCGCATGGGGCGACAGCCATGACCACGCCAGCGCGCAACCCATTGCCTCTCGTCCTGACGCAAGGCGATCCCGCCGGGATCGGGCCGGAACTCACGGTCCGGGCCTGGCTCGACCGCGACCGGGCGGGCGGGCGCCCGTTCGTGGCGGCGACCGATCCCCGCCTCCTGGCCGCGGCGGCGCAGCGGCTCGGGGTTTCGGCGCCGCTCGCCGTGGTCGAGCCCGAGGAGGCCGGCGCGGCCTTCGCGGCCGCCCTGCCCGTCCTGGCCGGCTGCGCCGCGGCGGAGGCCATGCCGGGGGCTCCCGATCCGGCGACGGCCGCCTCGACCATCGCGTCGATCGACCGGGCGGTCGAACTGGTCCATGCGGGACGGGCGGCCGCCGTGGTCACCAACCCGATCGCCAAGGCGGTGTTGTACCAGGCCGGCTTCCGGCATCCGGGCCACACCGAATATCTCGCGGCGCTCGCGGCCCGGTTCTGGTCCATGCCCGAGCCGCTGCCGGTCATGATGCTCTGGTCGGAGACCCTCGCGGTCGTGCCGGTGACGATCCACATCCCGCTGAGCCGGGTTCCGGCGGCGCTGACGACCGACCTCATCGTCGAAACCGGCCGGATCACGGCGCGCGACCTGATGGCGCGGTTCGGCCTGGACCGGCCGCGGCTGGCCGTCTCGGGCCTGAACCCCCACGCCGGCGAGGGCGGCGCGCTGGGGACGGAGGACGACGCCGTCGTTCGCCCCGCGGTCGAGCGGCTGCGCGCGGAGGGATTCGAGGCCTTCGGCCCTCTGCCGGCGGACACCATGTTCCACGCGCGCGCCAGAGCCGGCTACGACGTCGCGCTGTGCATGTATCACGACCAGGCGCTCATCCCGATCAAGGCCCTGGCCTTCGACGACGGCGTCAACGTCACGCTGGGGCTGCCCTTCGTCAGGACCTCCCCGGATCACGGGACCGCCTTCGACATCGCCGGCCGGGGGATCGCGCGGCCCGACAGCCTGATCGCGGCGCTGCGCCTCGCCGGCCGGCTCGCCCCATGAGCGCGATCGACGGCCTGCCGCCCCTGCGCGACGTCATCCGCGACCACGACCTCGCGGCCAAGCGCTCGCTTGGCCAGAACTTCCTGCTGGACCTGAACCTCACCGCCAAGATCGCGCGCAGCGCGGGGCCGCTGGACGGCGTCACGGTGATCGAAGTCGGGCCCGGCCCGGGCGGCCTCACCCGGGCGCTGCTGTCGCTCGGCGCGGCGCATGTCATCGCCGTCGAACGCGATTCGCGCTGCCTGCCGGCGCTGGCCCAGATCGCGGCGCATTATCCGGGCAGGCTCACGGTCGCGCCGGGCGACGCCCTTGAGGCCGACTGGCCGGCGCTGTTGCGCCAGGTCCATGGCGACGCGCCCGCCCGGGTGCGGATCGTCGCGAACCTCCCCTACAATATCGGCACCGTGCTGCTGACGCGATGGATCGAGACGGAGCCCTGGCCGCCCTTCTTCGAGAGCATGACGCTGATGTTCCAGCGCGAGGTGGCCGAGCGGATCGTGGCGACGCCCGAAGACCCGAAGGATTACGGACGCCTCGGCGTGCTGTGCGGCTGGCGGACCGAGGCCCGCATCCTGTTCGACGTTCCGCCCTCGGCCTTCACCCCGCCGCCGAAGATCATGTCGTCGGTGGTCTCGCTGCTGCCGCGCAGCCGGCCGCTGGCCTGCGACGCCGCGACCCTCTCGGCCGTCACCGCCGCCGCCTTCGGCCAGCGCCGCAAGATGCTGCGGCAGAGCCTCAAGTCCCTTCAGGCCGACCCCGCGCCGCTGATCCAGGCCGCCGGGCTCGACCCCACGGCCCGGGCCGAGACGGTCCCGGTCGAAGGCTTCGTGGCGCTGGCCCAGGCCTGGCGTCCGCAGGGCTGAGCCCGGCGACCGGCGGGATATGCAATTCTAAGTAGCTAAAGCTGGCCCCAGCACTTAACGGTCGTAATTCTTTAACTTGATTGTCGTTAAGTGACGGTCGCGGGTTGCGCGCCGGTCGCCCACGGGCCGCCGTCCATGACGGTCGCCGCTGCATCCTCTGACCCGCGATCGGAGAGACCAATGCTGAGAATTTCACGGGTGTTCGGGTTGCTGATCGCCGCGACCGTCCTCTCATGCGGCGCGCTCATCTACGGCCTTGTGGCTGCGCGAAGCGCGAGCGACGCCATGCGCGAAGCCACCAGCCGCAAGTACCAGTCCTATCTCCTCGCCGACGAACTTCGCCAGAGCTCGGACGACCTCACGCGGCTGGGCCGGACCTACGTGGTCACCGGCGACGCGTCCTTCAAGCAGCAATATCTGGACATCCTGGACATCCGTGACGGCAAGAAGCCGCGGCCCCAAGACTATCATCGCGTGTACTGGGACTTCGTGGCGGCGGGAATGGCCCAGCCGCGCCCGGCCGGCGCCGCAGCGCCCCTTCTCGAGCTGATGAAGCAGGCCGGCTTCACCGAAGCCGAATTCGCCAAGCTGCAGCAGGCCAAGGCCAATTCGGACGGCCTCGTCGGCCTCGAAGTGGAGGCCATGTCCCTGGTGGAAGGCAAGCGCAGCGGCGGAAAGGCCACCCCGGCCGATGAGGCCAAGGCCAGGGAGCTGCTGCATTCGCCTCTGTACCACCAGTACAAGGCGAAGATCATGACTCCGGTGGACGAGTTCTTCGCGCTCCTCGAACACCGCACCCAGTCCGAGGTCGAGGCCGCCGCGGCGGCGAGCGACAGGGCGCAGAACATGGCCCGGCTCTCGGCGGCCGTGCTGGCGCTCCTGGTGCTCGTCAGCGGCGCCTTCGTGGCCGTCAGGGTGCTCGCCGGGCTGGATGGCCTTGCGACGTCCATGAAGGGCATCGTCGAGGGGGATCTCTCCGTCCAGGTGAAGGGCGCGGGCAGAGCCGACGAGATCGGCGACATGGCCGGCCACCTGCAGGTGTTCAAGGAGAACGCCCAGCGCATGCGCAAGCTCGAGGCTGGCGAAAGGGCGGCGCGCGAGCGCCAGGAGGGCGAGATCAAGGCCGCCCGCTCGGCCGCTCTCGGCAAGATCATGCAGGACGTGGGATCGGTGGTGAGGGCGGCGGCGGACGGCGACTTCACCGCCCGCATCGCCGTCAACGAGGTCGACGCCGATCTGCGCGAGCTGGTGCTGGGCATCAACCGGATCAATCAGACGGTCGACGAGGCCACCTCCGATTTCGTCCAGGCCCTGACGGCGATCTCGGCCGGCGACCTGACGCGCTCCGTCGACACCGCCTATCGCGGGCGCTTCGAGGAGCTCAAGGTCGCCGTCAACGCCACGGTCGCGCAGCTCGCCGACACCGTGATGGTCATCCAGCGCTCCGCCTCGGAGGTCACCGCCGCGGCCGGCGAGATCAACAGCGGCGCGAAGGACCTCTCGGCTCGCACGGAGGACCAGGCCTCCAGCCTGGAGGAGACGGCGGCCACGACCGAGCAGCTCGCCGCCTCCGTGAAGGCGAGCGCCGCCTCGGCCCGCAGCGCCGCCGAGATGGCCCGCGAGGCCACCCATGTGGCCAGCACGGGGGGCAAGATCGTGCGCGACGCGGTGGACGCGATGGGCCGGATCGAGGACGCCAGCCGGAAGATCTCGGACATCTCGTCCGTGATCGACGACATCGCCTTCCAGACGAACCTGCTCGCCCTCAACGCCGCCGTCGAGGCGGCGCGCGCCGGCGAGGCCGGCAAGGGCTTCGCCGTCGTGGCGTCCGAGGTCCGCACGCTGGCGCAGCGCTCCAGCGAGGCCGCAAAGGACATCAACGCCCTGATCGCCTCCACCAGCCAGGAGGTGACGCAGGGCGTCGAGATGGTGCGCTCGGCGGGCGCCGCGCTGGACCAGATCGTCGGCGCTTCGGAGAAGGTCTCGGCGACCGTCAACGAGATCTCGGCCGCCACCGCCGAGCAGGCCAACGGCATCGACGAGATGAGCCAGGCGGTCGCCACCCTGGACCAGACGACGCAGCAGAACGCCGCGCTGGCGGAGGAGAGCGCCGCGTCCGCCGACAGCCTGCTGACGGAGATCCGCAACCTGAACGACGTCGTGGCGGTGTTCAGGACGGGCCGGCCCGCCGTCCGATCCGCCGACGATGCGCTCCGGCCGGCCGCCGCAGCCCGCAGGCGGCGGGCGGCCTGACGGCCCTGCCCCCCGCCGCGCGGCCCTCGGCTCAGAGGTCCTTCAGCAGCCCCTGGACGAAGTCAGGGAGCCCGGTCTGGCGCTCCCGCTTCAGCCTCTCGGCGACGAGGATCGCCTGCAGCCGGGGAAAGGTGCGGTTCAGGTCGTCGTTGACCAGCACGTAGTCGTAGTCCCGCCAGCGGTCGATCTCGATCTTGGCGGCGGCCAGGCGCCGGGCGATGACCTCGGGGCTGTCCTCGGCCCGCCGCTCGAGCCGGTGCTTCAGCTCCGGGATCGAGGGCGGCAGGATGAAGACGCTGACGACGTCGGCCGCCGCCTTCTCGCGCACCTGCATCGCGCCCTGGTAGTCGATGTCGAACAGGATGTCCTGGCCGCCGGCCAGCGCCTGGTCGATCTCGCGCCGCGGCGATCCGTAGAAGTTGCCGTGGACCTCGGCCCATTCCAGGAGATCGCCCCGGTCGCGCATGGCGGTGAACTCGTCCACCGCGATGAACCGGTAATGCACGCCGTCGACCTCGCTGGGCCGGCGCGGCCGCGTGGTGACCGAGATGGACAGCGCCAGCGTCGGCTCCTTGTCGCGCAGGAGGCGCGTCAGCGTGGTCTTGCCCGCGCCGGACGGCGAGGACAGGACCAGCAGCAGCCCCCGGCGGCTGACGAGATCATTGGCGAGTTGGGCGGTCATCGTCTCACTCGACATTCTGGACCTGCTCGCGGAACTGCTCCACCTCCGTCTTGAGGTCGAGCCCGATCACCGTCAGGGCCACGTCGTTGGCCTTGGCGCACAGCGTATTGGCCTCGCGGGAGAACTCCTGGGCGAGGAAGTCGAGCCGGCGTCCCACGGGGCCGCCCTTGCCGATGAGTTCGCGCGCCGCGCCCACATGGGCGCGCAGACGGTCGATCTCCTCGCGGATGTCGGCCTTGGCTGCCAGCAGCACGGCTTCCTGGTGGAGGCGGTTGGGGTCGAGCCCCTGCGAGGCGTCGAGCAGCGCCGTGATCTGCTCGGCGAGGCGCGCCTTCACGGCCTCGGCCTTGCGCGCCGGGCAGGCGTCCGCCGCGGCGGCCAGTTCCTCGATCGCGTCGATGCGGCGGTCAAGGAGCCCGCGCAGCGCCTCGCCCTCCTGACGACGGGTGACGACGAGCTCGGACAAAGCCCGGTCGAGGCCCTCCAGCATTCCGGCGGCGCTCTCGGCGGCGGCCGCCTCGTCCTCCTCCGCTTCGGCGATCTCGACCACGCCGCGCACGCCGAGCAGCGCGCCCACGGACGGCGCCCGCAGTCCGAGCCGGCCGTCATAGGGGGCGAGCGCCTCCACCAGCGAATCGAGCAGGGCGGTGTTGACCCGCGCCACGGCCGGCGAGGCCTCGCGCGAAGCCGTCAGGGAGGCGAAGCAGGTGCCGCGCTGCAGCGCCCGGCCGATGCGCGCCCGCGCCTCCTCGCCGAGGGCCTCGAAGCCGGGCGGCGTCTTCAGCCGCACGTCGAGCCCCTTGGCGTTGACGGTCTTCAGTTCCCAGACATACCGCCAGGGTCCGGTCTGCCCGACCTCCCGGGCGAATCCGGTCATGCTTGCAAGCGCCATGGCGTGTTCCGTCGCAAGAAGTTGCGCTGGCGCTGTTTAGGCCGGGACGCCCCGCGCTTCAAGCCGGGCGACGCGGGGCGGCCGGCCGCCCCGCCTCACGGGCGCAGCGCCGGAACGACCTTGGGGGAGTTGAGGTCGAAGCTCTTGTTGTTCAGCGGGTCCTTGGGAGTGCCCGCGACGGCGTCGAGATTGCCGCGCGGCCCGACGGGCCCGGTCGCGGGAGCGCCGGTCTGCAGCGGCGCCACGGGCGCGTAGGCGGCGGCGCCGGGCTTGGCTCCAGGCTTGGCCGCCGTCGGCGCGCCCGACGGGTCCCGCACGACCGCCGCGTCGGCCGGCGCGGCGTCGCGGCGCTCGCCCTCCAGCTGACGCCACCGGGCGACGTTCTTGTTGTGCTGGTCGAGGGTCTCGGCGAAGACGTGGCCGCCCGTGCCGTCGGCGACGAAATAGAGCTCGCGCGTGCGCGACGGATTGGCCACGGCCTCCATGGCGGCGCGGCCCGGATTGGCGATCGGGCCGGGCGGGAGGCCCTGGATCTGGTAGGTGTTGTAGGGCGTCGGCTGGTCGATCTCGCTGCGCATGATGCCGCGCCCGAGCGTGCCCTTGCCCTGCACCAGGCCGTACACGATCGTCGGATCGGACTGAAGCCGCATGTTGCGGTTCAGGCGGTTGATGAAGACGCCGGCGACGCGCGACCGCTCGTCCGCGCGGCCGGTCTCCTTCTCGACGATGGAGGCCAGCACCACGAGCTCCTCGGGCGACTTGACCGGGATCTCGGCGCTGCGGCGGCTCCACACCTCGCGCAGCACCCGCGCCTGCTCCTGCTGCATGCGCTCCACGAGCTGCTGGCGCGTCATGCCGCGCGAGAACTTGTAGGTGTCGGGCAGCAGGCTGCCCTCCTTGGGGACGCTGGTGAGCTCGCCCGTGAGGACGTCGTTCTCGGCCAGCCTGTCGATGATCTGCTGGGAGGTGAGGCCCTCCGGCACCGTCACCGAGTGCAGCACCGACTTGCCCTCGACCAGCGTGTCCATGACGTCGCCGAGGCTGGCGTGCTGGCGGAACATGTATTCGCCCGCCTTCAGCTGCGACGCCTTGCGGGTGAGGTGCAGCCCGGCCAGGAACAGGGTCGGGTGGTCGATCACCCCTTCCTGCTTCAGCTGCTCGGCCACGTCGCCGGAGCTGCCCTTCACGACGACGATCTTGTCGGAGGCGAGCGGGCCTGCGGCGTAGAACTGGGTCTTGCCGAAGAACACGGCGACGCCGGTCAGCAGCGCCAGCACCATGACCAGCGACAGGAACCCGCTCAACATGTTGACGATGGGACGCCGCCGGCGCTCCGAAGGGGGCAGCTGCGGCGGCGCGACGGGCTGGATCGCCTCCGCGGGACTGCGCGGAACGAAACGCCCGGCCGGGCGCGCCTTCGCCGTGTGGGCGTCGGCGGATGCGTGGGGCTCGTTGATGTCGGCCATGGATCCTGTGCAGGCTCTCAAGGATGCTTAGCAGGCCCGCGCCGGCGGACGAGCGCCCCCGGCTCGGCGCGACCTCGCTGGTGGACCGGACCTTAGCCCGGAATGTGGCGAAAGGGCGAGCCTGGCGCAAGCGAGACGGCGGTTCTGGCGCGCCGCCGACGAGGAAGGATGTGGAAACGGCCCGCCGGCCGCAGGCCACGTCAGGCGTCGTAGCGCCTGAACACCACGGACGCGTTGGTGCCGCCGAAGCCGAAGGAGTTGGAGAGCGCCACTTCGACGCTGCGCGACCGCGCCGTGTGCGGGACGAGGTCGATCGGGGTCTCGACGGAGGGATTGTCGAGATTGAGCGTCGGCGGGACGATCTGGTCGCGGATGGCCAGGATCGAGAAGATCGATTCGACCGCCCCGGCGGCCCCCAGAAGGTGTCCGATCGAGGACTTGGTGGAGGACATCACCAGCTCGCTGGCCGCGTTGCCGACCAGCCGCTCCACGGCCCTGAGCTCGATTTCGTCGCCGAGCGGCGTCGAGGTGCCGTGGGCGTTAATGTAGTCGACGTCGGACGGGGTGATCCCCGCCCGCTTCAGCGCCGCCGCCATGCAGCGATAGGCGCCGTCGCCGTCCTCGGACGGGGACGTGATGTGGTAGGCGTCGCCCGAGAGCCCGTAGCCGATGATCTCGGCGTAGATCCTGGCCCCGCGCGCCTTGGCGTGCTCGAGTTCCTCGAGCACGACGACGCCGGCGCCCTCGCCCATGACGAAGCCGTCGCGGTCCTTGTCGTAGGGACGCGACGCGCGGGTCGGGTCGTCGTTGAAGGCGGTGGACAGCGCCCGGCAGGAGACGAAGCCCGCCATCGACAGCCGGTTGATGGGCGACTCGGCGCCCCCGGCCACCATGACGTCGGCGTCCCCGAAGGCGATCAGCCTGGCGGCGTCCCCGATGGCGTGCGCGCCCGTCGAGCAGGCGGTCACGACCGCGTGGTTCGGGCCCTTGAGCCCGTGCTCGATGGACACGTATCCCGACACGAGGTTGATCAGCCGCCCCGGGATGAAGAAGGGCGAAATCCGGCGCGGACCCTTCTCGTAGAGGGTGATGGAAGCGTCGTAGATGCCGCCGATGCCGCCGATGCCCGACCCGATGAGCACGCCCGTCGTGGTCTGCTCCTCGTAGGTCGTCGGCTTCCAGCCGGCGTCCCGCAGCGCCTGGGTGGCCGCGGCGACGCCGAAGACGATGAAGTCGTCGACGCGACGCTGGTCCCTGGGATCCATCCAGTCATCGGCGTTGAACGACACGCCCGAACCGTCGCCGCGCGGGACCTGGCAGGCGATCTTCGCCCCGAGGTCGCTCACGTCGAACGATTCGATGCGGCCTGCGCCGCTCTGGCCCTCGATCAGGCGCTTCCAGGTCGGCTCGACGCCGCACGCCAGCGGCGACACCATCCCGAGTCCCGTAACGACCACACGCCGCATTGCGCCCAATCCGCTTCCGCCCTCGTCGCCCGAGATCAGGCCGCGGCCTTCTTCTCCAGGAACGACACGGCGTCGCCCACGGTGCGGATCGTCTCGGCTGCGTCGTCCGGGATCTCGACGGAGAACTCTTCCTCGAACGCCATGACCAGCTCGACCGTGTCGAGGCTGTCGGCGCCGAGATCGTCGATGAAGTTGGCGCTGTCGATGACCTTCTCGGGCTCCACGCCCAGGTGCTCGATCACGATCTTCTTCACGCGGGCGGCGATGTCGCTCATGGTGTTCCTCGTTTAAGCTGTTCGCGCCGCATGCGGCCGCGCGAACCGGAAAGGGAACCGGTCCGTCTGGACGGTCCGGATGTCGCGGGGGTCGTGCCCGGGCCGCCAACCGTGAACGATCGCCGTAACCCGTCTCATCCCTCAAACGCCGCAGCGGACGGCGCCGTCAAGCCCCCCAATGGACGTGAGGGCTGAGTAACATACTTTATTTTCCTTGGCGAGAGGGCCGGGAACTTCGTCCACAAGGCGAACATAGCCTTGCAATTTATTCAAATCATTGCCATTCCGCCGTTGACGTGGAGCGTCTGCCCCGTCACGTAGGACGCCTCCGGGCTGGCCAGGTACACCACCGCCGCAGCGATCTCCGCGCCCGTCCCGAGGCGGCCCATCGGCACCGTCGAGAGGATCGATTCCTTCTGCTTGTCGGTCAGGACGTCGGTCATCGCCGTCTCGATGAAGCCCGGCGCCACGCAGTTGACGGTGATGTTGCGGCTGGCCACTTCGGCCCCGAGCGACTTGGACAGGCCGACGAGCCCCGCCTTGGAGGCGGCGTAGTTGCCCTGCCCCGGATTGCCGGTCGTGCCCACCACCGAGGTGATCGAGACGATGCGCCCCCAGCGCCGGCGCATCATGCCTTTCACGGCCGCGCGCATGAGCCTGAACGACGCCTCGAGATTGACCCGGATCACCTGGTCCCACTCGTCGTCCTTCATGCGCATGAAGAGATTGTCGCGCGTCACCCCGGCGTTGTTGACCAGGATGTCGAGCTGGCCCATCGCGGCTTCCGCGCCGGGCACCAGGGCCTCGACCGAATCCTTGTCCGACAGGTTGGCGGTGAGGATGTGGACGCGCTCGCCCAGTTCGCCCGCCAGCGCCTCGAGGGCCTCCCTGCGGGTGCCGGAGATCGCGACCGTCGCGCCCTGGGCGTGCAGCGCGCGCGCGACGGCGCCGCCGATTCCTCCCGACGCGCCGGTGACCAGCGCGGACTTGCCGGTGAGATCGAACATGGATCACTCCCCTGTCGGGCCGCGGCCCTTCGTTGTGATGGCGTCGGGGCTCAGCCGCGCGGCCGGGCCTTGAAGGCGGCGACGTCGTCCGGCGTCCCGATCGCGACGCCTTCGGCGCCCTCGGCGATGCGCCGCACGAGGCCCGTCAGCACCTTGCCGGCGCCGACCTCGTAGAACGTCGTGACGCCGTGCGAGGCCATGAAGGCGACGCATTCGCGCCAGCGCACCGTGCCGGTGACCTGCGCCACCAGCGACGCGCGGATCATCTCGGGCTGCTGGATGGCCGCCGCATGCACGTTGGCCACCACGGGCGCGACCGGCGCCTTGATGTCGATGGCGGCCAGGGCCTCCTGCATGGCGTCGGCCGCGGGCTGCATCAGCGCGCAGTGGAAGGGCGCGGACACCGGCAGCATCAGGGCGCGGCGGGCCCCCTTGGCCTTGGCGATCTCGCAGGCGCGCTCGACCGCCGCCCGCGAGCCGGAGACGACCACCTGCCCGCCGCCATTGTCGTTGGCGGCCTGGCAGACCTCGCCCTGAGCGGCTTCCGCGGCCGCCGCCGCGGCGGCCTCGAATTCGAGCCCGAGCAGCGCCGCCATGGCGCCCTCGCCGGCCGGCACGGCCCTCTGCATGGCGTCGCCGCGGATGCGCAGCAGCCGCGCCGCGTCGCCGATCGTGAAGGCCCCGGCGGCGCACAGCGCCGAATACTCGCCGAGCGAATGCCCGGCCACATAGGCGGCGTCGCGGGCGAGATTGAGGCCGGCCTCGGCCTCCAGCACGCGCAAGGCCGCCAGGCTCACCGCCATCAGGGCGGGCTGGGCGTTGGCCGTGAGGGTGAGGTCGGCCTCCGGGCCCTCCCACATCAGGGCGGAGAGGTTCTGCGACAGCGCCGCGTCCACCTCCTCGAACACGGCCCTGGCCTGCGGGAACGCCTCCGCGAGCGCCTTGCCCATGCCGACGGCCTGGCTGCCCTGTCCCGGGAAGGTGAAAGCGGCGGTCATCGATGCGTCTCCTCGGGCGCCTTGAATCGTGGCGCCGAAAGGCACGCGCCGGCGCGGGCTGTCAAGGGCCGCCGCGGCGGCCGGGGGCCCTGCGGCCGAATCCGGGCCGTCCCCGCCGCCTCTAGCCGTCCCGGAGATGGCACACGGCCTCGACGCGGTTGCCGTCGGGATCCATCAGGAACGCGGCGTAGTAGCAGGGATGGTATTGCGTCCGGAACCCGGGCGGGCCGTCGTCGGAGCCGCCCGCGCCGAGGCCGGCCGCCCAGAAGGCGTCGACCGCCGCGCGGCTCGGGGCCTTGAAGCACCAGTGCCGGCCATGAGCCGCCTCGGGGGCCGGGCCGGGCTTGACGGCGAGGTAGGTGAGGTCCGGGCGGTCCGCGTCGCAACGCTGGCCGTAGCCCAGCCAGACGTCTGTGGCGCCGACCTTCGGGACCCCGAGCGCCGCCATCACGGCGTCGTAGAAACGCTCGGCGCGGCGCAGGTCCGAAACGGTGATCGAGACATGGTCGAGCATGGGAGACAGCGTGGGTTGGCGGCGGGACGCCCCAGCATAACGCAACCTTTCGCCGCGGCGCCCCCTTGCTTCCGCCCGGCGCTGCCTGTACACAGCGCGCTTCGCAGCTTCCGGCCGGGGGCTGAACGGAAGGGCTTGCGCGTGCGCGGCCAGGGGTTCGGCCCCGCCTTCCCGTGTTCCCGCCTTCGGTATACCCACTCGGGCCTTTCGTGGCCCGAAGGGCTTCGCGCCGGAAGCGCCCGATGAAGAAAGGCCAAGAGCTTATGCCTCTTTATGAGCATGTGTACCTTGCGCGTCAGGACGTGACCGCGCAGCAGGTCGAGACCATGACGGAACAGTTCAAGTCCGTCCTCGAGGGTCTCGGCGGCACGCTCGACAAGGTCGAGTACTGGGGCGTCAAGTCCCTCGCCTACCGGATCAAGAAGAACCGCAAGGCGCATTTCTCGCTGCTCAACATCAACGCTCCCGCGGCCGCCGTGGCCGAGATGGAGCGTCAGATGAGCATCAACGAGGACATCCTCCGCTTCATGACCATCCGCGTCGAGGAGCTCGAGGAAGGCCCCTCGGCCATGATGCAGAAGCGTGACCGCGACGACCGCGACGACCGTGGCGACCGCGGCTTCGGTGGACGCGGCGGCGGCTTCGGCGGCCGTGGCGGCGACCGCTTCGGCGGTGGCGGCGGACGTCCGGGCGGCCCGCCCCGCGGCGATCGCCCGCGCCGTGAGGATGCCCCTGCGACCGAGGAGACTGTCTGATGTCCGCCGCTGGACCCCGTCGCCCCTTCTTCCGCCGTCGGAAGACCTGCCCGTTCTCCGGCCCGAACGCGCCGAAGATCGACTACAAGGACACGCGTCTGCTGTCGCGCTACATTTCCGAGCGCGGCAAGATCGTTCCGTCCCGCATCACGGCCGTGTCGGCCAAGAAGCAGCGCGAGCTCGCCCAGGCGATCAAGCGCGCCCGCTTCCTGGGCCTGCTGCCCTACGTGATCGCCTGATCGTCCTCGCCTGACGCCCTCCGGCAGGGCGCAGCCAGGATCCGACGCCGACCTTCGGGCCGGCGTCCTTTCGCCTGATCCAGTCGCCCGGCGCGAATCCATCGCGGCGGGTTGGTTGGGGAGCCCTCTCCCCTAACCCGTCCACGAGACGCGGGACAGCTCGACGCCATGAAGACCATCCTCGGCATCGGCGCCGGCGCAGGCCTGGCCTCCGCCCTTCTGTTCGCGGTCATCACGACCGGGAACCCGCTCGCCGTGATCCTCTATTTCGTCTCCCCCTTGCCCGTGCTCCTGGCGGCGCTCGGCTGGAACCACCGCGCCGGCCTCGCCGCCGCGGCCGCCGGCGCATTGCTGGTCGGGCTGCTGTTCTCGCTCAAGGGCGGCGCGGCCTACGCCCTCACGGTGGCGCTTCCGGCCTGGTGGTACGCCTATCTGACGCTCCTCGCCCGCGCCGAGGACGGCCCTCCCGAGTGGTACCCCATCGGCCGCGTGCTGTTCTGGATGGTGCTGGTCTCGACCGCGATCACCCTCGCGGTGTCGATCTCCATCGGCGGGGGCGACTACAAGGCCTTCGGTCACGCCTTCGAGCGCATCATCGGCGTCCTTCGCCAGATCGGCTCGGACATGGACGAGCTGCCGGTCGAGACCCGCGGCATGTCCACTCCCGAGATGGCGCGCCTCATGGCCGTGGTCGCGCCGCCGGTCAGCGCCGCGGTCGGGGTCGGCTCCGCCGCGCTGCTGCTGTGGATCGCGGCCCGCGTCGTGCGCGCCTCCGGCCGGCTGCCGCGACCGTGGCCCTTCATCCCCGCCGTCGCCCTGCCCAACGTCGCCTTGCTGCTGCTCGGGGCCTCGGCGGTCCTGGGCGTCCTGCTGCACGGCTTCGCCGGACTGGGCGCCCGCTCGCTCGCGGCGTCGCTGGCGATGGCCTACTGCATGCAGGGCCTGGCCGTGATCCACGTGCTCACCCAGGGCGTGGCCGGCCGCATCGGCATCCTCAGCGCCGTCTACGCCACCTTCGTCATGCTGCCCGGCTGGCCGGCCCTGCTCTACGCCCTGCTGGGCGTGGCCGACGCCGTGCTGGGCATCCGGGCCCGGCGCTTCGCCAAGAACCCGCCGCCCGCGCCCTCTTCCACCTGATCCCCACGCGAACCTTCAAAGGAGAACCACCATGCAGATCATCCTGCTCGAACGCGTCGCCAAGCTCGGCCAGATGGGCGAAGTCGTCCGCGTCAAGGACGGCTACGCCCGCAACTACCTGCTGCCCCGCGGCAAGGCGCTGCGCGCCACCGCCGGCAACAAGGAGCGCTTCGAGACGCAGCGCGCCCAGCTCGAGGCCCGCAACCTGGAGCTGCGCTCCGAGGCTTCGGCCGTGGGCGAGAAGCTCGACGGCCAGAGCTTCACCATCATCCGCTCGGCGGGCGAGATGGGCCAGCTCTACGGCTCCGTCGCGGCCCGCGACCTCGCCGAGATCCTGACCGCCGGCGGCTTCACGGTGACGAAGCAGCAGATCGCGCTCAATACGCCGATCAAGGCCATCGGCCTGCACAAGGTGCCGGTGCACCTGCATCCGGAGGTCGAGGTGACGGTGTCGATCAACGTCGCCCGCAGCCCCGAGGAAGCCGAGCGCCAGGCGCGCGGCGAGAGCGTCCTGCAGGGCCGCGAGGAGAACAACCTCGACGACCTCGGCCTGGAGATCGGCGCCGCCCTGGCCGAGTCCGGCGAGGACATGTAAGCCTCGGCGCTCCGCGCTCGCGATCAAGGAGCCCGGCCGGCGACGGCCGGGCTTTTTGCGTCCGGGGCCTGGGACGCGACTCACTGAAGCAATCCGGCAACAGCCAAGGCCGGCCCGGCGCGGACGACAACAAACCCGCCGCTCCTGTGAATCGCCGGGCTATGTCTTTTCAGACACTCCACCCGGCCGCGCCGGCGTGCGAAACCAAGCTGCGGCGGGCGGTGGTAAGCTCCCGCCCTCTCGGAACAGCGAATCACCATGGCTTCAGCGTCTCAGCTCGCGGTCCGGCCCCTTCCGGAGCCTGCGGCCCCCTACCGGACTCCGCCCCACAACATCGAGGCCGAGCAGGCTCTCCTCGGCGCCATCCTGGTCAACAACGAGGCCTTTTTCCGCGTCTCGGACTTCCTCGAGGCCGTGCACTTCTCCGAGGAGGTGCACCGGCGCATCTACGAGGTGACGCAGTCGCTGATCCGCTCCGGCAAGGTGGCGACCCCGATCACGCTCAAGACCTTCGTGGGCGACCAGGATCTCGGCGGCATGACGGTGTCGCAATATCTCGGCCGGCTCGCGGCCGAGGCGACGACGGTCATCAACGCCGAGGACTACGGCCGGGCGATCTATGACCTCGCCATGCGGCGCAACCTGATCCTCATCGGCGAGGACATGGTCAACGTCGCCTATGACGCGGCCGTGGACGAGCCGCCGCGCAAGCAGATCGAGGAGGCGGAGCGCCGGCTCTACGAACTCGCCGAATCGGGCCAGACCGAGGGCGGCTTCCAGAACTTCTCCAACTCGCTGCGCAGCGCCATCGACATGGCCGCCGAGGCGTTCAAGCGCGACCGCAAGCTGTCGGGCATCTCGACCGGCATCAGCGACCTCGACCGCATGATGGGCGGCCTGCAGCCGTCGGACCTGATCATCCTCGCCGGCCGCCCGGGCATGGGCAAGACGTCGCTCGCCACCAACATCGCCTTCAACGTGGCCAAGGACTACCGCGGCGAGCGCCAGCCCGACGGGCACATGAAGCGCATCGACGGCGGCATCGTCGGCTTCTTCTCGCTGGAGATGTCGGCCGACCAGCTCGCCACCCGCCTCATCGCCGAAGAATCGGGCGTGGCCTCCTACAAGATCCGCCGCGGCGAGATCTCCGAGCAGGACTTCGCGCGCGTGGCGAACGCGGCGCGCGAGATGGAGCGCTGCCCCTTCTACATCGACGACACCGGCGGCATCTCGATCGCGCAGCTCACGGCGCGCGCACGGCGCCTGAAGCGCCAGAAGGGGCTCGACCTGCTGGTGGTCGACTATCTCCAGCTGCTCTCCGCCTCCGCCAAGAAGGGCGAGAACCGCGTGCAGGAGCTCACCGAGATCACCACCGGCCTCAAGGCGCTCGCCAAGGAGCTCGTGGTCCCGATCATCGCGCTGTCGCAGCTCTCCCGCCAGGTCGAGAACCGCGACGACAAGCGCCCGCAGCTCTCGGACCTCCGCGAATCGGGGTCGATCGAGCAGGACGCGGACGTCGTGATCTTCGTCTATCGTGAGGAGTACTACCTGAAAAACAAGGAGCCCAAGATGGGCACCGAGGAGCACTTCAAGTGGCAGGCCGAGATGGAGCAGGTGCACGGGCGCGCCGAGGTGATCATCGGCAAGCAGCGTCACGGCCCGACCGGCACCGTGCCGGTGCACTTCGAAGCCGAGATCACCCGCTTCTCCAACCTGGCGAGCGAGGATCACCTGCCCGAGCGGATGGAATGACCAGGGACCCGGCCGCGTCCGGCCCGGCGCCGAGCGAAGCCGGCGGCGTGCTCACGATCGATCTCGGCGCGCTGGTCGCCAACTGGCGGCTGCTCGCCGCCCGGGCGCCCGGCGCGGACTGCGCGGCGGTCGTGAAGGCGGACGCCTACGGGACCGGCATCGAGGCCGCCGTCCCGGCGCTGGCGCGGGCCGGATGCCGGACCTTCTTCGTCGCCCACATCGCCGAGGGCCGGCGCGCCCGCGCCGCCGCTCCGCAGGCCGACATCTACGTCCTGAACGGGCTTCCTCCGGGGTCCGGCCCGGCCTTTGCGGCCGAGCGGCTGCGCCCGGTGCTGGGCAGCGCCGAGGAGATCGCCGAATGGGCGGCTTTCACCCGGGCCGAGGGGCTCGACCTGAAGGCGGCGCTTCACGTCGACACCGGCATGAACCGCCTCGGCCTCGCCGTCGCGGACGCCGTCGCGATGGGTGAAAGGGGTCTCGAGGGCTGCCCGGTCGGCCTCGTGATGACGCATCTCGTCAGCGCCGAGGAGCCGGGTAATCCCCTCAATGCGCGCCAGATCGCCGCCTTCGCGGCCGTGCGCGAGGCGTTCCCGTCATTGCCCGGAAGCCTCGCCAATTCGTCCGGCGCGTTCCTGGGCGGGGCCGCCCGGCACGACCTGATTCGCCCCGGCTATGCGCTGTACGGCGGCAACCCGCAGCCGGGACGCCCCAACCCGATGCGGCCCGTGATCGGCCTCGAAGGCCGGATCGTGCAGGTCCGCTGGGTCGAGGCCGGCGACACCGTCGGCTACAACGCCCAATGGACGGCTCGAGGCCGCCGGCGCGTGGCCGTGACGTCGGTGGGCTACGCCGACGGCTTTCCCCGCGCGGCCTCGTCGGCGGACGACCGCGCCGGCGCGGACGCCATCGTGGGAGGCGCGCGCTGCCCCTTCGCCGGTCGCGTGTCCATGGACCTGATCGCCATCGACGTCACGGACGCGCCGCCTGGCGTCGGTCGGGGCGACCCGGTTTCGCTCTTGAACCCCGCGATCACGGTCGACGACGTCGCCGCCCGCGCCGGAGCGAGCGGCTACGAGATCCTGACCTCGCTGGGCCGTCGCTACGCCCGGCGCTATGTGAAAGCCTGATCGCCTCGCCCATGGCCAAACGCACCCTCACCTACGCCTGCCAGTCCTGCGGCGCGGTCTATGGCCGCTGGCAGGGCCGCTGCGACGCCTGCGGCGGATGGAACACCATCGCCGAGGAGGCCGCCGCGGCGCCGTTGCCCGGCGGCGCGCCGGTTCCCCGGGGCCTGCGCGGCAAGGGCCGGGTGTTCCAGCTGGAGGGCCTCACCGGCAGCGAACCGGAGGCGCCGCGCATCGCCTCGGGCATCGCCGAACTCGACAGGGTGACGGGCGGCGGCTTCGTCAAGGGCTCGGTGATCCTGCTCGGCGGCGATCCCGGCATCGGCAAGTCGACATTGCTGATGCAGGCCTGCGCGGCGCTGAGCAACAAGGGCCACCGGGTCGTCTACATCTCGGGCGAGGAGGCGGTCGGCCAGGTCCGGCTGCGGGCCGAGCGGCTCGGGCTCAGCGGCGCGCCCGTGGAGCTCGCCTCGGAGACCAGCGTGGAGGACATCGTCACGACCCTCTCGCAGGGCCAGCCGCCCCGGCTGGTGATCATCGATTCGATCCAGACGATGTGGACGGAGGCGGTGGAGGCCGCGCCCGGCACCGTGACGCAGGTGCGCGGCTCCGCGCAGCTCCTGATCCGCTACGCCAAGACCAGCGGCGCGGCGCTGATCCTGGTCGGCCACGTCACCAAGGACGGCCAGATCGCCGGCCCGCGCGTCGTCGAGCACATGGTGGACGCCGTGGCGTCCTTCGAGGGCGACGGAGCGCATCATTTCCGCATCCTGCGGGCGGTGAAGAACCGCTTCGGCCCCACCGACGAGATCGGCGTCTTCGAGATGACCGGGCTCGGCCTTTCGGAGGTGACCAACCCCTCCGCGCTGTTCCTGGCCGGGCGCGACACGGCTTCGCCCGGCACGGCCGTCTTCGCCGGGATGGAGGGCACCCGGCCGCTGCTCGTGGAGTTCCAGGCGCTGGTGGCGCCCACGTCGCTGGGCACGCCCCGCCGCGCCGTGGTCGGCTGGGACCAGAGCCGCCTGTCGATGGTCATCGCCGTGCTGGAGGCGCATGCCGGCCTGAAGCTCGGCCAGCACGACGTCTATCTGAACGTCGCGGGCGGCATGCGAATCAACGAGCCCGCCGCGGACCTCGCGGCCGCCGCCGCCCTGGTGTCCTCCCTGGCCCAGGCTCCGCTGTCGCCCGAGCGCGTCTATATGGGCGAAATCGGCCTGACGGGCGCGCTGCGCCCCGTGAGCCAGGCCGCCACGCGGCTGAAAGAAGCGGCCAAACTGGGCTTCACCTCCGCGATGATGCCCCGGGCCGGCCTGGAAAGCGCGGGAAAGCCCGCCATCCGCGTCGAATCGGCCGCAGACGTCGCCGATCTGGTGGCCGGCATCGCGGCCCAGGGGGCCGGAAAGCGCGGCGCAAAGCGTCCGGGATACGCGCCGGAAGACGCGTGACGCTGGGAGGCGGTCCCGTTATAAGACCTTCACCGCGTCGGCCCTTGAAAATCCCCGGACTTCCATGAACCAGCTGCCCGTCACCCCGCTCGACCTCGTCGTCTTGGGCGTGGTCATCGTCTCCGCGCTCCTGGCGGCGGTTCGCGGCTTCACCCGGGAAGTCCTGGCGATCGCGTCCTGGATCGCGGCCGCGGCGGCGGCCTATGCGCTGCACCCGCTGGTCCTGCCCTACGCCAAGGAATACATCCCGAACGCCCAGCTCGCGCTGGCGGCCTCGATCGCGTCGGTGTTCCTGTTCACGCTGGTGCTGGTCTCCATCGTCACGGTCAAGATCTCGGACCTGATCCTCGACTCCAAGATCGGCGCGCTCGACCGCACGCTCGGCTTCCTGTTCGGGGCCGGCCGCGGGCTCCTGATCGCCGTGATCGCGTTCGTGTTCTTCGACAAGCTCGTGGGCGACAAGGCGCAGCCGGACTGGATCCGCAACGCCAAGCTGCGCCCCGTCCTCAAGGACTCCGGCGACTACATCGTCAGCCTGCTTCCCGAGGACCCCGAGGGCTATCTGCAGAAGCTGCGCAACAAGAACAAGAACCTGGGCGATCCCAGCGAGCCGCCGGCCGCGCCGGGGCAACCTGCGGCCCCCCCCGCCCCTGCCCCGAGCGCAACGCCGCCCGGACAGAAACGGACGGAGACGGAGACGCAGCCCTCGTATAAGAAGGCGCAGCAGCAAGGGCTGCAGCAGTTGATCGAGACGGCCGCCAATCCGGCGCCGAAGTCGACGCGCTAGATGCATTCCCGGGCGAGGATCACCATCTTCGCCGAGAGCGAATGCCGCAGGGATGCTCGCGGGAGGCGGGCGCGCGACCCGACGGCGTCGGGCCGCATTGTGATTGGGCCATGCATCTCTTCCGCGCTGCGGCCGCCGCATGCGCGGTTCTTGCTTTGACGAGGACAGCGATGACCGACCGCAACGGCATGCACTCCCCAGCTGGCGACCCCATCTTCGATCCCGAGGCCGACCGGCTGCACGAGGAATGCGGCGTCTTCGGAATCTACGGCCATCCCGACGCGGCGGCGATCACGGCGCTGGGGCTCCACGCCCTCCAGCATCGCGGCCAGGAAGCGGCGGGCATCGTCTCCTTCGACGGCCAGCGCTTCCACTCCGAGCGCGCCCTTGGCCTCGTCGGCGACACCTTCTCCGACCTCGCCACCATCGAGCGCCTGCAGGGCGCGAACGCGATCGGCCATGTGCGCTACGCCACCACGGGCGCGACCATCCTGCGCAACGTGCAGCCGCTTTTCGCCGAGCTGGAGAGCGGCGGCTTCGCGGTCGCCCACAACGGCAACCTCACCAACGGCCTGACGCTGCGCCGCCAGCTCGTGCGCGACGGCGCGATCTGCCAGTCGACCTCCGACACCGAGGTGATCCTGCATCTGGTCGCGCGCAGCCGCAAACGCCGCTTCATGGACCGGTTCATCGACGCGCTGGCGCAGATCGAGGGCGCCTATTCGCTCGTCGCCATGACCAACAAGAAGCTGATCGGCGCCCGCGACCCGCTCGGCATCCGCCCCCTGGTGCTGGGCGACCTCGACGGCCGCCCCATCTTCGCGTCCGAGACCTGCGCGCTCGACATCATCGGAGCGAAGTTCGTCCGCGACGTCGAGAACGGCGAGATCATCGTGGCGTCCGAGGACGGCATCGAGTCGATCAAGCCCTTCAAGCCGGTGCCGGCCCGCCCCTGCATCTTCGAGTACATCTACTTCTCGCGGCCGGACTCCATCGTGCACGGCCGGTCCGTCTACGACGTCCGCAAGCGCATGGGCGCGGAGCTCGCCTCCGAGTCGCCCATCGACGCCGACGTGGTGATCCCGGTGCCGGATTCCGGCGTTCCGGCGGCGCTGGGCTTCGCCCAGGCGGCGGGGATCCCGTATGAGCTCGGCATCATCCGCAATCACTATGTGGGCCGCACCTTCATCCAGCCCACGCAGTCCGTCCGCGAACTCGGCGTCCGGCTGAAGCACTCCGCCAACCGCTCGGTGGTGGCCGGCAAGCGCATCGTGCTCATCGACGACAGCATCGTGCGCGGCACCACCTCGGTGAAGATCGTCCAGATGATGCGCGACGCCGGGGCCAAGGAGGTGCATTTCCGCATCTCGAGCCCGCCGATCACCCATCCCGACTATTACGGCATCGACACGCCGGAGCGCGACAAGCTGCTCGCCGCGACGCATACGCTGGAGGAGATGCGGGCCTATATCGGCTGCGACTCGCTGGCCTTCCTGTCGGTGGACGGCATCTATCGCGCCATGGGCGAGGCGCGCCGCAACGACGCCTGCCCGCAATTCACCGATCACTGCTTCACGGGCGAATACCCGACCCCCATCACCGACCTGGTCGGCGAAGGGCCGAAGCAGCAGCTCTCGATGCTCGCCGAAGTCGGATAAGCTTTCATGTCCAAGCCTCTCGCAAACCGCATCGCGCTGGTGACCGGCGCGTCGCGCGGGATCGGCCGCGCCGCCGCGCTGGCCTTCGCCCAGGCCGGCGCCCATGTGGTCGCCGTCGCCCGCACGCAGGGCGCCCTGGAGGAGCTCGACGACGAGATCCGCGGGCTGGGCGCCACGGCCACGCTCGTGCCAATCGACCTCAAGGATTTCGACGCGCTCGACCGGCTCGGCGGAGCGCTGCACGAGCGCTGGGGCAGGCTCGACGTGTTCCTGGGCAACGCCGGCGTGCTCGGTCCGTTGACGCCGCTCGGCCACGTCGCCCCGAAGGACTGGGACAACGTGATGGCCGTGAACGTCACGGCCAACTGGCGCCTTCTGCGCTCCCTGGACCCGCTGCTGCGCGCCTCGGACGCCGGCCGGGCCATGCTGATCTCGTCGGGCGCCTCCTGGAAGCGCACGGCCTATTGGGGGCCATACTCCGTTTCCAAGGCGGCCGTCGACGCGCTGGGCTGCACCTATGCGGCCGAGACGGCGACGACCCCCGTCAAGGTCATGCTGGTCAATCCCGGCCCTCTGCGCACCCGCATGCGCGAGACAGCGATGCCGGGCGAGGACCCGATGTCGCTGAAGACGCCGGACGATCTCGCCCCCCATCTCGTCGCCATCGCGTCCCCGTCCTGGACCGAGACCGGCAAGCTCTTCGATTTCCCGACCGAGTCGGTGAAGGCGTTCCAGTTTCCGGCGTAGGTCGGGGGCGGCTACCCGGTCGCGCGTTCGACGACGCTGAGGATCGACCCGAAGGCCGCCTCGGGCGGCAGCACGATGCGGTCGCCGACGACCACATGCGCCAAACCGGCGGCGCGGACGCGCGTGGCGAAAGCGTCCAGGCTGCGGACCGCCACCGTGAAGCCGACGAGCCGGGCAGGCTCCTCCGCGAGCCGCACGCCGGTGTGGAACGAGAGCGCGTCGCCGGACATCACCTCGATGCAACCGCGGGGCAGGCGCACGACAATGCCGGCCGAGGTCGAGGCGAGGTCATGCTCGCCGGTGAAATGGTGCAGGAACTCGGCGTGAGCCGAGGGATTCTCGGCGATCATCGTCACGGCCTCGACCGCCACGGCGCCGTTTGGGTGAGCCTGGAAGGCCGGGTTCCAGAAATTCTGCGGCTCGTGCTGCTGGCAGACGAAGAAGCCGGCCTCGGGCGCGAGCCTGTCCTGCGCGAAGGCGAGGCTGAAGGCGACCCGGGCGCTCGATCCGTCCGGGCGCTTGGCCTCGCGCTCGAAGAAGAACGGCGCGAAACCGCCGATGCCTGACTGCGCGAAGGCGGCCCGGTCGGCCTCGGCGTCCCGCGCCTCGAGCACCAGCATGGCCAGGCCCTCCCGCCGCGCGAGGCTGTCGCGCACGAAGGCCCCGAAGGAGAACCGCCCCGGCTCATGCGGCGCGATGGCGGCGCCCTCGCCCACCGTGATCAGCTCCAGGAACACGCCGGGAAACTGGACGATCCGGTTCTCCGTGCCCCAGGGGTGGCGGTTGCGGGCCCCGACCGTGAAACCGAGCGCCTCGTAGAAGCGGCCCGCCCGGTCGAGATCGTGGACGGCGAGGACGAGATGATCGAGGCCGCGCGGCATGGAAGGACTTCTCTTGAAGGGCTCGGACGGGCATCTTACCGACCGCGCCGCCCAATCCCAATCCTCCCGTCAGGTCCCGCTGCCGTGTCCCGCGCCGAACGCCTGCTCGACCTGCTCCAGGCGCTCCGCCGGCGTCGCTATCCGGCCGCCGGGGCCGAGCTGGCGACGGAGCTCGGCGTGAGCTTGCGCACGCTGTATCGCGACGTCGCCAGCCTGCGCGCCCAGGGGGCTCCGATCGAGGGCGAGGCGGGCCTTGGCTTCGTCCTGCGCCACGGCTTCCTGCTGCCGCCCTTGATGTTCTCCCCCGAGGAGCTGGAGGCGCTGGCGCTGGGCGCGCGCTGGGCGGCGGACAGGGGCGACCGGCGCCTGCGCGGAGCCGCCCTCGACGCGCTGGCGAAGATCGGGTCCATCTTGCCGCGGGAGCTCGCCGACGAGCTCGACGGCTCGCGCCTGCTGGTCGGACCGTCAGGCGCGGCCGAGCCCAGCGGCTTCGATCCCGCCCTCGTGCGCGACGCCCTGCGTCGCCAGTCCAAGCTGCGCATCGCCTATCGGGACAAGGCCGAGGCCGCGACGAGCCGGACGGTGTGGCCGCTGGCCGTCGGCTATTTCGACAGGGCGCAGGTGCTGGTGGCCTGGTGCGAGCTGCGGGCGGACTTCCGCTGCTTTCGCCTTGACCGCATCGCCGGGGTCGAAGCGCTCACGGAGCGCTATTCCAGCCCCCGAAAGACGCTGCTGCGCCAATGGCGCGAGCGCGAAGGCGTCGCGGAGGCCTGACTGCTGACGGAAACTGTCAGCAGGGCCGGGCAAGACAAGCGGGTCAGCAAGGAGACCCGCCATGACAGCCCCCAACTTCGTCCTCCTCTATGTCGCCGACGTCCCGGCGAGCGCCGCCTTCTACGGCCGGCTGCTCGGGCTTGAGCCCGCCGAGGCGTCTCCATCTTTCGCGATGTTCGCCCTGCCCTCCGGGCTGATGCTGGGCCTGTGGAGCCGGACCGGCGTGGAGCCGCGCCCGATCGGCGCGCCGGGCCAGGCCGAACTCGCCTGCGCGGTCGAGGCCGACGCCGCGGTCCAGCGGATCCACGGAGAGTGGGTCGCCGAGGGCGTCCCGGTGCTGCAGGCGCCGACGCGCATGGATTTCGGCTTCACCTGCGTGGCCGCCGACCCGGACGGGCATCGCTTTCGCGTCTTCGCTCCGGGCGCCGCGTCATGAGCCGGTTCTGGATCGGGGTCGCCTCGGCCGAGCATGTGCGCCGCGGGAGGGCCGGCGGCTTCATGCAGCTTTGCCACGGCAAGGCGGCGCCGCTGCGCCGCATCGCGCCGGGAGACGGCGTCGCCTACTACTCGCCGTCCGAAGCGTTCGGCGCGCGTGACGGGTACAGCGCCTTCACGGCGGTCGGATCCGTCCGCGCCGGCGACGCCTATGGCTTCGACTGTGGAGGCGGCTTCCGCCCTTATCGGAGGGACGTGGACTGGTGGGACGCCCGCGAGACGCCCATCCGGCCCCTGCTCGACGCGCTCGACTTCACCCGCGGCCAGCGAAACTGGGGCTACCAGCTCCGTTTCGGGGTGTTCGAGATCAGCGAGCGCGACTACCGGACCATCGCCGAGGCGATGGGGGCGGCCGCCCTCACACCAGCCGGCTCTGCTCCACCGCCGCCGCGATGAAGCTCTTGAACAGCGGATGAGGCTCGAACGGGCGGGACTTCAGCTCGGGGTGATACTGCACCCCGACGAACCAGGGATGGTCCGGGATCTCGACGGTCTCGGGCAGCAGCCCGTCGGGCGACACGCCCGCGAAGCGCATGCCCTCGCTCTCCAGCCGGTCGCGGTAGCCCATGTTCACTTCGTAGCGGTGGCGGTGCCGCTCGGAGATCTCCGTGTCGCCGTAGATCTCGGCGATGCGGCTGCCCTCCGCCAGGCGCGCCTTGAAGGCGCCGAGCCGCATGGTGCCGCCGAGGTCGCCGCCGGCGGCGCGGATCTCCAGCTCGTTGCCGCGCATCCACTCCGTCATGAGGCCCACGACCGGCTCGGCGCAGGGGCCGAACTCCGTCGAATTGGCGTCCTTGACGCCCGCCAGGGTGCGGGCGGCCTCGATGACGGCCATCTGCATGCCGAAGCAGATGCCGAAATACGGCACCTTGCGCTCGCGCGCGAAGCCGGCCGCGCGGATCTTGCCTTCGGCACCGCGATGGCCGAAGCCGCCCGGCACCAGGATGCCGTGGACATGCTCGAGGAACGGCGTCGGGTCCTCGCTCTCGAACACCTCGGACTCGATCCAGTCGAGCTTCACCTTCACCCGATTGGCGATGCCGCCATGGGCCAGCGCCTCGATGAGCGACTTGTAGGCGTCCTTCATGCCCGTGTACTTGCCCACCACCGCAATGGTGACCTCGCCTTCCGGGTTGGCGATGCTCTCCGTCACGGAGGCCCAGCGGGCCAGATTGGGCTTGGGCGCGGGCTCGATGCCGAACGCGGCCAGCACTTCGGCGTCGAGGCCGGCCTCGTGATAGGCCGCCGGCACGGCGTAGATCGAGGAGACGTCGCGCGCCTCGATCACGGCGCTCTCGCGCACATTGCAGAAGAGGCCGAGCTTGCGGCGCTCCTCGCGCGGGATCTCCCGGTCGGTGCGGCAGAGCAGGATGTCGGGCTGGATGCCGATGGAGCGCAGCTCCTTGACGGAGTGCTGGGTCGGCTTGGTCTTCAGCTCGCCGGCGCTCGGGATGAAGGGCAGCAGCGTCAGATGCACATAGACGGCGTGGCCGCGCGGCAGGTCGTTGCCGAGCTGGCGGATCGCCTCGAAGAAGGGCAGGCCCTCGATGTCGCCCACCGTGCCGCCGATCTCCACGAGCACGAAGTCGACGCCCTCGTTGCCGGTGAGCACGAATTCCTTGATGGCGTTGGTGACGTGCGGGATCACCTGCACGGTGCCGCCCAGATAGTCGCCGCGGCGCTCCTTAGCGATGATGTCCTGGTAGATGCGCCCGGTCGTGATGTTGTCCGCCTTGGAGGCGGGCCGTCCGGTGAAGCGCTCGTAATGGCCGAGGTCGAGGTCGGTCTCGGCCCCGTCGTCGGTGACGAAGACCTCGCCATGCTGGTACGGGCTCATCGTGCCCGGGTCGACGTTGAGATAGGGATCCAGCTTGCGCAGGCGGACGGAGTAGCCGCGAGCCTGCAGGAGAGCGCCCAGGGCTGCGGAGGCCAGGCCCTTCCCCAGGGAAGAAACCACGCCGCCGGTGATGAAGACATAGCGAGCCATGGGGGTTTCCAAATACTCCTTCGCCGCCGATTCGCGAAACACATCGCCGCCTCGGGCAGGCTCTCCACAGGTTTCCGCCCGTCGGCGCCGCCGCGCCGGCCGGTCGTTCGACGGCGCCGATCCGGGCGCCACAAAGAGAGAGGGCCGGTCGCCCGGCCCTCTCGTCGCGTCTCTTACTGGGCGGGCGCCGGGGCCGGCGCCCCGGGGGCCGGAGCCGCAGGCGCCGCCGGAGCCTGCTGGTTCTGCAGGCGGTTGAGCTGGTCGAGGACGCCGCCCGAGGGCGCCTGGGCGGGAGCCGCCGGCGCGCCCGCCGCGGGGGCGTTCTGGTCCAGGATCGATTTGGGAGCGCGGTTCGCGCCGGCCATGATCGCCAGGATCAGGCTGGTGGCGAAGAACACGGCGCCGAGAACGGCCGTGGCGCGGGTGAGCGCGTTGGCCTGTCCGCGGCCGGTCATGAAGCCGGAGACGCCGCCGCCGCCCGAGAGGCCGCCGAGCGCGCCGCCCTCGGAACGCTGAAGAAGGATCACGCCCACGAGAGCGAGCACCACGATCAGGTGGATGACGATCAGAACCTGCTGCATGGGTCCTTCCGGGACTGCCGAGACGGAGGCCGGCGCGTCCCGTCGAAACAGGGCGCGCCAAGCCGAAACGCCGGGGTCATCGACTTCGAGGCGAAGGCGGTCCCGGCTGAACTCACGGGCGGCGTTTAGCACAGCCCCGCCCGGGTGCAAAGATGGGAACGGCGCCGCCGCCCTTCAATCGGCGGCCCGCGTCCTCAGCGATACGCCGCCGCGATGCCCATGAAGTCGGCCGCCTTCAGGCTGGCCCCGCCCACGAGCGCGCCGTCCACCTCGGGCACGGCCATCAGTTCGGCGGCGTTGGAGGGCTTCACCGATCCGCCATACAGGATGCGCACCTGCGGCGCCTGCTCGGCGCCGACGATGTCGCGCAGCTCGGCGCGGATCATGGCGTGGACCTCCTCGACGTCCTTCGCCGTCGGGGTGAGGCCGGTGCCGATCGCCCAGACCGGCTCATAGGCCACCACCAGGTTGGCGGCCGTCGCGCCTTCGGGAATGGAGCCGCGCAGCTGGCGCTTCACGATGGCCAGCGTCTTGCCCGCCTCGCGCTCGTCCCTGGTTTCGCCGACGCACAGGATGGCTGTGAGGCCGGCCCGCCAGGCCGCCTCGGCCTTGGCCCTCACGTCGGCGTCGGTCTCCCGGTGATCGGTGCGGCGCTCGGAATGCCCGACGATGACATGCGTCGCCCCCAGATCCGCCAGCATCTCGGCCGAGACGTCGCCCGTGTGGGCGCCGTTCGGCTTGGCGTGGCAGTCCTGTCCGCCGATTGCGATCTGCGCGCCGCCGCCCGCCGCCACAGCCATGGAGACCAGCGTCGCCGGCGGGCAGACCAGGAGGTCGACCTTGCCCTTCAGGGTCGCGTCATACTGCGCCCCCATGGCCACGAGCTCGCCCAGCGACGCCTTGAGGCCGTTCATCTTCCAATTGCCGGCCACGAGGGGGCGCGGGCGCGCTGAGGCGGTCATTTCCATCTCCCGAACTGATCAGCGCCGGATAGCAGATGCCGGGCGAAGTCGAAAGCGCCTAGAAAGCGCCGGGAAAGCGTGCGACGCCACGTTGCGGCGCGGGGATCGCGTCCATATGATGCGCCGCCTTTCGGCCGGGGCCCGTCCCGGCCCTCCAGTCCGTCACGTTGAAGGAAGTTTCGCCCCATGATGTCAGGAATGCGCAAGGCCGGACAAAGCTGGCTCGGCCGCATCGTGGTGGCCGTCCTGTTCGGCTTCCTCATCCTCAGCTTCGGCATCTGGGGCATCGGCGACATGATCCGCTCGGTGGGCCACACCAATGTGGCCCAGGTCGGCTCCACCGAGATCAGCGCCCTCGCCTATCGCGACGCCTACCAGAACGAGATGCAGCAGCTGTCGCGCCGCATCCGCCGGGCGATCACCAATGACGAGGCGCGGGCGGTGGGGCTGGACCGGCAGGTCCTGTCCAAGATGATGACCGAGGCCACGCTCGACGAGCGGGTGAAGTATTACGGCCTCGCCATCTCGGACGCGACGATCGCCAAGGCGATCTTCGCCGATCCGGCCTTCAAGGGGCCGAGCGGGCAGTTCGACCGCAACGCCTTCAACGAGGCGATCCGCAACCAGGGCTTCACCGAGCAGGGTTTCATCCGCACCCAGCGCGCCGTCTATCTGCGCCAGCAGCTCGCCGACACGGTGGCCGGCGCGCCGCCGGTTCCGGGCGTGCTGCGCGACGCCGTCCACCGCTACCAGAACGAGACGCGCGCCATCAGCTATGTGGCGATCGGCGCCGAGAAGGCCGGCGAAGTCCCCGCGCCCGACGCCGCCGCGTTGCAGACCTTCTTCGACCAGCAGAAGGCGGCCTTCCGCGCGCCGGAGTTCCGCAAGGTGACGCTGCTGCAGCTCAGCCCCGCCGACGTGGCGAAGCCCGACGAGGTGCCGGAGGCGGACGCGAAGGCGTTCTACGAGCGCAACAAGTCCCGCTACGGCGAGGCCGAGAAGCGCTCCGTCCAGCAGATCGTGTTCCCCACCGCCGACGAAGCCAAGGCCGCGGCAGAGCGCATCAAAGGCGGCCTCACCTTCGACGCCCTCGCCGAGGAGCGCAAGATCCCGCCCCAGGATCTGGACCTCGGCGTCGTGTCCAGGGACGGGATCGCCGACCCGAAGGTCGCCGAAGCCGCTTTCTCGACCCCCGCCGGGGCGGTCAGCGAGCCCGTGGCCGGCGCGTTCGGCTTCGTGCTCGTGCGGGTCGCCAGCATCCAGCCCGAGCAGGTGAAGCCCTTCGAGACGGTGGCGGCCGAGATCAGGAACGAAATCGCAAAGGGCAAGGCCCGGGACGCCCTGCAGGACGTCCACGACAAGATCGAGGACCAGCGCGCCTCGGCCAAGCCGCTGGCCGACATCGCCAAGGACCTGAAGCTCGCCGTGAAGCAGGTCGAGGTGGATCGCGCCGGACGCGACAAGAGCGGCAAGCCGATCGCCATCGCCGACCGGGACAGCGTGCTGAAGGCGGCCTTCGCCTCCGACGTCGGAGTGGACAACGAGGCCGTCTCGACCCGCGACGGCGGCTATGTGTGGTTCGAGATCGGCGGCATCGAGGCCTCCCGCGAGCGCAAGCTGGACGAGGTCAAGGCCGAGGTCGAGGCCGCCTGGAAGGCCGACGAGACGGCGAACAGGATCGCCACCATCGCCTCCGACGCGGTCAGGAAGATCAACGCCGGATCGACCCTGGAGGCGGTGGCGGGCGAACTGGGGCTCGAGATCCGCACCGCCAAGGACCTGAAGCGCCAGGGCGCGGCCGGCGGACTGTCGCAGGCCGCCGTCGCCCAGGCGTTCGCCACGCCGGTCGGCAAGGTCGCGACCGCTCTCGGCGCCAGCGCGCAGGAGAGGCTGGTCATGCGCATCGACGGCGCGGAGACGCCGCCCCTGCTCTCCACCCAGCAGGCGGCGCAGCAGCTCGACGAGCAGATCCGCCTCGCCCTCAGCGACGACATGCTGAACGTCTATGTGCAGAAGGTGCAGCAGGAGATCGGGGCCAGCGTCAACGAAGCCGTGCTGCGCCAGGCCATCGGCGGGCAGTTCTGATGGCGACGAGGCGCTGACCCGGCATGGCGATCATCCCGGCCTTCGACGATTTCGCCAGGACCTATGACGCCGGCGCGCCGCAGATCCTGCGCGTCTCGCTGGTGGGCGACCTGGAGACGCCCGTCTCGGCCTTCCTGAAGCTGAGCGAAGCCCGCAAGGGCCCGTGCTTCCTGCTGGAATCGGTGGAAGGCGGCGCGGTGCGCGGCCGCTATTCCATGATCGGCCTCTCGCCGGACCTGATCTGGCGCTGCACGGGCGCGGTGTCGGAGATCAACCGCGTCGCGCTCGAAGAGCCCGAGGCGTTCGAACTCTGCATCGAGCCCCCGCTCGACGCGCTTCGCACCCTCCTGGCCGAGAGCGCCGTGCCTTTCGGCGACGACCTGCCGCCGATGGCGGCCGGCGTGTTCGGCTATCTCGGCTACGACATGGTCCGCCACATGGAGCGGATCGGAGATCCCAACCCGGACGTGCTCGGCGTGCCCGACGCGGTGCTGGTGCGCCCCACCGTGATGGTGGTGTTCGACGCCGTGCGCGACGAGATCGTCGTGCTCAGCCCCGTGCGCCCGCGCGCCGGGCAATCGGCCAGGGCCGCGTATGAAGGCGCGGGCGAGCGCATCGACGCCATCGTGGCGGCGCTCGAAGGCCCCCTCCCGGCGCCCCAGCCCACGGCCCCCGTGCGTCTCCTCTCCGCGTCCGGGACGTCGAACACCAGCCCCGACGACTATAAGGGCATGGTGGAGCGGGCGAAGGAGCACATCCGCGCCGGCGACATCTTCCAGGTGGTGCTGTCGCAGCGCTTCGAGGCGCCGTTCGGGCTGCCGGCGCTGTCGCTCTACCGGGCGTTGCGGCGGGTCAATCCTGCCCCGTTCCTCTGCTATCTCGATTTCGGCGGCTTCCAGATCGTGTGCTCCTCGCCCGAGATCCTGGTGCGGGTGCGCGACGACAAGGTCACGATCCGGCCCATCGCCGGCACCCGCCCCCGCGGCGCCACGCCGGCGCAGGACAAGGCGCTGGGCGAGGAGCTCCTCGCCGACGAGAAGGAGCGCGCCGAGCATCTCATGCTGCTCGACCTCGGCCGCAACGACGTCGGCCGCGTCGCCGAGATCGGGACCGTGACGGTGACCGACAGCTTCTTCCTGGAGCGCTACAGCCAGGTGATGCACATCGTCTCGAACGTGGAAGGCGTGCTCGCCAAGGAGCATGACGCCCTCGACGCGCTCGTGGCGGGGTTCCCGGCCGGCACCGTCTCGGGCGCGCCGAAGGTGCGGGCGATGCAGATCATCGACGAGCTGGAGAAGGAGAAGCGCGGCATCTACGCCGGCTGCATCGGCTATTTCGGCGCCAATGGCGAGATGGACACCTGCATCGTGCTGCGCACCGCGGTGGTCAAGGACGGCCGCATGTATGTCCAGGCCGGCGCCGGCATCGTCTATGACAGCGACCCGGACTCCGAGCAGCAGGAATGCGTCAACAAGGCCAAGGCCCTGTTCCGCGCCGCCGAGGAGGCCGAGCGCTTCGCCAGCGCGGCCCGGCGCGGCCAGTGAGGGCGTCGCGCGCGCCGGCCCGCGGCTTGACGCGCCGCGGCGGGACGCCTCAAAAGGGAGCGGCGCAGCCGGACCTCAGCCGATGACGACCGTCACCCTCATCGACAACTACGACAGCTTCACCTGGAACCTGTACCACGACCTCGGCCGGCTGGGCGCGACCGTGGAGGTGGTCCGCAACGACCGGATCACGACGCGCGAGCTGCTGGACAAGGCTCCCGACGCCGTCCTCCTGTCGCCCGGCCCCGGCACGCCCGACGACGCCGGCGTCTGCCTGGACCTGATCGCCCAGGCGGCCGGCCAGATCCCGATCTTCGGGGTCTGCCTGGGGGTGCAGGCCATGGGCCAGGCCTATGGCGGCTCCGTGCGCCGCGCGCCGCGGCCGATGCACGGCAAGGTCTCCACGATCCATCACCGCGGCCAGACCGTGTTTCGCGGCATCAACGGATCCTTCCGGGCGACCCGCTACCATTCGCTCGTCGTCGACCGGGCGGACTTCCCCGACGCGCTGCAAGTCACCGCGGAAAGCGAGGACGGGCTCGTGATGGGGCTCTCGCACAAGAGCCTGCCGGTGCATGGCGTGCAGTTCCATCCGGAAAGCATCCAGTCCGAGCACGGCTTGACGATCCTTCACAATTTCCTCGACCTCGCATCCGAATGGAATAAGACGAGACGCGGGCGGGCGGTCGCCTGAGCCGCTGCGGAGCCTCGCCATGGACGCTTTCAAGCCCATCCTCGCCAAGGTCGCGACCGGCAGCCCCCTGTCGCGCGAGGAGGCCGAGCACGCCTTCGACACGATCCTGTCGGGCGGATCGACCCTGGCGCAATCGGGCGCCTTCCTGATGGCGCTGCGGGTGCGCGGCGAGACGGTGGACGAGATCGCCGGCGCGGTGGCGACCATGCGGGCCAAGATGCTGCGCGTCGAGGCGCCGGCGGACGCCATCGACATCGTCGGCACCGGCGGCGACAATTCCGGCTCCTACAACGTGTCCACTCTCGCGGCCATGATCGCCGCCGCATGCGGCGTACCCGTGGCCAAGCACGGCAACCGCGCCGCCTCCTCCCGCTCCGGCGCGGCCGACGTGCTCGCCGCCCTCGGCGTCAAGGTGGGGCTCGAACCCGCCCGGGTCACCCACTGCATCGCGGAAGCCGGCGTCGGCTTCATGTTCGCCCCGACCCACCACGCCTCGATGCGCCATGTGGCGCCGGTGCGCGTGGAGCTCGGCACGCGCACCATCTTCAACATCCTCGGCCCCCTCTCGAACCCGGCCGGCGTCAAGCGCCAGGTGCTCGGCGTGTTCTCCGAGAGCTGGCTGCAGCCGATCGCCGACACCCTGAAGGTGCTCGGCTCCGAGCGCGTCTGGGTGGTCTATGGGCGGGACGGCCTGGACGAGATCACCACCACGGGCGAGACCGCCGTCGTGGCGCTGGAGGACGGGCGCACCCGCTCCTTCACGATCACCCCCGAGGAGGCCGGCCTCGAGCGCGCGCGCCCGCAGGACCTCAGGGGCGGCGAAGCGGACCACAACGCCGCGGCGCTGCGCGCCGTGGTGTTCGGCGAGCGCACCCCCTATCGCGACATCGCCGTGCTGAACGCCGCGGCCGGGCTCGTGGTGGCCGGAAAGGCCGCGACGCTGCGCGACGGCGCGTCCATGGCCCAGCAGGCGATCGACAGCGGCGCGGTGCGCTCGGTGCTCGACCGCCTCGTCTCAGCCTCGAACGGGTGAGCCCGGTGTCCGACATCCTCGCCAGGATCGAAGCCTACAAGCGCCGCGAGATCGCGGCCGCCAAGGACATTGCGCCTCCGGCCGAGATGGAGCGCCGGGCGCGCGCCGCCGCCCCTCCCCGCGGCTTCGTGCAGGCCATCGAGGCCCATCTGGCGCAGGGCCGGCCGGCGCTGATCGCCGAGATCAAGAAGGCGAGCCCCTCCAAGGGGCTCATCCGCGCCGACTTCGACCCCGCCTCCCTGGCCCGCGCCTATGCGGAGGGCGGCGCGAGTTGCCTGTCGGTGCTCACGGACGAGCCCTCGTTCCAGGGCCGGGCCGACTATCTCGCCGCGGCGCGCGACGCCTCGGGGCTGCCGGCGCTGCGCAAGGACTTCCTGTTCGAGCCTTACCAGGTCTACGAGGCCCGGGCCTGGGGCGCCGACTGCATCCTCGTCATCATGGCGTCCGTGACCGACGCCGAGGCCCGCGACCTCGCCGCGACGGCGCGCGATTGCGGCATGGACGTGCTGGTCGAGGTTCACGACGCCCCCGAACTGGACCGGGCGCTGCGCCTCGACACCCGCCTGGTCGGCGTCAACAACCGCAACCTGCGCACCTTCGAGGTGAGCCTCTCCGTCTCCGAGGAGCTGGCGGGCCTGATCCCGGCGGACCGCATCATCGTCGGCGAGAGCGGCGTCTTCACCCACGACGACATCCTGCGGCTATCCCGCTCGCGGATCGACACGTTCCTGGTGGGCGA
Organism: Alsobacter sp. SYSU BS001988; assembly: GCF_054796215.1. Lineage (NCBI taxonomy): Bacteria > Pseudomonadati > Pseudomonadota > Alphaproteobacteria > Hyphomicrobiales > Alsobacteraceae > Alsobacter > Alsobacter sp. SYSU BS001988. The sequence continues at coordinate 106,983 of NZ_JBTAMK010000006.1, read as the reverse complement.
GAGCCTGATGCGGCGGCCGGACGTCGCCGCGGCCACCCGGGAACTGCTGTTCGGCGACGCCGCCAAGGCGGGGGCGGCGTGAGCGGGCTCACCCATATCGACGCCAGCGGCGCCGCCGCCATGGTGGACGTGTCGGAGAAGGACGTGACCTCGCGCACCGCCGTGGCCGAGGGCGCGGTGGTGATGCTGCCCGAAACGCTGGCCCTGATCCGCGCCGGCGACGCCAAGAAGGGCGACGTGCTCGGCGTCGCCCGCGTGGCGGGCATCATGGCGGCCAAGAAGACGCATGAGCTGATCCCCCTCTGCCATCCCCTGATGGTGTCGAAGGTCGCCGTCGACCTCGTTCTCGACGAGGCTTTGCCAGGCGTCCGCGTGACCGCTGTCGTCAAGGTGTCCGGCCAGACCGGCGTGGAGATGGAGGCGCTGACGGCGGTCTCGGTGGCCTGCCTCACCGTCTACGACATGGTGAAGGCGGCCGATCGCGGCATGCGGATCGAGGCGGTGCGCCTGCTCCGGAAGGACGGCGGAAAATCCGGCTCCTGGCGGGCCGAAGAGGCCCCTGCCCGCTCGTCATGACCGCCCCGCGCAAGGCCCGGAAGGATTGACCATGACCGCATCCGAGCCGCTCCTCTCCGTCGACGAAGCCCTTACGCGGGTGCTGGATGCGGCCCGCCCGGTGCTGCCGGCCGAGGACGTCCCCGTCGCGGACGCGCTGGACCGGACCTTGGCGGCGCCGCTCGCGGCGTTGCGGACCCAGCCGCCCTTCGCAGCCTCCGCGATGGACGGCTACGCGGTGCGGGCCGCGGACGCCGCGGCGGGAGCGCGGTTGCGGGTCGTCGGCGAGGCGCCGGCGGGCCGGGCCTTCGGCGGCACCGTCGCGCCCGGCGAGGCGGTGCGGATCTTCACCGGCGCGCCCATTCCCGACGGCGCGGACGCCATCCTGATCCAGGAGAACGCACGCGCGTCGGACGGCGCCGTCACCGTGATGGAGGCGCCGTCGCCTGGCCGCTTCATCCGGCCGGCCGGGTTGGACTTCGCGACGGGCGACGCCCTGCTCGCCGAGGGCCTGCGGCTGACCCCGCGCAGCGTCGCGCTCGCCGCCGCCATGGGCCATCCCATGGTGAGCGTGCGGCGCCGCCCGACCGTCGCGGTGCTGGCCACGGGCGACGAGCTCGTCAGGCCGGGCGAGGCCGCGAGGCCGGACCAGATCGTCGCCTCCAACACCTATGCGATCGCCGGCATGGTCCGCCGGGCCGGAGGAACGCCTGTCGATCTCGGCATCGCGGGCGACAGCTTCCAGGCGCTGGAAGAGGCCATCGAGGCCGCGATGGCGGCGAAAGCGGACGTGCTGGTGACCCTCGGCGGCGCCTCGGTGGGCGACCACGACCTCGTGCAGTCCGCACTGACCCGGCGCGGCATGACGCTGGGCTTCTGGCGCATCGCCATGCGGCCCGGAAAGCCCCTGATCTTCGGCCGCATGCAGGGCATGGCCATCCTGGGCCTGCCGGGCAACCCGGTCTCGTCCATCGTGTGCGGCCGGCTCTTCCTCGCTCCACTGATCCGCGCGCTCCAGGGCGACCCGAAAGCCGGGGCCGACGTCACCGAGACGGCGACGCTCGGCGCCGACGTCGCGGCCAACGACTCGCGCCAGGACTACCTGCGCGCGACGCTGGAGCGCGGACCCGGCGGCGAGCTCCGCGCCACGCCCTTCGGGCGCCAGGATTCATCGATGCTGCGGGTGCTGGCGCAAGCCGACTGCCTCCTGGTGCGCAAGCCCCACGCCCCTCCCGGCAAGGCCGGGGACCCCTGCCGCATCGTGAGGCTCTGAGCAGGCGCGCCCGACGGCCGACGCCAGCGGCATCGGGCCGACCGCTTCCAAGCCCGCCGGCCTGACGCTGCGACGCGCCCCGCGCGGGCGGCGGCCTGACCTCCATGACGGAATCGCGGGGGACGATTGCGGAACACAGGCTGAACATGTATGGTTTGTTCGTGATTTGTTTTGACGAGTCGCCGGGTGGTCCCGGCCGCCGTCGGACAGCGGAGATCCTTGCGCGATGTTGACGCGAAAGCAGCACGAACTCCTGCGCTTCATCCACGATCGCCTGCGCGAGGACGGCGTGCCGCCCTCTTTCGACGAGATGAAGGAGGCGTTGGACCTGAAATCGAAGTCGGGCATCCACCGCCTCATCATGGCGCTGGAGGAGCGCGGCTTCATCCGCCGGCTGCCCAACCGGGCGCGCGCCATCGAGGTGGTGCGGATGCCCGAGCAGTCCGTGCCGGGTCAGGCGCCCCGGGGCCGCTTCAGCCCGAACGTCATCGAGGGCAATCTCGGCAAGCTCCGCCCCAAGGTCCTGGGCGAAGAGGCTAACCAGAACGTGTCCATCCCGGTGATGGGCAGGATCGCGGCGGGCACGCCGATCTCGGCCATCCAGTCGCGCAGCCACACGATCAGCCTGCCGCCGGACATGCTCTCCTCCGGCGAGCACTACGCCCTCGAGGTCCGCGGCGATTCGATGATCGAGGCGGGCATCCTCGACGGCGACACCGTTGTGCTGCGCAAGCAGGACAACGCCGACAATGGCGACATCATCGTCGCCCTGATCGACGATGAGGAGGCGACGCTGAAGCGGCTTCGCCGCCGCGGCTCCTCGATCGCGCTCGAAGCCGCCAACCCGGCCTTCGAAACCCGCGTTCTCGGTCCCGACCGGGTGCGCATCCAGGGCAAGCTGGTGAGCCTGCTGCGCAAATACTGAGCCTCGGTTCGGACGCGTCGCGCCGGTCACCTTCTCCCGTCGAGGGGATCGGGGTCGGGATCGGCGTCATCCTCGGGGCTCAGGGCCGGCTGGACAGGCGCCGCCGGTTCCGTCCGCGGATCGGGCGGCGCGGTGCGGGCCGCACGAGTCGTCCTGGCTCTGGGCGACGGGATCTGCGGACCTTGGCTGGGTTTGGCCTGCGCTGGCGTGACGTCAGCCTGCGCGGCGTCAGCAGGCTCGGCGTCGCCAATAGCGGATCGCGGCTCCGCCGGCGCCAGCGCTGACGGCGCGCTCGTGGCCTTGCTCTTCTTTTTCTTTTTGCGCGAAGGCGGCGACACGGCCGGGCGCGCCTCCTGCGTCTGCGCGCCCCCATCCTCAGCCGCAGGCGCGGCGGCCGGCGGGCTGCGGACGGGCTGGGCGGGAGCGCCGGCCGGAGCCCTCGGGGCCGGCGGTGCGGGAGCAGGAGCCATCGGCGCGCTGACCGCCGCTTCGTCGTCTTCCTCGCCATGGGAGGGCGTCCCGCCCTGCGCGGCGCGGGCGCGGGCGGCGGCCGCGGCCTCCAGCGCCTTGGCGCTGGGCTCGCGCGGCGCCGCGGGCCGCGGGATCCAAGGCCGGTCCCGCTGAGGGCTGCGCTCGCTCTCGATGCGGAAACCCTCTCCCTCGCGGACCAGCGCCACGGCGCCCAGCGCGGCGAGGCGCGTCCGGTCGAGCACCAGCGGACGGTCGCACCAGGCGGGCGCGGCGAGCGGGGTGACGATGACGGCGGCGCGGCCGCAGTCCTCCGCGAAGGCCGCCGCCGAGAGCACCTGCGACAGGGCCTCGCCGTCCGCCATTTTGACCACGCAGCCGAGCGGATCGCAGGACGCGCCGGCGCCGAGGCTGGGGTCGCCGACGCCGCGGACGTCGCCATCGGCCCTGAGCCACTGCTCGGTCACGAAGGATCCGGCCTGCCGGCCGACGATCACCATCCGGCCCTCGGGCCCGCGCACGGCCAAAGCGCGCCCGTCCCGCGCCATGACCACGTCGGGCGCGCGGGACTGAGCCGCCAGAAGCACGCCCGCAAGGCCGAGCGGCACGCCCAGCCACCGCAGCGCGGTCCGCCAGAGCGTCAGCCACAGGAGCGCGGCCGTGAGCAGCAGCACCGCCCCGGCTCCGAAGGCCGTCACCGCCTGGGTCGATCCCGACCAGCCATGGATGCGCGCGGAGATGCGGAGCATGCCCTCCACGCCCAGCCCCATGATCCGCCAGATCGGCCCGTCCAGGCCGAACGGATAGGCGATCGCGCCCAGCAGGGCGGCCGGCATCACGATCAGCGAGACCAGCGGCAGGGTCATGGCGTTGCCGAAAAGCCCGAAGGGCGTGAAGCGCTGGAAGTGGTAGAGGCCGTAGGCGCCGGTCGCCGCCTCGGCCACGAGAGTCGACAGCATGGTCCCGACGAGGTGGTGCTTCGCGCCCGCGACGGCGCGCCCGATCCAGCCGCTCGGGGGCGCCTTGGGGCTCGCCTGCGGCAGGCCCAGGCTCGTGAAGCTGCCCGCCTCCGGGTCGGCGCCGCCATGTCCGGGCCGCTCGAACACCGCGACCAGCGCCGCCACGGCGGCGAAGGACATCTGGAACCCCGGCGCCAGGATGGACTCCGGCTCGATCGCCAGGATCAGAAGCGCCGCCAAAGCGAGGTTGCGCATCGACAGCGCCGGCCGGTCGACCAGCATCGCGCCGAGCAGCACGAGGGTCATGACCAGGGAGCGGACCGTCGCCACGTCGCCGCCGGCGAACACCGTGTAGCCGGCTCCGGCGACCATCGCGCAGGCGGCGGCCCACTTCTTGATCGGCCGCCGCAGCGCGACGGCGGGCCAGAGGGCCAGCCCGGCCCGCACCAGCCAGAACACCATCCCGGCCGCCAGCACGAGATGGAGGCCGGAGATCGAGACGACATGGTAGATGCCGGCCGCCCGCAGATGGTCGTTCACCTCCTCGGGGATGAGCCCGCGCTTGCCGGTGACCAGCGCCGCCGCGACGCCGCCCGCCGCCCCGCCGATGGCGGTCGCGATCCGCTCCGTCATGGCGTTGCGCGCCCGGTCGACGGCGGCGAACAGGCGCCGATCCCAGGGGCCGTCCGGCGGCGCCGGCGCGATCGCGATGGCGCCGGACAGCGAGCCCACGGCCCCGATCGCGCCGAAATAGGCGTCCCGGGCGAAGTTGTACCCTCCGGGCCGCGACGGCTCCGGCGGGGGCAGCAGCCGCGCCGTAGCCGTGACGACGTCGCCGGCCCGGGCGGTCGGCCGGTTGGGCGTCGTCAGCCGCACCCGGTAGGGCATGGCCGAGGCGTCCACGCCTTCGATGCTGGAGGGGCGGATCATCAGGCGGCCGCCCGAGATGCGCGTCTCGACCGCCTCCACCGTTCCGGTGAGCCTGGCCACCCGCACTCTGTCGAGCACCGGCGCGGCCATCGCCAGCGTGCGCAGCGCCGCGGCCAGAAAACCGGCGAAGATCGCCGCGGCCGCCACGCAGGCGATGAAGGCCGGCCGGGAGCGCGGGCGGGCTGCGACGGCGCCGCAGGACGCGACGAGGAGGCCAAGCGCCGGGGCCCACCACGACGGCTCCTGCTCCGCGGCGAAATAGGCCAGCACGCCCGCGCCGGCCGCGACCGGGAGCCACAGGAACAGCCGGCGCTCCTCGATCTCCCGCTGGAAGAGCCTGCGCAGCGCCGCGCCGAAGGACGCGCCCAGCTCCAGGAGCCAGGTCGGCAGGCTCCGCCCATCCGGCCGCAGTCCGGCCAGGACGCCCGCCGCGCCGGCGGCGATCGCCGTCGCCCTGCCGGCTGGCGAACGGCCTCGTTCCATGCCGCGCATCCCGAAAGCGGGCGCCCTTAACCTCGCCCGCCATTGATGCTACACGACGGCCTCCTGCGGACCAGCGACGGGGAGTTGCATCGTCCGCCCCTGTCTTTTCCCGAGACCCTTCGCCCGATGTCCGCACCTGTCGTGACCCGTTTCGCTCCCTCGCCGACCGGCTTCCTGCATATCGGGGGCGGCCGTACGGCGCTGTTCAACTGGCTCTACGCCAAGCGTTTCGGCGGCAAGATGCTGCTGCGCATCGAGGACACGGATCGCGAGCGCTCGACGGAGCCCGCCATCGCGGCCATCCTGGACGGGCTGCAGTGGCTGGGGATCACCTGGGACGGCGACGTCGTCTACCAGTTCGCCCGCGCCGCGCGGCACAAGGAGGTCGCCGAGAAGCTCCTGGCCGAGGGCAAGGCCTATTACTGCTACGCCAGCCCGCAGGAGCTGGAGCAGATGCGCGAGCAGGCCCGCGCCGAAGGCAAGCCGATGCGCTATGACGGCCGCTGGCGCGACCGCGACCCCAGCGAGGCGCCGGCGGGCGTCAAGCCGGTGATCCGGCTGCGCGCCCCGACCGAGGGCGAGACCGTCGTCGACGACCAGGTCCAGGGCCGCGTCGTCTGGCAGAACAAGGACCTGGACGACCTCGTCCTGCTGCGCTCGGACGGCACCCCGACCTATATGCTGGCCGTGGTGGTGGACGACCACGACATGGACGTCACCCATGTGATCCGGGGCGACGACCACCTCACCAACGCGGCGCGCCAGACGCAGATCTACCAGGCCTGCGGCTGGGACGTGCCGAGCATGTCGCATATCCCGCTCATCCACGGGCCGGACGGGGCGAAGCTCTCCAAGCGCCATGGCGCCCTGGGCGTCGACGCCTACCGGGCGCTCGGCTACCTGCCCGCCGCGCTGCGCAACTATCTCGTGCGCCTGGGCTGGAGCCATGGCGACCAGGAGTTCTTCACCACGCAGGAGATGATCGACGCCTTCGATCTCTCCGGCATCGGCCGCTCGCCCGCGCGCTTCGACTTCGCCAAGCTGGAGCACATCAACGGCCACTACATGCGAACGAGCTCCGACGAGGATCTCGTCAAGGCGATCGAGGTCATCCTGCCCGAAGTCGGGCCGGCGCGAGGCGCGCCCGCGTCGCTGTCGCCCGCCCTGCGGGAGAAATTCGTGGCCGCCATGCCGGGCCTGAAGGAGCGGGCCAAGACGCTGATCGAGCTGATCGACAGCGCCTATTATCTCTACGCGTCGCGCCCGCTCGGCCTGGAGCCGAAGGCCGAGCAGCTGCTGGCCGACGGCGGCCGCGGCCGCATCGCGGCGCTGATGCCGGAGCTCGAGGCGCTCGAGGACTGGTCCGCGGCCTCGACCGAAGCCGCCGTCCGCGCCTTCGCCGAGACGACCGGCGCGAAGCTCGGCCAGGTCGCGCAGCCCCTGCGCGCCGCCCTGACCGGGCGAGCCACGTCGCCCGGCCTCTTCGACGTCATGGCCGTTCTGGGCCGCGACGAAAGCCTCGCGCGCCTGAGGGACCAGGCGCAGAAGGTCCCGGCCTGAGGACGGGCAGCCATGCACGGCCGAGCCCGACTTTCGGTGTGGTTGAACGCCCCCGGGAATTGGGCTAGCAAACGCTAGGCCTCAAGCGAACTTTCGGCGGCGGACCCGGTTTTTGCCTCGATTCCAGGCAAACCGAGAGCCCTCGCGAGCCCGCCTGGCCCCGCCGGCAGCGGCGAAGCGTGATGGTGCTGGCTGCTGGTCGCCTGCCTTGATGTCTTGGCCCGAAGGAATACCGCCCATGAGCGAGCCCGCCACCCTTTCGATCGCCGGAAAGACCCTCGAGATGTCCGTCAAGTCCGGTTCGATCGGGCCGAGCGTGGTGGACATCGCGAAGCTCTACGCCCAGACGGGGATGTTCACCTACGATCCGGGCTTCACCTCCACGGCGAGCTGCGAGTCCAAGATCACCTATATCGACGGCGACGAAGGCGTTCTGCTCTATCGCGGATACCCGATCGAGCAGCTGGCCGAGCACGGCGACTTCCTGGAGACCTGCTATCTCCTGCTCTACGGGGAGCTGCCGACCGCCGCCCAGAAGGCGGATTTCGACTATCGCGTCACGCGCCACACGATGGTGCATGAGCAGATGATGCGCTTCTTCCAGGGCTTCCGCCGCGACGCCCACCCCATGGCGGTGCTGGTGGCCAGCGTGGGCGCGCTCTCGGCCTTCTATCACGACTCGACCGACATCTCCGATCCGCAGCAGCGGATGATCGCCTCGATGCGGATGATCGCCAAGATCCCGACGCTCTCGGCCATGGCGTTCAAGTATTCGATCGGCCAGCCCTTCGTCTACCCGCAGAACGATCTCGACTACACGTCCAACTTCCTGCGCATGTGCTTTGCGGTCCCGTGCGAGGAGTACAAGGTCAACCCGGTGCTGTCGCGCGCGCTCGACCGCATCTTCATCCTGCACGCCGACCACGAGCAGAACGCCTCGACCTCGACGGTGCGCCTGGCGGGGTCGTCCGGGGCCAACCCCTTCGCCTGCATCGCGGCGGGCGTGGCCTGCCTGTGGGGACCGGCGCATGGCGGCGCCAACGAGGCGGCGCTGAAGATGCTGCAGGAGATCGGCTCGGTCGACCGCATCCCGCACTATATCGCGCGCGCCAAGGACAAGAACGATCCGTTCCGCCTGATGGGCTTCGGCCATCGCGTGTACAAGAACTACGATCCGCGCGCCAAGATCATGCAGAAGACCACGCATGAAGTGCTCAACGAGCTCGGCATCAAGGACGATCCGCTGCTCGACGTCGCGCTCGAGCTGGAGCGCATCGCGCTGCATGACGAGTACTTCATCGAGAAGAAGCTCTACCCCAACATCGACTTCTACTCGGGCATCACCCTGAAGGCGATGGGCTTCCCCACCTCCATGTTCACGGTGCTGTTCGCGCTCGCCCGCACGGTCGGGTGGATCGCGCAGTGGAAGGAGATGATCGAGGATCCGTCCCAGCGCATCGGACGCCCGCGCCAGCTCTACACGGGCTCGCCCTCGCGCGAATACGTGTCGATCAACCAGCGCTGATCGAAAAGGAAGGCGGGCTTCGGTCCGCCTTTCCTTTTTGTGGCGCGCTCAGGCGCGTGCCAGATCCTCGCGGCGATGACGCAGGGCGAGGTCGGCGGCCCGGCCCATGACGCGCAATGGCCCGAGCGCGCCAAGGCGTCGCTGTGGTGAAGCGGCCTCTCAGGCCTTCGGCTCGGCGTCCGGCGCCAGGGCGGCGTTGAAATAGGGCTCGACGGGCCCCTTGAGCTTCACCGTCATGGGATTGCCGAAGCGATCCTTCGACGCGCCGACGCTCAGCCGCACCCAGCCCTCGCTGACGCAATACTCCTCGACATTCGTCTTTTCGACGCCCTTGAAGCGGATGCCGACGCCGCGGCTCAGGACCGCCTCGTCGTAATAGGGGCTCGAAGGGTTGACGGAGAGGCGGTCGGGCAACGTATCGGACATGGGGTCGCGGTCCTTTCTCGATGAGACTTTCCACGCAGACCTAATGGTTGCGGAGGCCGGCGCCAATCTCCGCCTTCGCTCTGCGGCGCCTGAGACGCCGCCACAGGACCTGGACCTGAACGGAAGGCCGCCTCGCGCGTTGTCGGTGCGGTCCACGGGATGAGGGTCGCATGCGCTTCTACAGCTTCTCCTTCGGCGAGATGACGGTGTCGGAGGGAGATCCCCAACGGCCCCAGACCATCGCCACCCAGGTCAATCTCGGCTTCCGCGAGTCCGAGACGACGCCCGTCCAGACCGTGACGCTGCGGATCCGCGCGCCTCACGACCCTTCCAAGACGTTCCAGGCGACGGAGGACGAGGCCTTCCGCATGGCCGGCGAAGTCCTGCGCGCGGCGGCCGAATATTGCGAGGGGCGGGACTGGCGCCAGCTTGCGGAGGAGACCCGCGCCAACAAATCGGTCGTCCTCACCCCGTCGCATACGCCCTCGAACTGACCGCGGACGCCCAGGGCGCCGGCCGGCGGAGACCCCCATGCCTGAAGACGCGCGCAACGGCCCTCACGGCGCCGACGACCTTCCCGCCGTCGTCATCGACAGCTACAACCTGGAGCTTCGCGGCAAGGAGGGCTTCCTGGGCGACCGCGCCAGCAAGCGCGCCTTCGCCGAGATCCTGGAGGACTGGCGGGAGCGGTTCCGCCAGTACGAGGACGATCCGCTGGGCGACAAGCCGAGCGAGGAGATCGGCAAGAAGAAGCTGGAAGACGTGCTCCTGAACGGCGATCCGGACGGGGCCGGCCTCGTCCATGGCGCCATCGAGGATTTCGCCCAGGAGCTGGCGGCCGTGACGCGCCGGTTCCTGCGGGCGAAAGGCTGGCAGGACACCCAGCGCATCGTCGTGGGCGGCGGCTTCCGGCAGGGCCGCATCGGCGAACTGGTGATCGGACGGACCAACGGCCTGCTGAAGGGATCCGGGCACGAGGTGAAACTCACGCCCATCCGCCACCACCCGGATCACGCCGGGATCATCGGCTCCGTGCAACTCGTGGCGCCTTGGACCCTCTCGGGCTACCAGGCGATCATCGGCGTCGACATCGGAGGCTCCAACATCCGGGCCGGCGTAGTGGAGCTGAACCTCAAATCCGCGCCGGACTTCGCCAAGGCGAAGGTCGTCGAGACCGAGCTGTGGCGCCACGCGGACGAGAGCCCGAAGCGCGACCAGGCCGTCGCGCGCCTCGTCGCCATGCTGGAGGACCTGATCGTCCGGGCGGGCAAGGCGAAGCTTCGCCTGGCGCCCTTCATCGGGGTGGGCTGCCCCGGCGTGATCAACCCGGACGGCTCCATCGACCGGGGCGGCCAGAACCTGCCCGGCGGCAACTGGGAGAGCGGCCGCTTCAACCTCCCCGCCGAAATCGCCGGGGCGATTCCGAAGGTGGGCGGGCACCAGACCGTGGTGGTCATGCACAATGACGCCGTCGTGCAGGGTTTGAGCCAGGTCCCCTTCATGCAGGACGTCGAGCGGTGGGGCGTCCTGACCATCGGAACAGGGCTGGGCAACGCCCGTTTCAGCAATCGTAAGTCGTCCAAAGACAACTAACGACACAACTCTTGGTGGTATTACGTATCGCATTCCACCGAATGGCAGAGCCTCCGCTGGCGTGGCAGGGTGGTTTCAGCCGCCGCTCCGTCCCACGGACCCTTCATGTTCCCAGTTCCGGCCAACGAACAGGCCCGACTCACCGCGTTGGCCGCCCTGGAGATCCTCGACACGGGACCGTCGCCGGCGTTCGACAGGATCTGCCAGATCGCTCAGGAGCACTTTCATGTGCCCATGGTGATCGTCGGGTTCATGGACCGGGACAGGAACTGGATGAAGGCCGCGCGGGGCTTGTCGCCGTCGAGCCTCCCGCGCGGAGATTCGTTCTGCAGCGAGACCATCATGAACGACGAGCCGCTCGTGATCTGCGACACCTTGCGCGACCCGCGCTGGTCGCGCAGCCCCATCGTGCAGAGCCATCCCTACGTCCGGTTCTACGCCGGCGCGCCGATCATCTTCTCCTGCGGGCTCCGGCTCGGCACGGTCTGCCTGCTGGACACCAAGCCGCGCCCTTTCACCAAGCCCGATACGCTGGTGTTGAAGAACCTCGCCGACATCGCCGTGTCCGAACTTCGCCTGCTGAAGGCGGGCCGGGTGGCCCGCGAGATGCTGTCGGAAAAGGCGTTCTGCGCCTAGAGCATGCGGTGTTTCGACAAAAACAGCATGCTCTAGGTCTTATGGCTGTCGCATGCTTTGTGCGAAACGCCGGATTCCACCTTTTCGCAGCATGCTCTGATCAGGCCGCCTTGCTCCGCGCCTGGTCGAGGGCGAGCCTGATGCAGGCCAGGGCTTCCTCGATCCCCTGCGCCTGGCTAGCGTAGGAATAGGTCGGCAGCTCCATCTGCTTCACTTCGCGCAGGATGCGGTCGTTCAGGTCGTCCGCCGACCGGCTCACCGCCGGTTCAGAGGCCGCCTCGAACGCGACCCGCAGGGCCTCCATCATGGCCATGATGGTCACGGCGTCCGCCGCCAGGGTCGTCTCGTTGCGCATCGTCGTCTCCTGATGCTCGCAGGCTGACCCACGTCGGTTAGCCGATGGTTACCGAACCGGCTTTTCCACTGCGTCCTTATGCGGGTCGCGATCTTCACGACGTCGCAGGAAGGCCACTTCCCCACCGGGGCCGCGTTGGCCTAAGCTTCCCATCCCTTTGGGAGGAAACCAAAAATGAAAATGAAAAGCATGATGCTCGGCGTCGCGCTCGCGGCGCTCGCCGCGGGCTTCGCGCAGGCCCAGACATCCGTGAAGATCGGCGTTCTGAACGACCGCTCCGGGCTCTACGCCGACATCACCGGCGAGGGATCGGCCGTCGCGGCCCGCATGGCGATCGAGGACTTCAAGGCCTCCGAGAAGGGCATCAAGGCCGAAGTCGTCGTCGCGGACCATCAGAACAAGCCCGACATCGGAGCCGCCATCGCCCGCCAGTGGTACGACCGCGACGGCGTGGACCTCATCGTCGACGTTCCGACCTCCTCGGTGGCCCTGGCCGTGTCCCAGATCACCAGGGAAAAGAACAAGGCCTACATCAATTCCGGCGGCGGCACGTCCGACCTGACCGGATCGCAGTGCTCCCCCAACACCGTCCACTGGACTTATGACACCTGGGCGCTGGCCAACGGCACCGGCACCGCCATGGTCCAGCGGGGCGGAAACACGTGGTTCTTCATCACGGCCGACTACGCCTTCGGCGCCGCGCTGGAGCGCGACGCGTCGGCGCTCGTCACCAAGGCTGGGGGGAAGATCCTGGGGTCGGTCAAGCACCCCTTCCCGGGCTCGGATTTCTCGTCCTTCCTTCTGCAGGCGCAGGCCTCCGGCGCGAAGGTGGTGGCGCTCGCCAACGCCGGCGGCGACACCATCAACTCCGTCAAGCAGGCGGCCGAGTTCGGCATCGTCAAGGGCGGCCAGAGCATCGCCGGGCTTCTGGTGTTCATCTCCGACGTGCGCTCGCTGGGCCTGAACGTGGCCCAGGGCCTCGTGCTGACCGAATCCTTCTACTGGGACAACAACGACTCCACCCGCGCCTGGTCCAAGCGCTTCGCCGAGAAGGCCGGCGGCAAGATGCCGTCCATGGTCCAGGCCGGCGTCTATGCGGGCGTGCTTCACTACCTGAAGACGGTCGAAGCGCTGAAGAGCAAGGACGACGGCGCCAAGGTCATCGCCAAGATGAAGGAGATCCCCACGGACGACCCGCTGTTCGGCAAGGGCTCGATCCGGCCGGACGGCCGGAAGATCCACGACATGTACCTGTTCGAGGTGAAGAAGCCGTCGGAGTCGAAGGGCGAGTGGGACGTCTACAAGACGCTCGCCACCATCCCGGCCGACAAGGCCTTCCGTCCGATGTCCGAGGGCAACTGCCCGATGATCAAGGGCTGATCCGGGACCAGCGATGCTGAAAGGGCCCCCTCCGGAAACGGCGGGGGCCCTTTTTCATGCAGACTGTCCGGCGCGCGTCAAGGGCCGGCGCGCAGGGTCTTGGCCTTGTCGTACCACGAGGCGGCCGCGGACGCGTCGGGCTCCAGCCCGACGACCGGCAGCTTGGCGAGCACGTCCGGATCATGGGACCGCGCCATGCCGATCGCCCCGCGCGCGTCGCCGGCGAGAGCCACGCGCTCGAAGTAGCGGCGCGCCGATGCGATGTCGCCGGCCTGCAGCTTGCTTTCGCCCCGCTCCAGATCGGACAGGATCTCGTCTGCGCTGAGGTGGAGGCTCCCCGTTTCGAGCGCGCCCACGGCCGCGGCCGCCGACGGACCGGGCGTCGGAGACGCAGCCTGGGCAGGCGCGGGAGCGGGCGCCTGGACGGGAGCCGGCGCGGGCTCGATGGCCGCGCGCATCTCCGGGGCGGGGGCGGCCGGCGCGACGGGCTCAGGCTTCGCCGGGGCGGGCTCCGGCGGCGCGCCCGAGGGCGTCGGCGGCTTGGCGTCGACCACGCGCGGCGCCGGTTCAGGCGTCCGCTCCACGACCGGGGCCTGGGCCAGCGGGCGCGTCTGGCTCGTCGCCGGGATGGGGTCGGACGGGGCCAGCGCGCCGTCGGACGGGGTCAGCACCGAGACGGTCAGCGTGGCCAGGCCCGCCGCGATTACGGCCAGGCCGCCCGCCGCCAGGAACGGCGTCAGCGCACGGGCGCCGGTCGCGCCGGCTCGCCGGCGGAGCGGCGCGGGCTTGACGTCGCGCGCGCCGAGCGGAGCGTCAGGATCGCGGAGATCGGTGTCCAGCATCGTGTTCATCTCCTCAGCGGCCAGCGGAGGCCGAGCGCTCGACCGCCTCCGGACGAACCTTGATCTGCGACTGCACCCAGAGCTGAGCCGTCTTCAACCGGCGCACGCGGTCGACCGCCGCCGCGAGGTTGGTCTCCTTCCATTTCGGATGCCGCCCCTCGCGCAGCAGACCCGGAAAGCGCTCGAAGAGCGTCCTGGCCGCCGCGGTGAGCTCCTTCTGCCGGGGCGAGCTCTCGCGCCACCACGGCGCCACCAGCACCGCGTCGGCGGCCAGCGTCTCGACCCGTTCCCCGGGCCGCACCCAGGCGGGATAGTCGGCGGCCGTGAAGCTCGACGGATCATAGGCCTCGCCGACGCCCCTGTAGGAGATGGCCACGAGGTGCGCGCCGGCTCCGGCGTCGAGTTGCGCCAGCGGAGCGAAGGGCTTGGGCGCGAGCAGCACGAAGGCCGCGGCCCGGCCCTCCCGCAGATCGGCGGACGCGTCTTCCAGCGAGCCGTGCAGGGCGACCACCTCGACGCCGCGCGCCTGCAGCGCCGCCCGGGCGACCGCTTCCGTGTCGCTCCCCGGACGACCCAGATGGACGGGCTTGCCGGCCAGATCCTCGATGCGCGTCACATCGGGTCCGGCGACGACGTGCAGTTCCTCGCCGAAGAGCTTGGCCACCTGCACGAGCTTCTCGGTGTTCGCCGCCGCCAGGACCGGCGCCGAGACCACGGCCATGTCGACGCCCGGAATCGTCAAGAGGTCCTTGAGCGCCGCATTGCGCCCGCTGACCGCGTCGACCTTGGTCTCCGGCCCCAGGACCGCGCCGAGGTCGGCGACGATCGCCTCGCGCCCTGGCCCCGGCCCGGTGAGGATCCTGAGCTTGCCCGGCTCCGCCTGCTCGTCCGGCCCCGGCCGGGTGGCGACGGCGGCCTGGCGCTGCGGGGCGGTCGAGCCCGTCTCGTCGCCGGGCTGAGCCGCGTCGGCGCTCCGTCCGGCCTGCGCGGGAGCCGTGCGGCGACGGCCGGCCTTGTCGGCGGGCTGGTCGCTCGCGGCGGCGCGCGCGGGAGCGGCGCGAGACGCGGCCTGGGACGAGCCCGGCGGATTGCGGTCTCCGCCGAGGCCCTTGAAGAGCTGGCAGAGAGCGTTGCAGGTCTCGGGAGAGGTCGGCTGAGCGGGCGCGGTCTGCGCCGAAGCCGCGGAGGCGGCGCCGACCAGCACGGCGGCGAGCCACGCGCGGGTCATCGATCTCATTCTGGATCCTAAGGGTTGTCGAGGGGGACGGCGTCCGTCCACCTTGATGCCGAGGTCTAACTTGCCGCTGAATTGGGCCAGACTCTGTCCAAATCAGCGATGCTTGATGGCATTCGGCCGTCGTCAGGCGGTTCCGTCGTGAATCGTCCGGCTTCGCCGTCCAGCAATGTCACGCGCCGCGAGCCCGAAGCCTGACACCGAGCGTGACTTCCGCCAGGCGCTGACCTGTGTCCGGACGCGCCTCGACCCCGTGTCGCACCGCGGTTTCTGGAACCACCGCCTCGGCGCTGTCGTTCCACACCATCGATGCTGCCGCCCGCGGCAGAACGCGACGCACACCCCCGACGCGACCTCAGGAGAATGCAACCATGTCTCGGATTTCGATTCTCGGACTCACCGCCTCGCTCGCCCTGGCGCTGTCGGCTCCGGCCGCGCTCGCCAAGGATCCGCCCAGCAAGGCGTTCATCACCAAGGCCATCCAGGGCAACATGGCGGAAGTGTCCATGGGCCAGCTCGCGCAGCAGAACGGCCAGAGCGACGCCGTGAAGAGCTACGGCCAGATGCTGACGACCGACCACGGGAACGCCAACCAGAAGGCGACGGCCGTCGCCCAGCAGTTGGGCGTCACGCCGCCCACCGAGCCGACCAAGCAGCAGAAAGCCGACTACCAGAAGATGTCCAAGATGAACGGGGCGGCCTTCGACAAGGCCTTCGCCAAACACATGGTGGCCGATCACAAGAAGGACATCGCCGAATATCAGAAGGCCTCCAAGATGAAGGGCGACCCGGCCGGCGACTACGCCAGCCAGACCCTGCCGGACCTGCAGAAGCACCTCGAGGCGGCGCAGTCTCTCGACAAGAGCGCCGGCAAGTCGATGTGACCGGCTGAACCCCGAAACTCTGCGCGAAGCCCCGGTCGACGCCGGGGCTTCATGCTGTCGGGGCTACGCCCAGGCGTCCCGGATGGTCTGGACCGTCGCCGTCTCCACCTGCTGGCCGTAGCGCTGGTGGTAGAGCGTCATCATGGCGTCATGCGCCTCGTCCGAGGAGCTGCACAGGGCGTCGGTGGCCACCACGACCCGATAGCCGCGGTCGACGCCGCCCAGGACGGCGGCGAGCACGCAGACATCCGTTTCGCCCCCGCTCACCACGATGGCGTCCGCCCCGCGTAGCTGCAGCCGGCGCTCGAGGTCGCTGTCGATCCACGGCGAATAGACATGCTTGTCCAGGATCTCGCCGGGGGGCGTGAAGGCGCGCAGATCCGGGATCAGGTCGACCATGGCCGGGCCGATGCGGTCCAGCGTCACATCCGCCCAGCGCTCGTAATAGCGCTTCCAGGTCCCCTGCCCGATCCCGGGCCGCTCGGCCGGGATGAACCGGGTGAAGATCGCGGCGTCGGGTTTGTGGGCGGCGAGCTCGACGACCTTCGGCAGGACCCTCGGCATCCAGGGCGTCCGCCAGGGCGTGTCCTCGGCGAAGAGGCGCTGCATGTCGACGCACAGATGCACGGTGGTCCTGGGCGACAGCGGCCCGTAGCTCAGCTCGTCTTTCTTTCCCATGCGGCCTCAGTCTTTCGGAACGTTGCGCTCGAGTTCATCCAGCCACGCCGTGGCGTTGCCGTCCGACGGGGCGCGCCAGTCGCCGCGGGGCGACAGCGAGCCGCCGGCCACCACCTTGGGGCCGTTGGGCATGGCCGAGCGCTTGAACTGGCTGAAGCCGAAGAACCGGCGGATGAACACCTCCAGCCAGCGCCGGATTTCGGGAAGGTCGTGCGCCCGCCGGCGGTCGTCCGGAAATCCCGGCGGCCACGAGCCCGCCGACGCGTCGCGCCAGGCGTGCTGCGCCAGGAAGGCGATCTTCGACGGCCGAAAGCCGTAGCGCAGCGTGTAGAACAGGTTGAAGTCCTGAAGCTCGTAGGGGCCCACCTTGGCCTCGGTGCTCTGCGGCTTCTCGCCCGCCTCGACGGGGACGAGTTCGGGCGAGATCTCCGTCGCCAGGATGGAGTCGAGCACCCGCCCGACGCTGGCGTCGAACTGCTCGGAGGAGATCACCCAGCGGATCAGGTGCTGGATCAGCGTCTTGGGCACCCCGGAATTGACGTTGTAGTGGGACATCTGGTCCCCCACGCCGTAGGTGCACCAGCCGAGGCCGAGTTCGGAGAGGTCGCCCGTGCCGATCACCATGCCGTCATGCTGGTTGGCGAGACGGAAGAGATAGTCGGTCCGCAGGCCCGCCTGCACATTCTCGAACGTGACGTCATAGACCGCCTCGCCCCTGGCGAAGGGATGGTCCATGTCGCTCAGCATCTGGCGGGCGGCCGGACGGATGTCGAGCTCGCTCCAGCTGACCCCGAGCGACGCCATCAGCGCCAGCGCGTTCGCCTTGGTCTCGTCGCCGGTGGCGAAGCCCGGCATCGTGTAGGCGAGGATGTCGGTCCGCGGCCGCTTCAGCAGGTCCATCGCCTTGGCGATCACGATGAGCGCCTGCGTCGAATCGAGGCCTCCCGACACCCCGATCACCGCGCGCTTCACGCCCGTCGCCGAGAGACGCTGCACCAGGCCCGCGACCTGGATGTTGTAGGCCTCGTAGCAATCCTGGGCGAGGCGGGCCGGATCGGCCGGCACGAACGGGAACCGCTCGACGCGCCGCCTCAAGCCGAAATCCTCGCGGCTGGCGCCGAGGTCGAAGGCGACGCGGCGGAACGCCTCGACCTGCGGATGCAGGCGGCGATTGTCGTCGAACGTGCCCTGCCGGGCCCGCTCCTGCCGCAGCAGGTCGAGATCGACGTCCGCCACGACCATCTGGTCGCCGGCCGGGAAGCGTTCGCTTTCGGCCAGCAGGACGCCGTTCTCGTAGATCGAGGTCTGTCCGTCCCAGGCGAGGTCCGTCGTGGACTCGCCCGCGCCGGCCGCCGCGTACAGATAGGCCGCGAGGCACCGGGCCGACTGGGCGCAGGACAATTGGGCGCGCGTCTGCGCCTTCGCGATCGTGATGTTGCTGGCGGAGAGATTGGCCAGCACGGTCGCGCCCGCCAGCGCCCCGAAGCAGCTTGGCGGGGCCGGAACCCAGAGGTCCTCGCAGATCTCCGCATGCACGACGAGCCCCGGCAGGTCCGAGGCCTCGAACACCAGGTCCGGTCCGAACGGCGCCTCCTGGCCGGCGAGCCGAATCGAACCGCCTTCCGTCCCCTGCCCCGACGCGAAATGCCGCTTCTCGTAGAACTCGCGGTAGTTCGGCAGGTGGACCTTCGGCACGACGCCCAGGAGCCTCCCCCGGTGGATCGCCAGCGCCGTGTTGTAGAGCCTGCCGCGCCACCGCAGCGGCGCGCCGACCAGCATCAGAGTCTGCAGGTTGCGGGAGCCGTCGAGGAGGACGGATACGGCCCGCTCCACCGCGTCCAGGAGCGGGTCCTGGAGGAGCAGGTCGTCGATGGCGTAGCCCGACAGCGCGAGCTCCGGAAACACCGCCACCGCCACGGCCTGCGCGTCGCAGTCCTTCAGGGACCTGAGCAGCACGTCGGCGTTGGCGAGCGGATCGGCCAGGCGAACCCGCGTCGTGCAGGCCGCCACGCGGGCGAACCCATGCTGGTAGAGG
Source organism: Alsobacter sp. SYSU BS001988 (assembly GCF_054796215.1). NCBI lineage: Bacteria > Pseudomonadati > Pseudomonadota > Alphaproteobacteria > Hyphomicrobiales > Alsobacteraceae > Alsobacter > Alsobacter sp. SYSU BS001988. The sequence continues at coordinate 88,242 of NZ_JBTAMK010000006.1, read as the reverse complement.
GACTGAAAGGTCATGCCGCCATCACTCCTGTCCGAAGCGCCAGCCGGCGCGTTCGGTTCCGGACCTCGCGCCAGCGTACGCCGCCCGGCCATCGTCCGGCGCGCCGCGCCCTGGGCCAAGACTCGACTTCTACTCATCTTGAGCAAAAGATTATAGGGCCGGCAGGGGGTGAAGAGAAGCCGCCGATGCGCCATGTTCGCGGACGCGGGCCCTCACGCGCCGCGAACGATCACAAGGATGAACCATGCAGCTGCGCAAGCTCGGACAGTCCGCCCTCGCCGTCCCGCCGCTGTGCCTGGGGGGCAACGTCTTCGGCTGGACGATCGATGAGAAGCGATCCTTCGAGGTGCTCGACGCGGCCTTCGAGGCCGGACTGCGCTTCATCGACACCGCCGACGTCTACTCGCGCTGGGCGCCCGGCCACAGCGGCGGCGAGTCCGAGACCATCATCGGCGCCTGGATGAAGGCGCGCCGCAACCGCGACCAGATCGTGCTGGCCACCAAGGTCGGCATGGACATGGGCGACGGCAAGGCCGGGCTGGCTCCGGCCTATATCCGCTCGGCCGTGGACGCGTCGCTCCGGCGGCTCCAGACCGACCGGATCGATCTCTATCAGGCGCACAAGGACGATCCGGCGACGCCGCAGGCCGAAACGCTGGCCGCCTTCGCCGAACTGGTCGCGGCCGGCAAGGTCCGGGTCATCGGCGCCTCGAACTTCTCGCCGGAGCGCTTCACCGAGGCGCTGGACATCTCCGAGACGCAGGGCCTTCCCCGCTACGAGACGATGCAGCCCGAATACAATCTCTACACGCGCTCGGATTACGAAAGCGGGCTGGAGCCGATCTGCCTCGCCCGCCACGTGGGGGTGATCCCGTTCTTCGGTCTGGCGGCGGGGTTCCTGACCGGCAAGTACCGGTCCGAGGCGGATCTGGGCAAGAGCCCCCGCGGGGAGCGCAGCATCGCCCGCTACCTGAACGAGCGCGGGTTCAGGATCCTGGCCGCGCTGGACAAGGTCGCCGAGCGCCGCGCTGCGACGCCCGCCCGGATCGCCTTGGCCTGGCAGATCGCCCGCCCCAGCATCACGGCCCCCATCGCGAGCGCCACGAGCGTCGAGCAGGTCAGCGAACTCGCCGCTGCCACCGCGCTTCGCCTCGCCGACGAGGACATCCGCGAACTCGACCAGGCGAGCGGCTGAGAGGTCTCATGATCGGGCACGCCGCATGACCATGGGCCAGGAGGATCCGATCCGCCCGGACGAGCCGCCCGCCGAGCCGCCGGCGCCCCGCCGGCCGCTGGCCGTGCGCGTGCTGCTCGACGTTCTGGTCGTGCCCTTCGTCATCTTCGACGAGATCGTCCGGCCGCTCTTCACGCCGCTCATCCGCGCTCTTCAGGCGCTGGCGCTGGTCCAGCGCATGGAGCGGGCCGTCGCGGCGCTGCCGCCCTATGCGATCCTGGCCGTCTTCGTCGTTCCGTTCCTGATCGCCGAGCCGCTCAAGATCCTCGGCCTCTACTGGCTTGGAACCGGGCATGTGCGGGTCGCCATCCCGACCCTGATCCTGGCGCATGGGGCGACGTTCCTGATCGTGGAGCGCATCTTCGACGCCGGGCGGGACAAGCTGATGACCATCGGGTGGTTCGCCCGCATCATCACGGTCGTGTTCCGGGTGCGCGACGCCGCGCTGGCCTGGGTGCGGGCGAGCCGCGCCTGGAAGGCCATCCGCGACTACGGGCGGCGCCTGCGACTCCGGGTCCGGGAGATCGCCGCGCGATTCAGGAGCGCGTGATTCAGCCCTCGCGGTTTGCTCTTTCTTAAGCACGACCCTCGATAGTGTCGGAGACCATCAGCCAGGCTCGCCCCCCATGTCCCTCGCCAAGCAGATCGCCGCAACAGCGCTCCTCGTGGGCCTTGTGTATTGGCTCTCTCCGCTTCGGTTCGGACAGAGCGCGTCGGGCCCCGGCTGCGGCCGCGATCAGATCGGCTGCCTCATCGCGGCGACGGACCCGGACGAGCGCGATCCCGTCACCACGGGCAGCGTGCCGCGCGGCGCCCGGGCGAACGCTCCGAAGCGGGCCTCGGTCTCGCACTGAACGGAGATGCGCTAGCCAAGGGTCGGCGAAAGTGATTTAGGATCCGCCCGAAGTTCGGGAGGATCGACCGTGAGACAGCGCCAGAATTCAGGATTGAACCGACGCCATTTCGTCGCCGCCGCCGCCGCGGCGACGCTGTCTGCTCCGGCGATCGTCCGGGCCCAGGCCCCGGTCCTGAAGGTCGGCGTGATGCTGCCGCGGTCCGGCTTCTTCGCGCAGGCGGGCCAGAGCTGCCACCGCGGCGCGCTCGCCGCCCCCAAGGTGCTCGCCGATCTCGGCTACAAGGTCGAACTCGTCCAGATCGACACGGAATCTTCCGCCGACATCGCCCGCACCCAAGCGGAGCGCGCCGTGAATGACGGGGTCCACTGCCTCGTCGGCGCCTTCGACTCCGGCCACACGCTGGCCATCGCCCAGGTGGCCGAGCAGCGCCAGGTGCCGCTGATCTGCAACATCGCCGCCGCGCCCCAGATCACCGAACAAGGCTACAAATACCTCGTCCGCAACTTCCAGACGGGCGGGGCGCTCGTCACCAACGGGCTGCGGCTGATCAAGACGATCTCCGAGGCCACGAAGGTGGACTTCAAGTCGGCCGTGTTCCTGCACGCGAACGACACCTTCGGCACGGCCCAGCGCCAGGCCATGGACGCCATCTTCCCGAAGCAGAACATGCCCTTCCCGCTGACGGAGAGCATCGCCTACGATCCCAAAGCGCAGGACCTGTCCGTCGAGGTCACCAAGATGCGCTCGCTCAACCCCGACCTCGTGATGGTGGTGAGCCGCGCCGGCGACGCCATCAAGCTCGTGCGCGACATGGTGCGCCAGCGCTTCGAGCCCAAGGCGATCATCTCGCCCGGCTCGCCCGGCCTCTATGACGAGGAGTTCTACCAGGCGCTCGGGCCGCTGGCCGACTACCTGATGTTCAACCTGCCCTGGGCCAACCCGAAGTCGGACATGACCCATGCGCTGGAGGCCTCCTTCAAGCAGGCCAACCCCAACAACCGCTTCGCGGTGGACTGCTTCAACGCCGGCTTCACCTTCGAGGCGATCCTGGTCGCCGCCGACGCCTTCAAGCGCGCCGGCGCGACCGCCGGTCCCGCCCTGATGGACGCCGTCAGGCAGACCAAGATCGAGAAGCACGTGATGATCGGCGGTCCGATCCAGTTCGACGAGAAGGGCAACAACCCCAATATCGGCTCCGCCGCCGTCCAGAACCGCGGGCGCACCCCCACGGTGGTGCTCCCCTCCGAGGTCGCGACCGAAGCGCCCGTGCTGCCGATGCCGAGCTGGCAGGGCCGCAAGTGACGCGTCGCCGCTCGCCATGCGGGCGTTAGGCTGAATTTCACGCAAAGCGAGGATCGTCTCGGCTCGGCCGGAGGATCGCGCGTGAAGTTCAACCGCCTGGGATGGTACGTCCAGCGCCTGCGCGCGATGGGCCCGGCGGAGGTCGCGCACCGGGTCGGCGAGCAGGTGAAGCGGGCGCGCTGGCGCGGCGACCGGCGAGGCTGGGCCGCGTTCGACGTCGGCGACGGCCCCCTGGCGAGCCTCGCCGCCTTCGGCGACCGGCTGAGGGGTCCCTGGCCCGCCGAGGTGGAGGCCGCGACGCGGTCCGCCGCCGCCCGGACCCGCGCGGGGACGCCGGAGCTCCTGGGCGTGACGGTCGCGGCGGGCGCCTACGCTCCGGGCCTCTGGGCGCTGGATCCGGTCTCGGGGCGCCCGTGGTCGAGCCCGGACGTCTACTGCTTCGACGTGCCGTTTCGGAACGGCGAGGGGCGCGGCGACGTCAAGTTCGTCTTCGAGCTGAACCGGCTGCAGATGCTCCACCCGGTGGCGGCTCTCGCCATCCGCGATGGGGATCGCGACGCCGCCCGGTTCTGCCTGGAGGTCGTCCTGTCCTGGATTGAGGCGAACCCGCCCTTCCGGGGCGTCAACTGGCTCTCCGGCATCGAGCTCGCGCTGCGGCTGGCGTCGCTGGGCCTCGTCGTCGCGGCCGCCGCGCCGCATCTCGCGGACGCCGAGCGGCGCCGGCTGCGCAGCGCGGTGGCCGCCCACGGGTTCTGGCTCGCCCGCTACCCGTCCCTGCACTCCTCGGCCAACAACCACCACGTGGCGGAGTCGCTGGGCCTCCTGGTCGCGGGCCTCCTCGCCCCGGATCTGCCCGCCGCGCCCGCGTGGCGCGCCCAGGGCCGGCGCGGCCTCGTCGACGCGGCGAAGGACCAGTTCCACCCGGACGGCTGGGGCGCCGAGCAGACGCCGACCTATACGGCCTTCACGCTGGAGATGCTGGCCCTGGGCGGCCTCCTCCTCAGGGGCGAACGCGACCCCTACCCGGCCGAAACCTGGACCCTCATCGGAAGGGCCGCCGCCGCGCTCCGCAGCGTCACCGACCAGAACGGCCAGGCGCCGCGGATCGGCGACGACGACGAAGGCCGCGTCCTGGCCTGCCCGCCGGATCGCGAGCCGCGCTATCCCGCATCGGTCTCGGCGGCCCTCTCCGGCCTCATGGGCGAGCCCGCCCTCGCGCCGGAAGCCCGGGACCCGCATTGGCGCGACCTTCTCTTCGCCAGCCCTGGCCCAGGCCGCCCCAAGGAGGGTTTGGCCCACTATCCCGACGGCGGGATGACGGTGGTCCACGACCGCATCGCCGGCCGGCGCGCCATGGCGGCCTTCGACCATGGGCCGCTGGGCTTTCTCTCCATCGCGGCGCACGGGCACGCCGACGCGCTGGCGCTCTGGCTGCACCTCGACGGCGAGCCCGTGCTCGTCGACTCGGGGACCTATCTGTATTCCGGCGGCGGCGCGACCCGGGAGGCGCTGCGCGCGACCGCGAGCCACAACGCCCTCACCATCGACGGCGCCTCCCAGAGCGCGACGGCCGGGCCGTTCAACTGGCGGACCAAAGCCCGGACGCGACTCGAGCGCCTGGAGCGCGGCGCTTCATGGTCGATCTCAGCCTCCCACGACGGCTTCGTCGCACGCTTCGGCTTCCGCCACGAACGGTCTCTCGCCCGCACGGCGCAGGGCTTCACGGTGTCGGATCGCCTGATCGGCGACGGCCCTCGCCGCCCCGTCGAGATCCGTTTCCACCTGCGCCCGGACCTCGCCGTCGACATCGACGGGGGCGTCGCGACCGTGAGCGGGTCCGGCGGACCTTTGGCGGCGATCCGCTGCCCCGGCGAGGCGGCCCTCTCCCTGGTCAAGGGCTTGGACGGGACGCCGCCCTTCTGCTCGCCGGCTTTCGGCGTCCTTGGCCCCGGCCAGGCGCTTGTGGCGTCCAGCCACACCGACGCGCTCAAGGCGGGCGTCGTCACAGCCGTCGAGATCCTCCCCGCCGGGTGACCGAACTGTCCCATTCGAGGGCGCCCGCTGCGGCCCGGACCTTGCGATCCGTGTCCGCCGGGAGGCTCCCGTCCTGATGTTGAACATTCTGAAGCGCTCCGCCCTGTTCGATCGATTGGCCCGCCGTCCGCCCGTCCTCTACGGGCGAGCGAGGCGACTGATCGAGGCCTTCGACGCCATGGACGCCGGCCAGCGCGAGGCGGCCCAGGCCGAACTTCTCGAACGCGTGCTGGCCGACGCCGAGCAGACCGGGTTCTACGCCGGCGCGGGCTTGCGCGACCTCTCCTGCGCGCCCCTGCTCCGCAAGGAGGACGTGCGCCAGGCCGAGACGGCCTTCCAACGCGCCATCGCGGTCCCGCGCTCGCCGGCGGCCACCGGCGGCACCACCGGCGCCCCCCTGCGCCTGACCCGCTCGCCCGGACAGGTCGTGTTCGAGCAGGCCCTGGTCGACCATCTGATCGCCCTGGCGGGCGTCGAGCCGACCACGGTCCGCTCCGCCGTGATGCGGGGCGACGCCATCAAGCCCGTGGACGCCATGGGTCCGCCCTACTGGACCATCCTGGGCGTCGACCGGGCGCTCGTGTCGGCGCACCACCTGACTTCCGCGACTTATCCCGACTACGAGCGCTTCCTGGAGACGTTCAGGCCGTCCATCCTGCACGCCTATCCGTCCGCGCTGGAGCAGCTCACGACCTTCGCCGAAGAGCGCGGCGGCGGCCCGCCGCTGCGGCTCGTCTTCACCTCGTCCGAGCAGTTGCCCATGGGGCTGCGGGCGCGCGTGAAGGCCGCCTTCGGGGCCGATCTGCTGGATTTCTACGGCCAGGCGGAACGCGTCTGCGCGGCATGGTCCCTTCGCGACGGCGAGTTCTGGTTCCGGCCCGACTATGGCGCGGTCGAGTTTCGCGGAGGCGCGGCGGGCGTGCGCCTGATCGGCACGGGGCTGCACAACCGCGCGCAGATCCTGCTGCGCTACGACACCGGCGATCTCGCGGCCCTGGGTCCGCACGCCTCGCCCGAGCGCCGCCGCCTGATCGCCCTCGGGCTTGAGCCTTTCGAGGGCGTCTCCGGCCGGCAGAGCGAATATATCGAGCTGCCGGACGGGGCGCGGATCATCGGGCTGAACCACGTGCCGCGCGGCGTCGACGGCGCCAGCAGCATCCAGATCCTGCAGGACGGCCCATCGCGCGTGCGGCTTCGCGTCGTGCCGAACGCGCGCTACGGCGAGGCCACCCGCCAGCGCATCGAAGCCAATCTGCGCCTCAAGGCGCCGCTCAGCGTCGTCGTGGACTACGAGATCGCCGGAGCGCCCTACAGGCTGCCCAACGGCAAGGCGCCGCTATTCGTGGATCTTCGCGGCCGAGGGCCGTCGGCCTAGAAGCCGATCGCCATGCCGCCGCCGCCGGACCCGAGCGTCGGGCGAACCCCGCTCGTGCTCGGCGGCCAGGAAAACTCCTCGCGGCCGGGAAGCGGCTTCGGCAAGGGGGCGTCTTCCCATTTGGGCTGGCGTCCGCCGCCGGCGGTCTGGGCCGGCTGCGGCTTCGCCTTCGCGGCGGTCCTGCTGGCCGGCTGGACCTTCGGCTTGGCGGGCTTCTGAGCCGCGGGCCGCGGATCCGCGGGCGCGCCGAGCTGCTGGGCCGAGAGAGGCGTCGCGACCCACACGGCCATGAGGGCCGCAAGCGTCGGGGCGATGAAGCGCATGATCGTTCTCCTCTTGCGGCTCCCTCATAGCATCGGGAGCGAATTTGGCGAACCCGCGGCGGTTGCGGCTCGCGGGCGACGCCAGCGCTTGCGTTCTCCCGCGCTTCAGCGCATTCAGCAGGCGCGATCCCGCCGCCTCGCCCCTCCTCCCACCGCTCGCCGATGTCCCTCAGCCTCTATCTCGAAGTCCTGGTTCAAGGCGTGCTGACCGGTCTCGTCTACGGTCTGATGGCGCTCGGCCTGTCGGTGATCTTCGGGGTGGTGCGGGTGGTGAACTTCGCCCATGGCGAGTTCGCCGTGCTGGGCATGTATGCGGCCTTTGTGCTGTTCACGGGGCTCGGCCTCGACCCCTTCATCGCCATGGCGCCGATCGCGGCGCTGTTCTTCGTCATCGGCTACGGCCTGCAGCGGGCGTTGATCAATCCCTTCATCACCAGGCCGGAGCATGAGCAGTTCATCCTGCTGGTCGGCCTCGCGATCATCATGGTCAACGGCTTGCTGATGATTTTCGGCCCCGACGCGCGCCACGCCAACCTGCCCTACTCGTTCGACAGCTGGCTCGCGCCGACCGGCTTCTCCGCCGAGATCATCGTCGACAAGGTGCGTGTCTACGCCGCGCTGGCCGCGCTGGTCGTGTGCGGGCTCTTGTTCGCGTTCTTCCGCTTCACGCTGACCGGGACGGCCATCCGGGCCTGCGCCGACAACCTCGTCGGCGCGGCGGTCGTGGGCCTCGACGTGAAGCGCCTCTATGCGCTCACCTTCGCGCTCGGCCTCGCCTGCGTCGGCGCCGCCGGGTCGCTGATGGTGGCGCTGACGGACGTCACCCCGATGCTGGCGCCCTCATTCACGCTGCTCGCCTTCACGATCGTGATCATCGGCGGGCTGGGATCCATGATGGGCGCGCTGGCCGGCGGGCTCTTGATCGGCGTCGCCGAGGCGCTGGCGAGCGTGGTCGCGGCGCCGTCGTTGAAGAGCATGATCTCCTTCGCGCTGCTCGTGATCGTGCTCGCTTTCCGCCCGCAGGGGTTGATGGGGCGCCGCCCCGCATGATCGCCCGGCTCCTTCGCTCCGCCCCGCCGCGGGCCGTCGCCCTCCTGGCGGGGCTGCTCGGCGCGCTGCTTCTCGTCCCGCTGGCGCTCGACCGCTATCTCCTGTCCGTCTTCGTCCTGGTGTTCTGGTTCGCCTATGTGGGCCAGGCCTGGAACGTCATGATGGGCTTCGCCGGCCTGCTGTCGCTGGGCCACGCTCTTTATGTGGGGCTCGGCGCCTATGTGGCGGCCGCGCTCTTCGTGCATTACGGGGTCGGACCCTGGGCCGGACTCTGGCTCTCGGCGCTCCTGTCGGTCGCGGCCGGCGCGGCGATCGGATGGCTCGGCTTCCGGTTCCGGATCGAGGGCGTGTATTTCTCCCTCCTCACCATCGCCTTTGCGGAGGTGGCGCGCGTCGGCTTCGATCACCTGGGCTGGACCGGAGGCGCGGCGGGCCTGTTCCTGCCGGTGAGCGCGGGCGGCGCCGGCGAGTGGTGGAACCTGCGCGGCGGGCCGCTCTTCTTCTACTATGTCGCGCTCGCCATGGCGGCCGGGGCTTTCGTTCTCTGCGCGGCCCTGCGCCATTCCCGGCTGGGCTATCGCTGGCTTGCGGTCCGCGAGGACGCCGAAGCCGCCCGGGCGCTGGGCGTGGACGTGTTCCGGGCCAGGATGGCGGCCGTCGTCGTGTCCGCGGCGCTGACGAGCCTCGGAGGCGTGTTCTACGCGTTCTATTACAATAACCTCTTCCCCGGTCAGGTGTTCGACATGTCCCGCTCGATCGAGATGATCCTCGGACCGATCGTGGGCGGCATCGGCACGCTGTTCGGCCCCGTCCTGGGCGCGTTCATCCTGACGCCGCTGGGCGAGGTCCTGATTGCGGCGACGAACGCCCTGGGGCTGAACGCGCCCGGAACCAAGGCGGTGTTCTACGGCGTCTGCCTGATGGTCATCGTCATCCTGGCCCCGAACGGCCTCTGGCCGGCCCTCAAGAAGCGTCTCGGCATCCCCGAGGCCGACGCATGAGCGCGCTCCTCTCCGTCCAGAGCGCGTCGAAGCGGTTCAGGGGATTGCTGGCCGTCGACTCCGTCTCGTTCGAGGTCGAGCAGGGCGCCATCTTCGCCGTCATCGGCCCGAACGGGGCCGGCAAGACGACGCTGTTCAACCTCATCGCCGGCGTCTACCGGCCGGAACAGGGCGCGATCGCCTTCGACGGACGACGCATCGACGGGCTCAGCCCGGACGCGATCTGCGCGCTGGGGCTCGCCCGCACTTTCCAGATCGTCCGGCCCTTCCCCCATCTCAGCGTGCTGGAGAACGCGCTCGTCGGAGCGCTCCTGCACGAGGCCGACGTCGAAGCCGCCCGCCGGGCGGCGAGCGACGTCCTGCGCCTCCTCGATCTCTGGGACATCCGGGCCCGCAAGGCCGGCTCGCTCACGCTGCCCGACCGCAAGCGCCTGGAGGTCGCCCGCGCGCTGGCCACGCGCCCTCGGCTCCTGCTGCTGGACGAGGTGATGGCCGGGCTGCGTCCGGCGGAGACGGACCGCATGGTGGCCATCCTGAGGGAGCTGAACAGGTCGCAGGGCCTCACCATCCTGATGATCGAGCATGTCATGCGCGCCGTGATGGCGCTCGCGGACCGCATCCACGTGCTCCACCATGGAGCGACGATCGCCGAGGGCGCGCCAGAAGACGTGACCCGCGACCCGGCCGTCATCGAATCCTATCTCGGCCAGGCGGACCATCCGGTCGGAGCGCTCGGCTGATGCTGCAGGTCAGGAACCTGGATCTGAGCTATGGCGACGCGCAGGCGCTGGACGGCGTGTCGCTCGACGTCCCCGCCGGGGCGATCGTCGCCATCGTGGGCGCGAACGGCGCGGGCAAGACGTCCCTGATCCGCGCCATCGCCGGCATGCTGCGGCCGTCGCGGGGCGAGATCCTGTGGAAGGGCCGCGACATCGCCGGACAGCCGAGCCACGTCGTCTGCGATCTCGGCGTCGGGCAGGTCGCCGAGGGCCGGCAGGTGTTCCCCACGCTCAGCGTGCGCGAGAACCTGCTGATGGGCGCCATGCTGGCGCGCGGACGGGCGAGGCGCGCCGCCAATCTGGAGCGCATGTATGCGATGTTTCCGCGCCTCGCCGACCGGCATGCGCAGCTCGCCGGGACTCTGTCGGGCGGCGAGCAGCAGATGCTCGCCATCGCGCGCTGCCTCATGGGCGAGCCCGAGCTGGTGATGTTCGACGAACCCTCCCTCGGCCTCTCGCCCGCGATGGTCCAGCAGGTGCTGGGCGCCGTCGTGGAGCTCAATCGCGCCGGACTGACCTGCGTCCTCGTGGAGCAGAACGTGGCCGTGTCGCTGCGGCTGGCGTCCCGCGCCTATGTGCTGGAGAACGGGCGGGTGACGCTGTCGGGCGCGGGCCAGGACCTCCTCGACGACGACCGCGTCCGGCAGGCCTATCTGGGGCTCTGAGGCTCAGTCCAGCAGCGCCGTGCGCAGCGTGTCGTTCTCCAGCCAGGCCTGCACGGGCTTGCCGATGAAGCCAGGGTCGACGTCGTCGGCGGTGCGGTAGACGCCGTCGATGGCCAGGAGCTCGGCCTCGAACCGCCGGCAGAAGATCCGCGACTTCCCGTTGCCGGACACGCCCGCGATGGCGCGCCCGCGCAGGGCCCCGTGGACCGTGATGGAGCCGCCCGCCACGATCTCTGCCCCGAACTGCACCGCGCCGATGACGGTCACGTCTCCCTTGGGAAAGTAGATCTGCTGCCCGGAGCGGATCGGCTCTGGAATCACCAGCGAGGTGGCCTCGCCCTCCGCGGCGGCCTCGAGGGGCGCCGCCGCCTCTGGGGCCGGAACGGGCGCGGGCGCCGCAGGCGCAACGGCCGCGACCGGCGCGCCTGCGGATCGAAACTCGGGCGAGGGATCGGCCCTGCCGCCGAGAAGCTGCGCCGGCGTGCCGATCCCGAGCCATTCGACGTCGGCCCCGTCGACGCCCATGACGCGCACATTGCGCGCCTGCAGCGCCGCCACCAGCGTGGGAATGTCGCTCTGGTCCATGCGCAGGGCCGAGAGGTCGAGCACCACCGGCCGCCCCTTGAAGAAGGACGGCGCGCGGGTCAGCCAGTCGTCGAGGTCGGCCAGCCACCTGTCCAGCGGCGGATCCGGCGCCACCACGAGGGCGAGGAAGTTTCGTCCGCGAAAGCGGATCGAAGGCCGGGGTTGCGATTCTGTGGTCACGCTGTCTCGTCCGTTTGCCGCTTCATGCTTTGGTCGCGAGGCGAGTCAAGTCAACGGCGCGGGCCGGCTTGTCCACCGGCGACGGCCGCGGCCGCGGGCCCTTCACCGGGCCCTGCCCCGCTCCGCCACCAGGATCCCGCCGATCACCATCGCGAGCGCCAGAGCATCGGAGAGCGAGAACGGCTCGCGCAACAGTGTCGTGGAGAGAAGCGCGCCGAAGACGGGCACGAGGTTGTAGAACGCGCTCGCGCGGCTCGGGCCGATGAGCTCCAGGGCCCGGATATAGCAGATCTGGCACAGCAGCGACGGCAGCCACGCCACGTAGAGCAGGACGGCCCAACCCTTCAGGGTCGGCCATTGCAACTGGCCCGCGACGGCCTCGGCGATCACGAGCGGGATCGACGTGATGCAGGCGGCGAGCGCCAGGGCGGCGAAGAACACCAGGCCGGACGTCGCCGGACGCCTGCGCAGCAGGATCGTATAGGCCGCGTAGAGGACGCTGGCGACCAGCAGCCACAGGTCGCCCCGGTTGAACGACAGCGCCGTCAGCACGCCGACATCGCCGTGCGAGGCCGTCAGCGCCACGCCCAGGATGGTTAGCGCCACCCCGGCGGCCTGCAGCGGCCCCACCGCCCCGCCGAAGAACAGCACCGCCCCGATCAGGATGAAGATCGGCGTCGACCCCTGGATGATCGCGATGTTGACGGCGGTGGTGTAGTGCGCCGCTTCATAGAACAGGGCGTTGAAGGCCGTGAAGCCGATGGCGCCCATCATGAGGACGTAGCGCCAGGAGGGCAGCAGCAGCCGCCATTCCGCCAGGATGGGCCCCCGCGCCACCACCGCCAGCGTCCCGAAGGAGATGAACCAGCGCAGGAAGGTGACCATCATGGGCGAGACCTCGCCGACCGCGAGCTTGCCCGCGACGACGTTGCCGCCCCACATCAAGGTGGTGAAGACCAGGAGAAGATAGGGCTGGTTGAAGAACCAGCCCCTGAGAACGCCGAGCGTCGAACGCACGTATGACCCGTCTTCGTCGACCGGATCGGCGCCGCGCCGGGTCCGTCCGCGTGGAACGCCCCGGAACGGCCCGGCGACGCAGGTGAGCGGTCATCCCATACGCGGGCGCGCCGCGCAATTCCCGAGCGGCGTCGCGCGGCCGTGCAACCGGCCCCGGCCCGAACCGGTCAGTCGCAGACGCGGACGGTGCGGTATCCGGCCACGGCGCCGTACTCGTCGAAGAGCGGCCGGCGCACGCGGCGGCACTCCTCGTAGACCACGGGCGGCGGAGCCTCCACCTCCCGATACACCGGGCCGCGGTTCATGCTGTTGGCGACCACGCCTCCGAGCACCGCCCCGGCGGCCAGCCCGCCGAACAGCGCGCCGTTCTGCCCATCGCGGGCCTGCGCCGGCGCGCCGATGGCGGCGGCGACCAGGGCGGCCGCGGCGGCGGCCAGGATTCGCGAGCGGTTCGTCCTGTGAGAAGTCATCGTGGTCCCCATGTCGTGATGGGGAAAACCTGCCGAATCCCGATTAACGGAGACTTACCAGACCCCGGAAGCCGCGCCGAACGCAGGTCCGTCACGGGGCCTGGACCGGCGTCAGTGAGTCGAGGACGGCCGCTCCAGCGCCGCCGCCCAGGCCTCCTCGGCCTCGTCCACGCTCCTGGCGTCGATTTTGGCGATGTCCAGGATCTCGATGTCCCCGCGCAGCCGATTGGCCCTGATGCTGAGATAGGGCTGCCCCAGGACCGAGATGAGCGCGTTGGCGGCGCGATGCGCCGCGGCCTCGTCGCCGGCGAGATATTTCGCCAGCACCACCTCGGCGAAATGCCCGGCGATCATCTGCGCGGTTTCGGGATCGTCGAGCGCCTTGCGGCTCACCAGATCGTCGACCGCCCGGGAATATTCGTCAGGACCTGTTTGCGGAGCGACGCGCAGGGCCGCCACGCCGGGGTCCCGCCCTCTCTCTTCCACGACGAACGCGACGAGCCCCATGGCGCCCTCCTGGCCAGCCGCGACGGCGGCGCGAACAGCTCGCAAGCCGCCGCAAGAAACGGCTTCAACGGATTGAATGATAACAGGAAATGGCGGGAGTGACGGGACTCGAACCCGCGGCCTCCGGCGTGACAGGCCGGCGCTCTAACCAACTGAGCTACACCCCCGCAGGGCGAACCGTGTGGTCCGCTGCGGTGGGGGTGAATTACGGGACGCCCCCGTCCCTGTCAACCGTCCCCTCGCGAAAAAGGAGCGCCGCCCGCGGCGCGTCTTCTCCTCGCCCCGCATGGCTCCCCGCCGCCTGAGCCCAGGCCGAGGCGGAGCCTCAAATCCTGAGCGCCCGCAGGGCGTTGAGGATGACCGCGACGTCGATCGCCTCCTGGGCGAGCGCCCCCTGCAGCGGCGTCAGCAGGCCGAAGCTGGCCGCGATCATCCCGGCCGTGGACAGGCCGATCCCGACGAGCACGCTCTGGATCGCGATTCTGGTCGCGAGCCGGCCCGTGCGGACCGCTTCGGGAAGCCGGTCGAGGCTGTCGACGAGGATCACCACGTCGGCGGCTTCCGCCGAGGCCGCGGCGCCTTTCGAGCCCATTGCCACCCCGACATCCGCGGCCGCCAGCGCGGGCGCGTCGTTGACGCCGTCGCCGACCATCATGGTCGCGCCCGCGCCCGAGCAGGTTCGCACGGCCTCGACTTTCTGGGCGGGCGCAGCCTGCGCGATGACCTCGTCGATCCCCAGCCCATCGGCGACCGCGTGGGCCACCGCCGCGGAATCGCCCGTCACCAGCACGATGCGCGTGACGCCCTCGCGGCGGAGCGCGGCCAAAGCCTCCCGCGCGTCGGGCCTGACCACGTCGGCCAGCGTGATGGCGCCGGCGAAGCGGCCGCCGACGCCGACGAAAGCCGTCATCCGGCCGGCGGCTTCCGCGCTGGCGCGATGATCGTCGGCCCAGCGGCAGCGCTGGGCCGAGGCCGCAACGTGTTCGAAGGACCCGACGCTGACGGGCGCGCCGTCGACCTCGCCGCTCAGCCCGGCGCCCGGGCTCTCGACCACCTCGAGCGGCGACGAAAGCGCCAGCCCGCTGCGCCGCGCCCCGCCCGCGATCGCCGCCGAGACCACATGCGGGGACGCCTGCGCCAGGGAGCCCGCCGAGCGAAGCACCTCCTCCCGGGAGGCTCGCCCGGCGCTGTGCACCCCGACGACCACCGGCGCGCCACCGGTCAGCGTTCCCGTCTTGTCGAGCAGCAGCGTGCGCACGCGCCCGAGCGCCTCCAGCGCGCCGGCGCTCTTCACCAGCACGCCGCGATGCGCGCAGCGGGACACGCCCGCCACGATGGCGACCGGCACGGCCAGGATCAGCGGGCACGGCGTCGCCACCACCAGCACGGCCAGGGCCCGCGTCGGGTCGCCCGACGCCAGCCAGGCCGCCCCGGCCAGCGCGACGGAGACCGCCAGGAACCCGAGCGCATAGCGGTCGGCGAGCCTCGCCATCGGCGCGCGCGAGGCCTGCGCGGCGGCCACCAGCCGCACGATGCCCGCATAGGTGCTCTCCGCCGCGAGACGCGACGCCACGAGGTCGAACGCGCCTCCGGCGTTGACGGCGCCGCTCATCACCTCGTCCCCGACCGGATGGATCCGCGGGAGCGGCTCTCCGGTCAGCGCCGCTTCGTCCAGGACGGCTTCGCGGCCCGCCACGATCCCGTCGACCGGGGTGGTGTCGCCGGGACGCACCAGCAGCCGGTCGCCTGGCGCGATGGCCTCCAGCGGCGCATCCTCGAGGCGGCCGTCCACGTAGCGCTGCGCCCGCCGCGGGGCCCGGGCCAGGAGGGCGGTCATCTCGCGCCGGGCGCGTCCCTCCGCAAAGGCCTCCAGCAGTTGGCCGCCGGACAGCATGAGGGCGATCACGGCCCCGGCCAGCTCCTCGCCCAGCGCGAGCGATCCCGCCATGGACAGCGCGGCGAGGAGGTCGAGACCGAAGCGGCCCTGGGACAGGGCCCTGACGATGTCGACCAGCAGCGCCGCGAGCACGATCCCGGCCCCGGTCGCCCAGATCCCCCGGGCCGCGCCCGGCATGTCGAGGCCGGCGAGCGCCAGCCCGCCCGCCAGCGCGGCCGCTGCGATCGCAAACTGAATCCGGGATCGAAATCGTTCCACCAGCGCCTCCGCCAGCACCTTACGGCAGCCGACCCGCGGCGCCCTTGTCATGAAGCAAAGCCTTACGGGTTCTTGCTTCAGGCGCTTCGGCCCGAGACGGCGCGAAGGCGACCTCCGCCCGTGTGCTGGCGCACCGCATGAGCGGGTCGTCGGCGGCACCTTCGACGGGCGGCGGACCTGATGAGGCCGCCGCGCCGGAAGCACGAGGCAGGATTCAGCGCCATGGAACCGCTCCCCGACCCGAGATCCCTCGCCTCGCCGATCGTCAACGAACGCCGGCCGGACTACCCGATCCGCTGGGAGCTGCCGAGCGGCGCCTTCCGGTACAAGGTCAAGGATGGCGACACCTGGGAGACGGTGGCCCGGACCTTCCAGGTCAAGAGCGCCCGATACCTGATGTTCTTCAACTTCTACGTGGTCGTCGACCGCAGGAAGCAGCACACCACGAACGAGGTGAACTGGTACCTGCGCAACTATGTGGGATGCAACGTCAGCACCGACGGGCGGCGCAACTGGGCGTTCAGCGACAGCGCGAAGCCCGGCGTCATCTTCATCCCGACGCGCACGATCGACTTCGAGGGAGACGGCCTCGTCATCGTCGGCAGCAAGGGCGTCGGCGACGAGATCTCCGTCCCCCAATATGACGACAGCAACATCCTGGATACGCTCGGAAAGGCCCTCGACGTTTATGGCGCGGTCGATCTGGGGATCGGCGTGTCGGAGCTGGCCCTGCCCGCCCTTCTCGAAGGAGGCCTGATCTTCAGCGGCGCCGCCGCCAGCGTGGTCGGTCCCCTGGTCGCGGTCGGCGGCCCTCACATGGAGGCGCTGCAAAAGCGCAACCGGGACAACTTCTTCGGCGGCTTCGCGGATGGCCTCGTCATGTCGGCCAACGGCGCCTCGAGCAGCTACATCAAGGAGCGCCGCGAATGGCGCTACGCGCCGCACGAGACCCAATATCCGGAAAAGGCCGAGACCTTCCGCAAGCTTCACAACGCCGGACTGGAGCTCGGCATCCGAAAGGGCCGGATGTTCAACACGGTGGATCGCGAGCGTTTCTTCACGTCCCTGCATGCGCAGATGTCCCAGGACGACAAGGACTATTACAGCCCGCGCATTCCGTGGAAGGACTGGAGCGAGGACAAGAAGAAGCAGTATTACGATCTGCTGTCCTCCATGGTGCGGCGGACGATGCTCTCCCATGGATTGAAGTTCAAACTCCACTCCTGAGCCGTTCGAAAACGATGGGCGTCGCGTCGCGCAAGATCTGGCTCTCCGGCCGTGGCCGCCCGGCAGGGGCGGCGCAAGACTTCGAGCGCTTTTTGAATTCCCCGCTTCAACGTCATCCACGGAGGCTTGCCTTGCTCGCGATCGTTCCCTTTGTTAGCTTGAATAAGAAAACGAGCATTTGGAGCCTGCTGAAACCGGGGGTGGACGATGCTCAAGACTTTTCCCGTCCGTGAACTCGTCCTGCTCCTCGGCATCGTGGCGCTTTGCGGCCCAGTCCAGGCGCAGGGACCGTCCGGGCGCAAGACGGCGAGGCCGGACGCCAGGGTCTTCTTCGTCGACCTGAAGGACGGCCAGACCGTCCCGTCGCGCTTTACGGTGAAGTTCGGCGCAGAAAATGTCGACATCGTCGCGGCCGGGGTCGCCAAGCCCAATTCGGGCCATCATCACATCCTCGTCGACGCTCCCCTGCCGCCGCTGGACCAGCCGATCCCGAGCGACCTGAACCATCTGCATTTCGGCCGGGCGCAGACGGAAGCCGAGATCATCCTGCCCGCCGGGGACCACACGCTCCAGCTCATCCTGGGCGACAACGACCACCTGCCGCACAATCCGCCCATCGTTTCGGAGGTCGTGCATGTCCGCGTCGATCAGGCCACCGTGGAGAAGCCCCGCTCGCCCGCGCCGCCCGGGGCGAGCGTCTCCTTCGTGGGCCTGGAGGATGGCGCGACCATCCCCACCAAGGCGACGATCCGGTTCGCGCTCGCCGGCATGAAGCTGTCGCCCGCCGGCGCCAGCGAACCCATGTCGGGCCACCATCACCTGATCGTCGACGCGCCCACCCCGGACCTCGACCGTGAGATCCCGAGCGACCCGAACCACCTGCATTTCGGCCGGGGGCAAACGCAGGTGGACCTCGCCTTGACGCCAGGCCCCCACACGCTGCAGCTCCTGCTGGGCGACCATGAGCACGTCCCGCACGATCCGCCCGTGATGTCCAAGATCATCCACGTCGTGGCGTCCGACGCTCCCGGCGCGCAGAAGCCGGCCCAGGCCTCGGCGGCCCCGGGCAGGACGCCGGCCCCGCCCGACGCGGCCGTCTATTTCATCTACCCGTCGAAGGGCGCGCTGATCTATCCGAACACCACGGTGCGCTTCGGCCTGCGCAACATGGGCGTGGCGCCGGCCGGCGTGACCAAGGAGAACACCGGCCACCATCATCTCCTGGTGGACGTGGAGACGCCCGCCCTGGACGGCCCGATCCCGAGCGATCCCCGTCATTTGCACTTCGGCGCGGGGCAGACTGAGAAGAAGATCACTCTCAAACCCGGCAAACATACGCTTCAATTGATCCTGGGCGACAGCCAGCACGTGCCGTTCGATCCGCCGGTGATGACCGAACGGATCGAGGTCACCGTCATGGGGCCCAAGAAGCGGCGGCGGCGGTGATGAGGCGGACGGTCGGGGAGCCCAAGGCGATGAGCGACGGACACAGGATCGCGACGTGCGTGACCGGCCTGGCGCTCGCCCTGGCCGCGTTGGGATGGGCCGGCCTGAGCGCGGCGGGGACGCCCGCTCCGCCCGGCGCCCTCGTCTACTTCCACTACCCCCTCGACGGGATCCATGTGCCGCAGCGGTTCACCGTGCGCATCGGCCTGAAGGAGATGGGCGTCGCGCCGGCGGGCGTCACCAAGGAGAACACGGGCCATCACCATCTCCTGGTCGACGTCGATCCCGGCGACCTCTCCCGGCCGATCCCCTCGGACTACAACCACATCCATCTCGGCAACGGCCAGACCGAGGTGCTGCTCACGCTGCCGCCGGGGCCGCATACGCTCCAGCTTCTCCTGGGCGACCACGAGCATGTCCCGCACACGCCGCCCGTCATGTCCAAGAAGATCACGGTCTATGTGCGCTGAACCACGAACCGCCGTCCGAACGAGAAGCGCCGAGGCCGCCGCGAAGATCCTGATCGGGTTGACCGTCGTCGTGTGGACGTCGGGCTGGAGCGCCTGCCTGGCGCAGGCCCGCAGGCCCGCCGAGCCCGCCAGACCGGCGCCGCCCGCGGCCCAGGCGGACTCGCTGGAGAGCCGCTTCTGGAACTCGATCCAGGCCGGCGATGTGGCCTCCGATTTCCGGACCTATCTCGACGCCTATCCCAACGGGCAATACGCCGCGCAGGCCCGCGCGCGCCTGCGCGAACTGGAGGCCAAGGCGGGAGGCTCCCCCGGCTCCGGCCGCGTCGTGATCAAGCCCGCGCCCGAGCCCGCCAGGCCGGCCCCGACGCCGCCGCCTGCGACGCAGGCCGGCGCTCCGGCCGGGGTGGTGCGGGACTGCGAGACATGTCCCGCCCTCGTGCCGATCCCCGCCGGGACCTTCATGATGGGCTCGACGGAGTTCTTCCCGTTCGAGGCCCCCGTGCATCAGGTGTCGATCCGCAAGCCCTACTATCTCGGTCAGCGCGAGGTCACCTACGACGAGTGGGACGCCTGCGTGGCCGAGGGGGGCTGCGCCTTCTCGCCCAGTGACCGCGGCGCCGGACGGGGATCGCGGCCGGTCGGCAACGTCGACTGGAACGACGCGCAGCAATTCGTCGGGTGGTTGTCCAAGAAGACCGGCAAGTCCTATCGCCTGCCGACCGAAAGCGAATGGGAGTTCGCCGCCCGGGCCGGGACGACCACCACCTACCCGTGGGGCAAAGCCATGGAGAAGGGCAAGGCCCATTGCATGGGGTGCAACCCGGAGCCGGCCGCCAACGCCGTCGCGACGGGCTCCTTTCCGCCCAATGCGTTCGGCCTCTACGACATGGTGGGCAACGTCGCCGAATGGGTCGAGGACTGCTGGAACGACTCCTTCAAGTCCGCCCCCACGGACGGCTCGGCCTGGACCAGGCCGCGCTGCCAGGAGCGCGTCCTGCGCGGCGGCTCCTTCACCAACGACCAGCGCTATGTGCGCTCCGCCTCACGCTACAAATACGACTACGACGTCCGCTTCTACGCCAACGGCCTGAGGGTCGCGCGCGACCTCTGAGCTCAGCGGACCTGCTCTGTGGCGGCGTTGCGGTCCGGAGCGGCCCGTGACGCCGCCGCCGCTTCGAGGGCCCGGATCGCGGCGTCTAGGCGCTTGGCTTCCTTTCCGCTCGCCAGCTTGCGCTTGGCGCGCAGGCGCTGCAGCTCCCTCTGCTCGGCCGCGGCCGCGTCCTGCTCCCTCCTGTGCTCCGCGGCGATCCGCTCCACCTCGCGGCGTTCCGCGTCCGTCAGGGCGGCTCCGATCTGGCGCGACAGACCCGGGTCGAGCGCGCCCGCCGGGCCGGCGTCGTTGGCCGCGTCCGTGACGCGCGCCAGCCGCTCGCCCTCGGCCCGCCGCCTGGCGGCGAGTTGCTCGACCTCGCGCCGGATCGCCTCGCGCTGCTGCTCGGCGGCCCTCAGGGCGTCCTGGCGCTCCGCTTCGGCGGCGGCTTCGCGCAGCCGGTCCGCCTCGATGCGCTTCTGCGCGGCGATGCGCTCCACCTCGCGCCTGTCCGCCTCGCGCTGCTCGGCCTGGCGGCGCGCGAGCTCTTCGGCCGCAACCCGGTCGGCCTCGCGCCGGGCCGCCGCGGCGCGCTCCGCGTCGATGCGCTTCTGGACGATGATCCGTTCGGATTCCTTGCGCGACGCCTCCCGCTTCTCGGCCTCCACGCGCTCGTTCTCCAGCCGCGCCTCTTCCTGGCGCTCGGCGGCGATCCGGGCCGCTTCCTTGGCCGCCTCGGCTTCGAGCCGCTCGAAGACCTTGCGCTGCGCCTCGAGCCGCGCCCGGTCCTGCTCCAGCGCCTCGCGCTGGAGGCGCTCCCGCTCCCGCGCCTTCTCCTGTTCGCGCGCCACGCGTTCGTCCTCCTCGCGCCGGATGCGGGCGAAGAGGTCGAGCCGGTACTGCGCCTCCCGGGCGAAAGGCGAATTCGGATACTTGGCCATGAAGGCCCGGAAGTCCGCCGGATCGGCCGAATCCCTGATCCGCCCCCAGACCAGCCCGTCGGAATCTCCCAGGTTCAGGAAGTAGTCGCTGAGCAGCGAGATCGAGACCTCCGGGCGCTGGCGCCCGTTGGTGCGTTCATAGACGTCCTGCGTGACGCGCCGGAACAGGGTCGCGATCTCCAGCCCCGGCTCCGCGAGGCGGCGGATCAGCGCTTCGGTGAACGGGCTGTTGCGGCCCGAGCCGTCCTGCGCGACCTGGTCCGGGGCTGTCGCATAGGCGATCACCAGTCCCTCCGTGCGGTCGATCCGGGCCAGTCCGCGCGTGGCCCCATAGGCGCTGCGGGTCGACTGGGAGAGCATCCTGTCCAGCGGATTGTCCCGGCACGCGTCGAGGATGATGATCTTGACGCCCGTCGTGCGTTCGAGCGCCGTCATCACCCGGGTGACGTTCACGGCCTGGAATTCGACGTCGTTGTAGTCCTCCACCTCGATGTCCACGGGCAGGAGGTAGTTCTGCTTCTGGTACTGGATGCCGTGGCCGGCGTAGTAGAACAGCGCCGCGTCCGAACCCGCCGCCTTGCGGGCGAACTCCGAGAGCGCGCGGTCGAATCCGCCCTTGTCCGTGTCGGTCTTGACGATGACTTCGAAACCGACCTTCCGCAGCGCCTCGCTGATGTCGGGCGCGTCGTTGACCGGGTTTTCGAGGCGGTTGATCTTCTTATAGTTCGCATTCCCGATGACGAGCGCCACGCGGCGTTCGGCCAGCGCTGAATCGGAAAGCAACGCCAAGATCAACGCCGCGATGAGGCCGATGCACTGTGATAAAGACCACTTCATCGAACTCACGATCCAGTTCGCAGGTCATGCGGGAGAAAGGTCTCGCTCTGGCCGGACCACTGAAGAATAAGCCCTTTCCGGCCTTGTCGCAATCAGACCCCGTCCCGCCGCGTGCGCTGGATCACATCGCTCCCCGCCCGTCCGGGCCCCGGCGAGCCTGTGACGAAGGCTGCGATGCCCGTGTCTTTCGGCACGTCCGCGGGCTATGATCTGCAATAGTGTCGCCCGACGTCGAGACATCGCGGACCTCGCACTCCGATGGAGGATCACATGGTCCAATCAACGTTGCGTGACATGCGCCTGATTGGGCCGCTGTCGCTGCTTGCGTTCTGCGCCTCCATGGCGGTGTCGCAGAACCTGCCCGCCGCAAACGCCAATGTCGGCTTCGTGTCCGCCGTCCGCGGCAAGCCGCAGGTCCTGGACGCCGACGGCCGGCTCGGGCCGGTGACGCTGATGCAGCCCTTGTCCCCGGGCGCCATGATCGTGCTCCGCAGTAACGAAAGCGTCGCGATCTGCCACGAGGGCGCGAGCCGGACTTTCCGGGTCGACGGCGCCGGAGCGGCCTATGTGGGGCATGTCGGGATCAACAGCGACCCGGGCGGCCCGCGCGTGGCCGCCACGGGCGCGTGCGCCGTCGCGTCGACGCCCAGCGAAACCGGCGGCGTCCTGCTTCGTTCGCTCCGGCCGCCGGCCTCCGCCAAATGAAGGACGCCCCGCGAGCCCGATGACCAGACGCACGGCGCTGCTCGACGTCTTCCGCCAGCGAAAGGCGCTTCCGTCGGCCTTCGCCGTCGCGGCCGTCCTGGTCGCCGCCGCACTGGGCTATTCCAGCACCTTCAATGGCGCCCTCGGCGCCCTCTCGGGCCCCAACGCGCTTCTCTACGACGTGTCGGCGGCGCTCCTGCGCGTCAGGCGCACGCAGGAGGCGTGGCCGACGACCTTCATCCTTCTCATCGACCAGGACACCCTCGACCACGCGCCATGGTCCACCGCGCCCCGCGCGCTGCAGCATCCGCACCTCGCCGAGCTCGGCCGCCGGGCCCTCGACCTCGGCGCGCGAAAGGTGGCCTTCGACCTCGTGCTCGCCTTGGATCCCGCCGACCTCGACATCGGCGGCGCCGACCTGAAGTCCTACGACAAGCCCATGCGCGACCTGCTCGCCGGCGAGGAAGGGCGGGTGATCCTCGGCTCCTATCCCACGGTCAGGCCGGCGGCCGCCTATCGCGACCTGGTGGGGCCGGCCGGGATCGGCGTGGTCGACCTCCAGTCCGAGGAGGACGGCGTGGTGCGCAGCATCGCCACCCGCCTTCGCCTGCCGTCTGGCGAGATCCAGGCCGGCTTCGCCGAACTCGTCGCCATGCGCGACGATGGCGAACTCGCCATCCGGGACGCCAGCCGGTTCCTGCTGTTTCCGCGCGCGCCCTTGCGTTCGGCCCCCCTGCTCACCGTCGCGCGCTTCGAGGCGTGCCGGAGGACGCCCGACGGACCCGCCCGGCTCAAGGAGATCCTGGGCGGGCGCAACGTGCTCGTCGGCACCGGCATCGTCGGCGAGGATCTGCGCCGGGGGCCGGACCGCTTCATGACCCAGGGCGCTCCCCGCCTCTCCCCCGATCCGTGCCGGCCCGGCATGCTCGACGTCGATTTCGGCGACAGGAACCTCGTGCCCGGCGTCCTCCTCCAGGCTGCAGCGGTCGAGAGCGCGGCGGCCCCGGACACGCCGCGGCTGGCGGACGCAAGCACGCGCGCGGCCGCGAGCGCCGTGATGGCCTCGCTGGGCCTGCTGCTGTTCTTCACCCTGACGCGCCGGGTCGTCCGGCTGCCGGCCGAACGCCCGGCGATGTTCTCCACCAGCATCGTGGCCTTCGCGGGCGTCGTCGGGTCGATCGCCGGGCTGGCGCTGGCCTTCGTCGGCGTCGAGGCGGCGGCGATCGAGGCGCTTCAGCTGTGGCTCCCGCTCGGCCACACGCTTCTCTTCGTCAGCGCGCTCGGGCTGCTCGGCACGATGACGCTGGCCGTGCAGCGAGACCTTGCGCTCGCCGACCTGCGCATCTCCTTCGGGCGCTACCTGCCCGCCAAGGTCGTAGCCGCCGCCCTCCAGCGCGACGAGATCGTGGAAGGCGAGGAACGCGCCATCTCGGTGCTGTTCGCGGACCTGCGCAGCTTCATCCAGTTCTGCAACTCCCGGCGCGATGAGCCCACCGCCATCATGCAGGCGCTCAACCGCAAATTCGCGGACGTGCAAAAGATCCTGGACCGGTACGACGCCTGCCTGGACAAGTTCGACGGCGACGCCGTCATCGCGTTCTGGAACGCGGTGGGCGAACAGCCGGACCACGCCGCCCGGGCCATCGCGGCCGCGATCGAGATCTTCGAGACCGACGCCGAACTGGCGGACGAGGCCGGCGACCAGCTGCACTTCAAGGTCGCGGTCGCGACGGGGCTGGCCTTCGTGGGGAACTACGGTTCGAAGCAGAAGATGAATTTCAGCGCGATCGGCGAGCCCATGAACATGGCCGCGCGCCTCGAGGGACTCTGCAACGAGTACGGCGTGGGCATCATCATCGCCCGCGACACGCTCGCGGAGGCGCAATCGACCGGGACCGCCAGTCCCGCCGTCCAGGCCGTCATGGACAAGGCCCGCTTCGTCAGGCTCGGCGGCGCCAGGCTGAAGGGCTTCACCGAGCCCGTCGAGATCATGACGCTCCAGCGCGCCGCCAAGGGCGGCGACCTCTAGCGGGCGGCGAGACGCAGGCCGGAACCTCACCTTGCGCCCGCAGCGGCTGCGCCGGGCCGGGCCGTCGCCACGGGGGTCGGGTCCGGAGCGTCCACCAGGCCGCGGTAGCGCACCGGCTGGTATCCCCGGGCCAGGAGAGAGCCGAGCGGATACACGTTCCTGCAGACCTTTCCGTTGCAGCCGCCCGTGGAGGCCTCGATGACCTCGGCCTTCCGGTCGGGCGTGAAGCGCACGAACAGCATGACATGGGCGCCCGGCTTGTTGAGGGCGTCCCCCGGAAGGAGTTCGAAGGGGTTGGCCACCGGCTTGGTGATGGATGGGATGGCGATCGTCGTGAAATGAGTGGAGAGCCCCCATGACGCGCTGACGAAAGCCGAGCAGTCGACCCCGGTCACGTCCCGGCGAGGGTCGTTGCGGGTGCAGATGTTTCCCGCCTTCACGCCATGCTCGATGTTGCTGGCGATCTGCGGCAGCGATCCCATGCAGCCCCAGCAATAGGGAATGCCCTGGACCTCCTGGTCGGCCTTGCCGTGCAGATAGCCCGGGCGCCGGACGCGGTTGAAGCCGGAGCAGACGCTGTCCGGGTCGCCTCCATAGGCGCCCCGGTTCACGCGCCACCTGATCGCGGCGAAGGCCTGCGCCGTCTCCAGCACCCGCGCGCGGGTCAGGGGCCGGACGGCGGCGTTGGCGCCCCGCCGGCGCGCCAGGTCCGCGAAGGAGAGTTGCGGCCGGGGCGGTCCGGTGTCGATGACGCCCGCGCCCTTGAGCGGCCTGAAGCCGACGCCCAGCACGTCCGTCGCGCCCTTGCGGTTGCGCAGGAAATAGACGTCGCCATTCGGCGTCACCGTGACGAAGCGGCGCGACACCGCGACGGTGCTGTCCAAGGGCAGCTCGTGAACGCCCTCGAGCGCGCCGGACGCCGCGTAGCGCGCCACGAAGGCGGAAGCCTGGTCGCTGAAGTCGGTCGGAATGTTCTCGGCCAGCACATAGGCCCGGCCCTGCCTGTCGACGTCCAGGACCTCGACGGCGCCGAGCCGGCTCCTCACCTGCAGGCGCAGCCTCAGAGCCGCCCCCGCCGACCCCTTCGGACGCAGGTTGATCTCCACGCCGGCTTCATCGGCGACGGGCGAGAAGTCGGCCGTCATGGCCCCGCGCCCGTGCGACGCGATGATCTGCCGGCCGCGCCCCGCGGCCTGGCCGACCCGCCGCGTCAGCCCGTCCTCCGCCTCGATGGGCTGCGACCCCATCTGGGCGAAGGCTGAGCCGATCGCCTCGTCCGGCGGCTCGCCGGACCGGGTGACGCTGAGGCCCCGGGTCGGCGCATCCGCCGGCCCGGTCGCCTGCAGGGCGCGCACCTGGCCGTCCCAGGTGTAGATCGTGTCCGCCGACACCACGATGTCGGTCGGCCGGAGATCCTCGGGCAGCGCCAGCGACTGCGGCGGCCGGGAGGGCTCGCTCGGGTCGAATTGCAGGATGCGCCCGTTGAGCTGGTCGAGAAGGTAGATCTCGCCGCGATCGCCGGCGTAGATCGCCTGCGGACCTTCGGTGTCGGCGTCCTCGCCCGGCTCCACGATGCCGACCGCCCCGGGGCCGCTGCCCGCTGAAAACTCCCGGACCAGCGTGTCGTCGGCGCGGCCGGGGGCCGCCGTCGCGAAGGACAGCAGAAGGACGGCCGAGAGGACAAGATATCGGCGGCTCATGACGGCCCCTGGCGGCTGGCGCTCTTCTCGCGTCCCGATCCTCGATCCTTGCGCATGTCGCGAGCATCGCAGCCTCCTGGATGGTCGAAAGTGCCCTATCGCACCCCGGACCAGGCGGCGGGCCCGCTGGCGTCAGTGCGCCTCCCCGGCCGAGGACCACTCATAGGCGAAATCGCGTCCCGCCATGGCGACGCTGGCGTGCGTCAGCTTCTCCCTGGCGAGAGAGCGCTTCAGGAACTCGCGCGACAGGGCCGGCAGCAGCGTGTTGGTGATGATGTTGTCGATCACGCGGCCGCCGGAATCCGGATCGTTGCAGAGCGAGACGATGTGATCCACGACGGCCCCGTCATAGCTGAACGAGGCGCCGTGGTTCTCCGCGATGCGCTTGCCGATCCGGTCGAGCTGGAGGCGAACGATGCCCGACAGCATGTCCGGCGAGAGCGGGTAATAGGGGATGGTCACGATGCGCCCCAGCAGAGCGGGCGGGAACACCTTGAGAAGCTCCGGCTTCAACGCCGAGGCGAGCGCTTCCGGATCGTGGACGTAGGTTTCGTCCTGCGCCAGGTCCATCAGGAGGTCCGTGCCGACATTCGACGTCAGGATGATGAGCGTGTTCTTGAAGTCGATCCGGCGGCCCGTGCCGTCCTCCATCTGGCCCTTGTCGAACACCTGGAAGAACAGCTCGTGCACGTCGGGATGGGCCTTCTCCACCTCGTCGAGCAGGACGACGCTGTAGGGCTTGCGGCGCACGGCCTCGGTCAGCCGCCCGCCTTCGCCGTAGCCCACATAGCCCGGAGGCGCGCCCTTCAGCGTGGAGACCGTATGGGCCTCCTGGAACTCGGACATGTTGATGGTGATGATGTTCTGCTCGCCCCCGTACAGCGCCTCCGCCAGCGCCAGCGCGGTCTCCGTCTTGCCGACGCCGGAGGGCCCGCACAGCATGAAGACGCCGATCGGCTTGTTGGGGTTGTCGAGCCTGGCCCGGTTCGTCTCGATGCGCTTGGAGATCATCGCCAGCCCGTGCGACTGGCCGACGACCCGGCGGTTGAGGATCTCCGGGAGGCGAAGGACGGTTTCGATCTCGTCCTTCACCATGCGGCCGACCGGGATGCCGGTCCAGTCCGACACGACCGACGCCACCGCGGCCTCGTCCACATGGGCGTAGACCATGCGGTCTTCCGGGCTGATGCCCTCGAGCGCGGCGAACTGGTCCTTCAGCTTCCCGCGCGCGGCCTCGCCGTCCGCCTCCGGATCGGCCAGGATGTCGCGCAGCGACCTCACCTCCTCGACGACCGCCCGCTCCGCCTCCCAGCCGGCCTGGAGCGTCGCGAGCTCCTCCTTCATCCGCGCCGTCGCGCGGTCGATCTCGTCGATCCGCTCGTCGCTTTGCGACCCGAGGTCGCGGTCGGACAGGAGCGCCGCCTTCTCCTGCTCGAGCGCCTCGATCGCCGCCGTGGCGTCCGCGATGGACGCCGGGGTCGTCGACTGGCTGATCGCCACCCGGGCGCAGGACGTGTCGAGCAGGCTCACCGCCTTGTCGGGGAGCTGCCGCGCCGGAATATAGCGGCTGGAGAGCTGCACCGCCGCCACGATGGCGGCGTCCGAAATCCTGACCTTGTGGTGCTTTTCCATCGGCCCGATGAGCCCCCGGAGCATGGTGCAGCAGGTGGCGACGTCGGGCTCCCCGACCTGGATCGGCTGGAAACGGCGCGTCAGGGCCGGGTCTTTTTCGAAATACTGGCGGTATTCGGACCAGGTCGTCGCAGCGATGGTGCGCAGCGTCCCGCGCGCCAGCGCCGGCTTCAGCAGATTGGCCGCGTCTCCCGTTCCGGCCTGCCCGCCGGCGCCGATCAGCGTATGGGCTTCGTCGATGAACAGGATGGTGGGCGTCGGCGACGCCTGGACCTCGTCGATCACCGAGCGCAGGCGCTGCTCGAATTCGCCCTTCATCGACGCCCCCGCCTGCATCAGCCCCACATCGAGCACGCAGAGCCTCACCCCTTGCAGGGCGGGCGGAACGTCGCCGGACGCGATGCGCTGGGCGAAGCCCTCCACGATGGCGGTCTTGCCCACGCCGGCCTCGCCGGTCAGGATCGGATTGTTCTGGCGCCGGCGCATGAGCACGTCGATGACCTGGCGGATCTCGTCGTCGCGCCCGAGCACCGGGTCCATCTCGCCAGCCGCCGCCTTCGCGGTCAGGTCCTGCGAGAAGCGGTCGAGCGCCGTCGTCCCCTTGGGGCCCTCGGCGCCCGGCGCGCCGGCGGCCCGCAGGCCGGAGCCGTCGATCGGCCGCAAATTCTCCTCCTGCGACCCTGACCAGATCGTGCGGTGCTCCGCCGCGAGGACATCGACGTTGATCTTCTCGAACTCGCGCGACAGCGCATGGAAGGCCCGCCGCAGGTCGTTCGACTTCAGCCCTCCGACCAGCATGTGGCCCGTGCGGATCTGGGTCTCGCCGAAGAACAGCGTGGCGTAGTGCCAGCCGCGATCGAGGACATCGATGACCGCGTTGGAGAAGCCCGGCATCTCGGTCTCGTTGCGCCGGAAGCCGTCCGTCACGCGGGCGATGTCGTCCAGGAGCTTCGCCCGGTCCAGTTTGAAGAAATCGGCCGTCAGGCCGAGGTCGAGATCCTCCATCTGGAGCAGGTGCAGGAGCCAGTGGGCGAGTTCGACATTGCGCACCCCCTGGCTCTTGGCCTGGCGGAGCGCCATGAAGAACGCCTCATAGGCGGGGCGATTGAGTTTTCCGGCGACCGATTCAAGGCTGATGTCGACCATGGGGTCCTCACTCGCTTGTGCGCCGGCGCCTCGCCGCCCGTTCGGCCGGGCTGAAGCGTGCGTCGGTCCTGATCTCATCCGGCCCGTAATCCGGGGCCATCCAGGTGGTCCAGCCGAGCGCTCCGGACGCGCCGAGCCTGACCGGCTCGACCCGAGCCGCCGGCAGAGCGAGTTCGACGTCCCACTCCAGTTCGTCCCCGAGATAGAAGAAGACGAAGTCGACCAGCCGCTCGCAGGTCGGCGCGTCCGGCAGGAAGCGCGCATAGGCGTCGAGATCGTCGACGAAGATGCGGATCCGGATCTTGTCCTGCACGCTGAAGGACGACTGGCCCAGCAGCAGGTCGCCGCCGAGGCCGCTGTTGCGGGAGCCGAGGAACGAGCGCTCGCTCTTCTCGAATTCGAGCCATGTCCCGATGAACTCGTCGACTTCCGCCCTGACGCCGAAGAGGCCGGCGATGGCGTTGCGCAGCCGCGACGCCGACTTCGCCTTCGGCCCGAGCAGACCCGCATAGAGCGCCACGCCGTCCGGCTTGTGCGCGCCGTCGCGAAAGGGCGGCGATCCGCTGCCGATGGCGGTCTCGATGTAATCGCGGAAGCGGTCGAAATCCGGCCTGTCGTTGTGCACGATCGGGCGCGCGTCCGCCCAGGCGCGATAGAAGAGTTGCAGGAAGCGGTGATTGAAGAGGTCGAGGAAGCGCGGGAAGGCGTGATCGTTCGCCTGCGCATAGGCGAAGGCCTCCTCGGTCACCGCGAGGGGCAGCGCTCCCTGCGGTCCGAGGAGGCCGAGGAAGCGGGAGAAGATGAGGATGCGCTTGCGGGTGGAGTCCCGCTCGACCTCGACCCGCGACAGGTTGGAGGCCGGGAACTCCAGGTGCGGCTCCTGGCCATAGGACAGGTGGTGCTCGGCTCCATCGAGAACGATGACCTCGTCCCGCCGGGACGCGCTGTCCCCGATCCGGGGCCGGGGCTCGACCACATGCGTCTCAGGCTCGCCGTCCGGGCCCAGTTCCCCCTCCAGGGGTCCCCTGGCGCTCTGCCGAAGCCCGAGGCTGCGCTCGATGCGGCGCATGGAGTCGAGGAAATCGAACCGGTGCGGCTCCTGCTCCATCTCCTCCAGATAGGTCATAGCGGCCGCCTCGAGCCGATGCGGGCCGGCCACCGCATGATTTCGCCGCGCTCGACCGTGCGCAGCACGAGCTGGGTGAAGTGGTTGAAGGCGGCGTAGTCGGAATAGAAGCGCTCGAGGACGCAGCCGAGCAGGAAGGCTCCGCTGCCCTCGAAGGCCTTGTCGTCGATGGTCACGGAGATCTCCGCGCCCCGCGCCGGCCCGATGCCGCCCTTCTGCCGCAGGCGACGGACCACCGGGCGGCTCTCGACCAGCTTGATTCCGCGGATCCGGCGCTCCACGGCGCTGTCCGCGACGTCCGCGAACATCGACAGGATCTCCCGCAGGGCCTGCGCGTTCTTGCCCGCCCCGTGCTCGACGAGGCCCAGATGGTTCAGCGCCAGCATGTTGATCAGGCGCCAGACGACCACGCCGGTGTGCGCGTTCTCGGTCCGGCTGCGCAGATGCGACGCCACCGGCTCGCGCGGCGGCGTCGGCCCGGCGACGCACCTCACCTGCAGGGTGATGTCGTCGGCGAGGTGGAAGTCGGCCTGTCCCTGACTGACCGGCATGTGCTCCGTCAGATGCCGGTTGGAGCACAGGGCCCGCACGCTGAGCTCCGCCACGGAGGCGCGGTCGTGCATTAAGGCCGGCTCGCCGATGGAGATGAACATGTCCGAGCCGACATAGTTGGAAGTCGCGCCATATTTGCGCTCCTCCCCGGTCCGCCGCCTCGGCAGCCGGCGCAGCGTGTAGCAGAGCTCGCCGGCGCTCCGGCCGTCGCTGGCGGGAGAGTAGAGCGGCCTCACCGGCGCTTTCTCCGAGCCTCCCGCATAATGGGCATAGACGTCCAGGATCCGGTGCGGCTCGAAATCGAGGTAGCGGCTCCGGTCCGGGATGACCTGGAACTCGTACTGGCTCGCCTTTACGGGGATCCGGTCGGTCGTCATCTCGAACAGGTTGACCGCCGGGGCGGCGTAAAGGGCGAACATGTCGGGCTGCACGGCCGCCGACAGCCGCGCATGGACCTCGTCGAAGCCGAAGATCACGTCGACCTGCCTCACCGGCAGCCTGCACAGGACCTCGTCCAGCTTGCCGAGGGTGAAACCGAGGAACTTGCGGGGAAAGACGAAGAACTCGTTCAAGAGATCGAAGCCGCGAAACACGCGGTTGTCCGTCGGCAGCAGCGAATCCGCTTCGTCGAAGCCCACGCTGTCCAGGGAGCCCTGCGGCGCAGGCGTGACGACCGGATTGCCGAACGCATCGGCGTAGCGGAACCACACGCCCCGGCAGTGCCCCAAGATCTGCTCGCACAGGGCGTCGCAGTCGGGCTCGGCCCCCGTGAGGTGGATCGGCAACTCGCGCGCGCCGCAACCGGCGAACCAGTGGTCCGGGCGCGTCGCGGCCTCGGCGGCCGACGCCTCGTCCTCGACCCGTCCCGTGGTGCGGACCGTGAGCGACAGCCGAAGCCCCGCGATCACGCCTCGCCCGCCCGGAACGCCTGCGGCCTGCACGGCGCTGGGCGAGGATAAGTACTCCGCCCCGGTGAGCTCGAACGGCCACAGCGTGACGGGCGCGGTCGTCCGGAACCGGCACGAGACCCGGCGTTCGAGTTCGACATAGGCCGCGTCCAGCGCGGACCGCCGCGGGATCGTGCGCCCCTCGCGCAAGGCCGGGTCGCCGTAGGGCGGAGCGACGGCGACCAGCATCGCGGATGGAGTCGGGGCCAGGAAATGCGGGACCAGCTGCTCGAGAAGGTTGTTGGTGAACTCCGGGAACTCGTGCTTGAGCTTCAGCTGCACCCGCGCCGCCAGGAACGCGGAGCCTTCGAGCAAGCCCGCCACCATCGGGTCCGTCCTGTCCCGCAGGATGCCCCCGAGCCGCCCGGCGATGCCGGGATACTCCTCGGAAAATTCGGCCGCATGCTCGTAGAGCAGCTCGAGCTCGCGGTTGTAGAGGTCGAGGAACTCCCGATCCATGGGCCTATAACCGGTCGATCTGGATCTTGCCGGTCGTCAGGTCGACGTCGGCGACGAATTCCAGCGGGAGGTTGAGGGGCTCGCATTGAAGGTCGCTCTGGACGATGTAGCGGATCTTCAGCTCGTCCTCGTCGACGGACTTGTCGCGCGTCACCCTCAGGCTCGCGGTGAGCAGGCGCGGCTCGAACAGGCGCAGGATGCGCTCGATCTCCACGTCGAGGTCGGAGGCCGCCAGTTCGTCGATCGTGCGATGCGCGATGTCCGGGAAGCCGTAGTTCAGCACCGACCGCCTCACGGCCGGGAAGTCGGAAAGGTCGATGGTGGATTCCATCGCCACGCAGTTCAGCAGGGTCTCCAGGTCGCGCGAGACCTCCCGCCGCAGGTCGCGCTCGGTGATGGCCACCCTCTGCGACATGCGCGAGCGCGCCGCGTTCAGCCGTCCCTTGGCCGAGGCCTTGGCGTCCCGGGCGGCGTGAGCCGCCCTGAACACGAACATCAAGGGAGGGCTGAGCCGGTTCTTGCGTGTGGCGTCGACCATGTCAGCGCTCCTGGCCAGGTCTCGGGAAGGCCCCCGACCCCGGCGGCGAAGTTCAACGGTTCGAGTCGAGTTCGTCGCTGAACATGACCGCGCCGGCCCCGCCGCCGCTGCGATGCTGCTCCGTGTATTCGACGTCGATCTTGCGGAAATTGATGGAGAACTCGTCACGGGGGATCGTCCCGAACTCGTCGTCCAGTTCTTCGCCGCAAATCTTGTAGGATGAGATATAGGCGTCCGACAGGATGAGCCTGTAGTAGATCAGGGGCTTTCCGTCGGCGTCCTTGTCGCCCGCCTTCTCCACGGTGAGCGTCGCCTTCTTGATCTTGCCGTTGGTGGCCAGCAATTGCTGGATCGACGGGCTGGACCGGTCGACCAGCTTGGTGAAGGTGACGTCCGTATAGCGCCGGCGCTGCGACGCCTGCCCGGAGGCTCCGTCGCGCGCGACCTCGACGCCGAACTCGAAGGAGCGGACCTCGATCTGGTCCGTCTTCCCGTCGCGCTTCATCTCGCCGCGGACGCTTTCGATGGTCAGTTGGTAATTCGTCTGCGTCATGTCGCGACCTGCCTGAAGCGCGCCCGCCCGGCATGGGCGGACCGGCCCCGCGGAGGAGGCCGGAATGAGCTCAACCCGTTTGAGGGGGCGCGGCCGCGTGGCCGCCAGCCCCCCTCGACGGCGATCAGACCTTCTCGTTCTTCTTCACGTCCCAGCCGACGCGGCCGGCCGTCTCGCCCGTGCCGTCCTTCTTCTGCTCGAAATATTCCTGCTCGAACTTGGCGAAGTTCAACGCCAGCGTCTCCATCGCCTTGTCGTCGTGCCCGGAGCCGGCGTAGTTGACGGCGCTGACGAGGACGTCCGTCAGCTTGATCTTCAAATACTCGAGCGGCTTGTCGCCGGCCTTGCGGAGCGTGATGTAGCCGTTGGGAATGTGCTTCCCGCTGCAGCAGTTGTAGAAGAGGTCGGCCGAAGCGCGGTCCACATGTTTGGTGATGTGGATGTCCTGGATATGGACCTTGCCGCTGCCGCCGCCGCCGCCCGTTCCGTGTGACCCGATCTGCTGGGCGCCCCACGTCACGGAATGTATGTCGATCTCGCCCGGATGCTTGCTGTCATGGCTCTCGCCCTTGATGCCATCAAGCTTCAGGAACATGTCTACGGCCATTTTCCACTCCTGTCTTGCGGCTGAGCCGCTGTCCGGTGCGACCAAGAAGGTCATCTTGATCATTCAGGAATTCGACTGGGGAAGCTGTGCGAGCCCACACAATCAACTTGCAGGCGCAGGAAGTCGCGAGACCAGGCGCAGCCCGATATCCATCCCCTCCAGCTGGAAGTGCGGCCGGAGATTGAAGGTGGCCGAGTAGTAGCCGGGATTTTCCTCGTTCGGCACGATGGTGATCTCGGCCCCGGCGAGCGGCCTCCGCGCTTTCGTCTCCTCCGACGACAGCGCGGGGTTCCCGTCCACATAGTCCTGGATCCAGTTGTGCAGCCAGCGCTGCAGCTCGTCCTGCTCCTTGTAGGACCCGACCTTGTCGCGGACCATGCACTTCAAGTAATGGGCGAAACGGCACACCGCGAACATGTAGGGCAGCCGGGCCGACAGGTTGCTGGACGCCGTCGCTTCAGGATTGTTCTGGTAGGCCTTGGGCCGGAAGACCGACTGCGCGCCGATGAAGGCCGCCTTGTCGGTGTTCTTGCGATGGATCAGCGGGATCAGCCCGGACTTGGCGAGTTCGGCCTCCCGGCGATCGCTGATGGCGATTTCGGTCGGGCATTTCAGGTCGACGCCGCCGTCGTCGGTCGGGAAGGTGTGCGTCGGCAGGTTCTGGACTTCCCCGCCCGACTGCACGCCCCGGATGCGGGAGCACCAGCCATACTCTTTAAAGGCCCGGTTGATGTTCGCCGCCATCGCGTAGGCGGCGTTCATCCAGGCGTATTTGTCGCCCTTGTGCCCGTCCGTATCCTCCTCGAAGGCGAACTCCTCCACCGGGTCGGACTTCGCCCCGTAGGGCAGCCGCGACAGAACGCGCGGCAGGCATAGCCCCAGATATTTGGCGTCGTCGGAATCCCGCAGGCTCTTCCAGGCCGCATAGTCAGGCGTGTCGAACAGCTTGGAGAGGTCCCGGGGGTTGGCGAGCTCGGTCCAGCTGTCCATGCCCATCAGGATCGGGTCGGCCGCGGCGAAGAACGGAGCGTGGGCCGCCGCGGCGATCTTGCTGAGGTCGCGCATCAGCTGCACGTCGGTCGCGCGGTGGCTGAAATAGTAGTCGCCGATGAGGCAGCCATAGGGTTGTCCGCCGAGCTGGCCGAACTCTTCTTCATAGATGCGCTTGAACAGCGGGCTCTGGTCCCAGGCCGCGTTCGGATACTGGCGCAGGTGGCGGTGGAGCTCGGATTTCGACGCGTTGAGGAAGCGGATCTTCAGCTGCGCGTCGGTCTCGGAGTTGTAGACCAGGTAATGGAGGCCGCGCCAAGCGCTTTCCAGCTGCTGGAATTCCTTGGCGTGGACGATCTCATTCATCTGGTCCGACAATTTCTTGTCGATCTGGGCGATCATCTCGGTGATCGTGTCCAGGACGTCGTCCTTGATGAGGGTCGTGTCGGCGAGAGCCTGTTGGACGAGCGTCGTGACGGCGTTCTCGACTTCCGTCGCGGCGCGTTCGGTTCTGGGCTTGAAGCTCTGCTTCAGCACGGAGGCGAATTCATCCGCGGTCGTCGTTTCGACGGCCGGCGCCTTGTCCTGCTGGATTCGATGTTGTGCCACGGCAGCCTCGCTTGTCGTGAAGGGGCGGCGATAAGGGGTGGATGCGGCGCGCCGGGCGCCGAGGCCTATGTCTCGGGCTCGGTCTCCGGCGCCTTGTCGCGCAGCGCGGCCATCAGGGCGGGATCGCTGAGCAGCTTCTTGAGCTGGCTTTCGGCTGCGACCTTGCCGTCCATGTAGCGCATCAGGTTCGCCAGCTGGGTGCGGGCTTCCAGAAGCTTGTTCAGCGCCGGAACCTGCTTGGCGATGCTGGCGGGGCTGAAGTCGTCCATCTTCTCGAAGCGGAGAGTGACGCCCAGTTGCTCGCCCTCCTGGTCGCCCAGCTTGTTGGCCACGCGGAACGTCACGCCCGGCGCGATCGCGGCCATCCGCTTGTCGAAGTTGTCCATGTCGAGATCGAGGAGCTTGCGGTTGGCGATCTCCTCCTTCTCCACCCCGGGAGAATTGCCGGACAGGTCCGCCATCACGCCCATCACGAAGGGAAGCTCGATCTTCTCTTCCGCGTTGGTTGGGTTTTCGTAAGTAATATGAACGCGCGGAGGCCGGTTTCGGCGGATGAAGCGTTGTCCACTGTCTGACGCCATGGCTGCCCAACTCCTGTTCGAAGTCTAGTCCGCCGCCGCGGTCAAGATTAGAGACCCCCGCGTTGGCGGCGTCAATCGAGATCAGCTCCCCTGATCAAGGTCGCTCAGCGCATCGGGCGGCAGAACCGCCCGCAACACGCTGAGAAAGTCTCGCCCGGCGAGAGCGCTCGCGCGCTCGATCAGCCAGGGAACCGGGCTGGAGGGTTCCTGCGCCCGCATCCAGGCGGCGACCTGGTCCAGCGCGGCCAGCGCCTGCGCGCGCGTCCCGATCGCCGCGCCGTCGCGCGCCGCCGGAACGCCCGGCGCGCCGCCATGGGCCACGCCCGGGCCGCCGTCGGCCTCGCTCTCGGCGGATGTCTCGCCCCAGCCCTCGTCGGCGGCCTCCGAGGCGGGCGAGAGGTCCGCGAGACGGCCCACCGGAAGCGGAAAGACGTGGCGGCCGCCGATCTGGTAGGCGGCCGAGCCCACATGGTCCGGCAGCAGGATCTGGAGCACCTCGATGAAGGACTTGCCCAGGAGCGCCTGGGCCTGGGCCAGCAGGGGCAGGACGGGGCTCGAAGGCTCGCAGGCCTGGAAATAGGAGTAGGCCCCCTGGAGGGCCGCGGCCGCCTGCGCGCCGGAGCCGACGCCGCCCTGCGGCGCGGACGCGGTCTCCGCCTCGAGCGAGGGCGCCGCGCCGGGCTCGGAGGCGGCCGCCGTCTCGGGAGGGAGCGCCAGGTCAATGAGGGCGAGGATGCGCGTCAGGACGGCGCGAATGTTCGACAGCCTCGGCGCCGTGAGGATGTCGGCGCGCTCGGCCCAGAGGGCGCCGATCCTGTCGAGCGCGGCCCGCGTCGCCTCCACGGCGGCGCGGCTCGCGGCCGTCTGCTCGGCGGCGTCCCGCAGCGTCTGCAGGATCGTCGACTCGGTGGGCGTCTCCTCGCCCGGCCGGGGCTCGGCCTCGCGACGGGCGTAGAGAAAGGAGCGCAGGTTCACCGGGCCGGCGCGCCGGCTCTCGCACAGGCGAACATATTGAAGCGAGAACGCCACCGTGGATTCGTCCAGCGTTCCGAGGGTCGCGGCGCGCATCGCCAGCGACCCGTTCTCCGCGCGGGGATGGGTCTCGTCCCAGAAGAGCTCCAGCATGCGCGCGCCCGCCACGACGGAGCGGCTGAACTCGGCCAGGTTCCCGTTCAGGATGGAGAGCCTCGCCAGCAGCATGACGAGCCGCAGGTCGCGGGTTCTGGACAGCAGGGCGCCGATCTTGGCGACCAGTTCGTCGACGTCGACGATCGAGGGATCGAAAGCAAAGGGCTGCCCGTCCACGAAGAACGTGGCCGGCATGACGCCTTCCTGCACGGCGAAGAAATTCAAGTAATCGTCATCGCCCTCAAGATCCAGGTCCGGACCACACGGATCGCCTGGCTTCAGAGGTTGTTCCAGCGCTCTGTAGTCGATCGGGGTCACAGCCAACCAGCCGGGCAAGAAAAAACGATACGATATTCACCGTAACGACCGGCGGAGACTCATATTGTGCGCTGACGCACAAGTTCGCATGTCAAAGCGGCCTAGGTTTCATCGGTGAACCGCCTACCGCCGAGCTTCTCGACTATGTGCGTCACATAAGTTAACGTCAAGAAGAGTTGGATGATGTGTCTGACTGCGAGGTCGCCATGACTGACGAGCTGGCGCAGGACGAGCGGGTCGCGTCCCTTCAGACCCCGCTCGGTCGAAACAAGCTCGCCATCGCGCGCTTCGAGGCGCATGAGGCCCTCAGCGAGCTTTTCGAGTTCAGCATCGACGCGCTGAGCCGCGACCCCGACATCGACTTCGACAAGGCGCTCGGGCGCTCCTGTTGCGTGACCATCGCGGCCTATGCCGGCCCCAAGCGTCATTTCGACGGCGTCCTGGTCGAGGCCCAGGCGCTCGGCATGGTGCACGACCTCTATTCCTACCGGCTGATCCTGCGCCCGTCGCTCTGGCTGCTGTCGCGCACCGCCAATTGCCGCATCTGGCACGACATGACCGCCCTTGCGATCATCAAGGAGGTCCTTGGGCAGCGGGGCGTGCAGTACAAGACGGCCACCACGCGCGAATGCCGCAAGCGCGAATACTGCGTGCAGTATCGCGAGACGGACCTCGCCTTCGTTTCACGCCTGATGGAAGAGGAAGGAATCTACTACTTCTTCCAGCATGCGGACGGCGAACACACGCTGTATCTCGCCGACGCCCCGTCGTCCCACAAGCCCGTCCCGGGCCATTCCAGGGTGCCGTTCAGCAAGGTCGCCGCCTCCGGCCATGTCCGCGAGGAGGCTCTGTTCGACTGGACTTCCGAGCGCCGCTTCAGGACGGGCAAGTTCGAGCTGCGCGATTACAACTTCAAGACGCCCGGCAACAAGCTGATCGGCCCCGCCAAGGCCAGCGCCCGCTACGCGAAGTCCGATCTCGAAGTCTACGACTATCCCGGCAAATACGATCAGGAGAGCGAAGGAAAACGCTACGCCGAGATCAGGCGCGACGCCGAGCAGGCCTTCGACAAGCGGCGCTACGCCAGCGGCGAGGCCCCGTCCCTCTTCCCCGGCGGGTGCTTCACGCTCGCCGATCATCCCAAGTCGTCCGAGAACAAGTCCTTCCTCGTGCTCCGGGCGCGACACCAGTTCAGCGCCCAGACCTTCCGCTCGGGCGGCGCGGGCCTCGGCTCCGGCGAGAACTATCGCGGCGACTACGAGATGTTGCCCGCGGACCAGCAGTTCCACGCCCCCATGGTGACGCCGAAGCCGATCGTCCACGGGCCGCAGACCGCCCGCGTCGTGGCGCGGCCTGGAACGAGCGGCGAAGAGATCGACGTCGACGACCATGGGCGCATCCG
Organism: Alsobacter sp. SYSU BS001988; assembly: GCF_054796215.1. Classification (NCBI taxonomy): domain Bacteria; kingdom Pseudomonadati; phylum Pseudomonadota; class Alphaproteobacteria; order Hyphomicrobiales; family Alsobacteraceae; genus Alsobacter; species Alsobacter sp. SYSU BS001988. The sequence continues at coordinate 49,675 of NZ_JBTAMK010000006.1, read as the reverse complement.
CGTCCGGTTCCATTGGGACCGCGACGACAAGCGCTCCTGCTGGCTTCGCGTGGCCCAGATGTGGGCGGGCTCCCGATGGGGCGGCCAGTTCATCCCGCGCATCGACATGGAGGTCGTCGTCGAGTTCCTGGAGGGCGATCCCGACCGGCCGCTCGTCGTGGGCAGCGTCTACAACGCCGACAACCGCTACCCCTGGACCCTCCCGGCCAACAAGACCCAGTCCGGCGTGAAGACGGATTCGTCCAAAGGGCACAACGGGCACAATCAGGTCCGCTTCGAGGACAAGAAGGGATCCGAGGAGATCAACGTCCGCGCCGAGAAGGACCTCAACACGGAGATCCTGCACGCGGAGACCCGCAAGATCGGCGAGCGCTTCCAGCCGCCGATGGGCTCGCCGTCGCGTGAGACCACGCTCCTGATGGGCGACGACAAGCTGACCGTGGCGTCCGGCCACCGGCAGGCCACGGTCGCCATGAACGACACGCTGACGGTGGGCATGAGCCGGCAGGATACGGTGGGCCTGAACCGGAGCGCGTCGATCGGCGTGTCCGACAGCGTCGTCGTCGGGGCCAGCCAGAGCGTCACGGTGGGCGCGGCGCAGAGCACCACGGTGGGCGGAGCCCAGAGCACGACCGTGGGCGCGGCCCAGACCGACGCCGTGGGCGCCGTCGTCACCGTCACGGCCGGGGGCGTGGTGTCGATCACGGCCGGCGGCGCGATCATGCTGACGGCCGGCGGCGGCGTGCACGTCAACGGCGTGCTCTTCGTGCACGGCGCGATCATCCCGCTTTGAGGTCCAAGGCATGCACCGGCTTCGCTTCACGACCGCCTCGGCCCTGTTCGAAGCCTTCCCGACGGCCGTGGCGGATGTCGGCGGGCCCGTCGTGGAGCAGGAGAGCCTGGCCTATGCGGCCGAACTGGCCGGATCCGGAAACGTCATGGGCGCGCTCTCCTTCGTCGCCTACCTGCTGCCGCGCCGCGAGGCCGTGCACTGGGCCTGCCAGAGCGTGCGCAGCCTCCCGGGCTCGCCCGACGACGGAGAGACGGCCTGCCTGGAGGCGGCGGAGCGATGGGTGAGGACCCCCGACGAGGATCTCCGCTTCGCCGCAGCGCGGACGGCGCTCGGCGCGCAGCAGACCTCCCCCGCGACCTTCGCCGCCTACGGGGCGGGCTACGCCGGGCGCACGCTCGCGCCGCCGGATCTGGGCCCGGCTCCCGCCGCGCCTCACCTCACGGCCCGGTCCGTGCGCTGCGTGTTCCTGCTCGCCGGCCTGCGGGTGGCGCAAGACCGCCAGACCGCATGGCGCCGCACGGCGCTCGAGGCCGGCGTCCGGTTGGCGACATGAGCGAGGCACGATGGCGCTGACCTTGACCATCGAGAACGTCGAGAGCCTGCCGGATGGCGGGCCGCTGAGCATCGGCGTCGCCGGCCGGCGCGGCATCGACATCGGCCGGGACCCCTACCTCGACTGGACCTTGCCCGACCCGAGCCGAACCATCTCCGGCAAGCATTGCGAGGTGCGCTACCAGGACGGCGGCTACCTGCTCTACGACGTCTCCACCAACGGCACCTATCTCAACGGATCCCAGCACAGGGTCCAGTCGCCCCACCGGCTTCGCACCGGCGACAGCCTGGCGATCGGCCAGTACATCATCCGCGTCGAGGTCCAGGACGAGCAGGACGCGAAGCCCGGCGCCGGGGGGAGCGCCGCGCCGCAGCCTGAGGATCTCTGGACGATGGACGGCGAGGTCGCCTCGCCGATGGACCCGCGGGAGCTGCGCGGGGGGCGCCAGGCCCGCCCAATCCACAGCGACTTCCTCGAACAGGCCATGGGGAGCCCCGCGCTCTACGACGTCCCGGCCGCCGGCGAGGACGTAGCGCGCCGGGCGGAGGCGCCGGACTGGAGCCGGACGGACCCGTCGCTCGCCTGGGCGCCCCCCGCGCCGCGGGCGTCGGATCCCGTCGAGCCTGCGCCGGTCCCCCCAGCGCCGCGTCGCCCGACATCCCCCGCCCCTGCGGTCTGGGACGATGCCCCGGCCCCTGCCCCGCAGCCGGCGCCGGCGGCCGCGGCCAGCCCGAATCCGTCGGCCGGCGAGACGCCCGCCGCCTCCCAGGACCTCGCGGCGGCCTTCGCCGCCAGGTTCGCGCAGGGCGCGGGATTGTCTCCGGACAAGTTCGCGGACCGGGACGCCTTGCTGTTGGCGCAGCTCGCCGGCGAACTGATCCACGACGTCGTGGTCGACCTGATGCAGCTGCTGGGCGCCCGCAACGAGGCCAAGAGGCTCTCGCGCAGCGTCACCCAGACGGTGATCCAGCCGCTCGACAACAATCCCCTGAAGTTCTCGCCGACGCCCGAAGACGCGCTGAACGTCATGCTCGGGCCGCCGACGAAGAGCTACCTCGACGCGCGCAGGGCGCTGGCCCAGGGCTTCGCCGACCTCAAGTCGCACCAGCTGCGGACCTACTCGGCCATGCAGGCCGCGGTCCGGGCGCTCGCGGCCGATCTCGATCCGGACGCGATCGCCGCCTCCGTCCCGGCGTCGGGCGGCCTCTCGGAGATGATCGGCTCCCGCAAGGCGCGGCTGTGGGACGCCTACGTCACCCGTTGGAAGGCCAAGACGCAGCAGCACGAGGACGGCCTGGTGGACGTCTTCATGCTGGAGTTTGCAGACATCTATGATCGCGGCCCGGACAGCAAAGGCTAGGTCGCGCCACGCCGAACGAATGATAGGAATGCGATGTCCTGGCACAGCAAGGTGGTGTGGAGAGAGGGGCTGTTCCTGCGGCCGCAGCATCTGCAGCAGAACGACCGGTACCATGAGCGGCTCGTCGAGAGCCGGACCCGGCACATCTCGCCCTACCCTTGGGGCTTCTCGCATCTGGAGATCGATCGGGATCTCGCGCAGCAGAGCAAATTCGCGCTCCGCCGGGCCGTCGGCGTCATGCCGGACGGCGCCCCCTTCGACGTCCCGGGCGGCAGCCCGCCGCCCGCCCCCATCGACGTGCCGGACAACGCCGCCGGCCAGATCGTCTGGCTGACCATGCCGGCCGCCTCGTCCAACACGCGCGAGGTGGACCATCGGCCGGCCGGAAGCGCCAGCCGCTACACCGAAGGGGCGGAGACGGTCATCGATTCCACCTCCGAGTTGCGCAGCGAGGAGGAGATCGACGTCGCCTATCCGCGCCTGGCCTTTGACCTGCGCAAGACGCCGCGTCCGGAATACCTTAACCTCGCGGTCGCCCGCATCGTCGAGATCCGCGACAAGCTGATCATCTTCGACGAGAAGTTCGCGCCGCCCATCCTGGTCTGCTCGGCCCATCCGGTGGTCAATGGCTGGCTCGACCGGGTGATCGGCTGGATCGACAACAAGCTGGAGGAGCTCGCCCGCTACGCGGCTGACCCGACGGCCGGCGGCGGGCTGCAGAGCGTCGATTACTTCGTGCTCCAGCTGCTGAACCGCACCATCCCGGTGCTGAAGCACTACCGCTCCTCCGTCTACGTGCATCCGGAACGGCTGTTCACCGCGCTCGTGTCCCTGGCCGGAGAACTGGCGACCTTCGCCACCACGGAGCGAAGGGCCCGGCTCTATCCGGCCTATGACCACGACGAGCTCGAAAAGGTCTTCGATCCCGTCATGCGCGACCTGCAGGACTTCCTCAGCGCCCGGCTGGGGCGCCGCGCCATCCGGCTGGAGATCATCGAGCGAGCCCAGAACGCGTTCCTGTCGCCGATCCGCGACCGCACGCTGTTCCGCAACGCCACGCTCGTGCTGGAGGTCGCCGCGCGCCGGCCCCTGGGCGAGATCCAGGGCCAGTTCCCGCACCTCTTCAAGGTCGGGCCGAACACCAAGATGAACGAGATCGTGCACGCCCACCTGCCGGGCGTCCCGCTCGTGCACCTGCCGACCCCGCCGCCGCAGATCCGCGCCATCACCGACCACGTCTATTTCTACCTGGACCGGACCTCTCCCCTCTGGCCCGAATTCAGCACCGCGGCGTCGATCGGCATGCATTTTTCCGGTGAGTGGCCCGAGCTCGAGCTCGACCTCTGGGCCGTGCTGGAGGATCGGCGATGAGCGACAAGGACAACCCGTTCGGCCTGGGCGGCGGGGAGCGGACCGTCATCCGGCCCAACCCCGGACAGCGCCTGCCGGCGGCCCCCGTCGCGCCCTTGAACCCGTCCCGCTCGCCGTCGGCGTCGACCGTCCGGCCCGCGCCGACGCCGAGGGCCGCCGGCAAGGAGGGGGCGGACGAGTGGATCTCCAGCTCCCGGGGGCCGGAGCCCCAATCCGCGACGCCCCGCGCCGAGGATCTTCGCTTCGACGACCTCGCCGCGCCTCATCCCAACCCCATCATGCGCGCGGCGGGCCCGCTGCTGCTGCTGCTCGGGCGGCTGCGGGTCGCCATGGTGCGCGCCTCCTTCGCCAGCCTGATGGAGCAGGTCGCGGCCGCCATCGCCTTCTTCGACAAGGACATCCGCGCCGCCGGCGTCCCGCCCGAGCAGGCCAACGTCGCAAAATACCTCGTCTGCGCCACGGCCGACGACATCGTGCAGAACATCCCCACGGAGGACCGGCACGTCTGGACGCAGTACAGCATGCTCAGCCGCTTCTTCGGCGAGCGCACCGGCGGCGTGCGCTTCTTCGAGGAGCTGGACAGGCTCAAGAACGAGCCCGCCGCCAACTACAACGTGCTGGAACTCCAGCACGCCTGCCTGGCGCTCGGCTTCCAGGGCCTGCACCGGACGACCGGCGGCGGCGCCGTCCAGCTGCAGACGATCCAGCGCAACCTCTACGAAACGCTGCGCCGCATCCGCCCCAAGATCCCTCGCGAACTCTCGCTTCGCTGGCGCGGCCAGGAGCTCGGCGCCCGCGGCTCGCGCCTGCGCGTGCCCGTCTGGGCCGTGGCGGGCGTGGCGGCGCTGAGCCTGTTCGCGCTCTTCGTCGCCTTGCGGGCGACGCTCGCGGACGCCAGCGAGCGCGTCGCCGAAGCCAATCTCGCCTTGCTGCCCAGCACGCCGGTCTCGCTGCAGCGCAGGCTGCCGGCTTCGCCGCCCACTCCGCCGGCCCAGTCGCTGACCCAGCTTCAGCGCATCCGCGCCGGGCTGGGGCCGGGCGTCGACGGATGCGCGCTCGGCGCGGACATCCTCGGCCGCTGGATCGCGATCCGGGTCTGCAGCGGCATCATGTTCGAGTCCGGGCAGGCCAGCGTGCTCGCGCAGTTCAAGCCGGTGGCCATGCGGATCGCCCAGACCATCGAGAAGGAGGCCGGGCCGGTGATGATCGTCGGCCACACGGACAACCAGCCCCTCTCGCCGACGAACCGCTTCAAGAACAATCAGCAACTGTCCGTGGAGCGCGCCAGGGCGGCGGCCGCCCTGATCGCGCCGACTTTCGCCGACCCGTCGCGGATCACCACCGAGGGCCGCGGGCCCGACGATCCCGTGGCGGACAACAAGACGGCCGAGGGCCGCGCCCGAAACAGGCGAGTCGAGTTCCTCGTCACCCGCATCGATTGATCGAGGCTCCAGCCGCGTCCCGGACGCATTCAGGACAGAGGTCGATGTTCAACAAGGACGCCCTCGGAAAAGACGTCTTCCGGATCATCCTCTACGGGGTCGGGCTGGGCTCGATCTCGGCCATGATCTACCTGGCCGGCCCCTATGTGGAGTTCGGCGGCTGGCGTCCGCTCGAAAACCACATCGTGCGCGAGATCGTCATCGTCGTCCTCGTGGCGGCCTTCGCGGCGTTTTCGGGAGTGAAGCTCTGGCGGCGCAAGGCCAACGCCGCGGCGCTGGGCGAAGGCATCGCCGGCGAGGCGGTGGAGGACGACGCGGAGGAGCTTTCCGGACGCATGAAGGACGCGCTGGCCACGCTCAAGCAGGCCAGCGGGGGCAAGGCCGACTTCCTCTACGAGCTCCCCTGGTACGTCATCATCGGCCCGCCGGGCTCGGGCAAGACCACCGCGCTGGTCAATTCCGGGCTGAAATTTCCGCTCGCCGGGAAGTCCACGCCCTCCGCCGTCGCGGGCGTCGGCGGCACGCGCTACTGCGACTGGTGGTTCACCGAGGACGCCGTGCTGATCGACACCGCCGGCCGCTACACCACGCAGGACTCAGACGCCCGGTCCGACAAGCAGAGCTGGCTCGCCTTCCTCGACATCCTCAAGAAGAACCGCCCGCGGCAGCCGATCAACGGCGTCATCGTGGCGATCAGCCTGCACGACGTCCTGAGCCTCGATCCCGAGGAGCTCGCGGCCCACGCCAAGGCCATCCGCGCGCGCCTTCTCGAACTGCACGACCGGCTCAAGGTGGATTTTCCCGTCTACGCCCTCTTCACGAAATGCGACCTCGTCGCCGGTTTCACCGAGTATTTCGGCGACCTCGGCGAGCAGGCCCGCCGCCAGGTCTGGGGCGCGACCTTCCAGACGAACGACAAGACCAAGAACCTCGTCAGCAACGTCCCGGACGAGTACGACGCACTCATCGAGCGGCTGAATCTCGACATGCCGGACCGGCTCCAGGACGAGCCCGCGCCCGCGACGCGGGCCGCGCTCTACGGCTTCCCGGCCCAGATGGCCGCCCTGAAGCGCCCCGTCTACGCCTTCCTGAACGCCGTCTTCGAACCCACCCGCTACCACGTCAACGCCACCCTGCGCGGCTTCTACTTCACCTCCGGCACCCAGCAGGGCACCCCCATCGACCAGCTGATCGTGGCGCTCAGCAAGAATTTCGGCGCGCAGGAGATCGCCGGGAACGCGTTCTCGGGCCTGGGCAAGAGCTATTTCCTGTCGGACCTCATCCAGAACGTGATCATCGGCGAGGCCGCATGGGTGTCGACCGACCCGCGCGCCGTGCGCCGGGCGAGGATCCTGAAGGCCATGGCCTTCGCCGCCATCGCGCTCGTCGCCGCCACGGCCGCGGGCGCATGGTGGGTGAGTTGGAACCGAAACGTCGCGCTCATCGCCGCCACCGACGGGGCCGGCAAGGAGTTCGCCGCGGCCGGCGGCCCCATCCCGCGAGAAGACGTCGTCGCCGACCGCGACTTCAGCAAGGTCCTGCCCCTGCTGCAGAAGCTGCGCCACATGCCGACCGGCTTCGCCCAGAAGGACGCGCCCGTGCCGGTTGCGGCGACCTTCGGCCTCAGCCAGTGGGAGCGGCTCGAATCCTCGTCCGTGAGCGCCTATCGGCTGGCGCTCGAGCGGATGCTGCGGCCCCGGCTGCTTTACCGTCTCGAGGAGGTCCTGGAGCAACGGGCCGGCGATCCCGGCTATGTGTACGAAGCCCTCAAGGTCTACATGATGCTTGGCGGACTGCACGCGGCCGACCGCGAGCTCATCCTGTCCTGGGAGCGGCAGGATTGGGCGGACTCCCTCTATCCCGGACCGGCGCAGGCGGAGGGACGCAAGGCGCTGGAAGACCATCTCAACGCCATGCTCGACCTCGAGCCAGGCCACCAGCCGCTGGTCCAGGTCAGCGGCGCGGTGGTCGCGGAGAGCCAGCGAACCCTGGCCCGGCTGAGCGTCGCGCAGCGCGCCTACGAGCTCCTAAAATCCCAGGCCCGGTCCCTCAGCATCCCGGACTGGAGCGCCGCCAGGGCCGGCGGACCCGATTTCGAGCGCGTCTTCGAAGCCGCCGGCGGAGCGCCCGTCGAGACGCTGCGCACGCCGGGCTTCTTCACCTATGCGGGCTTCCAGCGCGCCTTCATGGCCCGGCTTCCGGACATCGCGGACCGGATCAACAAGGAGCGCTGGGTGCTGGGCGAACTCGGCGAGCAGTCCTCCGTCGCCGACCAGTACAAGACGCTGCCGAACGATCTCCTGGCGCTCTACGGCAAGGAGTTCGTGGCGACGTGGCGGGCCGTGCTCGCCAGGATCACGATCCGGCGCCTCACGGCGGACAAGCCCCGCTACCTCGCCCTGACGGCCGCGGCCGCCGCCAACTCGCCCCTCAAGGCGCTGTTTGAATCCATCCGCGACGAGACCGCCCTGACCCGGGAGCGCCCGGGGGCCAAGCCGGCCGACGCCGGCGCCGCGCAGCCCGCCGCCGCCAGCCTGGTCACGGGCCAGGACCAGCCGCCCGGTGCGGCCATCGAGGCCCAGTTCAGGCCGTTCCACGCCTGGGTCGAGGCGGTGGGCTCGCGCCGGCAGATCGACGAGCTGGTGGCGCAGCTCAGCGACATCCGCGACAACCTGATCACCTCGGCCAACGTGCCCGGGCAGTCTCCCCAGGCCAATGCGGCCCTGCAGTCCCAGGTGCAGCGCTTCCGGTCGAGCGCCAACCAGCTGCCCGATCCCTTCAAGGACCAGCTGATGCGCGTCGCGTCAGCCTTCCAGACCGACGTCGTGAACTCCGAGCTGGGCCAGCTCGCCCGGGCGCTCGGCGACCAGGTCACCGGCGCCTGCCAGCAGGTCGTGAACGGCCGTTACCCGTTCGCGCGCGGCGTGGCGAACGAGATCGCCCTCTCCGATTTCGGCCGCGTCTTCGGCCAGGGCGGCGTGATGGACCGGTTCTTCCAGACCTACCTTCAAAAATACGCCGACACCTCGAAGCCGACATGGACATGGCGGGCGGACCAGCCGCTCACCGGCAGCCTGTCTCCCGGCCTCCTGCGCGAGTTCCAGCGCGCGCAGCAGATCCGCGAGACGTTCTTCAGCGGCGGACCCCAGCCGCAGATCGCCATGACGGTCTATCCGCCGATCCTGAGCGGCAGCGGCGTGACGGCGAAGTTCGAGATGAACGGCCAGGTCGTGACCGCCCAGGCCGGCGTCGCCGGCTCGCCGCAGGCGATGATCTGGCCGGCCGGGGGCGGCCGCGCCGCGGTGCTGCTGTCCTACGACGCGCCGGCCTCCGCCCTGCTCGGCGGCGCGCAGCCCGCGCCCTCCGCTCCGGCCGTTCTGGAGCGCTCGGGCGCCTGGTCGCTGTTCCGGCTCCTGGACGCCGGCGCGCCCGTGCAGAAGGGCGAGAGGCTCGTCGCGAGCTTCATCGTGGGCGGCCGCGAGTTGCAATACCAGTTCAGCTTCGGGTCGCGGCAGAACCCTTATTCCCTCGCCGCCTTGCGCGAGTTTCGCTGCCCCGCGGGGATCTGACATGCGCTTCGGGCTGTTCGGGAAGCTGCAATCCAAGCGCGACTTCATCGCGATCGGGACGCCGCGCGTCTTCCTGTCGGTCTGGGACCCCTGGATCCAGGCCAGCATGGCGTCGAGCCGCCTCCTCCTCGCCGAGGGCTGGCGCGACGCGTTCCTCACCTCCCCGATCTGGCGCTTCTGGCTCGGCGCGGATCTGTGCGGCGCGACCGTCTCCGGCGCGCTGATGCCCTCCATGGACGGGGTGGGCCGCTATTTCCCGCTCGCCGTGCTGGCGATCGCCGAGGATGGGGAAGCGCAGCCTCCTCCCGAGCTCGACGACGCCGCCGGATGGCATGACCGTCTGGAGGAGTTCCTCGTCGGGACGCTGGAGAGCGCCGCACCGTTCGACGCCACCATCGCCGGCCTGGCGGCCCTCCCCTTTCCGCCGTCGGCTCGCCCCGAAGACGTCTCGTCCGGCTCCCTCGGGATCGCGGGCCGCGTCGACGCAGGCTTCCCGGATTTCTTCGCCAGGAGCCGCATCGCAGGGTCCCGCGACGTCTATGCGGGCATGACGTTCTGGTGGACCACGGGCGGGCGCGACTACCCGCCCGCCGCCCTGGCGGTCCGGGGCATGCCGGACCCGGTCCGCTACGCCGCAATGCTGACGGGGCGCTTCGGCGAGCCCGGTCCAGAAGCGGACGACGACCAATGACAGGCCTGCAGGACCTTCGCTTCGAGACCGGGGCCGCGACCCATGTCGGCAAGGTGCGCGCGCAGAACGAGGACAATCTCCTGACGCGGCCGGAGATCGGCCTCTGGTGCGTCGCGGACGGGATGGGCGGCCACGAAGCGGGCGGACTGGCGAGCGCCGCCATCGTCGAGGCGCTTCGGCATGTGAGGCCGCCGGCCACGGCCGCCGGCCTGCTCGCGGCCAGCCGCCAGAGCCTCGTCGACGCCAATGCGGCGATCCGGGCGATCGCGAAGGCCCGCGGCTTCGCCCTCGTGGGCGCGACGGTGGTCGTCCTGCTCGCGTCCGGGCGCCATTTCGCCTGCCTGTGGGCGGGCGACAGCCGGCTCTACCGCATCCGCGCCGGAGCCGCCGCGCAGCTCACGAGGGACCATAGCGAGGTCCAGGACATGGTCGACAAGGGTCTCCTGTCCGACGACGAGGCGAGGACCTGGCCCGGCCGCAACGTCATCACCCGCGCGATCGGAGCATCCCCCGCCCCCGACCTGGACATGCTCCAGGGCGACATCGAGCCGGGAGACGTCTTCCTGTTGTGCAGCGACGGGCTGACCACCCATGTGGCGGACGACGAGATCGCCGCCCGGGCGACGGCGCGGGCGCCCCAGGACGCCTGCGCGGCGCTGGTGGACCTCACGCTCGAGCGCGGCGGCGCCGACAACGTCACGGTGGTGATCGTGCGCAGCTCCGCCGTGGAGCGGACGATCGTCGCCGCCGGCCAGCCACGGCCCGCGCCACGGGATCGGTCATGACGGACCCCACGCGGATCCAGCTCGCTCCCGGCTTCCTGCCCGCCGGCACGCGGCTCAGCGGCATCTACGAGATCGACGCCCCTCTCGCACAGGGCGGCATGGGCGAGGTCTATCGCGGGCGCGCCATCGAGACCGGAGACGCCGTCGCCATCAAGGTGGTCCGCGCCGACATGGCCCGGGACGAGGCGGTGCTGGCCCTGTTCCGGCGCGAGGCGTCGGCGCTCGGCCGGCTGCATCACGAGGCCATCGTCCGCTATTTCGTGTTCACGCTGGACCCTGCGCTGCAGCGCCACTACCTGGCGATGGAGCTGGTCGAAGGGGTCTCGCTTTCGGAGCTCCTGGAGCGCGGCCCGCTCGGCGCGGACGAAGCCTGCCGCCTGCTGCGCAGGGTGGCGCTGGGCCTGCAGGCGGCGCATGAGCGCGGCGTCGTTCACCGCGACGTCTCGCCCGACAACATCATCATCGAGGACGGCGATGTCGGGCACGCCCGGATCATCGACTTCGGGATCGCCCGCTCCACCCGCCTCGGCGACGCCACCGTGATCGGCAGCGGTTTCGCCGGCAAGTACAACTACGTCTCGCCCGAGCAGCTCGGCCTCGCCGGCGGCGAGGTCACGGGGCGATCGGACATCTACAGCCTGGGGCTCGTGATCGTGCAGTGCCTCCGCGGCAAGCCGATCGACATGGGCGGAAGCCAGGCCGACATCGTCGACAAGCGCCGGCGCCTCCCCGATCTCTCCGACGTCGACCCGCGCCTGCGCGGGCTGCTCGAGCGCATGCTGCAGCCCCATCCGCAGGACCGGCCCGCCACCATGGCGGAGGTCGCCGCCTGCGCCTCGCCGGCGCCCGCTCCCTCCGTCCGGCCCCCCTCCGAGGACCCGGAGCCCGCCCCTCGCCGCAGGGCCGCCTTCCCCTCATCCGTCTCGCTAAAGCCTCCCCGCGTCCGGCGCCGCTGGCCCTGGGCGGCCGCGGCGGTAGCGCTCGCGGTCCTCGCCGTCGGCGGGCTCGTGGTCTTCCAGGCGAACGATCCCTGGACATTCCCGACCCCGCCGCCCGCGCCGACCCTCGGAAGCCCCGACGTCGGCGCGCCGCCCGTCGGGTCCGACGATGTGCGACGCATCGCCGACTTCATCCGCGACTATGACGGCGGACGCTGCTTCCTGGCGCTGCCGACCGCCCTGACGGCCAGCTCGGCCGACATCGAGGCTTTCGCCCGGGACGAGCGCCCCTTCCACGATCTCGACCGCGCCTTCAAGGCCGCGAACGGGTTCGAGGCCGCCATCGAGGGCGGGCAGGTCGCCGCCGGGCAATGCGCGGCGCTCGGCTTCATCCAGGAGCTGCGCCGCAAGGCCGGCGCGGAAGTGGCGCGGCTCTCGATCGCCCGCACGCGCGTCAGCCAGGGAGGACTGCTGGAAGGCAGGCTCGCCGGCGGGCCGGCCCATGTGGCGCTCCTCGTCGTCGACGACGCGGGCGGGGTCAGCGACGTCACGGATCGCCTCGTCGGCGAGGCCGACAGGAGCTTCTCCATGCAGCTCAGCCGTGAGAGCGGAAAGGGCGCCAGCCCGATGCTCCTGGTCTCGCTCGGCGGGACGCAGCCGGTGTCGGGACTCGTCTCGGCCCTCCAGGCGACGCGGGACGGACCCGCCGCGTCGGACGGCAAGGCGGCCCAGGCGCCGCCCGGACGGATCGAAGTGGGCGTCAAATACTTCAAGCTGGACTGATGTACGATTTGTCACCCCGCACCGCCGCGCGGCATGGCACGATGCTCCTGGCGGACCACCGGAGAGGGGGCGGCCCACGCCGATGCATTTCGCCATGAGAGTCGCGACCGCGTTCCTCTTCGCCTTCGGCCTGGCCCTCGTCACCACGGCGGGGCGCGACCATGCGCAAGCCGCCGAGATCCGCGGGCTGCTGATCGGGGTCGACGCCTATCGCAACCTGCCGCGCCTGACGGGGTCCGCAGCCGACGCGCGCGACCTCGAGGCGAGCCTGCGCTCGATCGGCGCGCGCGACCTCCGCGTCCTTCTCGACGAGAGCGCCACGCGAGGCTCCATCCTGGTCGCCTTCCAGGATCTCGTGACCCGGACGCAGGCCGGCGACACCGTCTTCATCACCCTGTCCGGCCACGGCGCCCAGGAGCCGGAGCGGGTCAAGGGTTCCGAGCCGGACGGCATGGACGAGGTGTTCCTGCTGCCGGCGTTCGACCCGAAGGACCGTCTCCAGAATGGCGAGAAGATCCTCGACAAGGAGTTCAAACACGTCATCAAGCTGATCGAGGACAAAGGCGGCCGCGTCGTCTTCGTCGCCGACACGTGCTCCGGGGGAGGCCTGGCGCGGGAGGTCGATCCGCGCGGCCCCGGGATGGTCTACCGCAGCGTCAAATACACCCCCATCGTCGACGACCTCCAGCCCATCTCGACCAGGGCCGACGCGCTGATGTCGCCGGCGGACTTCAAGTCGTCGACCTTCCTGGCCGCCGTCGACAAGCAGTCCAAGGTCCCGGAGATCCGGATTCCCGGCGTCGGTCAGCGCGGCGCCCTGAGCTACGCCGTGGCGCGCGGCCTCCAGGGCGCGGCCGACCTGGATGGCGACGGCGCGATCACCGCGGCCGAGCTCTCCGAATATGCGCGGCGGGTGACGTATCAGCTCTCGGACCAGCGCCAGCGCATCGTCGCCGTGGATGCGCCCCCTCCCCCGGCCCCCGCCAAGGTGATCGTGCGCGGCATCGCGGTGAGGCCCGTGGCGGCCGAGGGGACGGCGCCGGAGCCCGCCGCCAAGCGGCCCGCCGTCCCGCCGCCGCAGGCCGACGCCGCCGTCAGGCCCGCGTCCGCCGCCAAGGCGCCGCAGGGCGCCGTCCTGATCGCGTCGCTGGACGGCAGGGCCGAGCGTTTCGCCGGCCTGTCGATCCAGACGGCCTTCCAGGTCGTCGAGCCCGGCGCGAGCCCCGACCTCGTCTGGGATCCTGCGAGCCGGGACGTGCTGGCGGGGGGCGACGTGATCGCCCGCACCGTCGACCGCAACGATCTCCCCAGCATCGTGGAGCGCGCCGCCCTTCTGCGCTGGCTGAAGCAGCGCGCGCCGAACGCCCCGCAATCCATCAGGATCGTTCCGGACGACCGTCTCCACCGCAAGGGAAGCCGCGTCGAGGTGGAGATCGGCGACGTCGGCGCGAGGGGCCTCGTGATCTTCAACGTCGCCGGAGACGGGACCGTCCAGCTGCTCTACCCGATCGGGTCCGATCCGCCGGTCAGGAGCGACGCCCAGTATCGCCTGCAGCTGCAGGTGCGCGAGCCCTTCGGGGCGGATCAGATCGTGGTCGTCAGTTCGCCCCGGCGCCTGCCCGACCTGGAGCAGGCGCTGCGGCAGTTGGACCGCAGGCGTTCCCCGATGAAGGTCATGGAAGCGCTGAACCAGGCGGCCGGCACGGACAGCAGGATCGGTTCGGCGGGGCTGTTCACCGCGCCCTGACGCGACCCCACGCAACCCGCCTACGGAGAGGGAGGTTCACGATGCTGCTGGCGACACGGTCCGCCCTGATCCTGGTCCTTCTCCCGGCCGTCTTCGCGGCCGCAGGCGGCGTCCTGGACGCCGCCGAGGCGATCCGCAACCGATCCGTCCGGATCATCGAGGGCGACGCCGCCGCGGGCGCCGGTCCCGCCGCCGCGACCGCGACGGCGCCGGCCGAAGCGCCGCCCGACCTGCCGCAAGGCGGATCGCGCGTCGGCAATCCGGCCGGCCTGCGCATCGAGCTCATCCCCGCCGCCGACGTGGCGCTCGGGACCGAACTGGCGGTGCGCGTCACCGCCGACAAGCCCGGCTATCTCGTGGTCGTCGACGTGGACTCGGCCGGCAGGCTCACCCAGATCTACCCGAACACCCATTCGCTGGCGCAGGCCAGGGGCGTGGCCCCAAAAGCGAACTTCCTGGCGCCGGGACGCCCGCGCACCATCCCGGACAAGGACGACGCGGCCCAATTCAAGTTCGTGGCCGCCGAGCCGACCGGCGTCGGCATGGTGGTGGCGATCCATAGCGACAAGCCCGTGCAGGTGATCGACCTTCCAGACGTGCCGGCGATGCTGGCCGGGCGCATCCGCGCCCTCCAGTATCTGCGCGAGAGCGCCCAGGACCTCAAGATCCTCCCGGTCGCCGAAGCCGAGAAGATCCAGGATCCCACCTGGTCCTTCGCAGCCAAGTTCTACGTCATCCGATGATCCGTTCGGGGCCGCCACGCATGAGGAAGCGCATCCGCCACGGGCTCGCCATGGCGGCCACCGTCTGGGGGCTGTCCGTGGGCCAGGCGGCCGCGGCCGAATCCGTCACTGAACTGCGCCTGGCCGCGCTCGCGCTTCCCGCCGACGAGACCCGCATCAGACTGGACGCCGCCGACATCGCGATCGGGCCGGAGGCCGTGGTGGCGCGCTACCGGCTGGTGAACCACTCGGAGGCCGCCGTCAGCGTCACCCTGGCCTTTCCGATGCCGAACCTCGACTTCTCGGATCCCGACGTCTCGCTGGCGATCCCCGGCCCGGATCCCCTAAACTTCCTCGGCCTGACCGCCCGGATCGACGGCAAGCCAGCCGATGTCCGCTTCTCGCAGTCGGCGCAGCTGAACGGCAGGGACGTCACCGCCACGCTGAGGCAGTCCGGCCTCGCGCTGGCGCCCGTCGGGCCCTTCCAGGCGCAGCTCGCCGCCATGCCGCAGCCCCTGCGCGACAAGCTCACCGACGGCGGCGTGCTGGCCATCCTGGGAGCGGACGTCCAGGGCGCGCCCATCTACGCGCCGAAATGGACCGTCCGGACGCTCGCGACACGGCGCCTCGCCTTCGCGCCCGGTCAGGCGATGGACGTCGAGATCCGTCACCGGACGAGCCTGGGCGCCAGTCCCGACACCATGCTGCGCAACCCGCTGCGGGACGCGCCGGGCCTCAGCGCCGAAGTCCACCGCTACAAGGCCGAGTACTGCATCGACGACGCGTTCTTCGCCGCGCTGGACCGCATGACGACGGCCGGCGACGCGAATGTCAGCGGCCTGCGCGAAAGGCGCATCCTCTACGCCCTCGAGGGCGCGGCGGCGGCCGGTCCGATCAAGGATTTTCGGCTGGTCGTCGACAAGGGCAGGCCCGACCGCCTCGTCAGCTTCTGCCTCGACAATCTGAAGAGAATCTCGCCGACGAGGTTCGAGATGCGGGCCACCGACTACCGCCCGACCCGGGGCCTGAAGGTGCTGCTGATCGAGCGCAACGGATGACCATCCAGCACGAGGAGGCTCGCCCATGTCCCCGACGCCGCCCGACCCGAACGCCCTCGCGGACGCATTGGCCCGGACCGGCCGGACCTATGACGCGGTCCCCTACACGTCGATCCCCTTCCCGCGCCTGCAGCCGGCCCGGCTGGCCGCGAACGCGCGCCTGCTCGGCCTGGACGCTCCGGAGCCCTCCCGGGCCCGCACGCTGGAGATCGGCTGCGCCTCCGGAGGGCACATCGTGCCGCTGGCGGCCGCCTTTCCGCAGGCGCAGTTCGTCGGGGTGGACATCTCGGCGGGGCAGGTCGCATCCGGCCGCGAGCGCATCGAGGCGCTCGGACTGCGCAACGTCGAACTCCACGCCTGCAGCGTCACCGAGATCGGCGCGGACTGGGGCGACTTCGACTACGTCATCTGCCATGGCGTCTATTCGTGGGTGCCGGACGCGGTGCGCGAGGACATCCTTCGCGTCTGCGCCGAGCGCCTCTCGCCCGATGGGATCGCGGCGATCAGCTTCAACGTGCTGCCGGGCTGGCGCATGTTCCAGGTGGTCCGCGACAGCATGATCCTGCACGCCGGGGCCGAGGCCGACCACCGGACCCGCTCGCTGCGCACCCGCCAGCTCTTCGACCTCATGGCCCAGCACTCCCCCGAGACGAGCTCCTACGGCTCGATCTGGCGCAAGGAGGCCAGGCGCATGGTCGAGCAACCGGACGCCTATCTGGCCCACGAGATCTTCGAGGACGACAACGCGCCCTGCACGTTCGCCGCCTTCGCCGACGCAGCCGCCCGGCGCGGCCTCGCCTATCTGTCCGAGACGCGGCTGCGCGAGAACTTTCCCGAGAGCGGCCAGGCCGAACGCGCCGGGGTCATCCGATCCCTGGCGGCGGGAGACCGGACGGCCACCGAGCAATATATCGACATTCTGACCGGCCGCACCTTCCGGGAATCGCTGCTGGTGCGCGCGGGGCGCGAGGCCCGCCTCTCGCGCGGTCTCGATCCGGAGAGGCTCGCCGGCCTGCACCTGATCGCGCCGCTCGACCTTCGGGCCGACCCGCCCCCGCGCCCGGGCGAGTTCGTGCTGGCGGACGGCGACGGCATGGTGGCGACGACGCAGGACCAGGCGGTCGCGGCCGCGCTCGACCTCATGTTGAAGCGCCAGCCCGCCTCGGCAGCGGTCGACGATCTTTCCGCCTGCGCCGAAACCGACGCCGGCCGGGAACGCATCCAGGCCGCCCTGCTGCGCCTGGTCCTCGACGGCGCCCTGGACGTCTCGGCCGAACCGGTGCGCTGCGCCTTCCGCGCCGGGGCCGCGCCGAAGGTCTGGCCGCTGCTGGCGCAGGACGTCATGCGCGGCGCGGACCGCTCCGCGACGCTGCGCCACGCGACCGTGTCGATCGACCCGATGATGCGCTTTCTCGCGCCGCTGCTGGACGGCCGGCGCGACGCGGCCGGGATCGCGGACGCGCTGCTGCGGCTCGCCCGGGAGGGACTGGTCACGATCTCCGACGAGAGCGGCGCCATCGCCGAGCCTGACCGCCTCGCGGCGGCCTGCCGCACGCAGATCGACCGCCGCATCGACGCCCTAGCCCGGATGGGAGCGCTGGTCGACGACCCGCCCGCGCCGGGGCGAAACTGAGCCGCCGCAGGAGCGCCGGATGCCGAGCTATTCGGACCTCGAATTCATCGTCTCCACCACCGCGCCGGAAGACGCGCCGGCGCTGTTCCAGCTCACGGTCGTGCCGGCCCTGGTGGAGCGCTGGCTGGACGACTACGACGCGCGGCTGCAGGGCCTGTTCCGCCAGCGGCATGGGCGCGGCCGGAGCGGCGGCGGCGTGGTCCACGCCACGATCGAGGGCTTCTCCTATCTGTTCGATCTGGATTTCGAACGTCTCATCGCCGCCTGGGGAATATCGCGCGGCCGAAACCCCAATCCCAGGGATCCCGGCCGGATGGCGGGCCATCCCCAGAGCGCGGGCCCCCTCCACCATCGCGGACACGCCATCGCGCATTCGCTGGGCGGCGGGGCCGACATCAACATCGTCCCGCAATGGGCCCGCCACAATGTCGGCGGCTTCCGCAGCCTGGAGATCGCCGCGGTCGATACGCCGGGAGCCCTGTATTTCACCTACTGGATCTATGGCGTCCGCCAGCTCCAGACGCCGATCCGGGTGGAGCAGGGCCTGCTCGTCGCCGACCAGGGCGCAAGGCCGTCGCGGACGGGCGTGAGGCGGTTCTGAGGGACAGGCCGGCGCGCGGCGGCGACGACGATGCTGGTGGGCGGTGACGGGCTCGAACCGCCGACCCTCTCGGTGTAAACGACTTTGGCAGAACTCACATGGACCACGATGGACATTCCTTGACCTCCGGAAATAAGGTCATGTGAACCAATTTCCACTGGATCGAGGGACCAAAGCCAGCCATGTTGGTCCATGCAGGTCCGTGTATTTTGGACCCCCAGTGAACCCCCAAAGGATTTTTCAATGCCTGCGACCGCTTTGACGGACCGCTTTCTCGCATCCCTCTCCGGGAATGGAGAGCGACAGGAATTTCAAGACACCAAGGTCCGGGGGCTTGTAATGAGGGTTGCCCAGTCCGGATCTCCAAAGAGCTGGTCGTATGTCTATCGACGCCACTGCGACGGTAAAAGGCAGCGGGTCACTATCGGCTCCTATCCCGCGCTTACTCTCGCTAATGCACGCAACGCGGCACAATCACTCGCCGGCGAAATTGCAAGAGGCGAAGAGCCGGCTGCGAAACGTCGGAATGAAGCGTCAAAATCGCTTACAGTGGCGAATCTCATCGAACAGTATGTCGCGAGACGAACTGCGACCCTTCGTTCCGCGGATGGAGTGCGGTGGCGACTAGATAAGTTCGTCCGACATGAGCTCGCTACAACCCAGGTGTCCGACCTGCATCGGCGTGAGGTCGCACTCCTGCTAGATCGATTAGCTCACCCCTCCGAGGTGAGCGGAAAGACACGACGGGGTACACCCGCGTTAGCTAATCGCGTCTACGACGACGTTCGCGCAATGAGCGCGTGGGCGGTCAGCGTCGGGTACTTAGAAGCGGATCCGCTCTCCGCATTGAAGCGGCCGGCAGAAAAAAGGAGCCGTGATCGGGTCCTTTCTTCGACAGAAATCAAGGTCATCTTCGAGCGCCTTGACACGGCGAAAATGAGTAACGCGCTTCGGAGAATGATACGGCTGCTATGGGTTACCGGATGCCGAGCGTCCGAGATCGCCGAGTTGCGGAAGGCGGAGATCGATCTCGCGTCCAGGTGCATCACCTTACCGCCAGAACGCGTCAAGAATGGGAGAAAATTCGTTATTCCGCTAGTCGCGGAGGCAGTAAGCGTGCTCACCGAAGCGCTAGCCGATGTTGGGCCAGAGGAGGCGGCCGTGTTCCCCTCCCCTACTGGCGGCTCATCGATAGAGGGCCACGCTCTTTCGGTTGCGGTTCGCCGGAACCTAGCGCATTTCGGAGCGGGCCAGTGGACCCCTCACGATATCCGGCGTTCTTTCGCAACACACATTGGCGACCTCGGAGTTCAACCGCATGTGATCGAAGTGGCGCTGAACCATGTGTCCGGATTTCGGCGGAATGTAACAAATAGCGTCTACAACCGCGCAACCTATCAGCGTGAGCACAGGCAGGCGCTTGAGCTATGGGTTGCTCACCTTGCGACAATAAGGGCCGGTCAAGGCGAGGCAATCCCGTCTGAAATCATTGTGCCATGTTGAAACCCTATGAGGATCTCCGCTTAATTTGGGAGCGCGACAGGGAGGAAGAACGCGAGAAAATACTGGCGGCAGTTCAACTCCTTAAAAATACGCCGGCAGACACGGACAAAATAGAATCGAACTCGCCAGATCTTGACGCGGTATTAACGATGTTGATCAGGCAAGCGTCAAAGCGTGACCTTGTCGACTTGCGGAAGATATTTCCTGAATTTGTCGATATTAAGCTTTCGCCAACCCCGCCCGGCTGGCCATTGGGGCGAGTCAAGTCTACAGCACGTGATTTGCTAGCGGATCTCAGACGGTTATTTATGGCAACGCAAGACGAAAGGTTCTTGAACGCGGTGGTCGCACTAAAACAGAGCGGAGCTGTTGATATTGACAAAATGAAATTCAAACAAAATTTCAAACCAGACAGCGAGATCAGGAAGAACGAGAGTTTGATCCAGGAAGTACTACGCCGATTCGAAGCCGGCCAGGATATGCGAATTTCTGCTGCACAAGTTGCTGTCGAGCACAAAGTCACTGGTCAGAGCTTCGACGCCGTCGTCAATAGGCTCCGAAAGGCCGCCGCCGCGGTTGGCAGACAGAGGGCACCCAAAACACCAACGACACCCAGCCCGGAGTTGGAGGAATAGTTGAGCTTCCAAGCCAATGGAGGCCATCGATGTCCATAGAGCGTCTCGGTCCGTTTGATCGCCTAGTTTCATTCAAAGAAACGCCCGCCGTTATCTCGTTAGGTCTGACGTCGATCAAGCGCGCCTGGATCCGACTTTCCCGAACTCATAATTATCAGCCAAGGCAGGAAAGCCTTTCTACTCTCTGATTTACTGGCGTGGCTTGAGCGACGTGTAAACGCGGCTCGTTCGGCGTGACGGCCCCATCGGCATCTTGCTCTGCTGCTCTTCCAGCCACCGAGCAAGCACCCGCCGTCAGCCAAGCTCAAAGAGAATCCATGGTGAGCGTGGTGCCCCGGCCGCCGGCTAGCGGTGGCGGTTGCATCGACGGGTCACCTTCGCTTGTGGACGACAGGAAGCTGGCGGGATGAGGAAACCCATTCCCGCCCTGAGACTTGGCGAGTTAGGCAAGCTGATCAAACACAGGCACATGAAAGCTGTCCCGGCGACTGAAGACGCAATCCTTTACTTGGAGTTTGCAGCCCACAACCTTGCCCACATGCCCGGAAGGGACCTGCTGCGAAAGCTCCAGAGTTGGAGCGCGCTGTGGACGCCCTCGATAGCCACAGAGAACATCGAGGAAGTCGCCGCATCGGTCGGACGGAGGCCCCGGATACTCGACGCAGACCGAGCAGCGCGCGCGCTCGGTGTCACAGTCGCGGAACGTGACGAATTGGGGGTCCGCACAATTGGCGCAATCGGCACGACCAAAGCTGAACGGGAAGCTCGCGCAAAGGCTCGCAGGCTCATCAGGGACGCGGCTCAAAAGGCCAAGAAGCGGCACTCGGCCGGCGCCCTCGCACGAGAAGCATACGAAGCTTTATCGGTCACCAGAGCTAAGCCGTGGGAGCGCCTCGGGATCTCACGATCGAAGTGGTATCGCGATCAAAATGCTGAGCAAATTCGTGAGACAAGTGTGTCGCCCCATAATAGCCCTTCATACCCGACGCATCTGGATTCAGGACTGGACGGCATCGGCAAGGCTGTAGCAGCGCCATCGGTAATCACCCCGACGGCGACGAGCACGGCCATTTAGTCGCGCACAAAATCGCTCTTTGGCGGATTGTTTCCTCTCCCGCGCCCCGCTGATGGAGGCAGGACGCTCCGGTGCTTTGTAGACCCTACGGTGACACGCCAGTCGATCCGAGACTTTCTCGGCGTTGAAGCACCTCTTGGCGATCGGACCTCCGGCGAGTGGGACTACAGCTGGGATTTTTTCATTTCCCAATATAAAAAAATGACCCGCCCCGCCGGTCCTCTGTATACGCGCGGGCGCGTTAAGCGCATAGGCCCACCCCTGGAGCAAGTGTTCAGATATCGGCATCACCTATCAGCAGAGGGCGAAGCAACATGACCTGACACGGCGCGCTTACATGCGAAGTTTTATTTTGCAGCGGAGTTTTTGTACTTGTGTTGCGAATGTTTCTTGTGAAACGAATGGCCGGGGCGAGTTGCCGACTCGCCTTCGTCCGGAACTGACCGGGCGCAATGATGAGTGGACCGCCCCTCTCCTGCTTCGGAACTGACCGGACCGGGAGAGGGGAGCCCCCGGAGACCAGCACGGTGCAGAAGCTTGACGCCATGATCGCTTCCGGGAGGGCCGCACTTGCTGCGGGCCGCTTCCGTGCTGCGGTCCAGGCGTTCGGCCGTGCGCTGGCGATGGCGAACCGTGACGCCTGGAGTGCTCGCGGCCGCATCCTCGCGGCTCTGTCATTCGCCCGTCGCGGCCTGGCCAGCATGGCGGACCGTGCCGCCCGTGCGGTTCCGGCTCTCCGGCCCGTCCAGGTCGCGCCCGCAAGGTTCCGGCCCGTCCAGGCTGAGCAGCCCGTGCCGGCCCTCTCCGCCCTGGCCAGCTTCCAGCCCGTGCCCGCGACCAGCCCGTCCGCCCTGGCCAACGGCGCCGCCCTGGCGGTCCGCATCCTGCGCAACGCTTGCCCCGCGATGGCGGCCCGGATCTCCCGGACCGCTTTCGGGTCGCAAGGCGCGGCCCTCCTGCCCGGAACCGACTGGGCGCAACCTGGAGCAAACCACCATGGCGATTGCAGCCGACACCACGGCGCCCCGCAAGATCCGGCGCCGCGAATTGGAGGCGAGCCGGAAGGCGTTCCGCGCCAGCCGTCGCGTCCGCATCGCGTCCAAGCGCGCGCTCCTGGAGGGCTGAAACGATGCGTTCCTCCTTCAATCGATCGCCCCGCGCGCGGGTTCAGCATGACGCGCGGTCCGACCGCGCCCAGTTGGTCACCTTGGCCATCATCATTCTGTGCGCCCTGGGCGCCGTGGCGATCGCTTTCGACGGCGTCGCGCCGTGACTGACCTCGCCATCATCCTCGCGGGCGTTCGCCACGTCGCGCCCGTGATCAACGCCTCGACCCGACGCGTCGGCGGTATCCGGTTTTTCCGGCTCGGCCGGTTCCGGCTCTCGTTCTGCATCGCGCGCCGCTAGCAACGGCTCCGCCCTCTCCGGGCTTTCTGGAGAGGGCGCGGCGGACTGCTAGTCCGAACCCGCCCGGAACGTCCGGGCGCAACCTGGAGCACGCCCACCATGATTCATTCACCCGTCCGGAACCTACTCTCCACCCGCGCCATGCTCGCGGGCGTCCGCATCTCGCAATGGTCCGCCCGCAAGCTGGACCGGAAAGTCACGGACGAGGTGAACACAGCGCACGGCGCGTCCGCCGACGCGGGCCGGTTCAACAAGGCGCTGTTGGACAAGGCGTCGATGGCGGCCGTGGTGAAAGCCGCAAGCGAGGCGCGGACGTTCCACTATGCGCGGACCCTGCCCTGGCTGGACGATGGCGTCCGCATCCTCCCGGCGGCCGCGTTCGCGGACTATTCAAACGCCATGCGCCGCATCAAAGCGGACTTCGAGTCGGCCGTTGACGAATTCGTCCTCGACTACGCCCGCGCCGTCGAGGCGGCCCGCATCCGGCTCAACGGCATGTTCAACGCGGCGGATTATCCGCCCGAATCCGAGATCCGGGCCCGCTTCACCTTCTCAACCCGCATCCTGCCCGTCCCGGATGCGACGGATTTTCGCGTGGATCTCGCCGACGCGCAGGCCGCCGACATCCGCGACGCGATCGAGGCCAGCGCGCAAGAGGCGCTGGAATTCGCCATGGCGGACGTCCGGGACAGGATGCTGCGGACCGTCGGCGCGATGGCGGAGAAGCTGGCGGCCTATCGTCCTGGAACCGACCGTGAGCGGGCGGAGGGCATCTTCCGCGACTCTCTGGTCGAGAACGTCCGCGACCTTGCGGCGATCCTTCCTGGGATGAACCTCACAAACGACCCGCGCCTCTCCGCCATCGCGGACCGCATTAAGACGGACCTTTGCGCCCATGACGCGGACGATCTGCGCGAGTCCGACCGGCTGCGGAAGGAAACCGCCAAAGCGGCGGCCGCCATCCTGGCCGACGTGCAGGACTTCATTGCGTAGCGACTAGCAGCCCGCGTCCGCGCGCCCTGGCCAGTTGGGGCGCGCGTGGCGGACTGCATGTCGCGGGCCTGGTCCGGACTGTCCGGACCCAACTCTGAGGAACTGAGATCATGGCAACCATCACTCATGCCCGCGCGGATCTCCTGGCGTACCTGGCAGAGAACACGCCGACCTTCCTGTGGGGCGCGCCGGGCGTCGGCAAGTCCGATCTGGTCGCGGACGTGTCGGCGGAACTGGGCGGAGGCTTCATTGATTGGCGCGCCTCGCTGCACGACTCCGTGGACATCGGCGGACTCCCGACCGTGGCGGACGGGCGCACGGTCTGGACCATCCCGGACGTGTTCCCGGACGCCCGGCGCGACGGGCCGCGCGGCGTGCTGTTCCTGGACGAATTGAACGCGGCCGCGCCGTCCGTCCAAGCCGCGTGCTTCGGACTCGTGCTCAACCGTCGCGTGAAAAATTACGTTCTCCCGGACGGCTGGCGCATCGTGGCCGCTGGCAATCGACAGTCCGACAAGGCGGCTGCCCAGCGCATGCCTTCCGCTCTGGCGAACCGGTTCGCTCATATCGACGTCGACGCGGACGCGGACGCCTGGAAGGACTGGGCCGCCGGCGCCGGGCTTGATCCGGCTCTAGTCGCATTCATTGGGTTCCGGCCGGCGCTCCTCCACAAGATGACGGGCGCGGCGGACGAACGGGCGTTCCCGTCGCCGCGTTCATGGGCGCAGGCTTCCAAATACGTCCGGATTTCGGACGCGGCCGCCCGGATGCGCCGCATCTCCGGCCTTGTCGGACCCGGTGCGGCGGCTGAATTCGAAGCGTTCTATCGGGCGTGGTCCAGCATGCCGGACGTTGGCTTGATCCTCCGCGACCCGCACGGCGCGCCCGTCCCGTCCGACCCGTCGACTCTTTATGCCCTGGCGTCCTTCCTGGGCCGCAAGGCGGACCGGCGCAACCTGGAAGCGATCATGACGTATGCCGGGCGGCTGGCGCGCGATTATGAGGTGGCAATCATGGCGGACGCGACCCGCCGCGATCCGGATCTCAAGGTGTCGGCGGCCTATGTTGACTGGACGGTCCGCAATCAGGACGTGGTGCTCTAATGGCTGCGCCTGTGAACAAGGCCGCCGCATTGCGCGTCACGCGCGCTCGCTCCGCCCTCATTGCTCACCACGCGTTCTACGCGTCCCTGGCGCTCCAGATGCGGATGGTGGAGCGGTCCGATATTGAGACCATGGCGACGGACGGCCGCGCGATCTACTACAACCCTGAATTCGTGCTGGCAAATTCGGAGCCCGAGACCATCGGCACCATCGTGCACGAGGTCGAGCATTGCGCCCGGCTTCACCACGTCCGGCGCGGCCGCCGCGATCTGGCGCGGTGGAACGAAGCCTGTGATTACGCCATCAACCCGGACTTGATGCGCGGCGGGTTCGTCCTTTGGAAAGGCGCCTACAACGAACCGCGCTTTTACGGGATGTCGGCGGAGGAGATTTATCGCGCCCTGACTCCGCCGGAGCCGGACCGCAAGCCGGAGGACAAGGCGAAAGCTGGCCAGCCCGGCGCGCCCGGCCCCGGCGCTCCTGGCGCTCCTGGCGGCCCTGGCAAGCCGGCGGACGCTGGCCAGCCCGGACAAGGCGCGCCCGGCGCTCCTGGTGGCCCGGCGGACGCTGGCGGCCCTCCTAGCGGCCCTGGCGCGGCGCCTGGCGCTCCTGGCGGCGGCCCTGGCAAGCCGGACCGCGTGACCGGCGTGCCCGACCCTGGACGGTGCGGCGGAATTATCGATGCGGCTCCGGACTTCGATGCGGCCGCCATGGAAGCGGAAGCGCAGGAGTGGACGGCGCGCGTGAGGCAGGCCGCCATGGTGGCGCGCGCGGCTGGCGCCGGGAACCTGCCCGGTTATGTCCAGGAGATCATTGCGGACCTGGACACGGCGGCCGCCCGCGTCGACTGGCGCGCAGAGTTGCGCCGCTTCGCGGACGAGTCGACCGTCCGGGACACCAGCTGGTCGCGCCCGAACCGGCGCTTTGCGTGGCAAGGCGTCACGCTTCCGGGATCGGTGGCGATCGCGCCGTCGCATCTGGTCGCGGTCGTGGACACGTCCGGCTCTATGGATCGGGCGGCCTTGCGTGCGATCGCGGCGGAGCTCCAAAGCATCCTGGACGAAGGCGCGGCGGAACGTGTCACCATCATCGATTGCGACACGCGCGTGAACGCAGCCGAGACGTTCGCCACGGGCGACACCATCCGGGCGGACTTCAAGGGGCGCGGCGGGACTAAGTTTTCTCCGGCCTTTGCGTGGATTGAGGAGCATGCGCCGGACGCCTCCGCGATCCTCTATCTGACGGATCTCGATTGCCGGGACTTCGGACCCGAGCCGGCGGCGCCCGTCCTATGGGCCCAAACGGACGCGGCCGCCCGGTCCGTTCCGTTTGGTGACATCATCCGAGTCGATCCCAACGCCTGATAGCCCGCCGGGCGCGCCACATGCGCCCGGCGCCGCTCCCGGCCCGCCGCGTCCGTGCCCTGGCCATAGGGGCGCGCGCCCGTCCGACGGGGCGGCCCTCGAAACCGCGCCAGCATGGTTCCGGCGCTAACCTGGAGTCTCGACTGGACTTCGGCATGGACTCTTAGTTTCTCGGCGGCCCTGACCCGTTCCCGCCGGAGTCGGTCGAGATCCGGCGCGCGGCGGACGTGACCACGGCCCTGGACGCCTATGCCGAGCGGGTCCGCGACACGGGCACGCGCGCCCGCGATTCCGGCATGCTGGCGCGGGGCGCCCGTGCGCCGGCCGGCTTCCGTCAGCTGCGCCTGAAGCGGTTCCTATACCCTCCACAGATCTCTCACCGTTAAACGTCCAGATAAACCGTTGCTGGACGTTCAAAATAATCTCAACGACTCGGATTGACTCAGAAAAACAGGCCGCTCATCTTCAAATCTCTTCCGAACACTCGGAAAAAAACCCGAAGGATACTTTCATGCTGCAAGCCATGATCTCCCGCGCCACGTTCAACGCCGCGCTTACCTTCGCCAAGCGTGTGACGGACCGGCGGACCCATATTCCCGTCCTAGCGAACGCCCGGCTTCGCGCCATGAACGGCGCCGTCCAACTGATCACGACCGACCTTGACCGCGAGATCCGCGTCACCCTGGACGGCGCTTCGGCGGACGCGGGCTTTGACGTCACGCTCCCGACCCATCAGCTGGCGGACATGGTGAAGAAAACCGCGTCCGAATTCGTGGCCATCGACTTCCAGGCGAACGCCGAAAGAGCGGCGCTGGACTTCGAGGGCGCCCGCGTTTCGCTGCACACTCTCCCGGTCGCAAATTTTCCGGAGTTTCCCGGACTTTCTGCGCCGGATATGACCACGTTTTCGATGATGTCGGACGTTCTGGGCGATGCGTTCGGCCGGACCGAATGGGCCGTCTCGACTGAGGCAACCCGCTGGTATCCCAACGGAATTTATGTTCACACCATAAACGTGAACGGCGCACGCATGCTCCGCATGGTGACGACCGATGGCCACCGTATGGCCGTCTGGACGGGCGATTTGCCTGCCGAATTGGCCGATTATGGGGACGGTTTCCCGGGCTTTATCGTGCCCGCCGCGACCGTGAAGGATGTCCTGGCGCTCATGGGCAAGCGCAAGCCGCCCGTGCTCGTGACGGTCACCCTAAGCCGCGGCACGGCCGACAAGCCGGCTTATGTGACCTTCGCCTGCGGCAATGTCGAGATCCGCTCGAAACTGATCGACGGGACGTTTCCGGACTACCAGCGAGTCATGCCGTCGACGTTCGACAAGAGGCTCCGCGTCAACCGTGAAGCATTCGCGTCGTTGGTCGAGCGGGTGTCTGTGATCTCTTCCGAGCGTGGCCGCGCCGTGAAGCTGGACCTGGAGGCGGACGGTGACGGCTCCGGCTCGATTGTGACGGCTTCCGTGACGCATTCCCAGAATGGCTCCGCGTCGGACTCCATGCTGGCGATTGCCGTGACCTGGGGCGGCTCCAGTGCGCTCCAGATCGGCTTCAATGCGGGCTACCTCCTCGGAATCATGAAGCAGTTTTCGAGCGATGACGTCGAGCTGCACTTAAATGATCCGGGCTCGCCCATCCGCGTCGACACGCCCACAAGCGCGCACCTGGTCGTGGTTGTGACGCCGATGCGAGTCTGAGGCTTTATCGCCCGCCTGGCCGCGGCTGGTGCGGGCGGGAGAAAAATCAAGCCCACAAGGAAAAGGCAGGCTATGAACGAGAGCGACGCAGTACTGGCCGTCAAAGGGTGGATGGACGGTACCGAGCGGAACGCCGGAACGCCCGACGCCATCGCCCAGATCATGGCGAAGCCCGGCTACCAAATTAGGGATCTCGACGAAGTCGATCGCAGGGAAGCCTGAACTCCTCTGCCCTCGCCCGGAACGTCCGGGCCCAACCTGGAGCATGCACCATGGCACGCAAGTGCCTGACGATGACCGTCACCATCACCGTCCCAGAGGAGATGACCGCCGCCAAGGCGCGCCGCGAGTGGGACGACCGGTGGTCCGAAACCGGCATCCACGCCCGCGTTGTGCATCCGGCCGGCGCGGCGCCGGAGATCACGGAGAGCCGGGCGGCCCTCCGCACCTGCCTGGAGAAGCTCGCCGGCTATGCCTGCTTCCATGACCTCGTGCAGGCTCGCAGGTCCGCATGGTTCTCGGCCGCCTTCCGCGGGCCAATCACCCTGCTGGACCGCCTCGAATACTGACGCCATCCCGCCACCACGCCCGGAACAATCCGAGGCGAACCCTGGACACAGCCCATGCCGAACCTTCGTCCCTCCGACCTCGAGCCCCCGCTTAGTGCGTTCCTCACGCTGAGCACCGATCGCCTGAGCGATGCAACCCACCCTTGGCTTTCAGGGCTGAACTGGCCGACGGAAGGCCGCGCCGGCCGCCCCCCTAGAGGCACGGAGTATCTGACATGCGCTGAACTGCCCGGGATTGACCGGGCCCAAATTGGAGGATTGAGAATGATGCTGGTTGAGATTCCCCCGGAGCTGTCCGACGTGACACCGAGCGACCTGAAGGCAATGCGCCTGCGCCTGGGCATGGACCCGGCGGAGCTGGCCACCCTCCTGGGCATGCCGGGCCGCCGCGACATTGTGGAAAACCTGGAGAAGGCCCGGACCTGGACCATGTTTGAGCGTCACCAGGATGCCTTAGTCGACCTGGAAGAGGCGGTGGAAAATATCGCACGCAGGATCTTGGAGGCCCCCCGACCAGCGGTGCTCATTGGCTACCCCAATGATGGCGTGTTCCGCGAGTTCGCCCCCGAAATAGCCAAGCTCCTCGGCTTCAACAGCGTGCACCGCATGATGCTGGCGAAGATCCAGAGCAGTCTGTCCGACCATCCGGATGACCTGATCCCCATCGTGGAGATCATTCCCTCACGCTACGCCGAATGGTTGGGAGCGAGTCTGGACACCCCGGACACTCGCGTCGAATGGGCGCTGCAGCATATCGAAGTATATCGGACGAAGCCTGGCCTTCCAGTGGCCGGCCAGCCAGAGTCGTGATCATGACGAACGCGGTTCGGTATTACGAAGATCCCAGCATCGCGAAGTGTTGCGCGGTGGAATACGACCGGCTTTGGAGCATAATCGAGGCCGGCACCATCCGAGACAGCTTCTACATAGCGCGGGAGAAAGTGCTGGCTTACGAAATTCCGCGTATCTCGCGATTATACGGGCCCGTGGTCGCTCACCGGGTAAGCAAGGCGATACAGTGGCGGTCGCCGGACAGTGTCTCCGAGGCTTGTAAAGAAGCGCTTTCAGCAAAATCAAAGGCGTGGGCCGACGCTCATCAGGCACAAAAACTGGAGGCGGAGTTAGCGAAGCGCGGCGGTAAGCTGCTGTGGGTCGACCGTTTATGGATCCGCATCCTCGGCTATCCGTTCACTTTTTAAAGTGACCTTCAAGCATAAAGCTTAACCAGGTTGGCCCTGCTATCCGGCTCGGAAGATTTGCTATGCCGAATGCCGCCGCTCCGTCATCGGGCAAATGGACGTCAGCACCGCCGAGCGTCTGCAACCGCCATCGCCCAAACGGCCGGCGCTGCGGAAGTCACGATCGACCGGGCCGAGATCCCGGCCGTGCGGTGGGGCGTGGAGGACAGCGACGGTTGACGAAGCACTCGGCCCATGGTGTCTCTCTGGCGCGAACGGTCCGATTGCGGCTCAAGGGGTTCGGCAAATGTTGACAACGCTAATCTAGCGCCAGCATCGCCATGCGGTATAAAAACACCGTCTGTTCCTGGGAGGAATCGACCTCCAAGACACCGCCGTGAGCACGAGCAATTTCCTGGGCAATGAATAAGCCCAGGCCGAGGCCCTGTTGATGAGGTCTTACTCGCGCACGGGTGAATGGCTCGAACAGTCCATCCTGCGCACTAGCCGGAATGGGATCTCCGGAGTTTGTCACTGCGATGCTAAGGATGTTCGCGTCGGCGCGCGCCACCACAAGAACGGGGTCGGTTTGGGAGCCGTGCAGCAGGGCATTGGCTATAAGGTTCGAAAGCATCTGAGCCAGTCGGTCGCTATCGCAGTTCACCCTGAGCGGGAGGATCAGGTCAGATCGGATCTCGCGCCCCGGCCACGCTTCTCGCAGTTCATCAATAACCTGCTGGAGTTTGGGTCCAAGGTTTTGGTTCGGCTTTCTATCGAGACTAAGGCCCCCTCCAAGCCGCGAGCGTGCAAAGTCCAGAACATTGTCGATCAGACCCGCCATCCGCGCGATGCTGTTGTCGATTAGGCGAACCATGCGGTCCTGATCCGCAGGTTTCAGCGTCGTGATACGCCTCACGCCGGCGCTGATCGAAGACAACGGATTCCGCAGATCGTGCCCAAGCACGGCAATGAACTGCTCCCGCAGCTCCGCCGCTTGCCGCTCATTGAGAAGCATCGCTTCTGTCGCGGTTAGCCGGTCAACCGTCGTGAGGTGAAAGGCGATCAGATCCGCGAACAGCTTGAACATGCCCACCACTTCCGGGGTGTTCAGCTTGGCCGGTTCCGGGTCGATGGCGCAGAGAGTCCCGAAAAACGAGCCATCGGGTAGAATAATTGGCTGTGAAATGTAGCTCTGGAAACCGTAGAGCCGCGGTGTTGGATGTTCGCAATATGCTTCGTCTAAGGCGACATGATCGATCACGACAGCCCGCGAGGCGTCGCGTACTTCTTTGCAGATTGTGGTCTCGACATCGAGCTCACCACCGCGCTTAAGTCCAAACTCGATGTCGTCGCGAACCTGACAAGCAACCCAGCGATCGTCAGTAACGCGGGCGATCGCTGCAAAGCGCATGTGGGTGACGCGACAGACCACGTCCAGAATGAGCGGAACGGCCGAGATCTGGCCGATTTTGTCTAGGTCAGCTTGGAAATCATGCACGCGATGTGCCTCCCACGGTTGGCCCGCGACACGACTCTAGCGTACGACATTCCCCCGTTGA
This sequence comes from Alsobacter sp. SYSU BS001988, assembly GCF_054796215.1. Taxonomy (NCBI): domain Bacteria; kingdom Pseudomonadati; phylum Pseudomonadota; class Alphaproteobacteria; order Hyphomicrobiales; family Alsobacteraceae; genus Alsobacter; species Alsobacter sp. SYSU BS001988. The sequence goes on along the minus strand of NZ_JBTAMK010000006.1, from coordinate 18,538 downwards.
GAGCCTAGGCGGGAACGCGGCCCGGCGAAATCCAGAACGGCGGCCTCCAGTCGTGCTGCTCAGGACGTCAGCCAATCGGGTGAGCAACATCGGTTTGGGCTGATAAGGCCGGAGAGGACCAACGTAGTGGATCCGCGACCCGCGGCGTCCCTACATCACGCCGAGTTGATCCTTCTTCCGCAGATGTTCGGAAACGCGCTGCTCTTTGCGGTCGTACTCGGATGTGGGCCCCAGATTGAGGGCCATCAGGGAGACCCACGATGACCTCGCTTATTCGCCCTCAAGCCTGCGCCGCCCTTGCGCTCGCCGCATCGCTGACGCTGTCGGGCTCGGCTCTGGCCAGAACGGTAATGGTCGGCGGCGCCCCCATGTATCCGACCAAGACCATCGTTGAGAATGCCGTGAACTCAAAGGATCACACGACGCTGGTGGCGGCGGTCAAGGCGGCTGGCCTCGTCGACACCCTCGCCAGTCCCGGCCCATTCACGGTGTTCGCTCCGACCAATGGTGCATTTTCAAAGCTGCCGACCGGTACGGTCGACAACCTCGTGCAACCGCAGAACAAGGGCACACTGACAAAGGTGCTGACCTACCACGTGGTGGCGGGCAACTACTCAGCGCAGGACCTGATGAGGATGGTGAAGCAAGGCGGAGGAAGGACCACTCTCAAGACCGTTCAAGGTGAGCCGCTGACCGTCCTTCCTGGTAAGAGCGGGAAGTCACTGTTTGTCGAGGACGCTAAAGGCAACACGGCTCGCGTAACCATTTCGAATGTGATGCAGTCGAACGGCGTGATCCACGTTGTGGATGCGGTTCTGATGCCGTAGCTGACCAGCGCTGGGCCCAGGCAAAATCCTGGGCTCATCGCTCAGCGGAAAGTGGAAGGAGAGCTGGCCCAGTCGGGCCGTGCGATTCAAACTAGCTCAGAAACGGGAGATTGAGACGGAAGGACTGCCCGTCAGCTGGGCAGTCCTCCACGGCGTCTCGGGCCTTATTGCTTCGCGGGTGCGGGCCCCTTGATCGCGCCGGTGGCGCCCGCAGAGAAGGCATCCTTGAGATCGGCCGCCGCAAGCTCTTGCGCCTTCTTTGCGTCTTTCACCACCGCGTCCATGCCAAAGAACTCGTGTGTGACCCCCGCGAAGCTCTCGTACTTCACCTTCGATCCACCCTGCTTCAGTTTGTCCGCCAGGGCCTTGCCCTCCGACATCAGTGGGTCGATCTCGGCGGTGATCAAGGTGGCGTCAGGCAGACCCTTTAGATTGGCCTTGCCCACCAGGTCGAGACGCGGGTCGTTCCGATCAGCGTCCTTCGACACGGTGTTCTGGAAGAACCATTCCATAGCCGGCTTGCTCAGCGGCATGGCGTGGGCGTTCTTCTGGTAGGACGGCGTATCGGTGTTGGTGCCCGACACGGGGTAGACGAGGACGATATGTAGGGGCGCCTCGACCTTTTGGTCACGAGCCATGATCGCCACGTTGGTGGCCAGATTGCCGCCGGCGGACTCGCCCATGAGGGCCAAGCGCTGGGGGTCGCCGCCAAACTGACCGGCGTTTTTCACGACCCATTGGTAGGCCGCGAAGGCGTCCTCGTGCGCGGCCGGGAACTTGTTCTCCGGCGCGTGGCGATATTCGACGCTGGCCACGATCGCCCCGGTCTTATGGGCCATAGCCATGGCGGACGACTCGTAGGTGTCGAGGTCGGCGATGACCCATCCGCCGCCATGGTAGTAGACAACCACCGGCTTGGGCTGACCACCCGAACCCTCGGGCGTGTAGATGCGGATCGTCTGCTGGCTACCCCCCGTCGGATAGGTCATGTCCTTCTTGGCCACCTTGAGTTTGGCCATCAAGGCGGCTGCATCTTTCCCTTCATCCTTCAGGACGGCTTTGACCGCGTCGGCGGGCGTCGGACCTTTTCGGGTCTCCTCGACCGATTGCGTGCCGATGGGCTTTGCGCCGAGTGCGTGGAGCTTCTCCAGGACGCGGCGCATATCCTTGTCGGACCGTTGCATCGTTCCGCTGTCATCCGACATGGAGGGCGACGCTGGTGTTGCAGTCTGCGCCATGGCCGAAACGCTAAACGACGCGGTCAACGCTGCAAGGGAGATCGTGGCCCAGAGCGCGGGCTTGAAAATGGTCATGAACATGGTCCTTAGGTAAACAGGGACGAACGAAAGGGTTCGCACGATCGTCGGCAATCACTCGGGCAACCACATGTTCCTGGCCCGGCGTTCACGATGGCTTGAGCCAGCTACTCTACGTGCGCGCATCGAGATCTCGCTTCACCCAAGATCGCGGCTGACTTTGACATGAACCCGGGTCGGATTAGCGAGATAAATACGGGGAAACGGTTCGCCGAAGTCCCGCCGGCTGCGTAGCGGATCTAAACGGGGAGGCGCCAGGCAACCCGCACTTTCCCATACAGGGAACCGTGAGGGACTTGCGTGAATCGAGTCCGGATGCGTCCGCCCATGGTATCCAGAATGTTTCTACCTGATCCAGCCGCCCTAACCACGCTCACCTTCGACTGCTACGGCACCTTGGTTGACTGGGAGACGGGCGCGATTGAAGCCCTGCGACCCCTGTTGGCCCGGCACGGGGTCCTGCTGTCGGACGACGACATCGTCGCTGCCTTCCAGGACATCGACGGCGCACTATGCGAGCCCCCTTGAAAGCCATACCGGGAGGTGCTTGCCGAGGTGGTCCAGCAGTTCGGGCGGCGGTTCGGCTTCCCAGTGGGCGCAGCAGATCACCAGGTGCTGGTGTCGTCAGTTGCCTACTGGCGGCCCTTTCTCGATACGGTGGACGTGCTTCAGCAGCTCAGCACGCGATATAGGCTGGCGATCATCTCGAACATCGATGACGACCTGTTCGTCGCGACAGCTCAGAGGCTTGGCGTGAGGTTCGCGGACGTCATCACTCCGAGCAGACCCGGAGCTACAAGCTGGATTCAGTCATTTTCGAGAGAGCGCTTCGCCGTCTTGCCGTCGAGCCGCACCAGGTTGCGCACATCGCCGAGGGTGTCACTGAGGTGCCTACCGCGAGGCAGCTCGGCTGCGCCACGGTGTGGGTTCGCCGACACGGGCGATCGGCCCTAGCACCGGACCTCGAGGTGCCTGACCTGATCTCTTCTGACCTACGTTACGTCACAGCCTACGTGTCCGTGACGCTGGCGTGCACGCTGGATGCGAGAGAGGGTACTGCTGCATCTCCCAGACTCAGCTTCATGCGATCTTTCAGACCAGGATGGAACCGCGTCAGGCGATGTCCCGGCATTCCACCGGAGGCTCCGGACTCCTCCAGGCTTCATTGCGCCGTGTTTCGCCTGTCGGGCCGAGCGTGTTCCATCCGGCCCGCTCTGAATCCACCAGCCCAAGCACGACGGAGTTCGGATGATCTGCCGCCGCGAAGGGCTGCAAGCGCGGCTGGAGCCGCAACGCCCTCAACTGGACCCAGCGCCTGCCGAGGATCTTTGGCGGCCTCCTGGAGCTTCCCTGTAGCTCATGTGTGATTGATGGCGAGGCGGTCGTTCAGCTCCCCGATGGTCGCGACGACTTCCACGCGCTGCGGTCGAAGGCCGGCGCCCAGCACGCCATCCTGATGGCGTCCGATATTCTCGAACTGGACGGGAAAGATCTGCGCCCCTGGCCCTTGGCATTGCGCCGGACTGTGCTGCGGTACCAGGTGCACGACGAGCCCGTTTGACGGGGTCGCCTATGTCGACGAGACCGCCGACGACGGCGAGGCCCTGTTCCGTCACGACTGCGCTTTGGGTTTGAAGGGCATCATCTCGAAGCGTTGGGACAGCCCGTATCGGTCGGGCCGGTCGCGGCGCTGGCTGAAGTCGAAGTGTCCAAACTAGTTGCGGCACGGATAAACCCGCGTGCGTGCACGAGGGCGTCTAGGGGTGGAAGAAACTCAGGGCCCTACGGGGCAGGTGCCCCGATGCGCTGCTATTCCTCAAGCTCGAGCAACCGGCGAAGATGCCGGGCGCCTTCATCAGTGATCTGAAAAGCCATGAAATCGCCCGACGCGAACTGTTTGACCCAACCGTTGCGCTCCAGCGCTTCCGCGAAAGGGCCCATGAACTTTGCGGCATGCGAGCCGACTTCGTATCTGAGGCGTCCCTTTTCGGCCAGGATGAGCAACCGCCGGTGAAGTCTCGTCATCCGTAATCCCGGTACGCTTTTCCATGAAGTCGTCGGTGAGCTTGCTTCCCCTCCCGGCGGGCCAGCTCACAAAGCAGCATCAGGATCTTCGGCGGCAGCGGCTCGTCAACGACCTCGTGCCAGTACTCCCAGAGGGCCTGCTCGAGCAAGACGGTGTGCTGCTCGCCGTCCATCACCTCGTCGTCCGGTTCCATCCGCTCCGCCTTGTCAGCAGCCTCCCCTGACTAACTGCACTAATGTTCTCCTAAAAGTAGGGGTGAAGCGTGCGCCATCCCGCCTAGTTCAGGGCTCGCTAGGGCGGCAGCGCTACGGTCTGGTAGGTTTCCACTGTTATCGAAAGCACAAACGTTTGAATCTATAACCGGCCCTCGACACCTAAAACCATGACCCGCCGCTTCCCGCCGCCCTGGACCGTCCACGCCATGCCGGCCGGCTTTCGCGTTGCCGACGCCAGTGGCACCTGGCTCGCCTACTGCTACGGCGACGCCGCTGGTTATCGGAGCACGGGCCCTCAACGAAGACCGGTCCCTGCGTCCCGGGCGGGAATGCCGCCGATCCGACGCCGACATGAGATCAGGCATGCTGGCGATCATCTCCGCCAACGCCCTTGCCTGGTCGGGCGAATCATCACGGTGAAGTCCGCCTCGCGAGCGCCCCATGCATCGGGTGTGAGGCTCGTCCCCAAGGGCGGCGTCCGCTTCCGCGAGGCCCCCTTTTTGACGTTGGCGGCATGCTGATGCACGCGCACCGACGAAGAGTCGATCATCTGCAAGTCGCCGTCATAGCCAGCGGAAACGGCGTGGAAGATCCGCTCCCACACCCCAAGTTTCCGCCACCGAACAAAGCGGTTGTAGCAGGTCGTCGCCGGGCCGTAGCGCTCGGGGATGTCGGCCCAGGGCGAGCCCGTCCGCAGGCGCCAGTAGATCCCATTCAGCACCTTGCGATCATCTGCCCGGGGAACGCCGCGCGGCTTGTTCGGCAGCAAAGGCTCGATGATCGACCACTCAAAGTCGGTCAGTTCGTAACGGCGCTGGCTCATTCGGGCTCCTCCAAGGAGCTTGAATCAGCATTCACCGCTGAATGGAATCCCTTTTATGAGTTTACGACCTAGGTCGAGGGACTGGATCTTGGGCATGACCTGATCGACGGTGGCGAAGTGGCCAAATGTCCAGGGAAAGAAACGCAATGGACCGCGTGTTTGTTCAGTAGCTGCGATGGCTTAGACCTGCACGCGCTGGTCGCTGGCGGATGCCGAACGCCTCAGTCCAACCGCGTGGCGGACTGCCTGGGCAAGAGCTCCCGGTGCCGCAGGCTTTTCCAGCCATACCGTCGCGGCTATCTTCACTGGTGCAGTCTTTTTCTCGAAGCCGCTGAGGACGATGACCGGGATACCCAGGCGGTTTAACTCGGCAGCTAGAGACGCGCTGTCGCCGTCTAGCAGCCGAAAGTCGAGCACGGCGCAATCGGGTTGTTTTTAGCCACTCCTCAGCATCGCAGCAGAGGGCGAACGGACCAGCTATCTGGTAGCCGGCGTTTTCCAGTTCCTCGCTGACGGCGAAGGCGATCATCGAGTTATCCTCGGCCACGAGGATTGTCGGTTCGTGCGAGAGCATGAGACAAAGCCCCCAACGCAAGGTCACTGCCTCACAGGCCGCCTGCAACGTATTGAGCAAGAGTCTACATCAGGCTTTGCCCAAGTGCATGATGCCCGTCGCCGCTGCGCACTGGGCCGCAAGCTCTGGAACAACCCGCTCGCAACTCTGTTCGCCTTCGGGCACTCAGGGGATCATCATGCCGAGGTTTCATATCAACATCTGGCACGGCTCCACCTCCATGCTCGACGTTCGCGGGAAAGAGTTCGGGTCCGAAGACGAGGCCCGGCGCTACGCTCTCGCGGAGTGCGCGTCCCTTGCACAAGACAGCATGACGGCTCCAGATCGGGAGCGATAGAGTGTCGAGTTGACCGACGCGGTCTCTAGGCGAGTGAAGGTCCTGCCCTTGCCCGAGTGCGAGTGACCCCGACGAGCACGAAGTCAGCCATCGCCTCGGTTCCTCCGAGCACGCGCACCGCAAGCCCCCCCTCAGCCCCGTCCCACCAGGGCTTGTTTTTGTGCGGTCGACCTTGCCGGTCCAGATACCTAAAGCGATGCGGCCGAGGTCACGGTGCGGACAGAAGCGGCCAGAGCCCCCGATAAGGCCGGCTTTTCCAACCACACGGTTGCGGCGATCGGCACGGGACACGCGTGCGCCTGGAAGCCGGAGAACACGACGACCGGGATGTGGCGGCGGATCAGCTCGGTGTCCAGAATCGTGCAGTCGCCGTCCAGCAGCCTGATGTAGAGAACTGCGCAGTCGGGGCTGGCGTTCTGAAGCCACTTCTCCGCGTCGCGGCATCGGTCGAACGGTCCGGCGACCTCGAACCCGGCATCTTCAAGCTCGTCTGCGAGCGTGGTCCCGATGATGAAAACGTCCTCGGGTTAGTAGGACGAGCATCTTATTGGACGGCATGGGAGCCTCCTGGGCTCAAGATCCCAGGCGCGACGATGTCGCTGCGTCCAGAAAGCGGCCGCAGCGTCGTGCGGTGCCGGTGAGAGAATGCGCCTCTCGCCACGAAGTTCAACAGGGTCTCCCCTGGTGGCGGCCTTGGGTCACGGTGCGGATGGCCGAGGCCAGCGCTTTGCGCGCCGCCGGCTACTCCAACCAGAAGGCTGCGGCGATCTGGACGGGGGAGGTTTCGCGCTGAAAGGCCGAAACCACGATGACCGGGATGCCGCGCCGGACCAGCTCTTCCGCCAGGGCGCCCGTGTCGGCGCCATCCCCCAACCGGATGTCGAGCACGGCGCAGTCGGGCCGCGCGCCCCTGAGCCATTCCTCCGCGTCGCGAGAGCGGGCGAATGGCCCGACCACGGCGAAGCCGTCCAGCATCAGCTCGTCGCGCATCGCGAGCGCAATGTTCGCCTCGTCCTCGACCACGAGGACGGTTGGATTGTGGGGTGGCATGTTCGTATCCCGGGCGCGAAAAGCATCCCGGGCGCGACAGAAGCGCGGCGTCCAGAAGACGGTCCCCCGGCGGAGGCGACAGACCGATGCAAGACTACGCCCGAGAGCTTGCGCCGGTTTCGTCGATCGCCGTTGCGCGCTGTTCTGCACGAGCCAATGCACTCCCCTAGGTCACCGACTCATAAACCTCATCCAAATTTTGACTGCGGCGAGCTTCACGAGGGCGAGGTAGTTGGCGTCGTGTTTTTCGAAGCGGGTCGCCACAGCGCGAAAGTGTTTGATCTTGTTGAAGAACCGCTCAACGAGATTGCGGTAGCAATTGAGGAAGCGGCTGAACGCGGGGACGTTCTTGCGGTTTGGCATTGGCTTGACGTTGGCCCAAGCGCCGCGCTCGACTAACGAGCGCCGGAGTCCGTCGCTGTCGTATCCGCGATCCGCAAGCAGGATCTGGCCTTCTCCCATTCCGTCCAGCATGCCGACGGCGCTTCGCCCGTCGTGAGCTTGGCCCTCCGTCAATTTCAGCTGGATCGGCAGGCCATTGGCGTCGACCAGGGCATGGATTTTCGTGGTCAGTCCGCCTCGCGAGCGCCCCATGCATCGGGTGTGAGGCTCGTCCCCAAGGGCGGCGTCCGCTTCCGCGAGGCCCCCTTTTTGACGTTGGCGGCATGCTGATGCACGCGCACCGACGAAGAGTCGATCATCTGCAAGTCGCCATCATAGCCAGCGGAAACGGCGTGGAAGATCCGCTCCCCACCCCAAGTTTCCGCCACCGAACCAAGCGGTTGTAGCAGGTCGTCGCCGGGCCGTAGCGCTCGGGGATGTCGGCCCAGGGCGAGCCCTTCCGCAGGCGCCAGTAGATCCCATTCAGCACCTTGCGATCATCCGCCCGGGGAACGGCGCGCGGCTTGTTCGGCAGCAAAGGCTCGATGATCGACCACTCAAAGTCGGTCAGTTCGTAACGGCGCTGGCTCATTCGGGCCCTCCAAGGAGCTTGAATCAGCATTCACCGCTGAATGGAATCCCTTTTATGAGTTTGCGACCTAAACCAGTCATGATGCTCTCCGAGGTTCTGCAATCAGGGGCGGTCAGCGATCAATCGGCTCCATGCCATGCTCGGTCTTTGCCTTTGCTGCCTCCTTGGATGAGAGAACCGTTCCCAAGGCTCTTGCGGCTTCCGTCGCGTTCGAATTCTTTGAGATCGCAACCGAGTAGATCGTGACCTGCTGGAGGCTCTGCGGCAGCGGCCCCACGTACGATATGCCCGGATGATGGATTAGCTCGCTGACCTGCTGAAAACCCACGTCCGCGTCACCAGCAGCCAATACCTGTCCGACCGTTTGGCCGGAGGGCACTTTGATCAATTTGGGTTTGATCTGGTCCCAAATCCCCATCTGTTTGAAGATGTTCTCAAGATGTACGCCGCTGCTGCCTGTCGAGTATCCGACTGCCTTGGCGGAGAGCATCAGGTTTTTTAGATCATCCGGCGTCTGGATCACAGGCTTGGTCGCTCCCTCACGCACTGCAAAGCCAATCGAAGATCGCATCAGATCGACCTTGCTGCCCCCCAGCACGACGCCCTTCTCGGCGAAGTCGTTGATGTCTTTATCTGTTGTCAGGATAAGATCGTAGGATTCACCTGCTAGTATGCGCTTCTTTAGGTCAACTGAGCCGGTCCACGTGACCACGACCTTGTTTCCAGTCTGGTGTTCGAATTGAGGGGCCAGATCAGCAAGCATCTCTTTAGCTGGAAGAACGGAGATAAGCCTAATCTCCGCCGCTAGCGAGCAAGATGTCCAGAGTGCAAGGACAAGGGTAGCAGCGGTAACCGTATAGCTGCGCATCGTGTTCTCCAGAATTCCAGAGTCCCAAAGTTCAGTTCGTCGTGACTGCTCCTTGAGTCGTGACTTCTTTGCCTTCACGTGCAAGGCCGATCACAGCTTCGGCGTTCATTGCTCGTCCTCATCGGCTCGCGACAGAGAAGATCATTTGTACAGGCGCGATCGTCCCCGCTCGGATAGCTGAAATCATGTTGGCCATTTTTTGCAGTACAGTTGGCCCCAACAGATTGTGCAGGCCGAGCGGCTGCGGCGCTGCTCCCGCAGCTTGTGCTTGTATCTGCGCGAAGAACCCCAAGGCGATCTCGCGCCGGTTTGACTCTGAATCGAGGGCAAACCCAGCGTTTTCGGCCGCCTCGCGATATGCCTCCGGTGACGCCAATGCTGACACATCAGGTGCTTCCGCCCATGGAACCGGGAAAGAGAGTTCGCCATCACCAGTTCGCATCACGTCATAGACTGCGAACCTGCCGCGATCCCGGAGGACGCGGCGGGCTTCACGGAACAAGGCTGCCTTGTCCGGCACGTTCATGCCGACATGGAGAAGTAGGGCGAGGTCGAAGGAAGCGTCATTGAGCGGCAGCGCAAGGGCGCTCCCAATTTCGAAGCGCACTCGATCTCCCATGCCGCACATGCGGCTCAGGGCGCGAGCGGTTTCCACGAAATGCGGGGTCAGGTCCACCCCTGTGACCCGGCACCCATAAAGAGTGGCGATCATGCGTGCAGGACCGCCTATGCCCGACCCAATATCAAGCACGTCCATCTCGGGTCGAATTTCAGCCTTCTCCAGCAGCGCCGCCGTGGCCTCTGCGCCGCCGATATGGAATTCATCTACCGGCTTAAGTGTCTCGGGCGAAATTTTATCAGGATCATGCCCCATCGCGACGAGCCCGCTCCGAATTCGGGCGAGTACGTCATAAGCTCCGTAATGTTGCGCTACACCGGCTTCGATCTCACCCATCGCTGTTCTCCCAATTTGGCTGTTCGGCTACGTTCCAAACTGGACATCGGTCGTTCAGGCCGCTGGTCCACACGCCTTCTATCCAGCGTTTCGCGCTAATACAGTACGGAGGGCATGTAGGCTCCTTGCGGCCGCTTGTACTCGCCGACCGCCATCAGGGTCATTGGCTTGATGGTGCGCATGCCCCGCGAAAGGCACCAGCGCAGCAATTGGGAGGCCCGCATAGGGAGGAGAAAAGAGGGCGGCCCCTCTGCAAGGCGGGCTGCTCCGAGAATGAGCGCCTGCATGTCCTCTTCACTTTGGGCAACGCCGTGGTTTCCGAGCCAGGTTGTCGGCACGGCCATATAGGCTCGAACTTTGCCATTCCGAAGTGCGACGATCGGTGAGCCTGTCGCGAGTGTCTCGCGGAGTTCATTCGTTCGGGTGAAGCCGTGGACCGTCTGGTGAAGAGCCTCGCATGCCTCCAAGTCGGACTCGACCATCGAACGGACATCCCAACCCGCCAGAGGTGCGCTCGCTGGTAGGCCAGTGACGACCATGCAAAGCTCTTTGGCGTCGAAACCGAGCGAGGCATAGAGCGCCAAGGACGACATATTGAACGTATCCTGCATGAGGCGCACGCCACGTGCTCCTTCGGCGCGTTCCAGGGCGGCTTCCATCAAGCGCCTCCCCACGCCTTGGCTTTGGACGGCAGGATCGATGGCGACAGGCCCGACCGCTCGCATCGGGTCGCGTTCGCTTACAAACGCGAAGCCGACGATCTGATCGTCTTGGTCGGAAGCAGCGACCAGCCCGAAGACGGCAGGGTGTCGGATTAAGGCGGTGACGCGACCGGTGGCGGCCTCAAGTGAATGAAATGGGGACGGAAAGCCATGACGTTCGCTCACCACTCTGAACGCGTCGAAGCAGATACGACCACATGCTTCCGCGTCGTTGGCATGGGCTGACCGAACGACAAGAGTCATTGCCTGATCCCTTTGATCGTCCAAGCCCGTAGCCAAAACGGCTCAGATCGCGCTTTCACATCAGCCCCGGATTTCTGGGCAGGTAACGATCCCAGGCTCGTGGAAGACTGTCGGCCATCAACAGCATGGGGAGCGTGATACGCATGCCGAGGCTCAAAGCGCGATCAAGCACAGTCGGGCTTGATCCTGGCACGAACGCCGAGACCTGACTGGTCGGCATGTTTCGCGCCAAAGTCACGGCCGCAGCAAAGGCATCCGCCGCATGATCCGCAGATGTCACGGCCACTGGCCCGATATGACCGTCTCGCCCCACATAGGCGTAGCCGACGCAGATTTCCTCAGCCCAAAGCGACACACCTGTCAGTCCACCTTCCGTTAGCATGTAGCCGTGGTGCTTTGCACGCGACGCGCCCAAGGCGGTTTTGTCGATCATGGAAAGGCGCTCGATCGACGCCGCCGAAGGCTCAAGCTGTTCGGCTCTCAAGCGGGCCAAGGCCAATTGGCTCGCAACGGCATTCTGGCCGACGCTCATCATGTACAGGGGCGTGATCGGATAGAGCCCATGGCGCATGTAGAGACCTTGGGATGCGCGATTGAACGCGAAGGTGATGAGGGCCTTTGCGCTCGCCCCTTGTTTCTCAGCATGAGCCAGTGTCTTCGCGAGGAGGTCGCGCCCAACCCCACTCGCTTGGAGGTCAGGCTCTACGAAGAGCTGGGCGAGAAACCAGAGCCCGTCGCTGAACCAGGAGAACGCAAAGCCGAGCAGTTCGCCGTCCTGCTCAGCCACCCAGAGACCCTCGGGATCGTCTGCGAGTGAGAAGCGCTGGAGCCGGGGTGGGCTGGGCGTCGCGATTGGTCCAAAGCCATGGCGAACGGTCAGGTCGTTGATGCTGGCGACGACCAGCGCGTCGGCGGCTTCAAGATCGTCGGGTTTCGCAGGTCTGATCGTGGTCGCCATTGCACCACTGTCCGCACGAAATTCGCCAACATCAGACTAGCACATTCGATTTGCGATCGCTGGGTCGGAGCACCCCGAAGGGCGTCAGCCTCTCGGATTGCATACGCAGTCGGATCGCCCCACGACGGCATTTAGAAGCGAAGCGGGGTGCGTCATAGTCATCTGACGATCCCAGTGCTAGGGCGATCACATGAGCAAACGCCTGGAGCCAGAGACCCGTTACGCCCAGAGCGGCGAGTTCCACATCGCCTATCAGGTGTTCGGACGTGGACCTGTCGATCTCGTCATCGTTCCTGGATTCATTTCCAACGTGGAAGAAAGTTGGGAGTACCCGGATGCAGCACGTTGGCTAGAGCGGCTGTCGAAATTCGCTCGCGTGATCGCCTTCGATAAACGCGGAACAGGCTTATCGGATCGCGCGGCCGCACTGCCCGGCATGGACGAGAGAATGGATGACGCCAGGGCCGTCATGGACGCCGCTGGGTCGCAGCGCGCAGTGATGCTCGGCATCTCGGAAGGTGGGTCACTCGCCTGCCTCTTTGCAGCTACATACCCCGACCGGTGCATATCCCTGGTTTTGTACGGAGCGTTCGCTCACTTCTCCAGTTGGTACCCAACCCAGGAAAAACTCGCGTCCTTTCGCGACTATGTGGCCCATCAGTGGGGGACGGGAGAAAGCGCAGCCAAATACGCCCCGTCCATGGCGGGAGAGCTTGCCTTCAAGAAGGCTTGGGCTCGCCATGAGCGCGCAGGCGCAAGTCCGTCCTCCGCTCTCGCCCTGATGAGGATGAACAGCGAAATCGACATCTCGGGTGTGCTCAGCGCGATCCGCGTACCAACTCTCGTCCTCCACAGGACCAACGATGCAGCAGTGAGTGTCGAGGGAGGCCGAACTCTCGCCCGAAATATTCCCGGTGCGCAGCTAGTCGAATTTTCGGGCTCCGACCATCTCCCCTATATCGGAGACAACTCGATGGACATGGCCGATCTCGTCGAGGAGTTCGTGACCGGCGTCCGACCCGTATCGGATACAGATCGAATCCTGGCGACTGTCATGTTCACCGACATCGTGGACTCTACTCGGCGCGCGTCTGCACTCGGCGATAGGGCATGGCGATCGCTGTTGGACCAACATCATGACATCGTTCGCCGCGAGCTTGTCTGGGCACGTGGAAGAGAAGTGAAGACGCTGGGCGACGGGTTTCTGGCGGTCTTCGACGGGCCTGCTCGCGCCGTGCGCTGTGCGTCGGCCATCACCACGCACGTTCGCGCGCTCGGCTTGGAGGTCCGAACTGGCCTTCATACGGGTGAGATCGAAATCAGTGGTGACGACATCGCCGGGATCGGAGTTCACATCGCCGCTCGTATTGCCTCTGTGGCCCAGGGCGGTCAGGTGCTCGTGTCGAGCACTGTTCGAGACCTCGTAGCCGGATCGGGACTGAACTTCCGTGCCCTGGCCAGTCACGACTTCAAGGGGCTGAATGAGACGATGCGCATTTTCGAAGCTGCTGAAGATGGCGATTCCTACTTTCCGTATCATTGAGCGACTTTGCCGAGCCTCAGCCGACTGATGCTATGACCAAACAAGCCGGCACTGACGGGCAGCTTCGCGCCGGTTTGCTGTATGCGGCCAAGGCGACCGCATCTGGCCTCCACCAAAGGAGCAGGCAGAACCTGACTAGCGGCTCAGAGATGCAGCAAACGCTTGAATTGGCCTTCGAAAAGCGCCCCCGTGAATAGGCCAAAGTAAGCGAGCGCTCGTCAGTATTACGGCTCCACTTTGCGCTCCCTTCGCATTTCGCTGAGAATCCCGAGGGCGCAAGCAATCGAAAATTTGCGAGCTGAATGTGAGAATGCGGCTTGGTTGCTAGGCATCATATAACCGTGATGGACTCTTGGAAGAATGTGAACCTTGAGATTCTTAGTACGAATTGCAAGCTTGATGAACTTGTCGAGCACCTCCGGAGGCGCCCGGTTGTCCCGGTCGCCCCAGAGTAGACGTATCGGCTTGCTGCCCTCTTCTAGTTCTTCAATGTAGTCCAGCATATCACTTCCGTGGCAGGAGAGACCTGCGGAGTAGCCGAGACGCCCTGGTCCAATAATCGCGTATGGTCCGCCGTAGCAAAAGCCCATCGCCATTGCGCGTCCATTGCACTCAGGCAGGTTGGCGACGAACGACAAAGTGTCTGACATATCTGCTTCGCCGATTGTGATCCTGAGCCTGCGCGGCTGCGCTCGTTCGGCCGCACGCCCACTCCCGCGTTGAAGCGGACCTGGAATCGATCGCCAGAACAGATCGGGAGCCGCCGCCACGTAGCCATTGTCTGCAAATTCGTCGGCGATCGCACGTATGTCTTCATTGACGCCGAGGATCGAGGACGCGAGCACAACGGCGGGACTTGGGTTGCCAGCTATTGGACTTGCCAAGTAGCAGCCAAATTGGCCTCCGCCCGTGGATGGAATTTGAAATGCTCGACCAGGCATTCTCCCTCCGGCTGCTTGCACGACACCCAAACGAGGTTTCCATCTCGCTGACGTGGTGATACCGGCTTCGTTAGTTTGACCTCAGCCCTGCTGCTTGGACAACGAAGGCCCATTTACTAGTTTCACTCGCGATGAGACGGCCGAAGTCCGCGGGTGATCCGGCGAGGGGCACGCCGTCGAGATCGGCGAGCCGCGCTTTGATCTCGGGATTGTCCAGTCCTGCATTGATCTCACTGTTCAGCTCGTTGATGACATCGACAGGGGTGCCTCTCGGCGCACCAAAGCCGAACCAGGAACTCACTTCGAACCCCTCTACGAATTCCGCCACGGCTGGGATGTCAGGAAACGCCTGGGAGCGCGTTGCGGTGCTGATTGCAAGCGCTCGCAGCTGCTCCGCTTTTACGAACTCGATTGTCTGGCCGGGATTTGCGAACAAGACCTGGATATACCCGCCAAGTAGATCAATCAAAGCGGGAGCAATGCCTCGGTATGGGACATGAACCATATCGATACCGGTCTTCAACTTGAAGAGTTCCGGGGTCATATGCGAAATCCCGCCGCTCCCGCCCGATCCATAGGCGAGCTTGCCTGGATTCGCCTTCGCGTAGGCGATGAACTCCGGGAATGAGCGCACCGGGACGGAGGAATGCACCACCAACAAGAGCCCACCTCGAAACACGCCGGCTACAGGCGCAATGTCGCGCATGAAGTCGAAATGAAGGTTTTGGTAAAGAGATGCATTGATCGCGTTCGGGGTGCCCGCGAGCAGAAGCTGATAACCATCTGGGGGTGCCCGGACGACGGCCTCTGTCGCGAGATTGCCCCCCGCTCCTGCGCGATTCTCAACCACAAATGGCTGACCGAGCCTGTCTGCCATCCATTGCCCCAGTAACCGCGCGATGATGTCGTTGGGCCCGCCAGCAGCAAAGCCCACGTTGATGTGAACCGGTCGCGAAGGATAGCTCTGGCCCCATGCGTAGCGTGTCGTGAGTGAAAGGCTAGCAGCTGCTGTGCTGAGGTGAAGAAACTCGCGCCGTGAACGGGACATCGCGCCCTCCGCTGGCACCTTCCAACCGGGGAATTGAGAACTCTCCCCCACATCGCGGAAAGCTAGCGCGATGCTCCATGCGCGTAGCATGCTAAGTTCTGATCCAGGCATACCATTCGTGTGATGGAGCCGCGTCCATGGATTCAAGCGAGCGGATAGGACTTCGGATCAAACTGCATGAACTGCACGTGCTGCTCGTTGTCATTGAGGCAGGCAGCATGAGCAAAGCCGCCAGGCTCCTCAACACCACGCAGCCCGGTGTATCCCGATCAATTGGGGAGTTGGAGAACATCGTCGGTGTCCGGCTTTTAGACCGCCACCAGAAAGGGATCGAACCGACGGCGGCCGGCAAGGCTTTGCTCGAGGGAGGAATAGCCGTTTTCGACGATCTGCGTCGGGCAGTAAACAACGTCAGGAATCTCTCTGATCCCGCCGCCGGCGAAGTACGAATTGGATGCACCCCGATTCTTGCGGCAGGTTTCGTTTCGACGGTGGTTGGCCGGCTCGCGCAACGACATCCGCGGATGGTGTTTCACGTTATAACCGAATATCTTGAGCCGCTGCGCCGTCAATTGTGCGACCGCTCGGTTGATCTGCTTATCGTGCGCAGCTTCTCACCGAGGGCGGACGAGCCGCTGGACTTCGAGTTCCTGTCGCACGACCGATACGTCGTGGCAGTTGGGCGGCGAACCCCCCTTGCTCTTAAAGGTAAGGTTGATCTCAACGAACTTGCGACGGAAGCCTGGACATTGCCTCCCCCCGAAAGCGTCATCGGCGCGCTTGCGCGGAAGGCTTTTCGTGAAAGAGGCGTCGAACCGCCATCGCCGACGGTCATCGCAAACTCCCCAGAGGTGCGGATCAGCCTTTTAGCAGCAGGTCGCTTAGTCACGATCTTTCCAGCTTCGATTCTGCAACGTGCCGACGTGCGGTCGGAAATCAAAGTGCTTCCAGTTGATCTGCCGTCAAGCGGCGCGGAGAACGTTCTCGTCACTCTTAGAGGCCGATCGCTCAGCAAAGTAGCGGAGATCTTTCTGGAAAGCGCGCGTCACGAGGCACACGGTGACTGAGGACTCGTGCAGTGATCGGGTGCCTTCAGCGGCTGCCGAACATGCTGGGTCAAAGATTGCTCGCAAACGGGCCAGGGTCAACGCCATGCTCCTGCATCTCAGGGGGCATATATCTGTCGCAGTTCGTGCGTCGGCGCTGGCTGGTTCTCGGTACGGGGGAAGGAAGGGCTGGCGCTACGGCCACAGCGGCCTATC
Source organism: Alsobacter sp. SYSU BS001988 (assembly GCF_054796215.1). Classification (NCBI taxonomy): domain Bacteria; kingdom Pseudomonadati; phylum Pseudomonadota; class Alphaproteobacteria; order Hyphomicrobiales; family Alsobacteraceae; genus Alsobacter; species Alsobacter sp. SYSU BS001988. The sequence goes on along the minus strand of NZ_JBTAMK010000006.1, from coordinate 1,857 downwards.
TCTGCTCCATGTGCAATCGCTTTCGATCAGTCAGCGAATGGTCTGAAATCCCGCGGCGCCTGCATAGCGGGCCGCGTCTGAATTTCGATTTCAATCCGAACGTCGCGCCGACGGAGCTTGTCCCAGCGTTGCTCGCCAGACCCGAAGTGCGCCCGACCACCGTCCTGGCCCGCTTCGGCATCACCATGACCGGCACGGATGGCAAGCCGCGCCCGCCGCTGCTCAACGCTCGCACCGACGGTATGAAGCGGGGTCAGTTTCGCGGCCACCTGAAACAGCGGCGCTGTGTCATCCCACGCCAAGGCTTCTATGAATGGCGCGAGGAGGACGGCAAACAGCCTTACTATTTCAGCCGCCAGGACGGCCTCCCGCTGATGCTGGCGGGCATTTGGGAGGAGTGCGACTACAAGGGCGACAGGCGCGTGGCGTTCGCCATTTTGACAAACGAGCCGAACGCCTTGGTCGCCCCTTACCATGACCGGATGCCGCTCGTCCTGGCGTACGACCAGGTGAACGCACGGCTCGATCTGTCGCAAGAGGCGATCCTGGATCAGCCGCTTCTGCTCGCCCTCGACGCGTTCGTGGTCCGACCGATGAACCGCGCCATGAACAATGCTCGGCAGAAGGATTACGCGGCCATCGATCCGTTGGCCGCTTAAGTCTCAGCGCACGGAGCTCGTGCACTCAGAAGGCATTCCTGGCTCAGATTGCATTTGCTCTGGGCAATCGGACGGGCTTGAGTTCACCTCAGGCCGACAATTCGCGGTTCAGGGCTGGGCGGTTGAGGACTGATTAGGGCACATCCGAATCCGCTCTTGGAGCTCGCGTGCTCTCTGGCGTATCGCCCCAAAATCTGCGCGCGCCGGTGCGTATCGCAGTCTGTGTCCTGAGTCAGCGCGACTGCCGCCTTGAGCTCGAAGAGACAGTAGCCTCGCTCGGCGGCGGCCTCGCGTGGATCGAGTTCGTCCCAAAATTCCGCCCAAAACGCATGTTCGTTGGCGGCCTCTAAGCGGCGGTCCACCTGGGGCAAGTCGCAGGCGAGCGCTGCGCCGAAGGTCAAGCTGCCTAACATGGCTGCCAGCACTGCCCGGCGGGTCACGGCATAGGGCTCTCATCCCGCCGGGATAGCGCCTGTTCATGCCGTGACAGAAGCTGTCTCAGCACGGCGCCACAATGCTCATCCTGGACAGCGAGGCTGCCACACGCTTGGCTCACGCTGTCCTGAACAAATTGTGCGTAGTTGGCCAAGGACGCGTGCTGAAGGCGCGCTCCTTCGATAAGACACACGCCAACAATACCGCCTAGAGCAGCCAATCCCAAGGCGGCCATCAGCCTCGGCCCGAAACGAACGGGTGTGGGCCTGAAATCGATGCTGCTCAAGTGGCCCTCCAGGTGAACGGGCGAGTGGCGCAGCGGGTGATCTGGCCTTTTTACAACCTTTCTGTCGCTCGTACGATGGCCTGAATGGCCTAAGACGCCAGTCGCTGTAGGTCCCTTGGCCCCAAGTTGGCGCCCTCCTCGCCAACGCGACCGCACGGGTGCTCACATTGGCGGGATCCCGGAGAGCCCGAGTCCGTTGAGGACCCAACCGGTGCTGCCGCGTGCAGGGGTACGGGGTCCTAAGCTCGAAAGGTTGAAATAATGAGGAATGCATTTTGGGCGGCGTTGGCCGTCGGTTGCGCCATCTCGGCCGCGGGCGCGAGAGCCGCGGAGTCAGACCGTAGCGCACCACCCACTGTTGCGGTCCAGTGGTACGGCGAGCCGGAATGGGGCCGCCCGCGCTGGGACGAAGACCGCCGACGCGAAGAATGGCGGCGCCACCATTGGCGCGAAGAGCAACTGAGACGTGAAGAGGCC
>NZ_JBTAMK010000069.1:0-330 GCF_054796215.1 Alsobacter sp. SYSU BS001988 | reverse complement strand
CAAGGCGAAGGAGCGTCAGGGCGAGGTGCGCTCTCGCGGCGGCGGCCAACCCGGGAGCGACGCCGCCCTGAACGCCACGCACCGGGCGCGCTTCCTGCTGTCGGGCCTGCTGCGCTGCGGCTGCAGCGGCGGCGGCTACACGGTCATCGGCAAGGACCGCTACGGCTGCGCGACGCGCCGCCAGAAGGGCGCCTGCGACAACGGCCGCACCATCACCCGCCAGGAGATCGGGAGCCGGGTGCTGGCCGGCCTCAAGGAGCGCCTGCTGGCGCCCGATCTCGTCGCCGCGTTCATGACGGCGCTGCAGGGCGAACTGACCAGGGAGCGCAC
>NZ_JBTAMK010000068.1:0-337 GCF_054796215.1 Alsobacter sp. SYSU BS001988 | reverse complement strand
TGGTTCTAGTAAGGGTTCAAGGGGTGCACCTCGTGCACCATCCCCCTGCACCTCGTGCAGGAGGGGGTGCACGTCGTGCAGGGGGGGTGGTGCATCTGGTGCACCCAGGGGTGCACGTCGTGCACCCACCCCCTGCATGTTCAGGACGAACAAATTGGACGTGTTCGACTGATCGGTCCGAACCCTGTGCTGGCGGCCGAGAAGTCCGAGTTCCGCCAACTCGCTCAGCGCCTTTCTCACGGCCCGTTCACTCAGGTCCGTGTCGACACAGAGCTGTCGGACAGAGGGAAACGCCTGTCCGGTCTGATCGGCGTAATCGGCCAGCACGAGAAGGACG
>NZ_JBTAMK010000067.1:0-347 GCF_054796215.1 Alsobacter sp. SYSU BS001988 | reverse complement strand
CGACGGCGAGGCGAGCTGGACCGCCGTCTGCCAGGTCCGGCGCAAGGGCGAGCGAAGCTGGCTGGTGCGCAGCTTCGACACCGCCGACGCCATCCGGGCCCGGGTGTGGGGCAAGGCCGGGCCGTGGAGCGAATACCCTAAGCGCATGCTGCAGATGCGGGCCCGGGCCTTCGCCCTGCGCGACGGCTTTCCCGACGTGCTGGGCGGGCTCTATCTGCGCGAGGAGGTCGAGGGCTCCGGCTTCGCCACCCGCGCGCCCGCGCCCGCCCATCTGTTCGGCGCCGGGCCGGGCGGGGCCGGCCGCGAGGGCTTCGAGGCGAGCGGCGCGGCGTCGCCGGGATCTGCGC
>NZ_JBTAMK010000066.1:0-383 GCF_054796215.1 Alsobacter sp. SYSU BS001988 | reverse complement strand
CCTGCGAGCGACCAAGCCCCGTCGGCGGCGTTCGTCAAAGTCGACCCGGGCTTGGCCGGCCTCTTCGTCGACCTGTCCGATTACGGCTACAAGGTCGGCGACAATGTTTCGGTCACGCTCGCTGGCGACTTCAGCCCCAGCAACGACCCGAGCGACGCCGTGTATAGCCAGGACGCATTCCAAAACTCATCGCTCGTCTATAACGGCGTCAGCTACTGGCTTGGATCGCAGGACATAACCCTGACCTCTGGAACCATCATTCAGATCACCAACGACGACAGGCCCCTTTTCGACAACACTGATCCGGATGGCGACTATGGGATCCAGATCGCTCCGGTCGTCCCTCACCCTGAAGGGTGGATGCTCTCATAGCGTCCCCCGCC
>NZ_JBTAMK010000065.1:0-405 GCF_054796215.1 Alsobacter sp. SYSU BS001988 | reverse complement strand
ATCGAGATAGAGCTGATGGAAGGCATGGCGCGTCCTTGGTTGGATTGACCTGGACGCGATGCTTCGGCCGAAGCCTCGTGGGGAGATCGCAGTCCCCAGGAGGCGAATTTCATCTGCTAGGGTCGGCGTGTCAAGAAGGCCGCCGGCCTCCTAGTCGCCTCTGTTCTGGGGCGGAATGAGTGAGTACAACATCGCACGTTTGTGATTTCTAGGTCCGCGCCGACTTTTTTAACCGCCCCCCCCCGTCCCAGCTCCGGAAGGGCTCTCGCCCCGCTCCCGTCATTTCAGCGAAACGGAGAACCGTGTTCGTCGGGTGACGTCACACGTCCCAGTAGCCCGGCGCAACCTGGTGCAGCGAAAACACGTAAGGCGACTGCGCAACGTTCTCCTGACTCTGCGAAAAGG
>NZ_JBTAMK010000064.1:0-406 GCF_054796215.1 Alsobacter sp. SYSU BS001988 | reverse complement strand
GCGCGAGGTGTCGCCCGGCATGATGATCGCGGCCTCGATCATCATCGGCAAGGCGCTGGCCCCGGTGGAGATCGCGATCGGCAACTGGAAGGGCTTCGTGTCGATGCGCGAGGCCTACCGGCGCGTCAACGGCCTGCTGGAGAAGGTGCCGGAGCCGTCCAAACGCCTGCGCCTGCCCACCCCCGCCGGCACCGTGACGCTGGAGAACGTCCATGCGCGCGCGCCGGGACGCGAGACCCTGGTGCTGCGCAACGTGTCCCTCACGCTTCCCGCCGGCGCGGTGCTGGGCGTGGTCGGCGCGTCGGCCGCCGGCAAGTCGAGCCTGGCGCGGGTGATGGTCGGCGTGTGGCCGGTCGCGGGCGGCACGGTCCGCCTCGACGGCGCGGACCTCAACCACTGGGATCCG
>NZ_JBTAMK010000063.1:0-431 GCF_054796215.1 Alsobacter sp. SYSU BS001988 | reverse complement strand
ATCTATGGCTGGCTCGCGGTCGGCGGCAGCGTCATCACCTTCGGGCTGGCGCTGGCCAACGAGTACTCCACCAAGAGCAGCCTCGACCAGGCGTCGCGCAACGCCATGGCGGCGAACAACCACGCCGTGGCGACGTTCCGCAACGCGGAAGTCCTGCAGGCGATGGGCATGATCGAGGCGCTCCGCTCGCGCTGGTCGAAGCACCACGAGGCCACCCTCGGCTGGCAGGCCGCCGCCAGCAACAAGGCGGGCGTGCTGATCGCGCTCACCAAGTTCAACCGCACGCTGCTGCAGAGCCTGATCCTGGGCGTCGGCGCCTATCTGGTCATCGAGCGCGAGGTGTCGCCCGGCATGATGATCGCGGCCTCGATCATCATCGGCAAGGCGCTGGCCCCGGTGGAGATCGCGATCGGCAACTGGAAGGGCTTCGT
>NZ_JBTAMK010000062.1:0-454 GCF_054796215.1 Alsobacter sp. SYSU BS001988 | reverse complement strand
AGGTGCCAACGACCTTATCCTTAAGCGACTCAGCGAAGGCCGGAGTAGCCATGGCAGCAATGATCAGCACAGTGACAATCGGGCACGCGGTCAATTTGCCAGCCTTCGCCTTCCTGGTATCGCCAGCAGTTAGGTTGACGATCATATCGGTCCTCCGCGTTTCGGTACACTTGAAAGAAGATCAATTGAACCTTGAGGCTGAGATCGCGTCGTATGGACTACGGGCCGCTTCTATGCTCGCTGGCCATCTTGCGGAATAGACTATCGATATCGCTGCCAGCACGAAAGGGGGTCATGTCGGTCATTGGCCCATCACGTCATTTTGCTGCTGTGCGGGATTTCGATCGCTTTCGGAGGATGTCGTTGAAAAAGTCGCCTCGCGGCCGGCGGGGATACGCGGGCGGCGCAGGACGAGGACCGCCTTCGTCCTCAGGCTGGCATCATCTGCGGTCCG
>NZ_JBTAMK010000061.1:0-482 GCF_054796215.1 Alsobacter sp. SYSU BS001988 | reverse complement strand
GGCGAGATGCTGGACGGCCTCGGCATGGCCGAAACCACGCCAGGCCCGCTGATCATGGTGTTGCAGTTCGTGGGGTTCATGGCGGCGTTCCGCGACCCAGGGAGCCTCTCGCCGATGCTGGCCGGGACGCTCGGCGGCCTCTTGGCCACCTGGGTCACCTTCGCGCCGTGCTTCCTCTGGATCTTCCTGGGTGCGCCCTACATCGAGGTTCTCCGCGGCAACAAGGCGTTGGCGGGAGCGCTGTCGGCCATCACGGCCGCCGTGGTCGGCGTCATCCTGAACCTGGCCATCTGGTTCGCCGTGCACGCCCTGTTCCGCGAGCTGCGGCCCGTCAGCACGCTCGGCCTCCGCTTCGATATGCCGGTGCTGGCCAGCGTCGATCTGTGGGCGCTGGCGCTCTCCATCGCGGCGATCGTGGCCATGTTCCGGTTCAAGGTCGGGATGATCCCGACGCTGGCGGCCTGCTCCGCCGCCGGGGTGGC
>NZ_JBTAMK010000060.1:0-494 GCF_054796215.1 Alsobacter sp. SYSU BS001988 | reverse complement strand
TTCGATGTCGCCCTGCTCAGAATGGCCATCGGCGATCACGACCTCGGCGGCATGACCGTGGCTCAGTACATCGCCCGGCTCGCGGCCGACGCGACCACGATAGCGAATTCCCGCGAGTACGCGTTGGAAATTCGGCGGCAGGCCGACAAGCGCAGGATCAAAGCCGTCGCGTCGGAGCTCGCCGTCGCAGCGGAGGCGCCAGCAAGTCGGCCCGCGGAAGTGGCTGCGGACGCCATTGGAGCGCTCGACACAATTGCGTCTGCCGGCCGAGGATCGACGCCGGCCGTCAGCCTTCAGGCAGCTACAGCAAGCGTGCTGGCCGAGCTCGACCGTGTTCGTGGCGGAGGCAAGCGGCGCGGAACACCCTCCGGGCTTCCCTCGCTCGACCGCCTCACGGGCGGCTTCTACCCCGGCCAACTTGTCATCTTGGCTGGTCGCCCCGGCATGGGCAAAACCACACTCGCGCTCGCCATTGCACTGAATGCGGCGCGCGA
>NZ_JBTAMK010000005.1:10373-347938 GCF_054796215.1 Alsobacter sp. SYSU BS001988 | reverse complement strand
CGTGGTCGCGTCGGCCGCGAGCCGGGCGATGTACTGAGCCACGGTCATGCCGCCGAGGTCGTGATCGCCGATGGCCATTCTGAGCAGGGCGACATCGAAACCGCCCCCCTCGTCCCGGCGCGCCGTCATCGCGTCGAACAACAGCTTGTGGACCGGCTCGCCGATATCGTCGGAAACCACGATCCCGCGTACCCGGTCGATCGTAGCCGGATCGACCAGAGCAGCCCCGAGAAGGGCTTGCTCCGCCTGGAGAGCGTCTTGCGTAAGGGCGCTCATGACCGCCCTCCCACCGGCTGCAGCCGTTTGCCTTCCCGAGCGCGCCACCAGTTAGCGGCGAAGTCGCGCTTCATCCTCTCGGTGAGGAGCCGAAAGGCCTGCTCGCCCGAAAGGACTCGAGGGGGGACTAGCCGCAGCGGCCTGTGGTCGCCCTGTACGGGTGAGGTCATGCGCGACCTCCCAGTCCGGTTATTTCCGCGATGACGCCCGCAAGAGCGGCCGAGATTAAGTACCGTCTCGTCAGCCATTCAACTGCGAGCAGTTTTGTGCTAGTTTTCTCGAACTGACCCGCCACTAAGCCAGGTCCAAGATCGAGCCCGGAGCCGCCCGCCAGCGGCTTCGGGTTCTTCGTATTGGCCATTGGTTCAGGCGGCCTGCCGGCGCGAGGACAGGAAAGCTTCGAGGTCGCTGCGAAGGATCAGGCGACGTCCCGCGACCTTGATCATGTTCAGCTTGCCCTGGCTCTCCAGGACGTAGAGCATCGAGCGGCTGAGGCCCGAGTATTTCACCGCGTCAGGGATGCGGAGTGCGTATGGGGTGACTTCGATCAGAGACGTGTTCGGCATGCTGCCGCTCCGTGTTTTCTTTCCACGGTCATGCAGTATCCACACGTTTCCGAGCGTGTCTAAATGCCAAAATTGCGCTGCATTAAAAACAGTCGCAATTCAGCTGTCGCATTTTTCTTGCTGGTTCTGGCCCTCGGAATTTCGTTTTGGACGTCCTCGAGATCCACCTTCGGGGTACAACGTGCGGAGGCGAGCCATCACTCTCCGGTACTGGCTAGGACCTCCCCCTTGCTGATAGGCGGTCCAGACGCTTTTTTCCCCCCGCCGCCCAGTGGTCTGAACGATGCTCCTGATCGTCTGGTCGAGTTCCTCCAAACTTTCGCGAGAAGCGTTCGCCGCGGCGGCCCGGTCGATCGCTTGGCCATGTTGGCCGCAGTCGTCAGATCTCTCTGATTCCGGGGCAGTGGCGACACCCGGGCTCCGGATCTCTTCCGGAACCCCCGGACTGCTCGGAACGACGTTCGTCCCAATCCCGTCTAGTCGAGAGGGAAAGGCCTTAATCAGGTCAACGCTTTCGATCACGACGTCGCCTAGTTTGGGACCATACGCGTCGCGGATGATCGTTTCGTTGTCGTGTTTGCGACCGATCTCCCAGCGTCGCTCAACTTGCACCGGGTCTACTCTTTGCCTCGTGCCTCCCCCGGAGAGTTCATACGCGGCAACTTTATTCGAGCGGAGGGCGGCCAACAGCAATCGGCCCGCTTCTTTCATCTGATGTTCGGGTATCTCGATATCGAACAGGTCAAGATCGAACGTTCCTGAGAACGGCAGTCCCATTTCATTTACCCGGTACTCCTCCCAGAGCAGTCGCACCGTCTCTAGGTCTCTCGTCGAGATCCAGGCCAGGGCCATGTCCAGCGTCCAACGCTGCTCCCCCGCGACATCGCCAAGCGAAACCAGGTCGTTCTCTTCCATCTCGCAGCACCATGCGGGCACCGGAGGAGCACAGGGAAGCCGAGGGTGCTACTCGACTTGTCGGCTGGCCGGCCTATCCCCGTGCGTTGGTTCAGCCGCGCCGGGAAAGCGCGACCACATTCCCATCCTTGGGCTCGCAGAAACGCGCCCAGCTGTCCATGAGCATTCGACGCTTTTCCAGCGCGTCTCCACGGCGATATGCACGCTCGACCTCGTCCCCAACCTTATGAGCCAGCGCCATCTCGGCTACGTCACGGGGGAAGTTGGTCGCCTCGCCGGCCCAATCGCGGAAGGACGACCGGAAGCCGTGCACCGTCGCGTTTTCGACCTTGAGGCGGCGGAGAACCATCTCCAGAGCCATGACCGACAAGCCGGCACCGTCCTTGCGGCCCGGGAAGACGTGGCCGTTCGCAGCGGTCCTGAGGGTCTGCATCGCCTCCAGGATCTCCACGGCGCGCTCTGACAGCGGCACACGATGCTCCTTGGCAGCTTTCATGCGGGAGGCAGGAACGGTCCACGTCTTCGCATCGAGGTCGATCTCGCTCCACCGTGCCCCGAGCGTCTCGCCAGACCGGGCCGCCGTGAGGATGGTGAACTCGAGGGCGGCTGCGGAGACGCTCGCATTGGTGCGGAGGAGCTCAAGCAGTCCAGGGATGGACGCAAATGGCATTGCCGCATGATGTCCCCTTTGAAGCTTCGTGCGCTTGGGCAGCAACTTATCGAGGTGGTGACGCCACTGCGCTGGGTTGGGACCGAACCGATGCCCCTTAGCCGTTGAAGCCGCGAGTACCGCCTCGATTCGGCCGCGCAACCGGGACGCCGTCTCCGGGCGGCTCGTCCACAGTGGCTTTAGAACGGCGAGCACATGCTCCGTCGTGACCTGGTCGACTGGGCGCGAGCGAAGCGGCTTCGCATACTCACGAAGGGTCATCTCCCATTGAGCCCTGTGCTTTGCGTTGCGCCAACTTGAGGCCATGCTGGCGATCAGCGCGTCAGCCTCCTCGCCGAACGTGGGGACGGCGCTGGCGGGCTTCAGGATGGCTCTGGGGTCTTTTCCTTGTCCAACAGCTTCCCGGGCTAAAGCGGCCCGCTCACGGGCAGAGGCTAGGGACACCTTGGTCAGCGAGCCGAGGCCAATCTCCGTCCGCTTGCCGCCCACCTTCCACATGAAGACCCAGGACTTCGCGCCGCCGGCCGAAACGCTGAGGTAGAGGCCGCCTCCGTCGGCGTAGCGCCCAGGCTCCTTGGCCGCGGCGACGGCGCGAGCGCTGAGCATCTTCTCGGGTCGCGCCACTGTCTTCCCTACCTTCTACCCCACCCGTGTCGCTGGCTTGCGGCGAACTACTAAGGACAGATTAGGACGATGGGCCTTGATTCATCAATGGTATTGCGGGCGGTAGTGGACGTTCGTGCACAGGCTTATACGGCAATATTGCGGACTCCGTCTCCGCCACCTTCTTCGTTTCGATCACTCAGGGCGCTGACTCTGCAAGGATGTTCGCCGCCACGAGGCGAACGGGGCAGGGGACCTGGGGCGGATCCGGGCAGGAGCCGTTGGCACCAGTCGGCCACGGTGGCGTCGAGCTTGTCCTCGTCGACGACCTCGTTGATCCAAGCCCAGGCGCTCGGCGTCCTCCGCCGTGTAGGTCCTGCCGAGCATGATCACCTCGCGCGCCCGCTTGTCGCTCATGTGCAGCGGCAGCAACTGCGTCGCGTACCAGATCGGCGAGTTGCCGAGGCGCGAATCCGTATGGGCGAAGCGGGATGACCGGGTCGCGACCGAAAGGTCGCAGAGGTTGGCGCCGGTCACTTCATCTCCACATAGGTGATCTTGCCGTCGCCGCCGCGCCGCCAGGTGTAGAGCACGTAATCGAGGCTGAGGCGGTCGCCCTTCTTGTCGTAGGAGATGTCGCCCAGCACCGTCTTGAAGGTCTTGCCGCTGCGCAGGACCTCGGCGACCTTCCGGGGATCGAGGGACTTGGCGTCCTCGGCCGCCTGCTGGATCAGCTGCACGGCCGCGTAGGAGTAGAGGGTGTAGGCCTCGGGGTTGAAACCCCTGGCGACGAAGCGCTGCACGACGTCCTTGGCTGTCGGGCGGTTCCGCGGGTCCGGCGGAAACGTCATGTAGGTGCCGATCACGCCGTCCCCGCCGATGGCGGCGAATTCGTCGGAGGTGATGCCGTCGGCGCCCATCGCCGGCGCGGTCACGCCCTGGTCCCGCATCTGGCGGATGATGAGGCCGAGCTCGGTGTGCAACCCGCCCCAGTAGACGAGATCCGCCTTGGCGGCCTTGATCTTGGCGACCAGGGCCGAGAAGTCCTTCTCGCCCGTGTTGACGCCCTCATAGAGCGCCTCCTTCAGGCCGGCCTTGTTCATGTTCGCCTTGGTTTCGTCGGCGAGACCTTTTCCGTAGGTCGTCTTGTCGTGCAGGACGACGACGTTCTTGCCCTTGAACGTCCTGGCGATGAACCCGCCGGCCACGACGCCCTGCTGGTCGTCGCGACCGCATGTGCGGAACGTGTTCCACAGGCCGCGGTCGGTGAATTTGGGGTTGGTCGAAGCCGGTGAGATCTGCAGGACGCCGCTGTCGGCGTAGACCTCCGAGGCCGGAATGGAGACGCCCGAGTTGAAGTGGCCGACCACGAACTTGACGCCGTCGCCCACGAATTTGTTCGCGACGGAGACGCCCTGCTTCGGATCGCCGGCGTCGTCGCCCTGAACGGCCTCCAGCTTCTGGCCGAGGACGCCGCCCGCGGCGTTGATGTCGGCGACGGCCTGCTGCGCGCCCGTGGCGAGCTGCGCCCCGAAGGCGGCGTTGGCTCCGGTGACGGGGCCGCCGATTCCGATCTTCACCTGCGCCGCCGCGTGATGCGGCGACAGCCCCGCCGCCAGGATCGCCGACAAGGCCCAGACCCGCGCGTTCATTGAAACCTCCTAAACCGACTTTGCAGGTTTCAGGCTAGGAGACTTGATTGCTCCGGTCAAACGGAGATAGATGGTTACATGATGCGTCCCACATTCCAGGCGGAGGGGCTTGCGCCATCGCGCGCCGGCACGCTCGACCTCGTCGGCGGCGAGCTGGCTCTCGACTTCACCAACACGTCCTCCGGACGCGGGGCGCCGAGCCATCAGGACCATCTGCGCACCGGCAGGGACGTGCTGGTCTGGGCCGAGCATGCGAGGGTCATCGAGCCGGCGGCCGCCGCGGCCGCGAGGCGGCGGATCGACGCCGACGACGCCGCGAGCCGGGAACTGCTCGACGCGGTCCTGGAGGCGCGCGAACTCATCTGGGAGATCGCCACGGAGGTCGCGGAGCGCCGGGCCGTGGACGCGGGACGGCGCGACAGGCTTGCGGCGCTGCACGCGCGATGTCTCGCATCGGCGACGCTGGGCTCCCGCGACGGAGCGTTCGTGTGGAGGTGGGACCCCGACAAGAGCCTCGTCCCGGCCATCCTGGGGCCCATCACGCTGTCGGCGTTGACGTTGCTGATGGAGCGGGACCTTTCGCGGACCAAGCGGTGCGAAGGCAAGGAATGCGGCTGGCTGTTCTTCGACGCGACCAAGAACAAGAGCCGCCGCTGGTGCGAGATGCGCGTGTGCGGCAATCGGGCGAAGGTCACCGCCTCGCGCCAGCGCCGCAAGGACACCGGACAGCGCTGACGCCTACGCAGCCGGGCGCGGCTCGACGGGCCCATCGGTCGCGACTCGACGGCCGCTGCGTCCCTTTGAAGGCGCTCAGCGGCCGTCGTCCGTCCCGGTCAGGCGACGGTCCGCGTCAGCGGACCGACGAACCGGTCGCCCTTTGGGCCTCCGGCCCCAGATGCGGGCGTTGCGGGTCGTGCGTATGCGTCGTCGTCAGGGCGGGAGCGTCGGTCCGGCCCGCGGTTCCGTAGAGGGCGATGTGGGATCCCAGTAGCCGGCGACGAACAGGACGAGGGCCGCCGCCAGGGCGGCGGGAATCGCGGCCACACGCCGTTTCAGCGCCGGCGCGAAGTGGATCTCGCGGGTGTGGTCGGCGGCGATCAGGACGATGATGGCCATGATCAGCGCATGGCCCACCATGTCGATCCGGCCGAAGGGATAGACGGCCGCGTTGAAGATGACGAACAGCGACACGGCGGAGAGCCGCCGCACCAGCGGCGTCCAGAGGAAGGCGAAGCCCAGCGTGAACTCGGCGACCCCGGCCATCGGGATGAACGCGTCGCGCGGGATGCCGAAGGTGAGGAAGGGCTTCTCGGCCACGAGCGGGTAGAACCACTCAGGGTAGGCGAACTTCTCCAGGCTCGACCACATCAGCGCGATCGCGACGCCCCAGCGCAGCACCTCGAAGCGATGCTTGCGCCAGTCCTCGTTCGAGGAGGCCTCCAGCACGAGATAGGCGGCGACGGCGAGGCCGAGGGCCAGGTAGTCGAGCAGGTGGAAGAGGTCGTAGTCACGCAGCGCGAGCGCCCACAGCGCGACGATGCCGGCGGCCGAGATCGGCATGGTGCGGCGGGAGAAGACGCCGGCGGCGATCAAGAGCTGCGCCCAGGAGACCCATTCGGCGGGCGTCTTCAGATCGGGGGTCAGGTAGACGCCGCCGACCGCGAAGATGGCGACGAAGAACGCGCCGGTCGTCACCCGCATGAAATCGTCGGCGCGGGACCAGAGCGGGTCGAACACGCGGTCGAACCCGGCGAGCACGGCTTCGCCGACGCGCGTGCGTTCGATGGCGCGGGTCGCCGCGAAGAAGACGGTCACCAGGACGATCGCGGTCCAGAACCAGACGTCATGCAGGGTGGCCGACACGGGACGCGGGGCCGCCCCGACGATGTAGGGGGCGAACCACTTCACATGGGCTTCGGCCAGGGTGGGAGCGGCGATCATCGTCGCCGCGGCGGCCGCGACGAGGCGGCGGGCGGTGTTGGCCATCAAGGCCTCCGAGTCGCGCCCTGCCGGCGCGTTTGGGGGGAATGGCAGGACCGGAGCGGGCGCAGCTCGATCAGAGGGCGCGACGTCTCGCCGGCCCCGTGGATCTACGCCTCCAATCTCCAGACGGCATCCGTAGATTGCGCAGTCCGTAGCCCTACGGACGGCGGCCCGCGGCTATCGCTGCGCCACGGCGCGCAGCTTGTCGGGATTACGGGTGATGTAGATCCCGGTGATCCGGCCCTGCTCGATCTCCAGGGCGGTGGTCTGGAGGACCGCGCCGCGCTCGCGGCTGACATAGCCGGGGAGGCCGTCGATCCAGACCGGCTCGAGCAGCTCTGCTTCGCGGCGCCCCCATTTGCGGTGGAGGCCTGCATAGAGGCGCAGCAGCCGCTCGACCCCCACCACCGGGTTGATGAAGGCCAGCACCTTTCCGCCGCCGTCGGACTGAAGCACGGCGTCCTGGGCGAGGAGGCTGCGCAGGGCCGCGACGTCGCCGCTGGTCGAAGCCTCGAAGAAGGCGCGGGCGACCCGCTCGCCTTCCTCCCGCTCCACCTGGAAACGGGGACGCGCCGCCTGGACGTGCCTGCGCGCCCGCGCCGCGAGCTGCCGCACGGCCGGGCCCTTTCGCCCCAGCGTCTCGGCCACCTCGTCCAGCGGCACGCCGAAGACGTCGTGGAGCAGGAATGCGGCCCGTTCGAGCGGCGAGAGACGCTCCAGGGCCAGCATCAGCGTCAGGGTGAGGTCGTCCTCGTCGACGCGCTCGTCGGGCGCGGACAGCAGCGGCTCGGGGAGCCAGGCGCCGACATAGGTCTCCCGCCGCGCCCTGGCCGACTTCATCTCGTCGAGGCAGAGCCGGGTGACGATGCGCGCCAGGAACGGGAAGGTCGCCTGGACCGCGCTCCGGTCCGTGGCCGTCCAGCGCAGCCATGCGTTCTGGACCACGTCCTCGGCCTCGCTCCGCGAACCGAGCATCCGGTAGGCCATCCGCAAGAGGCGAGGGCGGTGCGCCTCGAACGCCGTCGTGGGATCGTCGGGTCGCGTCATCGCCGCGTGTTTCCGAGGCGGGCTGTCGGAACGGGAGACCCTCACCATGGCGCATCCTCTCGCGCGTGAACAGGGACCGCCTCCATGGCGGACTCGCCTCTCCAAGACGAGCCGGACCGCCGCGATGTGACATGGCGCAGCGCCGTCGGCGATGTCACATCCCGGCCCGCGATCTCGTCCTGGGGGCGCCGACGGTCGACCGACGCGTCGGAATGGCCGGAAGGCCCTGTCGCACCACGGAGACGACGATGACCCTGCGCCTCAACTACGCCAAGCTGTCCCCCGACCTCTTCAAGGCGCTCGCCGATCTCTCGGCGTCGGCCAAGACAGCGCTCGACCCGACGCTGGTCAGCCTGGTCGAGATCCGCGCGTCACAGCTCAACGGCTGCGCGTTCTGCGTCGACATGCACGTCAAACAGGCGAAGATCCACGGCGAGCGCGAGCTGCGGCTCCACCACCTCGCGGTCTGGCGGGAGTCGCCGCTGTTCTCGGCGCGGGAGCGCGCCGCGCTCGCCTGGACGGAAGCGGTGACGCAGCTGCCGCCGCACGGAGTGCCCGACGAGGTCTACGGAATGGCGCGGGACGAGTTCGCCGAGAAGGAGCTCGTGGACCTGACCTTCGTGGTCATGACCATCAACTCCTGGAACCGCGCCAGCGTGGCGTTCCGCGCCGAGCCGGGAGCGGCCGACAAGCTCTTCGGCCTCGACCGCGCCGGCCTGTCCTGACCGGCGACGGGGACCGGGGCGCGTCCGGTCGGGGCGCGGTTCCGGCGTGGCCCGCGGGTGTGGTCACGCACGGAATCCGCCCCGGAAGGAGGGCATGCTGCGGGCAGGATCGCAGGGGAGGGCGACATGCCCCTTTACACCATCGCACTGTACCGGGACGAGAGCTGCGCCTGGCTCGGCGCCGAGCGGGCGTTCCCCGACGACGACGAGGCGCTCTGCGCGGCGCTCGCCGAATATGAGTGGTTCCTCGGGATGGACGAGGACACCCCCTCCCAGGGATGGCGCATCGAGGTGTCGGACGGGCGCGGCGAGCCCCTGCGGTTCAGCTGCGAGACGCAGGCTCCGCCGACCCTTCACTGAGGAGGTCGGCCAAAGGCGCTCGTGCCGGGCCGGCCGGAGGAGTACCATCCGGTCTCGCCTTCGACGGGAGGAGACCATGGCCGAGAGCGTCTACAAGGTCATCGAACTCATCGGGTCCAGCACGGAGAGCTGGGAGAAGGCCGCCAAGGCCGCCGTCGAACGGGCGGCGTCGTCGCTGCGCGACCTGCGCGTCGCGGAAGTCGTCGAGCAGGACATGCTGATCGACGAAGGCGGGCGGATCGAAGCGTATCGCGCCAAGGTCAGGGTCTCGTTCAAATACGAGAAGGGCTCCGAGGATCCGCTGGCGGAAGAGCGTCTCGAATGATCGCCTGAGCTTCAGCCGGGGGCTCGGCCTTCCAGCCGTCGCCGCGGGCCCGGCGGCGGTCGTCGCACGCGCGCCTTGCGGGCTCGCGCCGCGCGTGGAATGACGGGCGCTCGGTCCCCGTTAGGGGGAAGCCAGGAGACCCAGCCATGGACACGCTTGAGAACGGGACCCCGGTCAGGGTGGCGATCGTGGCCGCCGGCGGCAGCGGCATGGGCGCGGCGGCCGCGCGCAAGCTGGCGTCCGAGGGGTGCAAGGTCGCGATCCTGTCCTCGTCCGGAAAGGGCGAGGCGCTCGCGGCCGAACTGGGCGGCCTCGGCGTCACCGGGTCGAACCAATCCCCGGACGACCTGAAGCGCCTCGTCGACCAGACGGTCGAGCGGTGGGGCCGCGTCGACGTGCTCGTCAACAGCGCCGGCCACGGGCCGCGCGCGCCGCTCCTGGAGATCAGCGACGAGGACTGGCGACGCGGGATGGAGGTCTATTTTCTCAACGTGGTCAGGGCCACGCGGCTGGTGGCGCCGGTCATGGCCGCCCAGGGCGGCGGCGCCATCATCAACATCTCGACCGCATGGGCGTTCGAGCCGAGCCCGATGTTCCCCACCTCGGCCGTGTTCCGCGCCGGCCTCGCCGCCTTCACCAAGCTTTTCGCCGACCAGTACGCGCCGCAGAACGTGCGCATGAACAACGTCCTGCCCGGCTGGATCGACAGCCTCCCGCAGACCGAGGAGCGCCGCCAGGGCGTTCCCATGCAGCGCTACGGCACGAGCGAGGAGATCGCCGCCACCGTGGCCTTCCTGGCCTCGCCGGGCGCGGGATACATCACCGGCCAGAACATCAGGGTGGATGGCGGGCTGATGCGCTCCGTCTGAGGGGGGCTTCAGTCAGAAGGACCGCGGCAGGCCGAGCACGTGCTCGGCCACATAGGAGAGGATCAGGTTGGTCGAGATCGGCGCGACCTGGTAGAGGCGGGTCTCGCGGAACTTGCGCTCGACGTCGTACTCGCTGGCGAAGCCGAAGCCGCCATGGAACTGGATGCAGGCGTTCGCCGCCTCCCAGCTCGCCTTGGCGGCGAGGTATTTGGCCATGTTGGCCTGCGCGCCGCAGGGCTGGCCGGCGTCGAACAGGCGGCACGCCTCGAAGCGCATCAGGTTGGCGGCCTCGATCTCGATATGGCTCTCGGCGATCGGGAACTGCACGCCCTGGTTCTGGCCGATCGGCCGGCCGAACACCACGCGCTCCTTGGCGTAGGCGACGACCTTGTCGATGAACCAGTAGCCGTCGCCGATGCACTCCGCCGCGATCAGCGCGCGCTCGGCGTTGAGGCCGTCGAGGATGTAGCGGAAGCCCATGCCTTCCTGGCCGATGAGGTTCTCCGCCGGGATCTCAAGGTTCTCGAAGAAGAGTTCGTTGGTCTCGTGGTTGACCATGTTCGGAATGGGGCGCACCTCCAGCCCCTTGCCGACCGCGTCGCGTAGGTCCACCAGGAAGATCGACAGGCCCTCGGACTTGCGCGCCACCTCGGCCAGCGGCGTCGTCCGGGCGAGCAGGATCATCAGGTCCGAATGCTGGACGCGCGAGATCCAGACCTTCTGGCCGTTGACGACGTAGCGGTCGCCCCGGCGCAGGGCGGTGGTCTTGATGCGGGTGGTGTCGGTGCCGGTGGTCGGCTCGGTGACTCCCATCGACTGCAGGCGCAATGCGCCTGACGCGATCGCGGGCAGGTAGCGCCGCTTCTGCTCGGCCGAGCCGTGCCGCAGCAGGGTGCCCATGTTGTACATCTGGCCGTGGCAGGCGCCGGAGTTGCCGCCGGAGCGGTTGATCTCCTCCATGATCACGGAGGCCTCGGTGAGGCCGAGGCCGGAGCCGCCATACTCCTCCGGGATCAGGGCGGCGAGCCAGCCCGCGCGGGTGAGCGCCTCGACGAAGTCCTCCGGATAGGCGCGGTCCTGGTCGACCTTGCGGTGATACTCGGGCGGGAACCCGGCGCAGAGGGCGCGAACGGCTTGCCGGATCTCCTGGTGGTCGTGGGGGGCGGATGCGGGCATGGGGCGGGTCCTGACGAGCGGCCCTCCTCCATGCCATGGCGAGCCCGAACGGGGAACCGTCGCCGCGGGGTCAGGAGCGATGCTGGAGGGTCGCCGAGGGGGACTGCCCGTAGAGCTTGCGGTAGGCCACCGAGAAGCGCCCGAGCTCCCAGAAGCCGTGGTCGGTGGCGACCGCCGTCACGCTCGTGCTGGCCGGGTCGGCCCGCCGCAGCGCGCGGTGCGCCAGGTTCATGCGGCGCAGCCAGAGATAGCGGATCGGACCCATGCCGAGCTGCTCCTGGCAGCTGACCCGCAGCGTGCGCTCGGGCACGCCGATGGCGGCGCAGACCTCGCTCAGATAGAGCGGCCGGTCTGGCGCCATCTCGGCGGCCTCCTCGAGCCGCTGGACCACCATGCGGTGATGTCCGCGCGCCAGGCTGGTGCGGACCGGCGCCGCCTCGTCCAGGCAGAGCGCCAGCGCGTGCTCGACGCCGCTCTGCAGTCCCCGGGCGATCTCGGCGTCGGACAGCGCCTCCGGGGCCACCCTGGCGAGGCGCATCACCGTCGCATGCAGCCGCATCAGCCGCAGCCAGGACGATGGCGGCGGGCGCAGGATGTGGGTTTCGGGCCAGGACGGAGGGTCGCGGCCGATCACCGTCCGGAAGACCGCGTCGAGGCGGTCCGGGGCGAGCGCCAGGCTCGCCCAGTCGCAGGATCCGGCGGTCTGCTGGGAGTTGAAGGTCCCGGGCCGGAACGCCGCCAGCTCGCCCGGCGACAGGGCGGCGCCGTTGTTCTGGAGCGGAGCCTGGCGCTCGTCGGCCAGGAAAAAGATCGACGCCTGGTCCCGCGGGGCCAGGAACGCGAAGGTGCGCGGCAGGTTCTCCGAGCCGCTCTGCAAGGTCAGCCCGTCCAGATCGACGCTGGCCAGCGTCGCCCGGAAGTCGCCGTCGCCGATGAAGACCGCCTTGACCTGCGCGGCGTGGATGGCGTCGTGATAGGCGTAAGGATCGCTGAAGCTGGTCACCGCGCTCGTCACTGCACCCACCGTGACATCGTGTCCTCACGACATGGTTGCAGCACAGTTGCGCGCCCGCATTGATAAGCGTCAGGTCAGCGCGCCCTTCCGGCGGGCGGTCGGCCGGAATCGCATAGCCGGTTGGCGGCGGACCGTGCAGTCGAGGCGGATGAACCCGCTCTGTCACCTGACCGCCGGGGCGCGGCGCCCCATCTCGCGCGTCCTGCGCGCCTGGGGCCGCGACGGCGTCCGCACATCGCTGCGCTGCGCTCTGGCGGCCATCGCCCTTTTGACCGCCGCCTGCGGCACGCGGCCGGAGTCGGGCTTCCTGACGCCCATCGCCAGCGTCGACCCCGGCGCCAGCGCCCATACGCTCTTGGTCGCCACCACGCGCAGCCGCGACGAGCGGCCGGGGACGCTGTTCAACGGCGAGCGCGCCGCGCCGCTGGATTTCGCCAGAGTCGAGGTGGTCGTCCCGCCCCGGCATGCGCCTGGCGAGGTCGAGTGGCCCTCGGCCGCCCCCGGCGACCCGCGCACGGAGTTCACGGTGCGCAGCGCCTCCTACCTGAACGAGGAGAAGGCCTTCGTCACGGCCCTGAACGCCCAGCTGGCGTTGCGGCCGCCCGGCAAGCGCAACGTGCTGCTGTTCATCCACGGCTACAACACGCTGTTCGCGGAGGGCGTCTACCGTTTCGCCCAGGTCGTGCATGACGCGAAGGCGCCCGGCGTGCCGGTGCTGTTCACCTGGGCTTCGCGCGGCAAGCTCGGCCAGTATGTCTATGACACCAACAGCGCCACGACGGCGCGCGACGACCTGGAGCGCACCATCCGGCTCGTCTTCGCCAGCAACGCCGAGCAGGTGAACATCCTGGCGCACTCGATGGGCAACTGGGTCACCGTGGAGGCGCTGCGGCAGATCAAGATCTCCGGGCGGATCCCGCCGATGGAGAAGCTCGGCACAGTGTATCTCGCCGCCCCGGACATCGACGTGGACGTCTTCAAGTCGCAGATGCGAAGGTTCGGCAAGCCGCAGAAGCCGTTTTTCATCATCCTGTCCCGCGACGACAAGGCGCTCGGCGCGTCGCGCTTCATCGCCGGCGGAGAGAGCCGCGTCGGGGACGACGCCAACGAGGCCGAACTGGCCGCGCTGGGCGCGGTCGTGGTGGACCTCACGGATCTGAAGTCGGGCGATTCCACCGGGCACGACAAATTCGCAAAGCTGGCGCAAGTCGCGCCCGAGATGCATCTCGTGCTGCAGCGCGGCGTCGGCGGCGCAGGGCCGGCCCGCTCGCAGGCCGCGCTGGGGACGTCGCTCGGCGCGATCGTGTCGCTGCCGGTCACCCTCCTGGGCGCGCCCGTGAGGCTCATCACCGAGCGGTGAGGGCCGCGGGCAAGGCGGCGATCTGCCGAAATCGCATAGGCCGGACCGCCCGCCGGGCGCAGCCTGCCATACGCGCCCTCGGGGGAGCGCGATCGGGAGTGCGTCATGAGAATCGTCTGGATCGCCGCGTCGATGGGTCTGAGCCTCACGCTCAGCATGCTGGGCGGCTTGCTGGTCCTTCCGGCGACGACCACGGAGGCGGGAGCTGTGACATGCGCGCGGGGCTATTACCGCGCCGGGTGCGTCGGGCCGCGCGGGGCCGCGGTGGCGCGCAGGCCGCCGGCCCGCGTGGTGCGGGTCCGCCGCTACTAGGCGGCCGTCATCGCCGTCCGGGGGAAGCTCCGAGCCCCGTTGAAGCATCGGAGGGGCAGGGGGGCTCGCGCGTGAACCCGTTCCGATATCTGATCGCCTGCCTCGGAGTCTGCGGACTGCTGGGGCTGTCGGCGTCCGCCGGAGTCATGGCGCAGACGCAGGCGCCGCCACCCCTGCCGCAGGGCTTCACGCAGGAGCAGTATGACGGGCTGGTGGACGCCATCAGCCGGGCCGTGGCCAAGCGGCTGCGCGAGGAGCCCGCGCCCGGCGCGGCGCCCGCGGCGTCGTCTTCGCCCGTGCCCATGGCGGCTCCTGCGCCTCCGGCCGCGCCCGCCGCGAGCGCGAGCGAGGACGGCGTGCTGGCGCAGGAGGCGGCAGCCTTCGCCGAGCGCGCCGGCGCGGTGATGCGCGCGTTCCCGGATCTGATCGGCGTCTATCGCGCGCTTCCGGCCGCTCTCGACAGGTCGGCCCAGGGGGGCAGGGGTCTCTGGTCCTTCATCGCGATGGCGGTCGCGGCGCTCGGCCTCGCCATCGGGTCGGAGCGGGCCGTCGCCGCGGCGCTTGCGCCGCTCAGGGCCCGGCTCGTCAGCGGCGCCGCCGCCCAGGCGGGCCGGGGCGGCCTCGCCCGCCTCGCGGGCCTGGCGCTCCTCGACCTGGTCGGGCTCGCCACGGTGTGGGCTGCGGCGGGCGTCCTGTCCGGGCTCTGGTTCGCCGGGTCGGACGGGCAGGCCCGTCTGGGCGCGGCCCTGCTGTCGGCGGCGTTCGCCTGGCGGTTCTACATGCTGGCGTTCAGGATCGTCCTTCGGCCGGCGACGCCGCAGGCGAGGCTGGCGGCCATGTCGGACGAAGACGCGCGCGCCGTCTATGGGCGGGTCTCGGCCATCGTGCTGCTGATCCTGGCGGGGCGCATCGCGCTGCGCGTCGCGGTCGCGCTGCAGGCGCCACCGGAGGCCGTCGCGGCGGGGCAGATCGTGCAGAACCTGGCGCTGCTCGGGGTGTTCCTGTGGGCCAGCGTCGCCAGCCGGCGCGCCGTCGCGGGCTGGTTCGTGGGTCTGGCCGGCGCGAGCGGCGCCGGACAGGCGCTGGGCCGCCATTGGCTGGCGATCGCGGTTCCGTTCTTCGTCGCGCTGTGCGGCGCCCAGGTCTATGGGGCGGTGCTGCAAAAGCCGTCCATTCCGGCCGCGATGCTGTTCACGCTCAACGCCGTGCTCGGCGTGATCCTGTTCCGCACGCTGGTGGAGGCCGTCGAGCGCCGGGCCGCCCACACCTCGCGGGAGGCGGCGTTCGGCCTGCTGGCGCGCTGCGTCACCGTCGCCGTCCTGATCTCGGCGGGCGTGCTGATCGCGCAGACCTGGATCGTCGACGTGCTGGGCCTCGTCGACGCCAAGGGCTGGCGGGCGCTGACCCGGTCGTCCCTGACGGCCGGGCTGACGCTCTTCATGGCCTATGTCGGCTTCGAACTGGTGGGCTTCCTCACGCGGCGCTACGAGACGGCGCAGGGTCCGGGCGGGCCCGCCGACGAGGACGAACATGCGGCGGCGGCGTCGCGCGTCGCCACCCTGATGCCTCTGATGCGCACGGCGCTGCTCGCCTTCATCGGCGTGATCGCGCTGCTCGTCGTCCTGTCCGAATGGGGCGTCAACATCACGCCCCTGATCGCCGGCGCGTCGGTGTTCGGGCTGGCGCTCTCCTTCGGCAGCCAGACGCTGGTGCGCGACATCGTCTCCGGCGTGTTCTACCTCGCCGACGACGCCTTCCGGGTGGGAGAGTACATCGACTGCGGCAAGGCTAAGGGCACGGTCGAAGGCTTCACGCTGCGCTCCATCCGGCTGCGGCACCAGAACGGACAGGTGCACACCATCCCGTTCGGGCAGCTCGGCCAGATCACCAATTTCAGCCGGGACTGGACGACGGTGAAGTTCAACCTGCGCTTCGCCCGCGACACGGACGTGGAGAAGCTGCGCAAGACCGTGAAGAAGATCGGCCAGGAGATGCTGGACGATCCGGAGATGAAGGACGAGTTCCTCGCGCCGCTGAAGCTGCAGGGCGTCGCCGACGTCGCCGACAACGCCCTGATCATGCGCTTCAAGTTCACTGTCCGGCCAGGCAAGCCCTCCTATATCCAGCGCGAGGCCGTGAAGAGGATGGTGCGGGCGTTCCCGGAGCTCGGCATCGAGTTCGCCAACTCCATGGTTTCGGTGCAGGCGCTGGGCGAACACGTCGACAGCGCCGCGGCCGGCGCCGCCGTCACGTCGCTTCTGCAAAGGGTCAAGGCCGCCGAAGCCACCGGCGCGGGATGACGGTCCTGCGAAGGCGCCGGCCTCGGCCCGCGCTCCTCATGCTGCGCTGCGCAAGACGCTTGGGCGCTGCAGCGCGCGCGGACTTGCGGCGGGGGCCTTCGGGGGGCATCCTTGAGCGGACCCGAGACCGAGTCCCGCCAGAGTGTCCGAGCCTTTGACATCGTTCGCGGAGTGGCTCGAGCACATCGGCCTCGCCGAGCTCACGCCCATCCTGGCCGCGCAGGACGTCGGGTTCGACACCCTGGGCGACATCACCGACGGCGATCTCAAGGAGCTGGGCCTGACCTTGGGCCAGCGCAAGCGCCTCCTGCGCGCCGCGGCCGCCATCGGCGGGGCGGACCATGCCGCCGCGGTTCATCCTGAGCTGCAGCCCGAGAGCGCCACGGAGCGGCGCCACCTCACGGTGATGTTCTGCGACCTGGTCGGGTCCACGCAGCTGTCGAACCGGCTCGAGACGGAGGATTATCTCGCCATCATCCAGGCTTACCGGGCGTTCTGCACGCAGGTCGTGAACCGCTACGAAGGCTTCGTGGCGCGGTTCATCGGGGACGGCATCCTGTGCTATTTCGGCTACCCGATCGGCCATGAGAACGACGCGGAGCGGGCCGTGCGCGCCGCGCTGGACATCACCCGAGGTCTGGGCGACATCCCCACCGTCGACGGGACCCGTCTGCAGGCGCGGATCGGCCTGACGACCGGCGTGGTCATCGTCGGCGACATGTTCAGTCCGGGCGGTCCCGAGCGCCAGGAGATCGTGGGTTCGACGCCCAACCTGGCGGCCCGCATCCACTCCGCCGCCCATCCGGACGAGGTGCTGCTGGCGGAGAGCACGTGCCGGCTCGTGCGCGGCGTCTTCGCCTGCGAGTTCCTGGGCCGGCAGATCTTCAAGGGGTTCTCGGCCGAGACGGCGCTGTGGCGGGTGCGCGGCGAGCGGCGCGTGCCCAACCGGCTCCGGGCCCGCCGGGGGCGTCGCGCCATCCCGCTCGTCAACCGCACGGCCGAGCTCGACGTGATCCGGACGCGCTGGAAGCGGTGCCTCGTCGGCGAGGGCGGCGGCCTGGTGATCGTGGGCGAGGCCGGCATCGGAAAGTCGCGCGTCGTGGAGCATTTCGCGCAGGCCATCGAGGGCGTCGAGGCGGAGGTGCACCGCTACACGGCCAGCCCCTTCGCGACCCAGAGCCCGCTCTACCCGGTCATCGAGTTCCTGACCCGATCGGCCTCCATCCGGCGGGGCGACGACGCCGCGGTCCGCCGGCGCAAGCTGGAGATGCTGATCCGGGGCGACGAGGACGAACGGCGCGAGGGCGCCACCGTCCTGGCCGACCTGCTCTCCATTCCGCTCGACCACACGCTGGATCCGGACCTCACGCCCCGTCAGGTCCGCGACCAGATCTTCGCCCTGCTGGGCGAACAGATGCAGCGCCACGCCGACGTCACGCCGCTGCTGATCGTCGTGGAGGACCTGCACTGGCTGGACCCGACCTCGCTGGACCTGCTGGAGCACGTCATCCCGCGGATCGCCGGGCGCCGCATCATGCTGATCGTCACCTGCCGCGAGGACGAGCAGGCGGACTGGATCGAGCAGTCGGGACTGCCGGTGATCCGGCAGGGGCGCCTGCTGCCCGAGCACGCCCGCGAGCTCATCCACACGGTGCTGGGCGAGCGGCGGCTCGATCCCGTGTTCGAGGCGCAGATCGTCAGCAAGACGGACGGCATCCCGCTGTTCCTGGAGGAGTTCACCAGCACTGTGCTGGACGCCGTGGAGGACGCCGCCGGCGCGGGGCGCTTCGTCGCGCCCACCATGCCGGCCATCCCGGACTCGCTGCACGAGATCCTGGTGGCGCGCCTGGACCAGGCCGGCGAGGGCAAGGCGCTGGCGCAGATCGGCGCCGTGCTGGGCCGCTCCTTCCGGTGCTCGCTGCTGGAGGCCGTGGCGGCGAACGAGGTCGCCGACCTGCGCGCCGGGCTGGGGGCGCTGCTCTCCTCCGGCTTGCTCTTCGAGGACGAGGACCAGGGCGAGCGCGTCTACAGCTTCAAGCACGCGCTGGTGCAGGACGCGGCCTACCGGACTCTGCTGCGGGACCGTCGCCGCCACCTGCACGCCATCGCGGCCCGGGAGATCCGGCGCATCACCCCGCAGGTCGAGCGCGAGCAGCCCGAGATGCTGGCTCACCATCTCACCGAGGCGTGCCTGTTCGAGCCGGCGGTCGCGTGCTGGCTCAGCGCGGCGGAGCGCAGCCTGAAGCGCTCGGCCTTGGCGGAGGCGGTCAACCAGCTGCAGCGCTGCCTGGAGGCGCTCGGGCATCTGCCCGACGAGCCGGCGCATCTGGAGCAGCGCCTGAAGGTGCTGGTCCTGCTCGGGCCTGCCCTCATCTCGCTGAAGGGCCCGGGCTCGCTGGAGGTCGAGGACGTCTACACCAGCGCCTACCAGACCTGCCAGAAGCTGCCCGAATCGCGCTCGCACTACCCGGTCTATTGGGGCTGGTGGCGCATGTCGGAGGACTACAACGACAAGACCCGGCGCTTCGAGGCGCTGCTCCAGCGCGCCAGGGCCCGGTCCGACTCCGAGCTGCTGCTGCAGGCGCATCATTGCGGCTGGGGCAGCTATTTCGGGCTGGCCCAGTTCGAGGCCTGCTGCGAGCACATCGAGAAGGGGCTGGCCATCTACGAGGCCGGCGACTACCGCCACCACGCCACCCTCTACGGCAATCACGACGCCAAGGTGTGCGCGCTGGGCGAGCGGGCCCTGGTCTACTGGCTGCAGGGCGCGCCGGAGAAGGCGGTCGAGCAGGAGCGCCTCGCCATGGCGTGGGCGGCCGAACTCGACCACGACGGCAGCTACAGCCATTGCATCGACATCGCCGTCATGCACAGCGCCTACCGGCGCGACATCCCGGCGGTGCGCGATCGCGCCGCGACCATGCTGCGGCTCGCGGAGGAGAAGGGCTTTTCCGACCACCTGTCCAAGGGGCGCATCTTCCTCGGCTGGACCACCGCGCTGGGCGGCGACCCCGCGACCGGCCTCGCCATGCTGACGGAGGGGCTGGCGCAGCAGAAGGAGAGCGGCACCTCCGAGGACTTCCCGATCTACACCTGCATGCTGGCCGAGATCCTCGAGCTGGCCGGCCGCCCGCAGGAGGCCCTGGCCGAACTGGAATCCATGCGCGAGGTCGCGCAGGCGGCCGGGTTGCGCATCTGGATGCCGGAGGTGCTGCGCCGCATCGGCGAACTGCTCGAGCGCACCGGCGCGGGAGCGGCCCAGGCCGAGGCCACGCTGCGCGAGGCGCTGGCGCTCGCCGAGGCGCAGGCCGCGCGGGCGCTGGCGGTGCGCGCCGCGCTCAGCCTCGCCCGGCTCCGGCTGACGCTGGGCGACCGTGACGCGGCGGCGGCGCTGCTCGGCCCCTATCTGGACGGACCGGCCGAATGGCGGGCCAAGGCGGACGTCCGCGCGGCGCAGGCCTTCGTGGCCGCCGTGGCGGCGGGGCTCGGCCCCGCGGAGATCCGCGCGGCGCACCCGGTCCTCGACGGAGCCGGCGCGTGAGCGCGGCGCGGCGTCTCGCGGGGCTTCCGGCGGACGTCGCGCACGCCAAGGCCTACACGGCCGGGGCGCATCGGCTGCGCAGCCCGGAGGAGACCTACGCGCGCTTCGCTCCGCTGGCGCGGCGCATGGGCGTCACCCGCGTGGGCGTGATCACCGGCCTGGACACGCTGGGGATCCCGGTGTGCTTCGCGGCGCGCCCGAACTCGCGCTCGATCGCGGTGTTCCAGGGCAAGGGCCTGACGCTGGCGGCGGCGAAGACCTCCGCCTTCATGGAGGCCTGCGAGACCTTCCACGCCGAAACGGTGCTGCAGCCGTGCCGGATGGCGCGGGCGCGCGACCTGGAGGCCGCCGGGTTCGACTGCGTCTGGCGCGGGCTGCCGCTCGACAGGGCGTTCGACGCCGACCAGCCGATCCCCTGGATCGCGGCGCGCGACGTCGCGACCGGGGCCGAAGCGCTGGTCCCGCTCGAGGTGGTCTCGGCCGACTACACCCCCGCGGCGGGGGAACGCGCCGGGCGCTTCTTCGAGGCCCACACCAACGGACTGGCGTCCGGCAACAGCGTCGCCGAGGCGCTCGCGCACGGCCTCTACGAGCTGGTGGAGCGGGACGCCGTGTCGCTCTGGCGGGTGCGCGGCGGCCATAGCGAGCCGTCGCTCGACCTCGCCGCGATCCGCGATCCGGGCTGCCGTTGGCTGCTGGAGCGCTTCGCAGGGGCCGGCGTGGCCGTCCGCCTCTGGGACGTGACGTCCGACGTCGGACTGCCGGCCTATCTGTGCCTCGCGGCGGACATGGCGGCGACCGCCACCGACCCGGAGATCGGAGCGGGGTGCCATCCGAGCCCGGCCGTGGCGATGACGCGGGCCCTCACCGAGGCGGCGCAGGCGCGCACCACCTGGATCGCGGGGGCGCGCGACGACTTCGCGCCCGCCCTCTACGAGGAGACGGCGCGGACCAACCGGCGCCGCGCCAGCCGGCTCTGGATGGAGGGGCGGGCCGACGCCCCGCCGGACGCGAGGCGGGACCTGTCCACCGACAGCGTGGCCCGCGACCTGGAGGTCGCGGTCGACCGGCTGGCCTGCGCGGGGCTCGGCCGCGTGCTCTATGTCGACCTCACCCGCGCCGATCTCGGCCTGCCGGTGGTGCGGGCGATCGCGCCGGGGCTGGAATCGCCGCTCACCGGCGAGGAGCCCGGGCGGCCCGGGGGCGAGCGCGCGGCGCGAGCGCGGCTCCGGGCGGGAACGCCGGGCGAAGGCGCCGGCGCATGAGCGGGCTCATCTTCCTGGGGCCGACCCTGGCGGCCGAGGAGGCCCGGGAACGGACCCGCCTGCGCGTGCTCCCGCCGGCCGCCCAGGGGGATCTCTACCGCGCGGTGCTGGACCATCGGCCGCGCGCGGTGGGCCTCGTGGACGGCTATTTCCACCAGGTCCCGTCCGTGTGGCACCGCGAGATCCTGTGGGCGATGTCGGAGGGCGTCGCGGTGTTCGGCGCCGCCAGCATGGGGGCGCTGCGCGCCTGCGAGCTGCAGGACTTCGGCATGGTCGGGGTCGGCCGCGTGTTCGAGGGCTTCGCCGCCGGGCGCTACGCGCCATTCGGGGACGACTTCGAGAACGACGACGAGGTCGCCGTGCTGCATGGGCCGCCCGAGACGGGGTTCCTGCGGCTCAGCGATGCGTTGGTCGACTTGCGGCAGGGGCTTGCGGAGGCCGAGGCGGCGGGCGAGATCGGCGCCGCGGACCGCGACCGGCTGGCCGCGCGGCTGCGCGAGACGCCCTATGGCGAGCGCAGCGTCGAGGCCGTCATGGAGGCGGGCGTGCTGACCGACGCCGTCGCGGCCCGGCTCCTGGCCTGGTGGCGGACTTCCTTCGAATCGCAGAAGCGCCGCGACGCCCTCGCGCTCATCGCCCGGATGGAGGCCTGGCTGGCGAGCGGCAAGGCGCCCGCGCCGCCCGGCTTCGTCTTCCAGCGCTCGGGCGTCTGGGAGGCCTTCGTGGCGGACGAGGCCGCCCGCCGCGCGGCCGCGCTCACGCCGGACGAGGCGCTCGTCGTCGACGACCTGCAGCTCGATCCGGACCGCTGGGCCGGCCTGTGCCGGGCGGCCGGGCGCGACGGCGCGTCAGGCCGAGAGGCCCGGCTCGTCTTCCACGACTGGCGCCGGCGGCGCGGGCTGGATTCGCGCGCGGCGCTGCTCGACTGGATGGCGGCGAACGGCCTCGACGAGGCGGGGCTGACCGCGCTCTTCGACCGCGTGGCCCGCCGCGGCGGCGTGCATGTGACGCCGGCTGGTCCGCGCGAGGCGATCGACCATCTTCGCATCGCGGGCGACTTCGCGTCGGCGCTGGAAGGCGCGCGGCGGCGCGCGGCGCTCCTGGCCGGGACGCCGCCGGCCCCGGACCCGGAGTCGCGCCAGCTGCGCGCCATCGCCGAAAGGCGCGGCCTGATCGACGATGCGGGGCTCGCCTTGGAGCCGCTCGCGAAGGCGGCGGAGCGCCTGTGCTATCCCAGCGAGCAGGCCTTTGCGCGCGCCCTGTGGAGAATGTACCATCTCGACCTCGCCGGCCGCGAAACGCCGGGCGGGGCGGACGGGGGCTGAGATGCGAGGAACGCTGTTCCGGTTGTTTCCTCAGGCGACCGACGCCTATCCGGAGCCGGAGCTGATCGAGGTGTCGCCGCTCGCCGGCACGGTCGGGCCCGGCCCATCGGACCAGCGGCTCGTAGTGGTCGACGCCATCGACAAGGCGCCCTACGATCCGCCGATCTCGACCCCGCCCTATCGCGGACCGGTCCGGCCGCCGGCCTGGCCGGACGCCAATGGCGACTTCGCCTCCATCCCGGTCGACACCCAGCAGTTCCTGCAAGCGCATCTCTATGGCTGCGTCCGGCTGACCCTCGACGTCTGGGAGAAATATCTCGGCCATCCCGTGCGCTGGCTGGACCTCGTCGGCGACGAGCGGGTCGAACTGACGCCGCTGGTCGAATGGGCCAACGCGCAGTCCGGGCCGGGCTTCATGGAGATGGGGCGCCAGGTGAACGACGAGGGCGACCTGCGCCTGTTCTGCCTCAATCTCGACGTCGTCGCTCACGAGACCGGGCACACGGTGCTGTTCGCCGAACTGGGCACGCCCGAATCGGGGCGCGTGACGCCCGACTTCCTGGCCTTCCACGAGTCGGTCTCCGACCTCACGGCCATGCTGACCGCCCTGCATTTCCAGGCGGTGGTCTCGCATGTGCTGACGCAGACCAACGGCAACCTTTATGTGCTCAACGACAGCAACCGCATCGGCGAGCTCTCGGGGGCGCAGCAGATCCGCATCGCCGACAACCTGACCCGGATGAGCGACGTCGCCGACCTGCGCATCGGGCCGGACGGCGAGTGGATCGACCCTTCGGGCCGCGGGCGCAACGCCCACGCGCTGGCCCAGCCGCTGACCGGCGCGCTGTTCGATTTCCTGATCGACCTCTACCAGGACAACCTGGTCTCCGCAGGTGTGATCGGGCCCGACCTCGATGCGCGCGGGTGGGACCGGGACGAGGTCGACCAGGCGATGGACGCGCTCGCCGCCGCCTTCGGGACCCGGCTGGAGAGCCTGCGAGGCGCGTTCCGCGCCGCCCTCCTGGACGCCCGCGACGTCGTGGGCCGGGTCCTGGGCGAAATGCTGAACCGGGTCGAGATCGAGGATCTCACCTATGGCCACGTCGCCGGCGTCCTGCTGGACGTCGCGGCCGAGCTGGTCTCGCCTTACGCGGCCGACATGCTGGCCGAGAACCTGCGCTGGCGCGGGATCGAGCCGGAACGGACCCGGCGCGCGGAGGCGCTGGCCCTGCTGGCCCGGGCGCAACGCTACAAGGCCGGCGCGCCCTTCGCCGAACAGGTCGGGCGGGTGCGGGCGCTGCGCCGCGCGGCGTGCTGCCCGCCGGGCCGCCACCATGAGGGCCTGCACGCCGCCGGGCTGGGCCAGATCATCCGGGCCGAGCATCGGCGCCCGGCGTGAGTGTGAGCTGCTTCACACGCGCCGGGGGCCGTCCGGTCCAGGCTGCGCTGTCGCGGCGGAATCAGAGCGGCGGCCCAGGGGGCGGTCGGGACGGCTTGGACGCGAGCAGAGGAGGGGCGCATGGCGGACTTGAATGAGACCTTGCTGGCCAGTTCGGTGATCCGCCTGTTCGGGCGCAAGATGACCGACCTGAAGGTCGAGGGGGACAGCGCGAAGGGCGGCGCCGTCCTGGCCCGCATCTACGGATTCAGCTTCGAGGGCCAGTATTACAAGCTCGCCGCGCCCAGCATCTTCAAGGTGCAGGGCGAAGGAAAGGCCGTCACGCCCGGCCAGGATCCGATCGACCTCGGCCTGGTCGGGATCGAGCTCAAGAGCGACGTCTTCGCCAACAATGTCTCGATGTGGGCGCATGACAAGGACGACCACTCGGTGCGGCTCGACAGCGTCGCCGGGACGCTCGCCGACATCCTGCTCACGCCGGAGCTCTCCGAAGACGGCGTCACGGCGCGCGCCCAGCTGACCGGCCGGGCCCAGCTGACGGGGCGGGCGCAACTGACCGGCCGCGCCCAGCTGACCGGCCGCGCCCAGATGACGGGCCGGGCGGAGTAGGCCGCCCACACGGCGCCCCCCCCTCGCGAGCGAAGGGCCCCGGGCGTACGTCTCGGGTTCCGGCTGCGCCCGTATGCATCGAGGCGCGGCGCGAGGCGGCTTTTTCGGTTAGCGTTCGGCGGATCGTTTCGATTCCCGCAGGAGTCCGCCTTGCCCGCCTTGCCCCGCATCCAGGCTTTCGCCGACGAACTCACCGCCATCCGCCGCGACCTGCACGCCCATCCGGAGATCGGCTTCGAGGAGGTCCGGACCTCGGGCGTCGTCGCCGAGAAGCTCGCCTCCTGGGGCGTCGAGGTGCATCGCGGGGTCGGCCGCACCGGCGTCGTGGGCGTGCTCCAGGGCCGCGGCGGGCCGGGCCGACGGATCGGGCTGCGCGCCGACATGGACGCGCTGCCGATGGACGAGACCACCAACCTGCCGTTCCGCTCAACCGTTCCGGGCCGCTTCCATGGCTGCGGCCATGACGGTCACACGACCATGCTCCTCGGGGCGGCGCGCTATCTCGCCGAGACCCGCGACTTTCCCGGCACGGCCGTGTTCGTCTTCCAGCCGGCCGAAGAGGGCCTGGGCGGCGCGCGCGCCATGCTGGCCGACGGCCTGTTCGAGCGCTTCCCCTGCGACGAAATCTACGGCCTGCACAACGCGCCCAACCTCGCGCCGGGCCAGATCTCGGTCTTTCCCGGCCCCGCCATGGCGGGCGCCGACTTCTTCGACATCAGGGTCCGGGGGCGCGGCAGCCACGGCGCCATGCCGCATATGGGCAACGACCCGGTGGTGGCCGCCATCACGCTGGCCGGCGCGCTGCAGACGATCGTCAGCCGCAACGCCAATCCGCTGGAGGCGGCGGTGCTGTCGATCACGCAGATCCATGCCGGATCGGCCTATAACGTGATCCCGGAGGAGGCAGCCCTGGCCGGCACGATCCGGACCTTCTCGCCGGCGCTGGCCGAGATGGTCCGCAAGCGCACGCGCGAGATCGCGGCCGGCGTGGCGCTGAGCTACGGCGTCGAGATCGACGTCGACATCCGCTCGATCTTCGACGTCCTGGTCAATCACGAGGAGCATGCGGCGGCGGCGGCCGAGGCGGCTCGCGAGATCGTCGGGGACGCAGGCGTGCTGACGGAGGCGCGGCCGATGATGGGCAGCGAGGATTTCGCCGACATGCTGCGCGTCGTTCCCGGCGCCTATTGCTGGGTCGGGCACGCCGGCGACACGCCGGTCCACAATCCCTCCTTCGTGCTGGATGACGGGATCCTGCCGGTCGGGGCGAGCCTGCTGGCGCGCATCGTGGAGAGGCGCCTGGCGATCCGGCCCGCGCCGGCGGCCTGACGGGGCGGGGCGTCCGGCCCTAGGAGACGGCCTCCTCGGCCGCTTCGGCCGCGCGCCTGGCGACGCGCCGCTCGGCCTCGTTGGCCGCCTCGGCCGCGTCCGACAGCCGGTCGGCGCGCGCCCTTGTTTCACAGCGGCTGCGCAGCTCCTCGAGCTCCTCCTCGGTCAGCCGCTCGATGCCGATATAGCGGTTCTGGGCGGCGCCGACCCGGATGAGTTCGTCGAGCTTGGCCTGCAGCGCCGCGCCGTCGCGGTTCTGCGTGTTCTGGATGAGGAAGACCTGCAGGAAGGTGACGATGGTCGTGCTCGTATTGATGACGAGCTGCCACGTGTCGGAGAAGTGAAACAGCGGGCCTGACGCTCCCCAGGCCAAAATGGCGACGAGGCAGAGCACGAACGTGATGGGCTTCCCGGTAGCCTTTGCTACGTTCGTCGAGAACGTGGTGAAAATTCGAGAGAAACTCATGTGTGCGTCCTCCGGGGCGGAGCGGTATAAGATTACATTCTTGTATAGTTCTTGCCGTTTTCCCAATGTCGAAACGATATTTGCTGGGCGATGGTTCCCTTGAGGCAGATCAGACCACCCGAATGACCCCGAAGCGCTCGCGCGCACCTCGCGAAGCACTTCGAATACTGGCGCTGAGAGGAGCAGACGGATCGCGGACCATGGGCCCGGCGTCAGGCCGGCCCGGCTGTCCGGTGGAAGCAGGGCCCGCCGCGTCGCGGCAGCGGCGGCAGGTCCCAGTCGCCGAAGCGGGCCCGGAACGCGTCCTCGGACAGGGGCGCTGCGTCGAGCGCGGCGGCGTGGGTGAGGCGGGTCCAGGGGAGGCCCTTATCGGCGAGCACGTATCGCGATCCCGCGAAGGCCACGGCGGGACGGTCGAGCCAATCCATGTACTGGACGTTCATCACGGATCCTGAACACGAGGAGGAGCGACCGAAGGCCCCCGAGCCCGTCGGTCGCTCCTGGCGTCGCCTACGCCCCCGTCGGCGACATGAGGATCATGCCCGCGCCCGTCCCGGCGCGCGAGATGGGCGCTTTGCGGATCGTGCTTTCCCGTAGCCGCGTCAGCCGCGCCGCGTCACGTCGCCAGGCGGGCGAGGTAGAGCGCCACGCCCGCCGCCGAGCAGGCCGCCAGGGTCGTCAGCATGCCGGCCTTGAAGCGGAACACCGCGACCGCCGCCGCGACCGACAGGGCCAGCGCCCAGGGATCGACGCTGGCCAGGACCGGCGCCTCGAAGGCGCCCCAGCCGAAGGAGACGGGACGGGTCTGGCGAAAGACGGTGTGGATCGCGAACCAGATCGCGAGATTCAGGATGACCCCGACCACCGAGGCCGTGATCGCCGACAGGGCGCCGGTGAGCGCCTTGTCGCCCCGCAGCACCTCGACATAGGGCGCCCCGAGAAAGATCCACAGGAAGCACGGGGTGAAGGTCACCCATGTGGTGAGGAGCCCGCCCAGCGCGCCGGCGAGCATCGGGGGCAGGGCGCCCGGGTCGCGGTAGGCCGCCAGGAAGCCGACGAACTGCAGCACCATGATGAGCGGGCCGGGCGTCGTCTCGGCCATGCCCAGCCCGTCCAGCATCTCGCCGGGCGCGAGCCAGCCGAAGGATTCGACCGCCTGCTGCGCCACATAGGCCAGCGCCGCATAGGCGCCGCCGAAGGTGACCATCGCCATCTTGCTGAAGAACACGGCGATCTGGCTGAACACGTGGCCGGGACCCAGCGTCAGGAGGAGGAGCGCGACGGGAACGAGCCAGAGCGCCAACCACACGGCCGCCGCCGCGAACGCGCCGGCCCGGCTCGGGTTCGCGAGGTCCGGCGAATCGTCGTCGAGCAGGCTCGGTCCCACACTCCTGGCGGGGCCCGAGGCGCCGTGGCCGCCGCCCACGGCGAAGTGCGGGAGGCCGGCGCGCCCGCCCGCATAGCCGATGAGGCCCGCTCCCAGGACGATGACCGGGAAGGGGGTGGACAGGAAGAAGATCGCCACGAAGGAGGCCGCCGCGATGGCCAGCATCACGCGGTTCTTCAGGGCACGCCCGGCGACCCGGATCACGGCCTGGATGACGATGGCGAGCACCGCTGCCTTCAGGCCGAAGAAGAGGGCGGTGACCACGCCGACATTGCCGAACGCGGCGTAGACCATGCTGAGCGCCATGATGGCGACCACGCCGGGCAGGATGAACAGCCCTCCGGCCAGGACGCCGCCGCGGGCGCCGTGCAGGAGCCAGCCCACATAGGTGGCGAGCTGCTGGGCTTCGGGCCCGGGCAGCAGCATGCAGTAGTTGAGCGCGTGCAGGAACCGGTTCTCGGAGATCCAGCGCAGCTCCTCCACCAGGATGCGGTGCATGACGGCGATCTGTCCGGCCGGCCCCCCGAAGGAGAGCGCGGCCACCCGCGCCCACACCCGGGCCGCCTGCCGGAACGACGGGTGAGCCGGGACGCCGGGGGGCGTCTCGACCCGCGAGGCGAGGTCGGTCATGTCAGGACGCCGTCTTTCTGGAGGGCCAATCGTGGGTTTCCTCGGTCGCGTCGCGGCACCAGCGATAGAACGCGTCATAGAGCGTCAGGCCGGCGTCGAGCTGGGCGAGGTCGTCGGCGTGCATGCGCGACAGGCCGAGCGATGCGGCGAGGAGGCCGGCCGCCTCGGGGGCGAGGTCGAGCCGGGCGGTGTCGGCGGCCCGCACGATCGCCGCCAGCCGGGAGAGCGCCGGCGTCGCGAGGCCGAATTCCTCCACCATGGCGTCGAAGGTGCACGCCTCGCCCCGGTGGCTCCAATGGACGCCCTCGACGTCGAAGGGCGTGGCGCCGAACCGGTCGGCCACGCCCAGCACCTCGGACGGCTTGACGAAGAGGAACGCCGCATCGGGGTCGACGAAGCGCCGGATCAGCCAGGGGCAGGCGATCCGGTCGATCTTCGGCCGCTCGCGCGTCACCCAGAGCGTGCGGCCCCTGGCGTCGCGCGGCGGGATCCGGGAGACCGGCACCCGGGGCAGGGCGGAGCGGGCCCACTGGTCGGTCCCGCCCTCAAGCGATTCGGCCGGGACGCCGGCGAGTCGCAGAAGGGCGGCGACACCGTGGCTGAGCTTGAGCCCCTTCTGGCAGATCACGACCGCGCTCCGGCCGGCGAGGGCGCCGGACCAGTCGGCGGTTTCGGCGTGGGACCGTCGGACCGAGCCGGGAACCAGCCAGGGTTCCACGGCGAAGTCCTCGGGCGTCCGAACATCGACGAGGACCGGGCAGCGGGGCGTGCCGATGAGGCGGGCGAGCTTGTCTGCGGAGATGGTGCTGATGGAAGACATGGCGCGTGCGTCCTGGATGGCGGCCGCCGGAATCGGACGACCTGGACGCGATGCTTCGGCTGGCGCCTCGTGGGGAGATCGCAGTCCCCATGCGGCCATTCAGGGCGAGCGCGGCCCGGGTGTCAAGCCGGCTCGATGGGCGGAGCGGCGCCGCGCCTGAACCCCTCCGAGGCCTGCATCAGGCGCCTGGTGTAGGGGTCCGCCACGCGGCGATGGGCGAGGTCGCCGGACGAAAGCTCCTCCACCCGCCGCCCGCGCTGCATCACCATGAGGCGCTCGCACATGTGGGTGACCACCGCCAGGTCGTGGCTGACCATCACGAAGGTGAGCCCGTGGCGGCGGCGCATCTCCTCCAGCAGGTTCAGCACCTCCGCCTGCACGGAGGCGTCCAGCGCCGAGGTGGGCTCGTCGAGCAGCAGGATCTGCGGCTCCAGGATCAGCGCGCGCGCGATCGCGACGCGCTGGCGCTGGCCGCCCGAGAGCTGGTGCGGATAGCGGAAGCGGAAGCCCTTGCCGAGGCCGACCTCGTCGAGGGCGCGCTCGATCCGGGTCTCGGCTTCGCCGATGCTGTGGATGGCGAGCGGCTCGGCCAGGATGCGGTCGACCGTCTGGCGCGGGTGAAGGGAGCCGTAGGGATCCTGGAACACCATCTGCACGCGCCGGCGGAACTCGCGCGAGCCGGGGGCCGGCAGCGCGCCCGAGGGCTCGCCGGGAGGCGCGATGAGCGACACGGTCCCGGCCGACATCGGGGCCAGTCCGCAGACGGCGCGCAGGATGGTCGACTTGCCGGACCCGGATTCGCCGACGACGCCGTAGCTCTGGCCCGGCTCGACCCTCAGCGACACATCGTCGACCGCGACGAACTCGTCGAAGACGACGCGCAGGCCCTCGATGGCGAGGCCGGCCGCGGACGGACGGGCGGTCACAGCGCCCACTCCGGCCTGCGGTCCAAAGTGGGCAGCGGATGCCGGTCCTCGCCCAGCCGCGGCAGGCAGTTCACGAGGCCGCGGGTGTAGGGATGGCGGGCGTCGCGAAGGCCGCCGGCCGACACCTCCTCGACGACCTTGCCGGCGTACATCACCAGGATGCGGTCGCAGAAGGTCGAGACGAGCCTCAGGTCGTGGGAGATGAAGATCAGGCCCATGCCCCTGTCGGCGACCAGCCGGTCGAGGATGGCCAGCACCTGCAGCTGCACGGTGACGTCCAGCGCCGAGGTGGGCTCGTCGGCGATCAGCAGGTCGGGGTCGGCGATCAGCATCATGGCGATCATGGCGCGCTGGCCCATGCCGCCGGAGACCTCGTGCGGGTAGAGGTCGAACACGCGGGCGGGATCGTCGATCTGCACCTGCCGCAGCGTCTCCATGGCCCGCTCGCGGGCCTCGCCGCGCGACACCCTGGCGTGGGCGTCCAGCGTCTCGACGATCTGGTCGCCGATGCTCATCACCGGGTTGAGGGAGAATTTCGGGTCCTGCAGCACCATGGCGATGCGGCCGCCGCGCAGGCTGCGTCGCTGCCGGCTGGAGCTCTTCAGGAGATCGATGCCGTCGAATTCGAGCCTCTTGGCGGTGACGCGGCCCTCCGGGGCGGTGAGGCCCAGGATGGCGCGGCCGGTCTGCGACTTGCCCGAGCCGGACTCGCCCACGATGCCGAGCCGCTCGCGGCCCAGCCTGAAGGAGACGCCGCGCACGGCCTCGGTCATGCCGCCGTCGCGGTTGGGGAAGGACACGCGCAGGTCGTCGACGACCAGCATGTCGGGGGCGCCGGGGCCGCTCATTTCACCCCCTTGGGGTCGAGGGCGTCGCGCAGGCCGTCGCCGAGCAGGTTGAAGGCGAGGCTGACCACGAAGATGGCCGCGCCCGGGGCGGCGGCGACCCACCACTGGTCCAGCACGTAGAGGCGGCCATTGGCGATCATCGCGCCCCATTCGGGCGTCGGCGGCTGGGCTCCGAGGCCGAGGAATCCGAGCCCCGCCGCGGTGAGGATGATTCCCGCCATGTCGAGCGTCACGCGCACGATCACGGAGGAGACGCACAGCGGCATGATGTGGCGCAGCACGATGCGCCAGGGCGAGGCGCCCATGAGCTTGACGGCGGCGATGTAGTCGGCCTGCCGGATCGTCAGCGTCTCGGCGCGGGCGATGCGCGCATAGGGCGGCCAGGAGGTGATCGCGATGGCGATGACGGCGTTCTCGATGCCGGGCCCCAGCGCGGCCACGAAGGCCAGCGCCAGGATAAGGCGCGGGAAGGCCAGGACGATGTCGGTGATGCGCATCAGCGCCGCATCGACCAGCCCTCCCGAATAGCCGGCGACCGTCCCGACCATGAGGCCGATCGGCGCCGCCAGGATCGCGACGAGCACCACCACGAAGAGGGTGATGCGCGAGCCGTAGATGATGCGCGAGAGGATGTCGCGGCCCTGGTCGTCCGTGCCGAACCAGTGGGCCCAGGACGGCGGAAGCAGGCGCGTCGTCCGCAGGTCGCCCACATAGGGCGAGGAGGGGGCGAGCTGGTCGGCGAACAGCGCCACGAGCAGCAGCGCGATCACGATGGCCAGGCCCAGCATGGCCAGCCGGTTGCGGGCGAAGGTGCGCCACGCCCCATAGGCGCGGCCTAGCGCGGCCTGGCGGCGCGACTGCGGCCGGTCCGACATCAGCCATTCGCGCCAGCCTTGGCGGAGGGAGGCGTCCAGCGCGCTCATCGGGTCTTGGTCCTGGGATCGAGGAGCCGGTAGAGGATGTCCGACAGCAGGTTCAGGCCGATGAAGATCGATCCCACCACGATGGTGCCGCCCAGCACCGCGTTCATGTCGGCGTTCTGCAGCGAGTTCGTGATGTAGAGGCCGAGCCCCGGCCAGGCGAACACGGTCTCGGTCAGCACGGAGCCCTCGAGCAGCCCCGCATAGGAGAGCGCGATCACGGTGACGAGCGGCACCATGGCGTTGCGCAGCGCATGGCGCCAGATGATGCGCGTCTCCGTGAGCCCCTTGGCCCGGGCGGCGACGACATATTCCTGGTTCAGCTCGTTCAGCATGAAGGAGCGGGTCATCCGGCTGATATAGGCGAGCGAGAAATAGCCGAGCAGCGAGGCGGGCAGGATGAGATGGGAGAAGGCGTTCCCGAAGGCCTCCCACTCGCCCGCCATCGCGGTGTCGAGCAGCATGAAGCCCGTCACGGGCGTCAGCGTGTATTCGTAGGCGACGTCGATGCGGCCGGGGCCGCCGACCCATCCGAGCCTGGCGTAGAAGACGAGCAGCGCCATCAGCCCCAGCCAGAAGATCGGCACCGAGTAGCCGATCAGGCCCATGACGCGGACGAGCTGGTCGGCCAGCCCGCCGCGGCGCACGGCCGCCCAGACGCCGAGCGGCACGCCGAGGCCCGCCCCCATGAGGGTGCCCAGCGTGGCGAGTTCGATGGTGGCCGGGAAGGCGCGGCGGATGTCCTGCATCACCGGATTGGAGGTGAGGATGGACGTGCCGAAATCGCCCTGCAGCACCTTGCGGCAATAGATGAAGAACTGCTCCCAGAGCGGCTTGTTCAGCCCCATCTCCTCCCGCACCCGCGCGATCACGTGCTCGGGCGCGCGGTCGCCCACGACGGCCAGCACGGGGTCGATCGGGATGACGCGGCCGATGAAGAAGGTGACCGCCAAGAGGCCCAGATAGGTGAGGACGATGACCAGCAGGAAGCGGCCGACGGCGTCGGCCCTATGCAGAAGGCGGGCGTTTCGGCGCCCGCCTCCGGTGGTTCGTTCCGCGAGGGCCATGACGCCTTACTGCTTGCTGACCTTGAACATGTAGGTGGCGTCCGAGGTCGGGCCGATCTTCAGGCCCGTCACGTTGCTGCGATAGGCGGCCACTTCGTTCATCTGGTAGATCAGCACGAAGGGGCTGGTCTCGCGGAACTCCGCCTGCATCTCCTCGTACATGCCCTTGCGCTTCTCGGTGTCGCGCTCGAGGGCGGCCGCGTCGGCCTTCTTGGTGAGCTCCGGGATCGCCCAGGCGTTGCGCCAGGCGAGCGGCTTGGACTTGGCGTCGTCAGAATTGTCAGGGTTGCGCACGAAGGTGTCGGCGTTGGTGTGGGGGTCCCAGTAATCCGCGCCCCACTGGCCGATATACATGTCATGCGTGCGGGCGCGGTATTTGGTCAGCGTCTGCTTGCCGTCGCCCGGGATGATCTCGATGTCGATGCCGGCGCGCTTAGCGGTCTGCTGCACCGCCTCGGCGATGCCCTGCACGGGCTGGACGGTGCGCACGTCCATGGTGACCTTGAAGCCGTTCGGCAGCCCGGCCTTGGCGAGCAGGCCCTTGGCCTTGTCGACGTCCAGCTTGAAGGGCTTCTCGGTCGATGCGCCGAGCAGGCCGACCGGCAGGAAGTTCTGGTGAACGATGCCGATGTTCTTGATCAGCGTGTCGCCGATGGCGTCGTAGTCGACCAGCCACTTCATGGCCTGGCGCACCTCGGGCTTGGCGAGGTTCGGGTTCTTCTGGTTGAGGCTGATATAGTAGACGGTGCCCTTGGGCGTGCCCGTCTCCTTGATGTCCTTGTTGGCCTTCAGCGCGTCGAGGTCCTGCGGGGTCAGGTTGCGGGCGATGTCGGCGTCGCCCTTCTCCAGCAGCAGGCGCTGCGTGGCCGCCTCCTTGACGTGGCGGTAGATGACGCGGGCGAGCTTGGACTTCTCGCCGTAGTAGTTGTCGTTGCGCTCGAGCGCCAGGATCTCGTTGGCGCGCCACTCGCGGATCTTCAGCGGGCCGGAGCCGGCGTAGTTGGTCTTGAGCCAGGCGTAGCCGAGGTCGCCGTTCTGCTCCTTCGACATCACGAGCTTCTTGTCCAGGATGGCGGCGACGTTGGCCGTCATGCAGTTGAGGACGAAGCTCGGCGCGTAGGACTTGTCGGTCTCCAGCGTCACGGTGAGCGGGCCGGCGGCCTTCACCTTGTCCTTCACGTTGTCCTTGGTCAGGCCGAACTGCGTGAGGATGAAGGCCGGCGTCTTGTCGAGGATGACGGCGCGCTGGAGCGAGAAGGCGACGTCCTCCGCGGTGACCGGATTGCCGGAGGCGAATTTGGCGCCGTCGCGGAGCTCGAACGTGAAGGTCTTGCCGTCGGGCGAGACCGTCCAGGACTTGGCGAGGTCGGGAAGGAGCTTGGAGGGATCCTCCACATCGTAGCGCAGCAGGCGGTCATAGGAATTGCCCATGAACTCGCCGGCGGAGATCTCGAAGGATTCGGCGGGGTCCATGGTGATGGTGTCGTCGAAGGCCCAGACCACGACCAGCGTGTCCTTGGGGGTGGCCGCCATGGCGGACCCGGCGAGCAGCGTCGCGAATGCGGCGGCCCCGATCAGGCGCGCCGCGCCCCGGATCGTCGAATGCTTCATCGTCATGTCCTCCTTCTTGCCCGGCGTCCAGACGACGGGGGTATCCCTGCGGGCGGCAGCCTATTCACTCCTTCGCCCGTCGACCACCACTATCGCGTGAGTTCGCACATGGGAAAGCGCCCCCCCGCGAAGGAGGGCGCTGGATCGCCCGCAGGGGCGATCGTCCCTGGGTCAGGCGACCTCTTCGAGGCCCCGCCGGGCGGGCTCGATGCCCCAGAGCGCCACCACGGCGATCTGGACGGCGAGCAGGCCGATCATGAAGGTGGTCACGCCCGAAACCCCGTAGCCCTTGAACAGCGCCACCACGATGAAGGGGGAGACGATGGTCGCCCCGCGGCCCAGCATGTTGCAGATGCCGTTGGCCCGCAGGCGCACCTCGGTGGGGAACAGCTCGGGCGTGTAGACGCCGTAGAGCAGCGCCACCAGCACATAGATGGCCAGCAGCAGCACGAAGCCGGTCGGGATGAGGAACACCGGGTTCAGCGCATAGGGGTAGAGCGCCCCGAACAGGATCGCCACCACGGAGGCGCCGATGATGGTCGGCTTGCGGCCGAGGCGGTCGGCCAGGAACGCCCCCATGGCGCAGCCGATCGGGGCGGCCAGCGAGATCGCCACCGTGTAGTTGAAGGAGCGGACGAGCGTCAGGCCCTGCTGGACGAAGAAGGTCGGCAGCCAGGTCACGAAGCCGAAGATCAGCGTGTTGATGACGATCAGCACCACCGAGCCCACGACCATGCGGGGGAAGAGCTTGGCCCCGAAGAGGTCGCCGGCCGCGGCCTGCCGGGCCGGGGCGGGCGCGGGCAGGATCGGACGCTCGGCGACGCCGGACTCCCGCTCGATGGACGAGACGAGCTCCTCGGCCTCCTCGATGCGGCCCTTGGACTCCAGCCAGCGCGGCGATTCCGGCATGGACTTGCGCATCTGCCAGACCACGAGCGCGCCGACGCCGGCGATCGCGAACATCGGGCGCCAGCCGAACATCGGGATCACCACGGCCCCGAGCAGCGTCGTCACCGGCAGGCCGCTGACGACCACCATGGCCATGAAGGACAGCCACTTGCCGCGCTTGGCCGGCGGCACGAACTCCGAGAGGGTCGAATAGCCGACCACGATCTCCGCGCCGAGCCCGAGCCCCATCAGGAAGCGCGCCGCGATCAGCCAGTCCATGTTGGGGGCGAATGCGGCCGCCAGCGAGGCCACGCCGAAGATCAAGAGGTTGGTCTGGTAGGTGAAGCGCCGGCCATAGGCGTCGCCCAGGAAGCCGGCGATGAACGCCCCGATGGTCATGCCGACGAAGGTCATCGACACGAACTGGGCGTTTTGCGCCAGCGTCGAGAAGCCGCTCGCGACCGTCGACCCGAGCACGCTCGCGCCGACATAGAGGTCGTAGCCGTCGAAGAACATCCCGGCCCCGATGAGCCAGAAGATCCGCCGATGAAAGCTGGAGATCGGCAGCCGGTCCAGCCGGAGGCCCGACTGCACCGATGCGATCGGGTGTTGCGGCGCGACGTTCATGGTGGTCCCCTCCCTGCGCCGGCCGGGGCTATGCCCGGCCCGGCGTCATTGTCGTGTGTCGAGCAGAGCCGCCACGTCCTGCGGGGCGATCGGATGGGCGCCCATGAAGGGCGCGGACGGACCCAGCGCATTCTCGACGGCGGAGATCACGCAGGCGGCGGCCGGGATCGTGCCGCCCTCGCCCGCGCCCTTCACGCCGAGCGGATTGCGCGGGGAAGGCGTCTCGATGTGGTGGATCTCGATGCGCGGCGTCTCGGTCGCGATCGGAAGCAGGTAGTCGGCGTAGGTGGTGGTGAGGGGCTGGCCCTCGGCGTCGTGGATCATGCGCTCGAACAGCGCGTTGCCGATGCCGTGAACCACCCCGCCGATGATCTGGCCGTCCACGATCTGCGGGTTGATGAGCCGGCCGCAGTCATGCGCCACGACGTAGCGGACGACGCGCACGTCGCCCGTGTCGGGGTCGATCTCGACCTCGCAGGCGTTCGACCCGTAGGAGAAGGTGAGCCCCTCGGATTCGAAATAGGCGGTGGCGGCGAGGTCCGGCTCCAGCCCGTAGGGCATGCCGAGGCCCGGCGCGCCGGCCAGCGCCTTGGCGATGTCGGCCAGCGCGACCCCGAGGCCGGGCACGCCCTTCACGCTCACGACGCCGTCGGCGAGCTCCAGGTCCTGCTCGCCGGCCTCCAGCCGGTGGGCGGCGAAGCGCATCGCCTTGGCCCGCACCTTCTGGGCCGCCATCTCGACCGAGGATCCGGCCGTGACGGCGATGCGGCTGGCGATCGTCGAGATGCCGAGGGGGAAACGGGCCGTGTCGGCCGCCTCGACGAGAACGTCCGCGATGTCGACGCCGAGCGCGTCGGCGGCGATCTGCGCGAACACGGTGCGGTGCCCCTGGCCCTGGCTCGACGCGCCCGTGGCGATGACGACCTTGCCGGCCGGCGTGACCCGCACGGTGGCGCCCTCGAAGGGGCCGAGCCCGGTGTCCTCCACGCAGGAGGCCATGCCGAGGCCGAGGAGCTTGCCGCGGCGGCGGGCCTCCTCCCTCCGCGCCGGGAAGCCGGCGGCGTCGATCTTCTCCAGCACGAGGTCGAGCGCGCGGCGGTAGTCGCCGCTGTCATAGGAGCTGGGCGAGCCGTCGCGCGCCTTGCCGCCCGTGACGTAGGGCATCTGGTCGGCGCGCACGAAGCTGCGCCGCCGCACCTCTTCGCGGGGGATCCCGAGATGCGCGGCGACGCGGTCGGCCATGCGCTCCAGCACGAAGGCGATGGTGGGCCGCGACGCGCCGCGCACCGGCGTGGTCGGGACCATGTTGGTGAGCACGACGTCCAGGGAGACGTCGAGCGCCTCGAACGCATAGGGGCCAGGAAAGCAGCCGAGCGCGTTGGCGGCGAGGATCAGACCGTAGGGCGCATAGGCGCCGTTGTCGTGGACGCCGCGCCCGCGCAGCCCCAGCATGCGTCCCTCGGCCGTGAAGGCGACGTCCACGGTCCAGATCTGGTCGCGCTGCTGGGTGGTGGCGAGGAAGTGCTCCTGGCGATCCTCGATCCACTTCACCGGCCGGCCGAGCTTCAGGGCGGCCAGGGCGGTGGCGAACTCCTCCGGGTAGACGTTGGCCTTCGGCCCGAAGCCGCCGCCGACGTCCGGCGCGACGACGCGCACGCCGCTTTCGTCCCGGCCCAGATAGGCCGCCAGAAGGCGGCGCACCAGGAAGGGCGACTGGGACGAGGTGTAGACGGTCAGTTCGTCCCCCAGCGGATCCGACATGGCGAGGACGCCGCGACACTCCATGGAGTGGCAGCCGCCGCGATGGGTGACGATGGTCTCGGTGACGACATGGTCTGCGCGGGCGAAGACGCCGTCGGGGTCGCCGAAGCTCGCCTTCAGGGTGGCGGCGAGGTTGCCGTCGCGGCCGGCGTGCGCCAGGGGAGCGCCCGGCTCCAGCGCCGCGACAGCGTCCGCGATGGCGGGGAGCATCTCCATCTCGACCATGACGGCCGCGGCGGCGTCCTCGGCGAGGCCGCGGCTCTCGGCCACCACGATCGCGATCGCCTCGCCGACATGGCGCACCTCGTCCACGGCGAGCGGATGATAGGTGAGGGGCGTCTTCAGCAGCGGATGCGGCGCCAGCGCCGGCATGGGGCCGGCCGCGA
This sequence comes from Alsobacter sp. SYSU BS001988, assembly GCF_054796215.1. Taxonomy (NCBI): domain Bacteria; kingdom Pseudomonadati; phylum Pseudomonadota; class Alphaproteobacteria; order Hyphomicrobiales; family Alsobacteraceae; genus Alsobacter; species Alsobacter sp. SYSU BS001988. The sequence goes on along the minus strand of NZ_JBTAMK010000005.1, from coordinate 309,979 downwards.
TGGCGGCGAAATCGCCCATCACGAAGACGCCCGCGACGCCCGGCATGGCCGCCGCCGCGGCGACGTCGACCGAGAGGATGCGGGCGTGCGCGGTCTGGGAGCGCACGAAGGCGGCGTGCAGAAGCCCGGCGGGGTGAAGGTCGTCGACGAAGCGGCCCTGGCCGGAAACGAGCCGGGGATCCTCCAGCCGCGCCACCGCGGCCCCGAAATAGCGCGCGCTCATCGGCCGGCGCCCTTTCCGTCGGTCCGGGCGTCGGCGGCGGCGAGGGCCGCGTCGACGATGCCCTGGTAGCCGGTGCAGCGGCAGATGTTCCCCGAGATGGCGACCCGGATCTCCTCCTCGGTGGGGCGGGGCGTCTCGCGCAGGAGCGCCTCCAGGGTCATCAGCATGCCGGGCGTGCAGAAGCCGCACTGCAGGGCGTGGTTGTCCGAAAAAGCCCGCTGCAGCGGCGACAGGGCGCCGTCGGCGCCGGCGAGGCCCTCGACGGTCTCGACGACGCATCCCTCGGCCTGGACGGCGAGCATGAGGCAGGACCGCACCGGGCGGCCGTCGACGATGACGGTGCAGCTGCCGCAGACCCCGTGCTCGCAGCCGATATGCGTGCCGGTGAGGCCCGCCGCATGGCGCAGGAAGTCGCCGAGGTGCAGGCGCGGCTCGGCGGCGTGCGCCACGGGGCGGCCATTGAGGGTGAGCGCGATCACGCGCGCGTCGCGCGCTCCGGCGGGGGTCATGTCCGGTCCTTCGTCAGGCGCCGGACGGCGTCGCCCAGCGCGCGTTTCGCCATGGCGACGGCGAGCCTGCGCCGGTAGGCGGCGGTGACGTGGACGTCGTCCATGGCGTCGAGCGCCTCCGCGGCGGCCAGCACGGGGGCCGGATCAAGCGCATCGGCCGGCTGGCCGACGAGCGCGGCCTCGGCGGCCCTGAGGCGCACGGGCGAGGGCTCCACCCCGAAGATCACGACGGCGGCGCGGGCGATGCGCCCGGCCGCGTCCGCATCGAGGAGCGCGCCGCAGCCGACGATGGCGAAGTCGCCATGGCGGCGGGCGTATTCGGCGAAGCCGTGGCCGGAGCCCGGCCGCCAGGGCTCGAACCGGATCGCCTCGAGATATTCGTCGTCCTCGAGCGCCGATTGCAGCATCCCGGCGCACCAGTCGGCGGCGGGCACGGTCCTGCGGCCGCGGGCGCCGGCGACCTCGAAGGCCGCGTCATGCAGCACCGCCATGGCGGGCTGCTCGGCCGAGGGGTCGAGATGGCAGCAGCTGCCCCCGATGGTGCCGCGCGAGCGCGTCTGCATGTGGCCGACATGGGCGAGCGCCTCGGCCAGCGCGGGCAGGCGCTCCCGCACGATGGGCGAGGCCAGGAGGTCGCTCTGGCGGGTCATCGCGCCGATCACGACGGCGTCGCCCTCTCGCCGCACGCCGGCCAGGCCCTCGACGCGGTTGATGTCGATGAGGTGGTCGGGAAACAGCAGCCTCAGATTCAGCATCGGCATGAGCGATTGCCCGCCGGCCAGGACCTTGGCGTTGTCCAGCGACGCCAGGAGCCCGGCGAGCTCCTCGCGGGTCGTGGGGCGGTGATAGGCGAAGGGCGGGGCTTTCATCGCGGGAGCGCCTACGGAACGACGGCGAGGCGGGAGAGGGCGGCCAGGACGCGCTTGCGCGCCCGGGCCACGTGATCGGCGAGGAGGCGTCCGGCGGCGCGGCCGTCGCGGGCCTGCAGGGCGTCGATGATCGCGCCGTGCTCGGCGACCAGCCTCTCGCGCCCCTCGGGCGAGGACTGGTTGACGCTGACGATCACGAGCCGGTCGAACTGCTCGATGAGGTCCACGGTCGCGTCGCGGAGCCGGCGGTTGGCCGACAGGCCGGCGATCGCGATGTGCAGGTCGCGGTTGTAGACCACGAAGGACGGGGCGGGGTCGTTGCCGGGAAGCCCCGCGTAGCGCTCGAGCGAGCGATAGGCGTCCAGCCTGCCGAGCGCCTCGTCGGTCGCGCGGCCGACCGCGTCGCGGGCGCAGGCCGGCTCCAGGATTGCGCGCAGGTCGAACAGGTCCGCGGCGTCGGAGAGCGAGATGGCCGCGGCCTGGTAGCCCTTGCGCGGATGGACGACCACGAGGCGCTCGGTTTCGAGCCGCAGGAGGGCGTCGCGGATGGGCGACTTGGAGACGCTGAAGCGGTCGGCCAACTCGCCTTCGCGCAGCTCCGCGCCGGGCGCGATGGTGCAGTCGAGGATCTGACGCCGCAGCTCGCGGTGCACCTCGTCACGCATCAGGGACTGCGTTTGCGTCGACATGTGGAATATCATACAAGCCAATTCGGCTCGCACAAGGGGCGGATCGGGGCAAACTGGGGCCATTCGGACGGCATCTCGCCGGGAAGCGGCTTGGCGGCTTGGCGTCTGGGCGTCCTCGTCCGAGACAGTGAAATATCATGTTGGGAGGATTGACGACGATGGCGGACGTCAGAACGATCGAGATCAGCGGATCCGGCCTGACGGCCGCGCAGGCCGGGGCGGGCCCGGACCTGCTCGTCATTCACTCCCTCCTGGCGGATCGGGCGGCCTTCGACTCGGTGCTGCCGTGGCTGGCCGAGCGCTTCAGGGTCACGCTCGTGAACCTGCCGGGCTTCCATGGCTCGCGGGTCATCGAGCCGGGCATCGACGCCTATGCGGACCATGTCGCGACGGTGTTCGACGGCGCGGGGATCGCGCCCGGCGCGACCGTGCTGGCCAACGGCTTCGGCGGCACCGTGGCGCTGGCGATGGCGCTGCGCCACCCCTCCCTGGTCGGCCGCATGGTGCTGTCGGACGCGGCCGCCGGCTTCCCGCCCGCCGGCGCGGACGCCTTCCGGATCATGGCCGAGAAGGTGACGGCGGAGGGGATCGCATCGGTGGCGACCATCTCGGCCAACCGGGTCTTCCACCCGGCCTATCTGGCGCAGCACCCCGAAGCGGTGGACGAGCGCCGCGCCGTCCTGCTGGCGATGCAGCCAGCCGCCTTCGTGGCGGCCTGCAGGACGCTGATGGGAACCGATCTCGTGCCGGAGCTCGGCCGGATCCAGGTTCCGACCCTGGTGGTCTGCGGCGAACTCGACGCCGCCACGCCGCCGGCCCTGTGCCGGCAGATCGCCGACGGCGTGCCGGGCGCGACCTATCTCGAGCTGCCGGGCTGCGGCCATTGCCCGCCGCTCGAGCAGCCTGAGGCCTTCATCGCGGCCGTGCGGGACTTCCTGGCCGCGGCGGCCTGAAGCTCCGCTTCGCCGGGCGTCCGGCGCGGCTCAGTGCACAGCGGAGCTCGTGGGCGCGGTCGCCTCGGTCTCGGCCTCGGCCGCCAGGGCCTCGGCGGTGGCGGGCTCGGCCATCATGACGGTGGTGAGGCCGCGGCGCTGGGCCTCCATCAGGGCGCCGACCAGCCAGGTGGTCAGCGCTTCGTCGTCCATCTCGTCGAAGGCGGGCATGGGTCGTCCTCCGGCCGCCGTCCCGGATCGGGACGTCCACAACGGCTGTGGCGGGATCGAGCAACGCGCGTGCCGCGCGTCGCGTCCCGACGGCTCAGCCGCGCGGGCGTCAGGCCAGCGCCTGGTCCAGCGCGCCGATCAGCCGGTCGACCTCTTCCAGGGTGTTGTAGTGCACGAGGGACGCCCGGATCACGCCGGAGCCCTCCGCCAGCCCGAGATTCTCCACCAGCCTGCGCGAGTGGAAATCGCCGAAGCGGATGCCGACCTTGTGCGGATCGACCGCCCTGACCACCTCGGCGGAGTCGCGGCCCGCCGCCTTGAAGGAGATGGTCGGCGCGCGCACGGCGCGGTCGGCCGTGCGGGGACCCACGATGCGGACGTCGTTGCGGGCCCGGAGCCAGGACAGAAGGCGCTCGGCCAGGGCCTCCTCGTGCCGGGCGATGGCGTCGAAGGCGCGGACCACGGCGGGGCGGCCCTCGCCGCCGCCCAGCTTCTCCAGATAGTCGACGATGCCGACGCAGCCCCAGGCGAGCTCGTAGTTGGTGTTGCCGGGCTCCAGCTTCCCGGGGACTTTGTCCTTGCCGTAGAACCAGTGATAGAGCCCGTCGAGATCGAGCAGCCGCTCGTGGCGCCCCCACATCACGGCGAAGTGCGGCCCGTAGACCTTGTAGAACGAGAACACGTAGTAGTCCGCCCCGGACGCCGCGACGTCGACGGCGCGATGGGGCGCATAGGCGACGGCGTCGACGCAGAGCTGCGCGCCCGCCGCATGGACGCGCGCGGCGATCTCCGCGACGGGGTTGATGGCGCCCAGGATGTTGGAGGCGTGCGTGACGCAGACGAGCTTCGTGCGCGGGTTCAGGAGCGCGTCGAGCTGGCCAAGGTCGATCTCGAAGCTGCCGGGATCGATCGCCCAGGTGCGGAAGACGACCCCGCGCTCCTTCAGCTGCAGCCAGGGGCCGATATTCGACTCGTGATCGAAATCCGTGACGATCACTTCGTCCCCGGCCTGGAACTGGCTCGCCATCGCGGCGCAGAGATTGCGCATGAGTTGCGTCGTCGACGGCCCGAGCACGACCTCTTCGGCGCGCTCCGCGCCGATCAGGGTGGCGATGCGGGCGCGCGCCTGGGCCAGCCGCTCCGTGGCGTGGACCGAGGCCTCGTAGCTCGCGCCATGCTGGACGCTGGTGGTGAGCAGGTAGTCGGAGATGCGGTCCGCCACGCCCTTGAGCACGAGCGACCCGCCGGCGTTGTCCATATAGGCCCAGTCGCCGAGCGCCAGCGCGGGAAACTGCGAGCGGACGAAGTCGAGGTCGAGCGTCGGGGGCGAGGAGACTGGGCTCATGGCGGGGGTCCGTGGTGCAGGGTGGGGCGGCGAGGACGGCGCCGGATCAGCGCCGGCCGATGGCCCAGCTCTTCTCCATGTGGCCGACGAGGCGCACGAGGGGCAGCAGGATGAGGACATAGATGCCGGCGGCCGCCATCAGGGGCGTCGGGTTGGCGGCGAGCGCCTGGGCTTGCGTCGCCTGCTTGAGCAGGTCCGGCATGGCGACCACCGAGGCGAGGGCGGTGTCTTTCAGGACGTTGATGGCGTTCGACGTCATCGGCGGCACGACGATGCGCAGCGCCTGGGGCAGCACGACCTTCGACATCACCAGCCAGGGCGGGAGGCCCAGCGCGCGCGCCGCCTCGAACTGACCGGAGGGCACCGCCTCGATGCCGGCGCGGAAGATCTCGGCGCTGTAGGCGGCCGCCACCATGGAGATCGCGCTCATGGCCGAGGTGAAGGCCGAGAGCCTCAGCCCGGCGAAGGGCAGCGCGTAGTAGATGACGATCAGCAGGACCAGGATCGGGATCGCCCGGAAGAGGTCGATATAGCCGATCGCAAGCAGGCGCCACGGCGTCGCGGCGTAGAGGCGCACCAGCGCCAGCGCGAGCCCGAGCAGGAAGCCGGCCACGATGCTGCTAACGCCGAGCAGCAGCGTGGTGCTCAGGCCCGACAGGATCAGCGGCAGCGTCTCCAGGAAGACGCGGCCGTTCAGGAACGTCTCGAAAATGTCCATGCCGGGTCCTGGCGGCCGGGGGAGGGCTCAGGGCCCGCCCCGGCCCGCTTCGGTTCGATCAGAGCTTGGGGATCTCGAGCACGGTGGCGGTGGCCATGCCGACATCCGGGTCGGTTCCGAACCACTTCTTGTGGATCGCGGCGAGGGAGCCGTCCTTCTTCATGGCCGTGATCGCGTCGTTGATCTTGGGCAGGAGGGGCGAGTTCTTGGCGGTCATCACCGAGTATTGCTCGGTGGTCTTGATCCGCTCGACGACGGCGAATTGCGGCTTGTCCTTGATGTAGTAGAGCAGCGCCGGAATGTCGGAGACATAGCCGTCGATGCGGCCGGCCGCGAGGTCCAGCATGGCCGGGTTGAGGCCCTCGTAGCGGCGGATCTCCTTGACCTTGGTGGTCGCCTGGTTCTGCGTCGCCCACATGTCGCCGGTCGAGCCCGTGTCGACGCCGATGACCTTGCCCGCGAGGCCGGCCACGTTCTTGACGCCCGACGCCTTCGTGACGGTCAGCGACTGGTCGCTGTCGTAGTAGGGCTGGGCGAAGGCGACGCTCTCCAGGCGCTTCTTGGTGATGGTGATGGACGAGACCGCCGCGTCGATCTGGCCGGACTGCACGGCCGCGAACAGGCCCTGGAAGGGGATGTTGACGATCTCGGCCGTCATGCCGTTGCGCTTGGCGACCTCGTTCACGAGGTCGATCTCGAAGCCGACGGACTTGCCCTGCGCGTCCTGGAACTCCCACGGCACGTTGCCGATATTGGCGCCCACCTTGAGCGTGGACTGGGCGTTCGCCGATCCCGCCAGCCCCAGGGCGATCGCGATGGCGGCGGTTGCGGTTCTCCAGGCGTGCCCCAACGTGGCGTGACGCATGTGAAAGTCTCCCCTCTCGCCGGCACTGGTCTGGCCGGTCTGACCAGTGCATAGTGATGGCCCCGGACCGGTCCGGTCAAGCCGATAGACGCGTCAGGCGGCGCCTCCCCGGAGCGCAGTCCGCCTTCGCGTCGCGCACAGGAGGACCCGCACGTGTTGGATGCGTTCGTGGCCCATCAGCGGCCCAGTCCCAGCAAGACGCCCCATGACGTCGCGGCCAAGATCCAGCAGCAAATCGTGGACGGCACGCTTCGGCCTGGCGACAGGCTGCCGGCCCAGCGCGGGCTCTCGGAGACCATGGGCGTCAGCCGCGCCTCGCTGCGGGAGGCTCTGTCCGTGCTGGAGACGCTGGGGCTGATCGACATCAGGCCCGGGCTGGGCGTCTTCGTCGCCCATCCGGCGTCGGGCGGTCCCCGCGGCCGGAGCCTGGACGCCGGCTCGGCGCGCGACGTCTATGAGGCGAGGCTCGCCTTGGAGGGATCGGCGGCCGCGCTGGCGGCCGAGAGGATCGGGCAGGAGCAGCTGGCGCATGTGGCCGCCCTGGTGGAGGACATGACCGAGGCGATGCGCCGTTCGGACCTCGTCGCCATGGCGGCCTGCGATTCGGCGTTCCACGACGCCATCATGGAGGCGGCGCGAAACCCGCTGCTGGCGAGCATGTACCGCTCCGCCCGCGCCGCCATGGAGGAGACGCAGCGCGCCCCGATGGCCGGGCGCGCCACGCTGGCCGAGACCGTGTCGGAGCACCGGGCGATCGTCATGGCGCTGGCGAGCGGCGACCCCGCAGGCGCGATGGCGGCGATGCGGCGCCATATCGCCGGCTCGGCCCGCCGCCTCGGCGTGGCGCTCTCGATCTGAGGCGTCAGCGGTAGCCGGCGGCCTGCAGCTCGAAGAGCTCGGCGTAGCGGCCCCGGGCTCGGACGAGGTCGTCATGCGAGCCTTCCTCGACGACCCGGCCGCCCTCCACCACGACGATGCGGTCGGCCATCCGGACGGTGGAGAAGCGGTGCGAGATCAGCACCGCCGTCCGGCCGCGGGATAGGTCGCCGAAGCGCTGGAAGACCTCGAACTCGGCGCGCGCGTCGAGCGCCGCGGTGGGCTCGTCCAGGATCAGGATGTCGGCGTCCCTCATATAGGCGCGGGCGATCGCGATCTTCTGCCACTCGCCGCCGGAAAGGTCGTAGCCGTCGCTGAAGCGCTTGCCGAGCGGCTGGTCGTAGCCCTGCGGCAGCCGGGCGACGACCTGGTCGGCCAGGCTGCGCTCGGCCGCGTCGCGCACCCGGACCTGGTCCTGCGCCTCGGCGATGCGGCCCATGCCGATATTCTCGCCGGCGGTGAAGTGGAACCTCACGAAGTCCTGGAAGATCACGCCGACATGGCTGCGCAGCTCCGCCAGGTCGTAGTCGCGCAGATCCCGGCCCTCGAGCAGGATGCGGCCTTCCGTCGGGTCGTAGAGCCTTGCGAGGAGCTTCACGATGGTGGTCTTGCCCGCGCCGTTCTCTCCCACCAGGGCGAGGACCTCGCCGGCCTTCAGGGTGAGGTTCAGGCCCCGGACGGCCCACCGGTCCGTGTCCGGATAGCGGAAGCCGACATTCTCAAAGGTCACCCCCCGCCGGATCGGGCTCGGGAAGGGCAGCGCGTGGGCGGGCGAGAGAATGTCCGGCTTGATGTCGAAGAAGGAGAACAGGTCGTCGAGATAGAGCGCCTGCCCGGCGATCTGCGAGAAGCCGAGCAGCAGGCCTTCGAGCAAGGTGCGCAGACGCAGGAAGGAGCCCGCCAGGAAGGTGAGGTCGCCGAGGCTGAACTGCCCCTGCACGGTCCGCAGCGCGATCACCGCATAGGCGACGTAATAGGCGAGCGCGCCGAGCGCGGCCAGGCCGCCCCCCCAGGCGGCGCGGCGCACCGCCAGGCGGCGGTTGTCCCGGTACATGGCGTCGGCGTAGCGCCTGAACCGCTCGACCAGGAAGTCGTTGAGGCCGAAGAGCTTGACCTCCTTCACGGTCTCGACGCTGGAGCCGAGATAGCGCACATAGTCCAGCTTGCGGCGCTCCGGCGTGCGGAAATAATTGAGCCGGTAGCCCTGGGCGTTGAAGTGGATCTCGCCGATCAGCGCCGGCGCGAGGGCCGCCAGCAGCATGAGGATCAGCAGCGGCTCATAGGCCATCAGCCCCGCCGCCAGCGAGGCGACGGTGACGAGATCCTGCGCCTGGCCGAAGAGCTGGGTGAGCAGGGTGGTGCGCCCGGTGACCTGCCGGCGGGCCCGCTCCAGCCGGTCCTGCTGATCGGTGTTCTCGAAGTGGGCGAGGTCCAGCGTGGCCGCATGGCGCATCAGCCGGATGCTGGCGTGGTTGCTGTAGAGTTCGGCCAGCAGGCTGTCGACGAGATTGCTCGCCCGGGCGAGCGCGTCCGCCACGATGGCGAGGCCGAATTCCGCGCCGACCAGTAGGCCGAGGCGCGCCAGGCGTCCGCTCGCCAGCCAGTCGGACAAGCCGGGGCCGGGAGCGCCGGCGCGGGTCTGGAGCACGACCTCGTCGATGATCAGCTTGCCGACATACAGCGCCGCCACGGGCAGGAGCGCCCGGCTGAGGCGCAGGAGCATGCTGCCGAGGGTGAGGGAGGGGCTCGCCTCCCAGACGAGGCGGAACAGGGCCGGGATCCGCCGCAGCGCGCCGAGGCGGGCGCGCCAGGTCTGCGTCCCGGGCGGCGGCGGACGGTCCCCGGCCGGGGGGCGCGCTTGGGGGGCTGCGGGGCTGGCGTGAGCTGACGTCATGGACGCCCTAAGGTGGGGCCGCGGCGACGCCTTGTCGACCGGCGCGCGGAAAGACGCGGTTCACGCGCGATTTTGACTGAAACGCGCGCAAATCGAAGCTATGCTCGCACAGAAGCCGGAGGGAACCGGATGCAGACCCTGTCGCCTCGCCAGAGCGAGATCATCGGGCTCGCGCGCATGCAGGGGCGGGTCAGCGTCGACGACCTCGCGTTGCGCTACGAAGTCAGCCCCCAGACCATCCGCAAGGACCTCAACGAGCTCTGCGACCAGCGGATCCTGTCGCGCGTCCATGGGGGCGCGGTGGTGGCGTCCAGCGTCGAGAACCTGGCCTATGAGGCGAGGCGCTTCATCGCCCGGGACGAGAAGGCCGCCATCGGGCGCGCGGCGGCGTCGCTCATCCCCAACAACGCATCCCTGTTCATCAATATCGGCACGACCACCGAGGAGGTCGCGCGCTGCCTGAAGGATCATGCGGGACTGCTTGTGATCACGAACAATCTGCACGTGGCGACGCTGCTCTATCCGCATCCCAAGATCGAGGTGATCGTGGCGGGCGGGCCTGTCCGGCGGTCGGACGGCGGGGTCGTGGGCGCGGCGGCCATCGACCTCATCCGCCAGTTCAAGGTGGACTATGCGGTGGTGGGGACGTCCGCGATCGATCCCGAGGGCGTGCTCCTGGACTTCGACTATCGCGAGGTGCGGGTGTCGCGCGCCATCATGGAGAACGCCCGCAAGACGCTGCTCGTGGCCGACAGCCTGAAATTCGAGCGCTCGGCGCCGGTGCGCATCGGCCATCTGGGCGACGTCGACATGTTCGTGACGGACCGCGTGCCGGCGGAGCCGATTCGCGAACTGTGCCGCCGCGAGTCGATCGAGGTGATCGAGACCGGCCCGCCGGCGTCGGCGCCGGGCGCGGCGGCGGCGGACTGATTTCGTTTTTGGTTTCGTTTTGCGATTGCGCGCAACCTGGACACTGGTAGTCTGGCGGTCAAGCGAGGGCTGACTCGCGCAGGATGGCGCAGGGAGGACGCTGAGTGACGGACGAGACGTTCGATCTCGCCATCATCGGAGGCGGCGTGAACGGCGCCGGCATCGCGCGGGACGCGGCCGGCCGCGGCGCGTCCGTGGTGCTGTTCGAGCAGAACGACCTCGCCAGCGCCACCTCGTCCGCCTCGACCAAGCTCATCCATGGCGGACTGCGCTATCTCGAATATTACGAGTTCCGGCTGGTCCGGGAGGCGCTGAAGGAGCGCGAGGTGGTCTGGGGCATCGCCCCGCACATCGTGTGGCCGCTGCGCTTCGTGCTGCCCCACCACGCCGGCCTGCGGCCGGCCTGGCTGCTGCGGCTGGGGCTGTTCCTCTACGACAATCTCGGCGGCCGCAAGCTGCTGCCGGCGACCCGGACCCTGGACCTCACGCGCGATCCGGCCGGGCGCCCTTTGAAACCGATCTTCGCAAAGGGTTTCGAATATTCCGACGCCTGGGTGGAGGACGCCCGGCTCGTGGTGCTGAACGCCATGGACGCCGCCGAGCGCGGCGCCTCGATCCGCACCCGCACCCGGGTGGTCGGCGCCCGGCGCGCCGAGGGCCTCTGGCGGATCGAGACCGTGACGCAGGACGGCGAGAGCGGCGTGACGTTCGCCCGGACCCTGGTCAACGCCGCCGGCCCCTGGGTGGCGGAGGTCGCCAACGCCACGCTCGGATCCAACATCCCGGCCGCCGTCCGGCTCGTCCAGGGCAGCCACGTCGTGGTGCGCAAGATCTTCGACGGCGACCAGTGCTACATTTTCCAGAACTCCGACAACCGCATCGTCTTCGCCATTCCGTATGAGCGGGACTTCACGCTGATCGGGACGACGGACAAGGACTTCTCGGGCGACCCCTCGACCGTCGCCGCGAGCGAGCAGGAGGTCGAGTATCTCTGCCAGGCGGCCAGCGAGTACTTCAAGGCGCCGGTGAGCCGCCAGGACGTGGTGTGGACCTATTCGGGGGTGAGGCCCCTCTATGACGACGGGGCGTCCAAGGCCCAGGAGGCCACCCGCGACTATGTGCTGACGCTGGACGCGCCCTCGGACGGCGCGCCGATGCTGTCGGTGTTCGGCGGCAAGATCACCACCTATCGCAAGCTCGCCGAGGCGGCCCTGGCCAAGCTCGACGGCCTCCTGCCGGCGGCCGGCAAGCCCTCATGGACGGGCGGCGCGCCGCTGCCGGGCGGCGACTTTCCCAAGACCGGCTATGACGACCTCGTGGCCGAGACGGCGCGGCGCCGGCCGTGGCTGCCGGCCGGCCTCGCCCGCAGGCTCGTGCGGGCCTACGGCACGCGCACGGAGCGCCTCCTGGGCGACGCGCGCAGCTTCGCGGATCTCGGCCGCGTCTTCGGCGCGGACCTGACGGAGCGCGAGGTGCGCTACCTCATGGACGAGGAGTTCGCCCGGACGGCGGCCGACGTGCTCTGGCGGCGCAGCAAGCTCGGCCTGCGGCTCACGGCCGACGAGCAGGCCGCGCTGGCCGCGTTCATGGACCGTCGCCGTCCCGCCCCGGCGAGCCAGGCGGCGGACGCCGAAAGGCAGGCCGCGCCATGACGCTCGAACTCCAATCGGTCGGCAAGGACGTGGGTCCCGACACCCATCTCGACGACATCTCGATGACGCTCGGGAACGGCTCGCTCAACGTGCTGCTGGGCGCCACCTTGGCCGGCAAGACCTCGCTGATGCGGCTGATGGCGGGGCTCGACGCCCCCAGCCGCGGCCGCATCCTCGTCGACGGCCGGGACGTGACGGGACTGCCGGTGCAGAAGCGAAACGTCGCGATGGTGTACCAGCAGTTCATCAACTACCCGGCCATGACGGTGTTCGAGAACATCGCATCGCCGCTGCGGGTCGCCGGGCGGAGCGCGGCGGAGATCCGCGCCAAGGTGGGCGAGGCCGCCGCGATCCTGAAGCTCGAACCCTATCTGGACCGCAAGCCGCTGGAGCTCTCGGGAGGCCAGCAGCAGCGCACCGCCATCGCGCGGGCGCTCGTGAAGGGCGCGGACCTGGTCCTGCTCGACGAGCCGCTCGCCAATCTGGACTACAAGCTGCGGGAGGAATTGCGCGAGGAGCTGCCGCGCATCTTCGCCCAGTCCGGCGCGGTCTTCGTCTACGCGACGACCGAGCCGTCCGAGGCGCTGCTGCTGGGCGGGGCGACCGCGACGCTGTTCCAGGGCCGGCTCACCCAGTTCGGCCCGACCGCGGAGGTCTATCGCCGGCCGCGCGACCTCGTCACCGCGCAGGTCTTCTCCGATCCGCCGCTGAACCTGATGACCGGCGCCCGCCATGGCGGGATGGTGTCCCTCAGCACCGGCCAGGTGGTCGCCACCTCGGGTCCCTTCGCCGGCGTTCCCGACGGGCGCTACGACCTCGGCTTCCGGGCGCATCACCTGGGCCTCGAGAGGACCAGCGCCGACGCGATCCCGCTGGCCGCCACGGTGTCGGTGGTGGAGATCACCGGGTCCGAGAGCTTCGTCCACATGGATGTGGGCGGGCACCGCTTCGTGGCCCTTGTCCCCGGGGTCCACCGGCTGGAGCCCGGCTCCACGCTCACCGCCTATGTGGAGCCGCGCCGCCTGTTCCTGTTCGATCCGTCCGGCCGCACCGTCGCGGCCGATTTCGCACTCGCCGCGTGAGGACGACGCCTTGGCCCGCATCACGCTCGACAAACTGGCCCACTCCTACAAGGCCAACCCGCGCGGCCCGGAGGACTTCGCCCTCAAGGAGATCGACCATGTCTGGCGCCAGGGCGGCGCCTATGCGCTGCTCGGGCCCTCGGGCTGCGGCAAGACGACCTTGCTGAACATCATCTCCGGACTGGTCGAGCCCACCCACGGGCGCATCCTGTTCGACGACCGGGACGTGACGCGGCTGCCCACCGAGGCGCGCAACATCGCGCAGGTGTTCCAGTTTCCGGTGGTCTACGACACCATGACGGTGCGGGAGAACCTCGCCTTCCCGCTGAAGAATCGCGGCGTCGACGCCAGGGCGGCCCGGGTGCGGGTGGAGGAGATCGCCCAGCTCCTCGACCTCACGCCGCATCTGGACCGGCGGGCGAGCGGCCTCACGGCGGACGCCAAGCAGAAGATCTCGCTCGGCCGCGGACTGGTGCGGCCCGACGTGGCCGCGATCCTGTTCGACGAGCCGCTGACGGTGATCGACCCGCATCTGAAATGGCAGCTGCGGTCGACCCTGAAGGAGCTTCACCGCAAGCTCGACCTGACGATGATCTACGTCACCCACGACCAGACGGAGGCGCTCACCTTCGCCGACACGGTCGTGGTCATGCATGACGGCGCGGTGGTGCAGACCGGCGCGCCGGACGAGCTCTTCGACCGGCCGGAGCACGTCTTCGTCGGGCATTTCATCGGCTCGCCCGGCATGAACGTGCTGCCCTGCCGGGTGGAGGGCGCGACGGCCTATGTCGACGGCGCCGCGACGCCGCTGTCGCGCAGCTATCCCAGGCTGCCCGACGGCGCGCGCATCGAACTCGGCGTGCGGCCGGAATTCGCCACGCTGGAGACGGGCGGCGAGGGCCTTTCCGTGCGCATCCGCCGGATCGACGATCTCGGCCGCTCGCGCATCGCCAGGGTCGAGCTGGGCGGCAGGACGATCGCGGCCTCGGTGGCGGAGGACGCCAGCTTCGACGGCGACCAGGCGATCCTGAGGCTGGATCCGGCCAGGATCCACATTTATGCGGACGGGCGCCGGGTGGCCGGCGAGGAAGGCGCGGCATGATCAAGCCCGTCAACCAGATGGCGTGGCTGCTGGTGCTGCCGGTGATGCTGATCGTGGCCTTCTCGGCCGTGATCCCGCTGATGACCGTGGTCAACTACTCGGTCCAGGACACGTTCGGGAACAACCAGTTCTTCTGGAACGGGGTGGGCTGGTTCGTCGAACTGCTCGATCCCTCGACCGATCTCGGGGGACGATTCTTCGCCTCGCTGTGGCGCAACCTCGCCTTCTCGGCCATCATCCTGGCCATCGAGGTGCCGCTCGGCATCGTGATCGCGCTCTCGATGCCGCGCGAAGGCTGGCGCGTGGCCGCCACCCTGGTGCTGATGGCGCTGCCGCTGCTGATCCCGTGGAACGTGGTCGGCACGATCTGGCAGATCTTCGCCCGCAGCGACATCGGCCTGCTGGGCGCGGCGGTGAACAAGCTCGGGATCGACTACAACTACGTGTCGAATCCGCTGCACGCCTGGGTGACCATCGTCACCATGGACGTCTGGCACTGGACGTCGCTCGTCGCGCTGCTGTGCTACGCCGGGCTGAAGTCGATCCCCGACGCCTACTACCAGGCGGCCCGGATCGACGGGGCTTCGCGGTGGGCGGTGTTCCGCACCATCCAGCTGCCGAAGATGCAGCGCGTGCTCCTGATCGCGGTGCTGCTGCGCTTCATGGACAGCTTCATGATCTACACCGAGCCTTTCGTGGTGACGGGCGGCGGGCCGGGCAACTCCACCACCTTCCTGTCCATCGAACTGGTGAAGCTGGCGCTCGGGCAGTTCGACCTCGGCAAGGCGGCGGCGCTGTCGATCGTCTACAACCTCATCATCCTGGCGGTGTGCTGGGTCTTCTACACGGTCATGACGTCGGCCGACGCCAAGCAGGGAGCGGCCTGATGCGCGGCGGACGGTTCATCATCGTGCTCTACATCGTGCTCCTGATGGCGCCGATCTACTGGCTCATCAATATGAGCTTCAAGACCAACACCGAGATCACGACGACGCTGACCCTGTTTCCGCATGGCCTGACCTTCGACAACTACAAGAAGATCTTCACCGATCCGAGCTGGTACAACGGCTATATCAACTCCATCAAATATGTGGCGCTGAACACGATCCTGTCGATCTCCTTCGCGCTGCCTGCCGCCTATGCGTTCTCGCGCTACCGCTTCCTGGGCGACAAGCACCTGTTCTTCTGGCTGCTGTCGAACCGGATGGCGCCGCCGGCCGTGTTCGCGCTGCCGTTCTTCAACCTCTACTCGGCGATCGGCCTGTTCGACACGCCCTGGGCCGTGGCGCTGGCGCATTGCCTCTTCAACGTGCCGCTGGCGGTGTGGATCCTGGAAGGCTTCATGTCCGGCGTGCCGCGCGAGATCGACGAGACGGCGGCGATCGACGGCTACTCCTTCCCGCGCTTCTTCGTGAAGATCTTCATCCCGCTGATCGCCAGCGGCATCGGGGTGGCGGCCTTCTTCTGCTTCATGTTCTCCTGGGTGGAGCTGCTGCTCGCCCGCACGCTCACCTCCGTCAACGCCAAGCCGATCGCCGCCACCATGACCCGCACCGTCTCGGCGGCGGGCATGGACTGGGGCGTGCTGGCGGCCGCCGGCGTGCTGACCCTGATCCCAGGCGCGCTCGTGATCTGGTTCGTCCGCAACTACATCGCCAAGGGCTTCGCCCTGGGGAGGGTGTGATGGATTTCGCCTGGATGGCGTGGACCTGGCAGACCGCCCTGTTCTTCGCCGGCATCGCCCTCGCGCTGGCGACCATGACCGCGCTGGGGATCATGCGGCCCGAGAGGGCGCGCGTGGGGGTGCTGACATTGCCCACGACGCGCGGCGACCGGCTGTTCATCACGCTGCTCGGCGCCGCCTTCATTCATCTGGCCTGGCTCGGCCTCGTCGGCCACGACGTCTGGGCGGCTTCCATCCTCTCCCTTCTCTACGCCGCAGCGGTGTTCCGCTGGGTCTAGAGCGGCTGCAACACGTCAAGACCGCCAGCAAGGCGGCGATCAAGAACGACGCTTTCACAGGAGGAATGACGATGACGACGCGGATTGACAAGCGCGGTTGGATTGCGGGGGCGAGCCTTTTGGCCTTGATGCTGGGCGCCGGTTCGGCATGCGCCGGGATGGACGAAGCCCGCAAATGGGTCGACCAGGAGTTCCAGCCCTCGACGCTGACCAAGGATCAGCAGCTCAAGGAGATGGAGTGGTTCATCAACGCCGCGAAGCCCTTCGCCGGCATGGAGATCAACGTCGTCTCCGAGACGATCACGACGCATGAATACGAGGCGAAGACGCTCGCCAAGGCCTTCAGCGAGATCACCGGGATCAAGCTCACGCACGACCTCATCCAGGAGGGCGACGTCGTCGAAAAGATCCAGACGCAGATGCAGTCCGGCAAGAACATCTATGACGGCTGGATCAACGACTCCGACCTGATCGGCACCCATTTCCGCTACAAGCAGGCCGTGAACCTCACCGACTGGATGGCGGGGGAGGGCAAGGACGTCACCAATCCGGGGCTCGACGTCGACGACTTCATCGGAAAGTCCTTCGGCACCGCCCCGGACGGCAAACTCTATCAGCTTCCGGTGCAGCAATTCGCCAACCTCTACTGGTTCCGGTACGACTGGTTCCAGCGGCCCGACTTCAAGGAGAAGTTCAAGGCCAAGTACGGCTACGAGCTGGGCGTTCCGGTGAACTGGTCCGCCTATGAGGACATCGCCGAGTTCTTCACCAACGACATCAAGGAAGTCGATGGCGTGAAGGTTTTCGGCAACATGGACTACGGCAAGAAGGACCCGTCGCTCGGCTGGCGGTTCACGGACGCCTGGCTGTCCATGGCGGGCAACGGCGACAAGGGCATCCCGAACGGCCTGCCGGTCGACGAGTGGGGCATCCGCATGGAGGGCTGCCGCCCGGTCGGCTCCTCCATCGACCGCGGCGGCGACACCAACGGCCCGGCGGCCGTCTACTCGATCACCAAATACATCGAGTGGCTGAAGAAATACGCCCCGCCGCAGGCGCAGGGCATGACCTTCGGCGAGGCCGGCCCGGTGCCCGCCCAGGGCAACATCGCCCAGCAGATGTTCTGGTACACCGCCTTCACGGCCGACATGGTGAAGCCCGGCCTGCCGGTGATGAACCAGGACGGCACGCCGAAGTGGCGCATGGCTCCCTCGCCCAAGGGCGCCTACTGGAAGGACGGCATGAAGCTCGGCTACCAGGACGCCGGGTCCGCCACGCTGCTGAAGTCCACCCCGGTCGACCGCCGCAAGGCGGCCTGGCTCTACCTGCAGTTCATCACGGCCAAGACCGTGAGCCTGAAGAAGAGCCATGTCGGCCTCACCTTCATCCGTGAGAGCGACATCTGGGACAAGAGCTTCACCGACCGGGCGCCGAAGCTCGGCGGCCTGATCGAGTTCTACCGCTCGCCGGCGCGCGTGCAGTGGACCCCGACGGGCAACAACGTCCCCGACTACCCGAAGCTCGCGCAGCTCTGGTGGCAGAACATCGGCGACGCCTCCTCGGGCGCGAAGACGCCGCAGCAGGCCATGGACGCGCTCGCGGCGGCGCAGGACGCCGTCATGGAGCGCATCGAGAAGTCGGGCGTGCAGGGCGAATGCGGCCCCAAGCTGAACCCGAAGACCTCGGCCGAGGAGTGGTACGTGAAGGCCGAGAAGGCCGGCACGATCGCGCCGCAGCGCAAGCTGGCCAACGAGAAGCCGAAGGGCGAGACGATCGACTACGACACCCTGATCAAGAGCTGGCCGGCCACTCCGCCCAAGAAGGGCTGAGCCTTCTCCCGGCGGCCCCCTGGGCGGGGCCGTTCAGAACGATGCGATGGGCCGGGAAATCTCCCCGGCCCTTCGCGCGTCGCCATCCACAGCGCAGAGTTGCAACCTGCGATGAACGTCGTTCGCTGCTAGGGTTGCTCGCCTTAGAATTTTCAAGGTCTTGCGCTCGGGTAAGCGTCGCGGCCGAAAAGGGGGCGGCGGGCCTCTTAAACCGTCGAATGGGTTCGGGTTCGTACGGGGGCGGACACAACCTTCATTGTCGAGAGGGGTTATCCACCATCGAGAGGAAGTGTGGGGCTGCGTTCTCGTGGCTTCTGGGGCTGCACGGGGAGCATAGGGTGAAAGCGTGATCCAGACAGCAAAGCGTCGCGTGTTGGTCGTTGAAGACGACTTTTTCATCGCATCCGATCTCGCTTCCGCGCTGCGAGGGATGGGAGCGGAGGTCGTCGGGCCTGCGCCGAATCGGAACGCCGCTATCGAACTCATCGATAAGCAGCCGGTGAACGCGGCGGTCCTGGACATCTGCCTGGACGGCGACTCCGTCTATCCGCTGGCGTCCGAACTGCGGACCCGCGGCATCAATTTCGTCTTCGCGACAGGCTATAGCGACACCGTGATCCCGGCGGAGTTCCGCGGCATCCCGTGTTTCGAAAAGCCCATGCGGCCGCTCGACCTGGCCCGCTCGGTCCTCGACAACGCCTCCGCCAACCGGGAGGTCGACGTCCGCGCGAACACGCTCCTGTCCCGCATGCCGGACGACGAGTTCGACCGCTTCCGCCCGCATTTCAGCTGCGTCCAGACCAAGAAGGGCGCGACGCTCTTCAACCCGGGCGACAAGATCGACCAGATCTTCTTTCCGCTCAGCGGCATCTGCTCGCTGGTAGTGGGCGACGACCCGGTGGCGATCGAAGCCGGCATGATCGGGCGCGACGGCATGCTCGGGGCTTCGCTGCTGATGGGCGTGACCCGGCTGCCGATGCGCTGCGTCGTCCAGATCGAAGGCGAGGCGCTGGCCATCGCCGCCGACCAGTTCCTGGCCCGCCTGCGCAGCTCGCCCCGCTCCTGGGCGCTGCTGCTGCGCTACCAGCATTACCTGCATCTGCAGACGAACTACTCGCTGCTCGGCACGGGCGCGGGCAGCATCGAACAGCGCGTGGCGCGCCTCCTGCTGATGCTGTGCGACCGAATCGGCGACGACATCCCGATCATCCACGACGTGATGTCGACCATGCTTCACGTGCGCCGGGCAGGCGTCACCCAGGCCCTCCACATCCTGGAGGGCAACGGCGCGATCAGGGCCCGCCGGGGCAGGGTCAGCATCCGCTCCCGCGAAGGGCTCGAGCAGGTCGCGGGCGTGGCCTATGGGCCCGCCGAGACGGAGTATGAGCGGTTGATCGGCGTTCCGCTTCGGGCCGGCGGCCACGCCTCCCGCGAAGGCGTCGACCGTGCTCAACCCGCAACTGGGCAGGATCGCGCTTCCGCGCGGCATGGACTCGCCTGATTGAGGGCCTCGTCGAGCGTCGAAACACCCGTAGATTTGCAGGATTGGCCGGCCGGCGGCGCGGCCAGTTCTTCGCTCCACTCCCGCCAGCGCCAAAATGACGCGGAGAGTGCGCAGAATCTCTCGATTCTGCGTTGAGACCCCTATTCATCTTCTTCATCCGGGCCTATAGAGGCGCTCTCAACATAGGAGAGCAAAGTGTCCGACGACACCAATAACAGGCTCGACTTGGTCGCCGACATCGTTTCGGCCTACTTGTCGAACAACATGCTTCCCGCCGGCGAGATCGCCGGGCTGATCGCTTCTGTTCACACCGCCATGCAGGGCGTCATGAACGGCAAGACCGAAGAGCCTGTCGTCGAGCTCAAGCCTGCGGTTCCGATCAAGAAGTCGGTGACGCCGGATGCGATCATCTGTCTTGAGGACGGCAAGGCGTTCAAGTCGCTCAAGCGTCACTTGATGACGAAGTACGGCATGACTCCCGCCGAATACCGCACCAAGTGGGGCCTTCCCAAGGACTATCCCATGGTGGCGCCGAACTATGCCGCGGCCCGCTCGGCCCTGGCCCGCAACATGGGCCTGGGCCTGGACCGCCGGAAGGCGGCCGAGCCGGAGCCCGTCGCTCCCGCTCCCAAGGCCAAGAAGCCCCGCAAGGCCAAGGCCGACGCGTAAAGGCTGGGCGCGCGCGCCGAGCTCCGGCGCTCCGCGCCTGACGCCGCGAGCGCGCGCATCGTTCCGGAGCCGCCACGGCGGCTCCGGACCACTTTCGACTTCGCATCCGGCGCGATCCCGTTCATTGTCCGCTTGCTGCGCCGCAGAGCGCACGACGCCATGGACGACGGGAGAGACGCATGAAGGCCCTGACCCACGGTCGCATCCTGGGGCGGGACGGCCCCTGGGCGCTGTTCGCGCTCGACCACGGGGCCGAGCTGCGCGTCGCCATTCTCGAACACGACATCGGCCGGGTGTTGCTGAAGCCTGCGGGCGGCTATCGGCTCGATCGCGGCTGGTCCATCGCGCCCGGCCGCCTGGAGCCGGCCTATGCGGGCCGCCTGCGGGAGGACCTGACGGGCTTCGCCTGCCCGCCGGCGGCGCTCGCCGAGGCCGACGGCGTCGCGACGCTCTCCGTCGAGGGAGGGCTCTCGGCCGTCGTGACGCTGGAGCCCTTCTCCATCGCCTGGCGCCGCGCCGGAGAGGATCGGCCCTTCCTGCAGGACCGGCGCACGCAGGCCTATTTCGCCTCGCGCCAGACGAAGGCTTTTTCGCACTTCACCGCGCGGGACGCGGGCCACCGGCATCACGGCCTCGGCGACAAGGCCGGTCCGCTCGACCATACCGGGCGGCGATTCAGGATCGACGCGGTGGATCCGTGCGGCTTCGACGCGGAGACGAGCGATCCGCTCTACAAGGCGATCCCCTATGTCCTCGTGGAGGACGGCTCCGGCGCGCACGGCCTCTATTACGACAACCTCGCGGTGGCGGAGGTCGATCTCGGCGCCACCATCGACAACTATCACGGACTGTTCAGATCCTACGCGGCGCAGGATGGCGACCTCGACTTCTATGTCCTCGCGGGGCCGGGCGCGGCCGATGTGACGCGCCGCTTCTCCTGGCTGACCGGCGGGCAGGCCTTTCCGCCGAAGTGGTCGCTCGGCTTCGGCATGACGTCGATGACCATCGCGGACGCGCCCGACGCCGATGCGCGGGTCACCGGCTTCATCGAGACCTGCCGCCGGCACGACATCCCGTGCGACAGCTTCCATTTCGGGTCGGGCTATACGTCGATCGGGACGCGCCGCTACGCCTTCAACTGGAACCGCGAGAAGTTTCCGGACCCCGCCGGAACCATGGAGCGGCTGAAGCAGGCCGGCATGCAGCCGGTCACCAATCTGAAGCCCTGTCTGCTGGACGACCATCCGAGGCTGGACGAAGCGCGCCGCAAGGGCGTGCTCGTCACCGACGGCGAGACCGGGGAGCCGGCCGAGGCCCAGTTCTGGGACGGTCTCGGATACCATGTCGACTTCACCAACCCGGCCGGCCGCGACTGGTGGCGGACCGGGATCCAGACCGCGCTGCTCGACTACGGCGTGGTCTCCGTCTGGAGCGACAACAACGAGTATGAGATCTGGGACGAGGACGCCCGGTGCCATGGCGACGGCCGGCCCTTCCCGCAGCACTTGGCCCGGCCGGCGCAGCCCCTTCTGATGACCAAGGTCGCCTTCGAGGCGCAGGCGGCCCATGCGCCGGGCAAGCGGCCCTACACGATCACGCGCGGCGGCGCGGCGGGCATCGCGCGCTACGGGCAGACCTGGTCCGGCGACAACGAGACGGCGTGGAAGACGCTGCGCTTCAACCTCGCCCAGGGGCTCAATATGAGCCTCTCCGGCCTCTACAATATCGGCCACGACGTCGGCGGCTTCCACGGTCCGAGCCCCGGGCCCGAGCTGTTCTGCCGCTTCGTGGAGTTCTGCTCGCTCTGGCCGCGTTTCGTGATGAATTCATGGAAGGACGACGGCGTCGTCAACCTGCCCTGGATGCATCCGCAGGTCTTGCCGCAGGTGCGCGAGGCGATCGCGCTGCGCTATCGGCTGGCGCCCTATCTCTACACTTGTCTCTGGAGCGCCGCCGCGACCGACGAACCGGTGGTGCGCCCGCTGTTCCTGGCCTTCCCCGAAGACGCCGGCGCGGCCACCGTGCAGGACAGCTTCATGCTCGGGCCGGACCTGCTGGTCGCGCCCGTGCTGGAGGAGGGCGCTGTCGCGCGGGAGGTCTATCTCCCCGAGCACCCCGGGGGCTGGCACGATTTCCGTGACGGAACGGCCTATGCGGGAGGCGAGGTCGCGCGCGTCGAGGCGCCGCTCGGGCGGCTGCCGGTGTTCGCCCGCGCGGGGGCGCTGACGCCCGTCTGCGTCGCCGGGAGCGCCATGGTTCCGGCGCGCGACGTCGGGCGGGAACTGCTTATCTTCGGCGACGATCCACGCGGGTCGGCCGCTGCGCTCTACGAGGACGATGGCGAGACGGCCGCCTGGCGGGACGGCGGCGGCCTCGCCCTTCGGTTCGCCCTGACGCGCGACGGCGCCGCGCGCCGGCTCGCGATGACGGCCGACGGCCGGGGGCGGCCCGCCTTCGACCGGATCGCCGTGCGGATCATGGCCGGGCCGGCCGACGTCCAATGGTCGGCCGAGCCCCTTGGGCCCGTGCGGCTGGACCGCGCCTGAGGCGCGGCCGCTCAGCGGTAGCGGCGCGCGCGGTGGTGCTTCACCCGGTGAGACCGGTAGGTCCGGACCGAGGTGCGCTGCGGAACGCCGAGCACGCCCTTGACGCCGCCCGCCACGCCGCCGACGACGCCGCCGCCGACCGCGCCCACGGCGCCGCCGACCGGACCGGCCGCGCGATTGCCGATCGCCGCGCCTTCCTGGGCGCCGCGCGGGATGCCCTGAGCCTGGAGCGAGGCCGGAACCATGGCGGCCGCGATCGCGATCGCAATCCAATAACGCTTCTTCATGTCTGAACCTCGTGACCCTTGTACCTGATGGCAACAGGCGCGGCGGCGCTTCGGTTCCGTTCAGGTCTCCTGGATAAAGCGCACGACGTCGTCCAGGACCGGCGCGCGCTCCCGGAAGGGCTTCGAGAGGGCCAGGAGCAGGCCCACATGGGTCTCGCCCTCATAGACGCGCTCCACCACGGGGACGCCGAAGCCCCGCAGCCGGGCGGCGAGGTTCAGCGTGTTGCGGGGGTAGACCGTCGTGTCCCGCGAGCCCGTGGCCAGGAAGGAGGCCGGCGCGCCCCGGCCCGCGACCGAGACGGGCTGGGTCTCCTGCAGGCGGGGCCACTGGCCGAAGGCCGCGACCGTGGCGGGCGCGTCGAGGGGCAGGAAGTCGTAGGGCCCGGCCAGCCCGACGAGGCCGCGATAGGGCCGCCCCGCCAGGCCGGCCGCGCGCGTGAAGCGGGGATCCAGCGCCGCCATCGCGGCCGAATAGGCGCCGGCCGAGTGACCCATCGCGAAGACGCGCCGCGGGTCGCCGCCATGGCGGCCGATCTCGGCCTTCACCCAGCGCGTCGCGAGAGCCACGTCCTCGACGAAGCCGGGGAAGCGCACCTGCGGGACAAGGCGGTAATCCATCACGACGGCGACGACGCCCCGCGCGGCGAGCGCCCGGCCCACGAAGGCGTAGTCGCCGCGGTCGCCGCTGTTCCAGGAGCCGCCATAGACGAAGAGGGCGACCGGCGCGCCGCGCCCGGCTCCCGCGCCCGGACCGTAGACGTCGAGCCGGTGCCTGGGATCGGGCCCGTAGGCGGCGCCCGACGCCGTGAGCCTCGCGCCGTCGTCCACCGGGATCACGGCGTTGTAGACGCCCAGGGCCGAGCAGCCGGAGAGCGCGGGGGCGAGAAGTCCGGACAGGATCAGGGCGCGGCGGTTCAGGTTCGGCACGGGACGTCCTCTGGGGGCGTCCTGAGTACGGGCCGAAGCCTCGGACGGTTTCAGGCCGCCGCCGCGGAGTCGCCGTAGCGGGCTTCCAGATGGCGGAGATAGGGCGCGGGATCGAGGCCGCGGCCTGTGGCGTTCACCAGGAGCTCCTCGCGCGACCGCCGCCGTCCGTGGCGCCAGACGCGCTCGCGCAGCCAGCCGGCGAGGGGGGCGTAGTCGCCCGTCCGCAATCCGTCGGCGACGGCGGCCTCCCGCGTCGCCGTTTCGAAGAGCTGCGCGGCCATGACGTTGCCCACCGTGTAGGTGCAGAACGACCCGATCATGCCGGACGACCAGTGGATGTCCTGCAGGACGCCCTGCCTCGGGTCCGGCGCGTCCAGGCCCAGCCGCGCCTTCACGGCGGCGTTCCACGCCTCGGGAGCGTCCGCGACGGAGAGGCGGCCATTCGTGAGGGCGGCCTCCAGCTCGACCCGCAGCATGATGTGGAGGTCGTAGGTGAGCTCGTCGGCGTCGGTGCGGATCAGGCCCGGGTTCACCGTGGTGACGGCCCGGTGGAAGGCGCCGGCGTCGACGTCGGACAGAGCTTCGGGAAAGAGCGCCCGCAGGTCTCCGAAGTGCAGCTCCCAGAAGCGCCGGCTTCGGCCGACATGGTTCTCCCACAGCCGCGACTGCGACTCATGCGCCCCAAAGCTCGTCCCGCCGACGGCGTAGAGGCCCACGAGATCGCTGGCGAACACCGTGCGGGTGAAGGCCGGGTCGACGTTCTGCTCGTAGAGACCGTGGCCGGTCTCGTGGAAGGCGCCGAACAGCGCGGGGCTGAGGAAGGACTCGTTGTAGCGGGTCGTGATGCGCACGTCGCCGCGCGTGAAGGAGATCTCGAAGGGGTGGACCGTGCTGTCCAGCCGGCCCCGGTCGAAGTCGTAGCCGAAGCGGCGCGAGAACAGCAGCGCGGCCTCGCGCTGCTTCTCGACGGGGAAGCGCCGGCGCAGGATGGCGGCCGCGTCCTGGGGCCGCCGGCGCGCGCCGGCGAGGATGCGGGCTTCCCCGGCCTCCAGCGTGGCGAAGAGCCGGCGCAGGCTGGAGAGGGTCTCGCCCGGCTCGTAGAGGCCGAGCAGGGCGTCGTAGGGGTGCTCGGTCCAGCCCAGGGCGTCGGCGTAGTCGCGCGTGTTCCGGACGGTCTCGGCGAGCCAGGGCTCGAAGATGGAGTAGTCGTTGCGCTCGCGCGCCTCCACCCAGGCGGCGTTGGCGCGGGCCCGCACGGCGGCGCGCCGCTCGATGAGGTCGGCGGGAACGCGGCGGTGCAGGTCGACCGCCCGCCGGATTTGGCGCAGCGCCTCGCGGTCGTCGTGGTCGTCCGGCAAGGAGCGGGCCTGCGCCTCCGCCGCCTCGAGGTCGCGCAGCATCCCGTCGGAGGCGAGCTCGTCGCGCGCCAGCCGGGTGATGGTGGCGATCTGCCTGCCCCGGCTCTCCGCGCCGCCGGACGGCATCATGGTGCGGGAATCCCAGACCAGGAGGTTCAGCGTGCAGAGCAGGTCGGAGACGGTGGCGATGCGGTTCTGGACGGCTGACAGGGTCATGGAATCCGACTCGGGTTCTGGCGGGGGGCTCAGGCGCTCACGGCGGCGCGGGCGGGCGCGGACGCGACGTCGCCGGCCAGGTGGCAGGCCACCTCCCACGCGCCGCCCCGCGGATCGAGCGCCGGGACGATCTCGCGGCAGCGCGGCTCGGCGAGGGGACAGCGCGGATGGAAGGGACAGCCCGGCGGCGGCGCGACGGGGCTCGGCAGCTCGCCGCGGACGGCTTCCCGCTGCGATCTCAGCCCCACCGCGACCTGCGGGACGGCGGACATCAGCGCCCGCGTATAGGGGTGGCGCGGCGCGCTGAAGAGCGCCTCGGTGGCGCCGATCTCCACGACGCGGCCGAGATACATCACCGCGACCCGATGGGAGATGTGGCGCACCAGGCGAAGATCGTGGGTGATGAAGAGCAGCGCGAGGCCGAGCCGCTCCTGCAGCTCCAGGAACAGGTTGACGATCTGCGCCTGCACGGAGACGTCGAGCGCCGAGACGGGCTCGTCGGCGATGATCACGGACGGCTCGACGGCGAGCGCGCGGGCGATGCCGACGCGCTGGCGCTGGCCGCCGGAGAACTCGTGCGGGTAGCGCGAGGCGGCGTCGCGCGGCAGGTGCACGAGGTCGAGCAGCGCGCCGACGCGGGCGGCGATCTCTCCCGACGGCACGATGCGGTGCACCGAGAGGGCCTCGCCGAGGGCGTCGCCCACGCTGATGCGCGGGTTGAGCGAGCCATAGGGGTCCTGGAAGACCATCTGGACTCGCCGGTTATAGGCCCGCCTGTCGTCGCCCGAGAGGGCGAGCGCGTCCCGCCCGCCGAAGCGGACGGAGCCGGCGTCGGGCTCGTAGAGCCGCACCAGGCAGCGCGCCAGGGTGGACTTGCCGCAGCCCGACTCGCCCACGACGCCCAGCGTCTCGCCCCGGGCGACCGACAGCGAGACGCCGTCGACGGCGCGCAATGTCTTGACCGGGCGGCGCATCAGCACGTCCAGCGTCGGACGGCGCAGGGCGAAGCTCTTCTTCAGCCCCTCGACGACGAGGATGGGCTCGGCCGTGTCGGCGGTCCCGATCATGCGCCCGTCTCCCGGGCCGCCAGCCTGTCGGCCGCCCAGCAGGCCGCCCGGTGGTCGGGCGCGACCTCGGCGAAGGGCGGCGCGATGCGGCCGC
This sequence comes from Alsobacter sp. SYSU BS001988, assembly GCF_054796215.1. Classification (NCBI taxonomy): domain Bacteria; kingdom Pseudomonadati; phylum Pseudomonadota; class Alphaproteobacteria; order Hyphomicrobiales; family Alsobacteraceae; genus Alsobacter; species Alsobacter sp. SYSU BS001988. Next base: position 283,603 of record NZ_JBTAMK010000005.1, on the reverse strand, counting down.
AGCGCTCTTCCACGAAGGAGCAGCGCGGCGCGAACGGGCAGCCCTCGATGGGCCGGTCGAGCCGCGGCGGCTGGCCCGGGATGGGCGCGAGCGGCTGTCGCGCGGCCAAGCCGTGCGGCATGGAGCGGAGGAGGGCGTCCGTGTAGGCGTGCCGGGGATGGGCGAAGATCGTCTCCACCGGACCGGTCTCGACTACGCGGCCGGCATACATGACGCTGACGCGGTCGCAGGTCTCGGCCACCACGCCGAGGTCGTGCGTGACGAGGATCATCGCCATGCCGAGATCCTGCGTCAGCCGCACCAGCAGCTTGAGGATCTGGTCCTGGATGGTGACGTCGAGCGCCGTCGTCGGCTCGTCGGCGAGGAGCAGTCGCGGCTCGGCGGCGAGCGAGATGGCGATCATGGCGCGCTGGCGCATGCCGCCGGAGAATTCGTGCGGGTAGCTCGCCAGCCGCAGCTCGGGCGAGGAGATCCCCACCAGATCGAGGAGCTCCCGGGCGCGCCTTCGACGGGCGGCCTCGTCGAGCGCGGTATGGGCGACGAGGCTCTCGTCGATCTGCGCGCCGATGGTGAGCACCGGGTTCAGCGCCGTCATCGGCTCCTGGAAGATCACCGCGATCTCGCGCCCGCGGATCTCGCGCAGGCGCCGCTCCGGCGCGGCGAGGAGATCCTGTCCGCGCCACATCACCCGGCCCGTCGCGCGCGCGTTGGAGCGCAAGAGCCGCAGGATGGCCCGCATGGTGACGCTCTTGCCCGATCCGGATTCGCCCACCAGGCCCAGCACGTCCCCGGCCTCCAGGCTGAGGTCGACGCCGTCCACGGCGCGGACCACGCCGCGGCTGGTGTCGAAGGCGACCCGCAGGTCCTCGACGCGGAGCATGGGCTGCGCTGCCGACGTCGCGGCGGCGCCGGCGGGCATTTCCCGGACGCTCATCGCTTGACGTCCAAGAGATCGGCCATGCCGTCGCCGACGAGGCTGAAGCCGATGCCGCAGAGCACGATGGCGAAGCCGGGGAACACCGTGATCCACCAGGCCTGGGTGAAGAAGTTCTTCCCGTCGGCGATCAGCACGCCCCATTCGGCGGCGGGCGGCTGGGCGCCGAGGCCGAGATAGCCGAGGCTCGAGCCGAGCAGGATGGCCAGCGCCATGTCGGTCATCCAGTAGACGAGCACCGGGCGCGCCGCGTTGGGCAGGATGTGGCGGAACAGGATCCGGGCCTCCGAATAGCCGAGCACCTTGGCGGCCGAGACATAGTCGTGGCCGCGCAGCACCAGCACCTCGCCGCGCATGAGCCTGGCGTAGAACACCCAGCCGACCACGCCGACCGCGATATACATGTTGAGCAGCCCCGGCCCGAGCACGGCCACGATGGCGATGACCAGGACGAGGAACGGGAAGGTCACCACGAGGTCGACGAGCCGGCCGAAGACGGCGTCCGCCCAGCCGCCGTAATAGCCCACTAGGAGGCCGATGATCGTGCCGATCGCCAGCGGGCCGACGGTGGCGAAGAGCGCGATCTGCAGGTCGATGGTGGAGGCCGCGATGGTCCGCGAGAGGATGTCGCGGCCGAACTGGTCGGTGCCGAAGGGGTGAGCCGCGCCGGGCGGCTGCAGCAGGGCCCCGTAGTCGAAGGCGAGCGGGTCGTAGGGCGCCACCCATTGCGGCGCGACGGCGCAGATCACGAAGACGAGGACGAGCGCGGCGCCCAGCGCCAGGGAGGCGGGCGTCCTGCGCCAGGTGAGCGCGACGGCGGTCATCGCGCCACCCGCGGGTCGAGCCACATCTGCAGGAGGTCGGTGATCAGGAAGGCGATCGAGACCACGACGGCCAGGATCAGCGTCAGCGCCTGGATGACCGGGTAGTCCCGGGCGAAGATGGAATCGACCATCAGGCGTCCCACGCCCGGCACCGCGAAGACGCTCTCGGTGATGACGGCGCCGCCCAGCAGCGACCCGACATGCAGGCCCACCAGCGTGACGGTGGAGATGAGCGCGTTGCGCAGCACGTGCCGGACCAGGATCACGCGCCGGGGCAGTCCCTTGGCGCGGGCGAAGTCGACGAATTCCGAGTTCAGCACGTCCAGGATCGAGGCCCTGAGATTGCGCATGATCACGGCCGAGAAGCTGAGCGCCAGCGTGACGGCGGGCAGGAACAGGTGCCACAGATTGTCGAGGAGGCCGTCGCCATATCCGCCCACCGGGAAGATCCGCAGCCAGGCGGCGAAGACTGTGAGGAGCACGAGGCCGACATAGAACACCGGCGAGGACAGGCCCACCTGGAACACCGAGCGGATCAGGTAGTCCGGCCAGCGATTGGCGTTGAGCGCGGCCACGAAGGCGAGCGGGACCGCCATGACGAGCGCGAACAGCGTCGCCAGCCCGGTGAGCATCAGCGTCACCGGCAGCCGCTCGACGATGATGGAGGTGACGGGCACCCGGAACGCGATCGAGGTCCCGAAATCGCCCTTCAGCATGCTTTCCACGAAGATCAGGAACTGCGTCCAGATCGAGCGGTCGAAGCCCATCTGCTGGCGCAGGCGCGTCACGGCCTCGTCGGAGGCGCGGTCGCCCAGCATGGCGCTGACCGGGTCTCCGGGCAGCAGGCGGGCGAGCACGAACACCACCACGCCGATGGCCAGGAATGTGGGCGCGATCTGGAACAGCCGCGCCGCGATGACGCCGGCGCGGTTCACGTCGTGGGGTCCGCGGGAGCGGCTCGCGCCGCCCCCGGTGCTTCAGCTGGCGACATCACTTCTCGACGTAGGCGGCTTCGAAGAGGTTGTTGCCGAGCGGGATCTGGACGAAGCCCTTGGCGTTCTTGCGGAACGCGACCGGGTAGGGCGTCTCGTACAGGTACACGATCGGGGCCGCCTCGTTGTAGCGCTGCTGGATCTCCTTGTATTGCTCCGCGCGGGCCTTCGGATCGATTTCCTGCTGGCTCTTCTCGAAGAGCTCGTCCACGCGCTTGTCCTGCCAGTTGGAGTGCAGCGAGTGGATGTTGGGCCAATAGGCGAAATAGGACGTGATCTGGCTCGGGTCGGAGATGTCGTTGGTCCATGCGGAGGTCCGCATGACGAAGTTCTCCTCGCGATAGCGCGCCGTGCGGGTGGCGTTGTCGACCTGGTCGATGCGCAGCTTGACGCCGACCTGGCCCCACATCTGCTGCACGGCCGCGAGGTCGTTGGCGTCGTCGCCATTGCCCGACAGGCTGTAGATCGAGATATCGAAGCCGTTGGGGAAGCCCGCCTCGGCGAGCAGCGCCTTGGCCTTGGCGAGATCGTATTTGTAGAGATCCTGGCCGACGAAAAGCGGCGTCGTCGAGGACATGTAGGAGCGCATCGGCTTGCCGAGGCCCAGCGTGGTGATCTGGATGATCGCATCCTTGTTGACGGCGTAGTTCAGCGCCTGCCGCACCTTCGGATTGGAGGCCGGGTTCGGCTTGCCGTCCTTGAAGGTCGGGCCGGCGTAGAAGGTGAGGTAGCGCACCCGGGTGGACGGCCAGAGCTCCATGCGCAGGTTGGGGTCCGCCTGAAGCTCCTTGACGCGCGCATAGGGGATGAACTCGGTCCCGTCGACCTCGCCGGCCTTCAGCTTGAGGAGCCGGGTCGCGTCGTCCGGGATGATCTGGAATTCGAGCTCGTCCAGATAGGGCAGCGCCTTCCCGTCCTCGCCTTGCTTCCAGTAATGGGGGTTGCGCTTCAGCGTCATGGAGACGCCGCGCTTCCAGGCGGTCATCACGAAGGGGCCCGTGCCGATCGGCTTCTCGGCGAAGGCCTTGGCCTTCTCCTCCGGCGTGGCGCCGGCGGCGGCCTCGAAGAGCTTCTGCGGCAGGATCGCGCTGTTGAAGGTCGCGAGCGCCGGGATCAAGGTCGGGTCGGGATGCTTCAGCGTGAGGACGACGGTGTCGGGCTCCTTGGCGGAGATCGACTCGATGGAGGCCAGCGACGACGACCATGCGCCCGCCTTCGGGTCGCGGGCGCGGTCGAGCGACCACTTCACGTCCTGGGCGGTCAGCGCCGACCCGTCGGCGAATTTGACGCCCTGCCGGAGCGTGACCGTGAGGCTCTTGCCGTCGGCGCTCGGCTCCCACTTGGTGGCGAGGCCGGGCTGGACGCCGAGGCCGTCATTGGTCGGCTGGAGCAGCGTGTCGTAGAGGTTGGTGAGCACCCAGATGTCGACGTTCGCGTCGTTCAGGACCGGGTCCAGGAACAGCGAGTCGGTGTAGCGCGCGTAGACCATCTTGCCGCCGCGGGTTGCGGCTTCGGCCGCGAAGGGCAGGCTGTGCAGGCCGGCGCTCAACGCGACGACAGCTAGGCTCGCCTTCAGGAATGTGCGTCTCATCACTTTTCTCCCCTCGTGGCCTTTTCGGCGACTGTTCTTATGCCTTAGGATGCTAGAAGGACCGCTGGTTGCACGTCAACAACCAGTTCGCGAATATTCCGCCCGATTGCAGCGCCTTGGCGCGGATCGCCTCGCAACTGTGCTAACTGCCTAATACAATGCCAGGCTCTGCACTCCTCAACGACATCGCCAGCGCGCTCGACCGCTCGCTGCCCGTCTCCCTGAGCCTGCAGCTCAAGGGGCTGATCGAGTACGGCATCGCTTGCGGCGAGCTGCCGGCCGGCGCGAGGCTGCCCTCCGTGCGCGAGCTGGCCGACGCCGGCGGCATCGCCCCGATGACGGCGGCGGCCGTCTACAAGGACCTGCGCCGGGCGGGCCTCATCGTGGCGCGGGCCGGCTCCGGCACCTTCGTGGCGGACGGCGCGCGGCCGAACTCGGCGCCCGAATTCGCCCGCATCCAGGCCCATCTCGACGCCGCGCTGGCCGAAGCCGAAGCGCTCGGCGTCGGCGCGCACGAGGTCGCCGCCCTGCTGAGCGCGCGCATCGGCCGGGGACGGGCCCGGGAAGGGCGTTCCGTCCGCATCCTGATGGTCGGCGTGTTCGAGGACGCCACGCGCGCCTACGCGGCCGAGATCGGGCGCCAGCTGAAACCCGGCGACGCCATCGAGGCCGCCACCCTGGAGACCCTGAAGCAGGGCCGGCACGAGCCGGCCGACGTCTATGTGACGCTGGCCAACCGCCGCGCCGAGGTGGAGGAGATCGTGGGCGGGCGCGCGCCCGTGACGACCGTCAGCTTCATGCCGTCCGAAGAGACCAGGGCCAGGCTGGCGGCGGTCGATCCTCTGGCGCGGGTGGGTCTGGTGAGCGTGTTCCCCGAATTCCTGGCGCTGATGAAGCCCGGCGTGCTGCGTTTCACCCCGCATGTGCGCAGCGTCGACGCGGTGCTGCTCGACGACCCGGACCTCGCGCGCTTCCTCGCCGATGTCGACGTGGCGGTCTACGCGACCGGCGCCCAGGCGGCGCTGGAGCGAGGGCCTCCGGGGCTCGTGGCCATCGAATACCGGCACGTGCCCGATCCGCACGCGGTCAAGGGCGCGCTGCTGCCCCTGATCGAGAGCATTCGCAGCGGCGCCGCGCCGGCCATGGGCCGGGACGCGTTTCCGAGGGAGAACATCGGATGAAGATCACCGACATGAACTGGATGCAGGTCGAGGAGCGCGTGAAGCGCGACGACCGCTGCGTCGTGCCGCTCGGATCCACCGAGCAGCACGCCTATCTGTCGCTCTCGGTGGATTCGATCCTGTCGGAGCGCGTCGCCACGGAGGCGGCCGAACCGCTGGGCGTGCCGGTCTTCCCGGTGCAGCCCTATGGGCTGACGCCCTATTTCATGGCCTTCCCGGGCACCGTGACGCTGCGGCTGGAGACCTATGCGGCGGTGATCCGCGACATTCTGGACTCGCTCTACCGCACCGGGTTCCGCCGAATCCTGCTGTGCAACGGGCATGGCGGCAATTCGCCCGCCCAGACCGCCGCGGTGGAGTGGATGGGCGACAATCCCGGCGCGTCCGTCCGCTTCCACAACTGGTGGAACGCGCCCCGGACCTTCGCCAAGGTGCAGGAGATCGACAAGGTCGCCTCGCATGCGTCCTGGATGGAGAACTTCCCCTGGACGCGGCTGCCCAACATCCGCGGGCCGGAAGTCCAGAAGCCCATGGCCGATCTCGACCTGATGCGCCTGCACGACCCGGCCGGGGTCCGCCAGGTGCTGGGCGATGGAAATTTCGGCGGGCTCTACCAGCGCCCGGACGAGGACATGCTGGCGATCTGGTCGGTCGCCGTCGAGGAGACCCGCGCCCTGATCGAGGGGCCGTGGCCGGAGCAGGCCGGGGCGCAGGCCGCCGCCGCCGGGCGGTCCGACCGATGAGCGCCGGGTTTCAGCCGTCCGGGCGGGATCCCATCCTGATCTGGGGCGCGGGGGCCATCGGCGGCACGGTCGGGGCCTATCTGGCCCGGGCCGGGGTCCCGGTGGTCTTCGTCGACCGGGATCTCGATCACGTCGCCGCCATCAACGCGCAGGGGCTCCGCATCGAGGGGCCCATCGAGGAGTTCACGGTCCGCGCGCCGGCCTACGGGCCGGACGACGTCCCGGGCGCGTACCGGCGCACCCTGCTCTGCGTGAAGGCGCAGCACACCGAGGAGGCGGCCCGCAGCCTGGCGAAACACCTGGCCGATGACGGCTACGTCGCCTCGTTCCAGAACGGGCTGAACGAGCTCGTCATCGCGGACGTCGTCGGGCGCGAGCGCACCCTCGGCGCGTTCGTGAATTTCGGCGCCGACTACATGGCGCCGGGCGTGGTCCAGTTCGCCGGCCGCGGCGCGGTGGTGCTGGGCGAGCTCGACGGCGCGATCACGCCGCGCCTGCAGGACCTGCACGCCCTGATGCTGCTGTTCGAGCCGAACGCCATCACGACCTCCAACATCATGGGCTATCTCTGGGGCAAGCTCGGCTACGGGGCGCTCCTGTTCGCGACGGCGCTCACCAACGCCTCCATCTGCGAGGGGCTCGGCTCGCGCGAGCCGCGGGCGCTCCTGCGGGCGCTGGCCGGCGAGGCGGTCGAGGTCGCCACGAAGCTGAAGGTCGACTGCCTGGGCTTCAACGGCTACGACCCCGCCGCCTTCGCGCCCGGCGCGTCCGACGAGGCGGCGGACGCGTCCTTCGACGCCATGGTGGCGCACAACGCTAAGTCGGCGAAGACGCATTCGGGCATCTGGCGCGACCTCGCGGTGCGCAAGAGGCGGACCGAGGCCGACGCGCAGCTCGGCCCCATAGTGACCTTCGGCCAGCAGGTCGGCGTGCGCACGCCGGTCACCAGCAATCTCATCGCCATGATCCACGAGATCGAGGACGGAACGCGGCCGTTCGCCTGGGAGAACCTGGACGAGCTCGGACGCCGCGTCTGGCGCGCGGCCTGAACGGAGACCAGACCCATGCAGATCCAATTCGAAGGCCGGCGCGCGCTGGTGACGGGCGCGGCCCACGGCATCGGCCGGGCCATCGCTGCGGCGCTCGCGCAGGACGGGGCGCAGGTGACGGCGGCCGACATCCTGGCCGATGAGCTCCAAAGCGTCGTCGCCGATGGCGGCGGAAAGATCACCGCGGCGGCCTGCGACCTCACCCGCAAGAGCGACGTGCAGGCGCTGGCGGCCCAGCATGGCCCGTTCGACATTCTCGTGCACAGCGCCGGCGGCGTGTGCGGGCAGGCCGGACGGCCGCTGGAGGAGATCGAGGAGGGCGACTGGGACGCCATCGTGGCCATCAACATGAAGGCCGCGTTCCTGCTCGCCCAGGCCGTCGCGCCGGGCATGAAGCAGAAGGGCTACGGGCGCATGGTGTTCATCTCGTCCGGCGCGGGCCTCGGGGTCAGCCTCACCGGCATCCAGGCCTATGCGTCCGCCAAGGCGGGGGAGATCGGCCTGACGCGGCAATTGGGGCACGAACTCGGTCGCTTCGGCATCACGGTCAACAGCGTCGCGCCGGGCTTCGTGCGCTCCAACCCCAGCACGGAGCGGCAGTGGGAGTCCTACGGCCCGGAGGGCCAGCGGGCGCTGGTCGAGCGCATCGCCACGCGTCGGCTCGGGCGCGCCGACGACATCGCGAACGCGGTGCTGTTCTTGGCCAGCGAGCAGGCGAGCTGGATCACCGGGCAGACCCTGCCGGTGGACGGCGGCAAATGAGCGGCGCCGGCGCAAGCTCCGGATGGGGCGTCGAGGCGATCGAGGCGCGGCTGCGCGCCGGATTGCCGGAACTGGTCGAGACCCTGAAGGCCTTCGTCCGCATCCCGAGCGTGTCGACCGATCCGGCCTATGCGGAGGGCATCGCCGCCGGGGCGCGGTTCGTGGCGGACCAGCTGCGCGCGGCCGGCGTCCCGGACGTCGCGATCAGGCCCACGGGCGGCCATCCGGTCGTGACCGGGGCTTGGCGGGGGGCGCCGGGCGCGCCGACCGTCCTGGTCTACGGCCATTACGACGTGCAGCCGCCGGACCCGGTCGCGGCCTGGCGCTCGCCGCCCTTCGAGCCGGAAATCCGCGACAACCGGCTCTACGCCCGCGGCGCGTCCGACGACAAGGGGCCCATGCTGATCCCCATCGCCACCGTCGCCGCCTTCATGGCGGAGGAGGGGCGCCTGCCGGTCAACATGGTGTTCCTGTTCGAGGGCGAGGAGGAGGTCTCCAGCGCCCATCTGGAGGACTTCGTGTCCGCGAATGCGGACCTGCTGCGGGCTGACTTCGCGCTCTCGGCGGACGGCGCGCAGTGGCGGGCTGACCTGCCCAGCGTCATCGTCGGCAGCCGCGGCATCTGCGCGCTCGAGGTCGTGGTCACGGGCGCGGCCAAGGACCTGCATTCCGGCCGCCATGGCGGCTCGGTGGCGAATCCGATCCAGGCGCTGGCGCGCCTGATGGCCAGCCTCCACGCCGACGACGGCTCCGTCGCAGTCGCGGGCTTCTACGACGATTGCGAGCCCGTGACCCCGGAGGAGCTCGCCGCCATCGAGGCGATCCCCTTCGACGAGGCCGCCTATGTGGCCAGCGTCGGCGCGCCCGAAGGGGCGGGGGAGGCGGGCTACACCCTGCTGCAGCGCAACTGGATCCGTCCCACGCTGGAGTTCAACGGCGTCGTGGGCGGCTACACGGGCGCGGGCAAGAAGACCGTGATCCCCTCGCAGGCCTCCGCCAAGATCAGCTGCAGGCTCGTGCCCGGGCAGAAGCCGGAGCGGATCGTGGCGCTCATCTCCGAGCATCTGATGCGCCGCGCGCCGCGCGGGGTGCGCGTCGAGGTGCGGCCCGAGACGGGAGGCGCGCCGGCTTCCGCCGTGCCGGGCGACCATCCGGGCCTCGCGCTGTCGGAGGACGTGCTGGAATCGGTGCTGGGCCGGCGGCCGGTGCGCGTACGGATGGGGGCGACCATCCCGGTCGGCGACATCTTCAAGCGCGCGCTGGGGCTGGACACCGTGTTCTTCTCCTTCGCCACCGTGGACGAGGACTACCACGCTCCCAACGAGTTCTTCAGGCTGAGCAGCCTGGAGCAGGGCCTGACCGCCTGGGCGCGGTACTTGAGGGCGCTGGGCCAGCGCCGCCCGGCGTGAGACGTCGAGCGGAAGCGGCGGGGGCCGGCCCTTGCGGCTGATGATCCTCGCCCACGCCCTCGCCCAGTCTTGGGCGCGTCAGGACCGGCCCATGCTGGGGCGGAACAGGCGGCCCTTCTCGGCGTAGAGCACGCAGACAAGGGCCAGCACGCCGCATCCCGAGAAGCCCAGCGTCAGGGGCGCGACCGTGCCGTTGAAGCGCTGGCCGATGAAGAAGCCGATCAGGGCGCCGCCGATCGTGGTGATGAAGCCCTGCACCGACGAGGCCGTGCCGGCGACATGGCCCAGCGGCTCCATCGCCATCGCGCCGAAATTCGGGCCGATGAGCCCGAAGGCGAACATCGTGCAGGACTGCAGCGCCGCGAAGGTCCAGAGCGACTCGTGGCCGGCGAGCGCCACGGCCGCGTGCAGGCTGGTGAAGGCGATATAGGCCAGCAGCGCCACATGCGAGACGCGCCGCGTCCCGACCGCGCCGACGATGCGCGAATTCAGCAGCGACGCCAGCGCGATGAACACCGCCACGAGGGCGAAGACGGTGGTGAACAGGTGGGCCGCATGGAAGGCCTCGGCGAAGACCTGCTGGGCCGAGTTGATGAAGCCGAACAGGCCGCCCAGCACGAAGGTCATCGCCAGGATGTAGCCCATGGCGATCCGGTTGCCGAGGATGATGCGGAACGAGGCCGTCACGGCCGCGAAGGAGATCGGCTTGCGGTCCTCCGGATGCAGCGTCTCGGGCAGCCGGATCGCCGACCACAGCGCCACCGCCATCCCGAACGCCGCGAGCAGCCCGAAGATGCCCTGCCAGGGGGTGAACCACATGATCGCCTGGCCCAGCGACGGCGCGATGATCGGCACGCCGAGGAACACGATGAAGGCCAGCGACATCACCCGCGCCATGGTGCGGCCCGAATAGCAGTCGCGGACGATGGAGACGGCGAGCACGCGCGTCGCCGCGGCGCCGATCCCCTGGATGACCCGCGCCAGCAGGATGATCTCGAAGGAGCTGGTGAACACCGCCAGGACGCTGCCCAGCACATAGATGACGAAGCCGGCCATCAGGACGGGCTTGCGGCCGTAGCGGTCGGCCAGGGTGCCGTAGATCAGCTGCGCAGCGCCGAAGCCGAGCAGGTAGATGGTGACGATCCACTGCCGGTCGTTCGGGTTCTGGATGCCGAGCGTGTCGCCCATGGCCGGCAGGGCGGGCAGCATCGCGTCCACGGCGAGCGCGTTGGTCGCCATCATGGCGGCGGTGAGCGCGACGAATTGCCGAAACCCCATGCCGGGGTGGGGGACGCCCGACGGGTCTGGGTGAGGCTTCACGTGCGGCTCTGCGATTGGGGAAGGGATCTCGTGCCGTTGTAGCGCATGCGGCCGCGAAGCAAACCCGCGCCAGCGCATGGCCCCCATCCAGGGCGGCGGCGCGGCGCGTCCGCGCCGCCGCCTGAGGGCTACGCCGCCGCCGCGGGCGAGCCGCGCCGGATCCGCCTCAGCCCGACATATTCGGCTTCGGCCAGCCCGAGCACGAAGAGCGCCTGGGCGATCACGAAGGCGGTCCCGAGGGCGTTCGGGGCGACCCAGCCGGTGGCGAGCATCAGGAGGCTCTCGGCCGACCAGGCGAGGTTCAGCCCGATGACGGCCCAGACGGCGGGTCGCGACGGCTCCGGGCGCGAGGCCAGCCAGCCGACGACGGCCGCGAAGGGCGCAAGCAGCAGGCCGGCGTCCCGCAGGAGCGTCATGGGCAGGCTCAGAAAACCGGAGAGCGGTGAGGCCGCGGCGGCGAGCAGCACGCCCATGGCGGCGCTGGAGACGGCGTCGACTGCGAGCGCGGCGCGCAGGAAGCGGTGGGGGGCGGCGTTTTGCATGATCGGATCCTCCGTGAGTGACCCGCGAAGCCTGCCGTCATCGGCGAGGCGGGTCGATTACCTCCCGGGTCATGGCGCCGCGCCGGGGCTCGGCTATGCTGGCGGCATGACGGTTCAGCATGTGTCTTCCTTCGGCGACGGGCTGCGCAGATGGCGCCAGCATCGCCGCCTGAGCCAGCTCGATCTGGCGCTCGACGCGGAGGTGTCGCAGCGCCATCTCAGCTTCGTGGAGAGCGGCCGCGCCTCGCCCAGCCGCGAGATGGTGCTGCGGCTCACCGAGCGGCTCGACCTGCCGCTGCGCGACCGCAACGCCCTGCTGCTCGCCGCCGGCTACGCGCCGATCTTCCCGGAGCGGCCGCTCGACGACCCCGCGATGGGGCGGGCCCGCGACGCGATCCGGCGGCTGCTGAAGGGGCACGAGCCTTATCCCGCGCTGGCCGTGGACCGGCTCTGGCGCATGGTGGCCTCCAACGCGGCGGTCGCGCCGCTGCTGGCCGGGGTGGCCGACGCGGCGCTGCTGGCCCCGCCCGTCAACGTGCTGCGGCTCAGCCTTCATCCGGACGGCCTCGCGTCCAGGATCGTCAACCTGCCCCAGTGGCGCGAGCATGTTCTGGACCGCCTGCGGCGGCAGGCCGACGCCGCCGCGGACGCCGCCCTGCTGGAGCTGCTGCGGGAGCTGGAGACCTATGCGCCGCCCGCGAGGCCGGCCCGGCGCCGGCCGGCCCGGGAGGAGGGGCCGCATTGGATCGTGCCGCTGGAGATCGAGACGCCGGCGGGCGTGCTGTCCTTCATCTCGACGACGACCGTCTTCGGCGCGCCCATGGACGTGACGCTGGCGGAGATCGCCATCGAGGCCTTCTTTCCCGCCGACGAGCGCACCGCGCAGGCGTTGCGGACGGGGTGATCCGCCTCAGGCCTGGACGGGCGGGGTGCCGTGCGTATGGAAGGACGGGACCGTCTGCAGGCCCCAGGCCTGGCCCTTGCGGCGCTCCGCCTCGGTCCAGACGATGGGCTTCCAGTCGGGCGCGAGCATCAGGCGCGCCCCGGCGTTGGCGAGCTCCACCCGGTTGCCGCCAGGCTCGTAGACATAGAGGAAGAAGGTCTGCTGCACGGCGTGCTTGTGCGGGCCGGTCTCGATGAAGACGCCGTTCTCCAGGAACACGTCGGCGGCGCGCAGGATGTCCTCGCGCGAATCCAGCGCGTAGGTGACGTGGTGGAAGCGTCCCGACGTTCCCGTGTGGTCCTTCGTGAAGGCGATGTCGTAGGTCTTGTTGGTGCAGGTCATCCACGCGCCGGCCTCGACGCCGCTGTCCAGGACGATCTGCTCGGTGAGGCGCATGCCGAAGCCGCGGGCCAGGAACTCGCGCGTCGCGCCGACGTCGACCACCAGCAGGTTGAGGTGATCCAGCCGGCGGGCGTTGCACCCCCGCGCCGGGTAGCGCATGGCCTGGTTCTTCAGGGCCGGCTTCAGATCGTCCGGGGCCTCGTACCAGCGGGTGTCGTAATAGACCTCGAAGACGTGGCCGTCCGGCCCACGCGCGCGAAAGGCCCTGCCGTGGCCGAGGTCGCCGTCGGTCCACCCGATTCCGCGCCCCATGGCCTGCAGCTCGGCGACGCGCCGCTCCAGCGCCTGGGGGCTCGCGGCGCGGAAGGCGACATGGCCGACGCCCGACGTGTTGGAGGCGGTCAGTTTCAGCGTGTGGAACTCGTAGTCGTCCCAGCCGCGCAGATAGACGCTGTCGCCCTCGCGCCCGCTCTCGGTGAGGCCGAGGACGTCGACGAAGAAGCGCAGGCTTTCCTCGGGCTTCGGGGTGAACATCTCGACATGGCCCAGATGGGCGAGGTCGCGGCAGGGCTCTGGCGTGGTCTGTCCGACGGACATCGGCGGGTCCTCTGGGATCCGTCCAGACATGCCCGCCGGCCCGGGCTTGAATCAAATCTGAAGTTTGTCGACATTGATGAGATCGGCGCACCAATCCCGGCGGCGCCCGGGATCCCGCGATGCGCATCGACTATCTCGGCCTGGAGGCCTTCGTCAGCATCGGCGACCGCGGCAGCTTCAACCGGGCCGCGGCCCATCTCAACCTGTCGCAGACGGCGCTGAGCCATCGGCTCAAGAAGCTCGAGGACGATCTCGGCGTGAAGCTCCTGGCGCGCACCACGCGCTCCGTCTCGCTGACGCCGGCCGGCCTGGAGCTGCTGCCCAAGGCGCGCCGGCTGATCGAGGACCTTCAGGCGTCCTTCGAGGACCTGCGCCGGCAGGGCAAGGAGAAGCAGCAGCGTCTCGTCGTGGCCTGCCTGCCGACGCTGGCCGTGCACTACCTGTCGCGCGTGCTGAAGGAGTTCGGGGACGCGCATCCGGGGCTGTCGGTCCGGGTGCATGACAACTCCGCCAGCGAGATCGCCGAACTGGTGAAGTCCGGCCAGGCCGAGTTCGGCCTCACCATCGTGTCGGCCAACCGCTGGGACCTCGACATCGAGCCGCTGGTCAAGGAGCCCTTCGTGCTGGCCTGCCCCAAGGACCATCCGCTCGCCGCCCAGGCGGTGGCGTCGTGGGGCGACCTGGAGGGGCTGCCCCTGGTGCGCATCAGCGCCCAGACCGGCAACCGCACCCTCATCGACGACGCGCTCGGCCCCCGGCGCGAGCAGATGACGTGGCGCTACGAGGTCCAGCATCTGGCCAGCGCGGTCAGCCTGGTGGCGGCGGGGGTCGGGCTCGCCATCGTGCCGCGGCTGGCGGTCAGCGAAGCGGACACGCCCGGCATCGTGGCCCTGACCCTGCGCAATCCGGGCGTGAGCCGGACCCTGGGGCTGATCACCCGCCGCGGCCATCCGCTCTCGCCGGCCGCCTCGGCGTTGCGCGGCCTGATCGAGCGCCGGATCCGCCAGGAGGCCGGCCGCGACTCCGCAAAGAGCAAGACAGGCCGAAAGCCCGCCGCGGCGGAGGCGTGAGCCGGACCGAATTGGTGCATCGGACGCATGAATCCGTCCGGACTGATCATTTGAGCGCGCCGCCCGGCTCCCCCAAGGTCTCCCGACATGGAGGACCGCATGGCGAACGACACCGCCGCGACGACGCGCATCGGCTTCATCGGCTTCGGCGAAGTGGGGGACCTGTTCGCCCGCGGCCTCCTGGCCAGCGGCCGCGTCGCCATCGCGGCCTATGACCTGAAGCTGACCGATCCGGCCCAGCGCGGGCCGATGGCGGAGCGCATCCGCCGGGCCGACGCGCGGGTCGCGTCGACGGCGCAGGACGCCGCGGGCGACGCCGACATCGTCCTCTCGGCGGTGACGGCCTCCGCGGCCGTGGAGGTCGCGGCGGGCTGCGCCGCAGCCCTGCGGCCGGGCGCCGTCTTCTTCGACGTCAACTCCGCCGCGCCCTCGACGAAATGGCGCGCGTCGGCCTGCGTCGCGGCCCATGCGGGCGACTATGTCGAGGGCGCCGTCATGGCCCCCGTGAAGGGCCCCGGCTTGCGCGTCCCGATCCTCACGGGCGGGGAGCGAGCCGCCGAGCTGTCCGAGCGGCTGAACGGGCTCGGCATGAATCTCACGCCGGTCTCCGACGAGATCGGCCGGGCGTCCGCCACCAAGCTGTGCCGCAGCATCGTCATCAAGGGCCTGGAGGCGCTGATGATCGACTGCGCCGCCGCCGCCCGCCGCTTCGGGGTCGACGAGGACGTTTTCGCCAGCCTTGCGGCGACGTTCCCGTCCATCGACTTCGCCGCGCTGGCGGACCTGATGGCGGGCCGCGTGGCCCAGCATGGCGTGCGCCGGGCCGCCGAGATGCGGGAGGCCGCCGAGATGCTGGCCGACGCCGGCTTCGACCCCTCGCTGAGCCTCGCCATCGCGGCGGCGCAGGAGCGGGGCGCGGCGCGCGGCCGGGACGAGCGGAGCGACTGATGCAGGCCAGGATCCGCTGCGCCCTCATGCGGGGCGGGACGTCCAAGGGCGCCTATCTCCTGGCGCAGGACCTGCCGTCCGATCCCGCCGCGCGAGACGCCGTGCTGTTGGCCCTGATGGGCTCGCCCGATCCGCGCCAGGTGGACGGCCTTGGCGGCGCGCACCCGCTCACCAGCAAGGCCGCCGTCGTCAGCCCCTCCTCGTCGCCGGACTGCGACGTCGATTTCCTGTTCGCGCAGGTCGGCGTCGCCGATGGGCGGGTCGACGTCACGCCGAATTGCGGAAACATCCTCGCCGGGGTCGGTCCCTTCGCCATCGAGCGGCGACTCGTCCGGGCCGAATCGCCGGTCACGCGCGTCAAGGTGCGCACGCTCAACACCGGCACCATCGCCGAACTCGCCGTCGAGACGCCCGGAGGTGTCGTGCGCTACGACGGCGACGCCCGGATCGACGGCGTCCCGGGCTCGGCGGCGCCGATCGCCATCGACTTCCTCGACGCCGCCGGGTCCGTCTGCGGCGCGCTGCTGCCGACCGGCCGCGCGGTGGACCATGTCGCCGGGGTCGACGTCACGCTCATCGACAACGGCATGCCGGTGATCGTGCTGGCGGCCGCCTCGGTGGGGCGCACCGGCCGCGAGAGCCGGGACGAACTCGACCGCGACGCCGCGCTGAAGGCCAGGCTCGAGGAGATCCGCCTCGCGGCCGGGCCGCTGATGAATCTCGGCGACGTCTCCCGGAAAGTGGTGCCGAAGATCGCGCTCGTGTCGCCGCCCCGGGCCGGCGGCGCGGTCTCCACTCGCAGCTTCATCCCGCATGAATGCCACGCCTCCATCGGGGTGTTCGCCGCCGTGACGGTGGGGGCCGCCTGCGTGTTGCCGGGCTCCCCCGCGGCGCGCGTCGCGCAGGTCCCCGAGGGCCGGACGAAGACGCTCTCGATCGAGCATCCCACGGGCGAGTTCACGGTGCGGCTGGAGGTCGGCGGCCCGCCCGAGCGCCCGATCGTGGAACGGGCGGGGCTGCTCAGGACCGCTCGTATGCTCTTCGACGGCTACGCCTTCCTGCGGCCTGGCGCCCTGCCTGCGGAACCCGCCGCCGCGCCCCATCCCGGAGACCGGAATGCCTGACCCAAGCACGCAAGCGCCCCCCAGGTCGGGGCTCGTGATCACCGCCCATCCGGGCGACTTCGTCTGGCGCGCGGGCGGGGCCATCGCGCTGCACGCCGCCAAGGGCTACCGGATGAAGATCGTCTGCCTCTCCTATGGGGAGCGCGGCGAAAGCCAGTTCGCCTGGAAGACGGCCGGCGTGCGCCTGGAGGACGTCAAGGCGCAGCGCCGGCGCGAGGCCGAGGACGCGGCCGAGATCCTGGGCGCGGAGATCGAGTTCTACGACGCCGGCGACTATCCGCTGCGGATCACGCCCGGGATGCTGGAGCGCACCATCGACGTGTTCAGGGCCGAGCGGCCGTCTTTCGTGCTCACCCACGCGCTGGCGGACCCCTACAATTTCGACCATCCCACGGCGGCGCATCTCGCCCAGGAGGCGCGGATCGTCGCGCAGGCGGCCGGCCACAAGCCGGACCCCGATCGGGCCTACGCCGCGCCGCCCCTGTTCTGCTTCGAGCCGCACCAGCCCGAGCAGTGCGGCTTCCAGCCCAACGTGATCCTCAACATCACGGACGTCTGGGAGACCAAGCGCCGGGCCTTCGAGATCCTGGCGGCGCAGAAGCATCTCTGGGACTACTACACCCGCGTCGCGCTCAACCGCGGCGTCCAGGGCGGCCGCAACTCAGGCCGCCCCATGACCTATGGGGAAGCCTATCAGCGCATCTTCCCCGCCGTGCTGGAGGAGCTCGCCTGACGCTCCCCGGATCGCGGTCGCCGCCCTAGTTCAGGGCCATGCTTCCCGTCGTCCATCACCCGGCCTACACCGCCGACATCCCCCACGATCACCGGTTCCCGATGGGCAAGTACCAGCGGCTGGCCGAGATCCTCGTGGAGGAGGGGGTGGTGAGCCCGGGCGGCTTCGTCGAGCCCGAGCCGGCCTCCTTCGAACTGCTGGCCCGGGTGCACGCAGCCGACTATGTGCGGCAGGTGTTCGAGGCGCGCGTGCCGCGCGAGATCGAGCGCCAGATCGGGCTCCCCATGACGGCGTCGGTCGCCCGCCGCGCCCGTGCGGCGACGGGAGGCACGCTGCTCGCCGCCCGGCTGGCGCTGCGGCACGGCCTCGCCTGCAACACGGCGGGGGGCAGCCACCACGCCTCGGCTCCGCACGGGGCCGGGTTCTGCACCTTCAACGACGTCGCGGTCGCGGCCGCGGCGCTGCTCGACGAAGGGGAGGCGGGCCGGGTGCTGGTCGTCGACCTCGACGTGCACCAGGGCGACGGCACCGCCTCGATCTTCGCCGACGACCCGCGCGTGTTCACCTTCTCGATGCATGGAGAGAAGAACTACCCCGTGCGCCGGGCGCGCAGCGACCTCGACATCGACCTGCCGGACGGGACTGAGGACGACGTCTATCTCGACGCCTTGCGAAAGGTCCTGCCCGACCTCGTCGACCGCGTGCGGCCGGACCTGGTCTTCTACAACGCCGGCGTCGATCCGCACCGGGACGACCGGCTGGGGCGCCTGGCGCTGAGCGACGACGGGCTCGCCGAGCGCGACGCCTTCGTGCTGCGCGCCTGCCTGGGCAAGGGGCGCCCGGTCTGCGGCGTCATCGGCGGCGGCTATGACCGGGACGTCGAGCGCGTCGCCCGCCGGCATTCCATCCTGCACCGCACGGCGGCCGGCTTCGTCCGCCGCGCACGCTGAGCGGGCCCTGAAGAGCGGGTCGGCCCCGGCCTGGAACGACAAGGCTCAGGCGCGGGTTGTCACGAGCCTTCAGGACAGCACGGGGACGAAACATGGACCAGGATTTCCACTCTGAGACGCGGCAGACGACCGCGTTCTTCGCCACCCGGGAGGCCGCCGACAAGGTCGTGCGCGACCTCGGCGCCATCGGCTACGGGCCCGACCGGGTCAAGCTGGAGCCGAGCGCCGCCGCCGAGGGCGGGCTCGTGCAGTCCGACGCCGAACGCGGCGAAGCGGGCGCGGCGAGCCACGGCTACATCGTGCGGGTCACGGTGACCAACGCCGACTTCGAGCGGGTGACCGCGATCCTTGACGACGACGCCACCGTCACGCTCGACGCGCGCACGGCGGTGCGCACCGGAGCCCGGTCGTTCTCGGGCGGGCAGGGCGGCGGCTCGACGGGACGCACCGCGTCGCGGCAGGGAACGGCCAATCCTCTGGCGTCGCTGAACGTGGACTCGGTGGTGGACTACATCCGCGAGAAGCCGCTCCAGGCGGTGGGCTTCGCGTTCGGGATCGGGCTCTTCCTCGGCCGTCGCTGAGCCGACCTCTCCCGGCCGGCGGGGCGCTCCTCCGCGCCGGCCGCGGCGGCTCTCTCGCGGAGCGCCTTCGTCCGGCGTCCTTCAGTTCGCGGCCGCCCGCTTCGCCTCCGCTTCGGCCCGCGCCAGCAGGGCCGCGGAGGGATATCCGTCCGAGGGCGCGTAGCCGACGCGGCGCTGGAACGCGTGGATCGCCTCGCGGGTGACGGGGCCGAATCGGCCGTCCACCACCCCCTTGTAGTCGCCGAGCGCGACCAAGAGCCTTTGCAGGCGCTCGCGGTCCTGCTGCGGCAGGATCGTCTCGCCCTTGGGCCAGGGAGCGCGCACGCCGGGGCGGCCGGCGATCCGGTCGGCGAGGATCGAGGCCGCCATGGCGTAGCTGTCCGAGAAATTATAGGCCTTCAGCACCCAGAAATTCTGAAACAGCAGGAAGGCCGGCCCGCCCGCCCCCGAGGGCAGGAACAGCATCGCCTCGCCGGCCGTCGGCATCGCCGTCCCATCCGCGGGCCGCAGGCCCGCTCGAGCCCAGGCGGCTGCGCCCTGGCGAAGCACCGGGAAGTCGAAGCCGGCCGGCAGCGTCACCTCGAGCGCGGCCGGCGCGCCGGCCGTCCAGCCCGACTGCCGCAGGAACGAGCCGATCGAGGCGAGGCTGTCGGGCACGGAGCTCCAGATGTCCGGGTTCTGGCGACCCTCCAGCGACACCGCATATTTGAGATAGGCCGAGGGCAGGAATTGCGGGTTGCCCATGGCGCCGGCCCAGGAGCCGCGCAGCCGCTCGCGGGCGACGCCGCGCTGGATCATGACGAGCGCCGCCACGACCTCGTCGCGGAAGCTCGGCGTCTGCGGACGCGCATAGGCCAGCGTCGCCAGGGAGCGCAGGACGTCGCGCGAGCCCTGGTCCCGGCCGAAATCGGCCTCCATGGCCCAGAGGGCCAGCAGCATGGGGCCGGCGACGCCGGTCCGGGCCTCGGCGGCCGCGATGTCCCCCGCCCATTGCGCGGCGAACTGTCGCCCCCTCGCGGCGCGTCCGGGCGAGGCGGCGTCCGCCACATAGGCCTGCAGCGTGCGCGAGAACTCCGGCTGCCGGGTTCCCTGACCGAGCAGCGACGGGTCGGGCGTCAGGCCCTGGAGGTTCTGGTCGATCACGGCCTGGCTCACCCCGGCCGCGAGCGCCTGCTGGCCGATCTGCTGCAGAAAGCCTTGAAAGGCGGCCGTCGCCTGGGCGGCCGCGGGCGTCGCGGCCGCCAGGCCCGCCAGCGCGGCCGAGAGGCTCAGCGCCACCGCCAGAGCGCACAGCTTCGATCTCATGCGGACATCCTCTTGAGGCGCGGCCGGCGCGCCGCCGTCGGCAGGGAACGCCCGCGGCGGCCGAAACTCAAGGGCCGCACTCCCCGTACCGGAGCGTGTGCTGGGTTGCAAAGCTCATGTTCGTGCTAGACTGCGCCTTGCGATCCCAACGCTGGCTGCCGCCTTGAATCTCACCCTCCGGCAACGACTGTTCGCCCTTGCCGTCGTGGCGCTCGTCCCCGCGATCGCCATCATCGTCTCCAACGAGATCACGCTGCGCCGCTCGAGGGTCGCCGAGGTCAACGACATGGCGCTGCGGAGCGCCCGCCTGGCCGCGTCGGAGCTCGACCGGGTCATCGAAGGCGTGAACGGGCTGCTCCTGGCGGTCAGCTCGGCGCCGGGCGTCCGCAACCTCGACGCCGAAAACTGCGCGGATTACCTCAGTCACCTGCAGAACCAGGTGACGCTGGTGACCGGCATCGTCGCCATCGACCTGCAGGGCGGGCTGCGCTGCAGCCGCAATTCCCCGCGCCCGCTGGAGAACTATGCGGATGCAGCGTTCTTCAGGTCCGCGCTGGAGAGCGGCAGGCCGACGGTGGGCGGATACTCGGTGGGGCGCCAGAGCGGCAAGGCGACGCTGCCCGTCAGCTTGCCGATCCGCGGCGTCGACGGGGCCGTCATGGGCGTCTTGGCGGCCGGGATCGATCTCCAGGCGCTCGGCCAGCGCCTTCGCGAACGCGGGCTCTCGCCGGGCGGCGCGCTCACCATCGCGGACGCGGATGGCGTGATCGTCTTCCGCGAGCCCTTCCCGGACCGGTTCCTGGGCACGCGCATCCCGGACGCCTTCCAGCGCCTCGTGCACGCGCCCTCGCCCGGCGTGGAGACCGTCGTCAGCCAGGACGGGACCACGCGGGTGATCGGCTACATCCCGGCCACGCCCCGGCTCCCGCTCTATATCAGCGCGGGGCTCTCCTCCGACGCGAGCTTCGAGGCGATCGACCGCTCGACCGGCGTGGGGCTGCTGATCGCGCTCCTGGGCGTCGCCGGCGCCCTGCTGGGCGCCAGGGAGTTCGGCGAGCGGTTCGTGCGGCGCCCCATCCGCCGCATCCTCGACGCCATCCGCGCCTGGCGGGGCGGCGACCTGACGGCGCGGGTGGGCTCGAGCCCCGAGCAGGGCGAGATCGAGGCGGTCGGCGCCGCGTTCGACGGCCTCATGGACGAGATCGCCCGCCGGCACGAGGAGCGCGACCTTCTCATCCACGAACTCGACCACCGGGTGAAGAACAACCTCGCCATCGTGCAGGCGCTCGTCACCCAGACGCTGCGCCGGGAAGGGGTGAACCCGGCCATCACGGCCAAGCTCGACGACCGCCTGGCCGCGCTGGCCAAGGCGCATGAATTGCTGCTGCGCGAGAGCTGGGAGAGCGCCGGTCTGGACGGCATCCTGGAGGCCGTGCTGTCCCTGCAGCCGCCCGGGCAGCGCGAGCGGATCATCCGCAGCGGGCCGCCGGTGCGCCTGGAGCCGCGCGCCGCGCTCGCCGTGTCCATGGTGATGCATGAACTGCTCACCAACGCGCTCAAATATGGCGCGCTCTCCAACGAGACCGGCCGCGTCGCCATCAGCTGGACCCTCGCGGACGGCGCGCTGCGGCTGGAGTGGCTGGAGCGGGGCGGACCGTCCGTCGTCAGCCCGACCCGCAAGGGGTTCGGCGCGACGATGATCGAGCGGAGCCTCGCCGGGGAAGCGGGCGGGGCGGCGAGGATCGACTACGAGCCCGCCGGCCTGCGCTGCGTCCTGTCGTTCCAGGGCGGCGCCGGCGTCTCCGAGATGCTGGCGGCCGAGTAGGCGATCCGCGCTGGCGCGGCGCGGCGCGGGATGGCATGGAAGGGCGGACCGGGGTCGGAGGCTGTCGCTCATGAAGAGCTGTGGGTCCTGCACGCTGTGCTGCAAGGTTCTGAGGGTCGCGGAACTGGACAAGCCCGCGGGCGCATGGTGCGGCCATTGCCGCAAGGGCGTGGGCTGCGGCGTCTACGAGTCGCGGCCGGGCGAATGCCGCACCTTCGGCTGCCTCTGGCTGGCCGATCCGCAGTTCCCCGCCGAACTGAAGCCCGAGAGGTCCAAGGTGGTCTTCGCGCTCGAGTTCGGGGGAGGGCGCGTCAGCGCCTATGTGGACCCCGACTATCCGGTCGCGTGGCGGCGTCCCGACATCCTGGCCATGCTGAAGCGGATGGCGGCGGTCCAGGCCGCCCGGCGCGGACAGGTCATCGTCTTCGTCAAGGACCGCGCCGTCGCGATCCTGCCCGACCGGGAGGTTGACCTCGGCGTGATCAACCAGGCCGGGCAGGAGATCCGCTACAGCGAGAATCCCGCGACCGGCCGCATCGACGTGCGCGTCGTCGCGCCCGCCGCCTGAAGCCGGTTGCAGGCTTTGATCCTCGCCAGCGCCGGTCGGTAGACCGGACGCGCCTGCGGCGTATGCTGAACGCGTTTCAGGCCCTTTCGGGGCGCCCTTCATTTTTGAATTCTTGGCCGTCGCATGGTTGCGCGTTGGCGGTCCTTTTTCGTGGGTCTCGCCATTCTCCCGGCGCTGGTCGCTGCGGGGAGAGCGGAGCCTCGGGCCGCGGCGCCCGCGCCTGACGGTTTCCTGCGGCCCTGCCCGGATCTCGGCGCCGGCTTCTTCCAGGCGCCCGGACACGCGTTCTGCCTGAAGATCGGCGGCCGGATCCGCCACGATTTCGGCTACGACCAACCGGCGCGCCGCTCGGACGACGCGTCCTGGAGCGAGACGCGCGCGACCCTCGGTCTCGACGCCGCGGCCGCGACCGACCAGGGCCCGGTCCGCGCCATCCTGCGCATGACCTATCTGCGCGCCCCGACCAGCTGGGGCGACTTCCGCCCGCCGGAGCTCGAATACGCCTCCATCGAGTGGTCCGGCCTGACCGCCGGGCGCGCCTGGTCGTTCTTCGATCGCGGCTTCCCGAACGGCGGCGTCACCCTGCTGGGCGGCGGCGCGAACGGGCGCGGCTCGGACCGGGGCGCCGTGGCCCTCGTGGGCTACAGCCGCCCGATCGGGGACGGCTGGTCCGCCTCGGTGTCGCTGGAGGACGGATCCGAGCGGCGCGTCGGCGTGGTCGGCGCGCCTCCGGCCGGCGCGCGGCGGCCGGATGGGGTCGTCACGCTGGGCGGATCCGCCTGGGGCCACCGGCTCCACGTGGCCGGCGCTCTCCACGAGACCAGGCCGGACCTGCCCGGCGCCCGCGCGGTCAATGGCTGGGCGGCGCAGATCTCGTGGGAGACGCCGCCGTTCTGGCCCGACGGCAGGACGCGCTTGCGCGCCCAGGCCGCGATGGCGTCAGCGGCGAGCGACTATGTCGGGTGGGGCTATGCGGGCGTGGCCGGCGTGGTCGCCCGGACCGCCGACGCCTGGGCCACGCGCGCGGGCGCGGCCTCGACCCGGGCCTGGAGCGCCGGCGTCAGCCTGATCCACGACTGGTCGCCGACCTTGCGCGTGGCGGCGTTCGCCGTCAGGGCCGGGCAGGACGCGCCGGCTCCCTACGGCTCGGCGCGGATCGGGGCGGTGGGCGCCAACGTGGTCTGGACGCCGCTCAGGAACTGCCAAATGGCGGCGGAGATCCTGCGCCAGGCGATCGTGGTCGCGCAGCCCCTGGCGGGCCCGGGCGCTCCGGCGCGGTCCGGACGCTCGGCGTGGATGGGCCGCATCCGGCTGCAGCACGATTTCTGAGTCGGCGGCGGGATCGAGGCTTCGGTCGCCAGAAACGCAACCCGCGTTGCGCGTCCTCAACCCGACTTGCCGTTTAAGGTTGTGCGAATTGTTACTTTTTAAGCACACGCCTCATGGCGATGATTGATAAAGGCCAATTTAGGGACTGATTTTATTGTGTCCTGGGCCGTCATCCGACAACGTGACGACGTGAAGGAATGCCGCTGAGGGGCTGACTCCGGCGGGGCATTTTCAGGAGCACATAATGAAGTTTTCCTCCGTCCTCTTCTCGTCGGCGGCGCTGCTGGCGACCGGGGTCGCGGCCCAGGCGGCCGACCTCCCCAGCAAGAAGGCGGCTCCCGTCGAGTACGTTCGCGTTTGCTCGACCTTCGGAGCCGGCTTCTTCTACATCCCGGGCACTGACACCTGCATCCGCGTCGGCGGCCGCGCCCGGTTCGAATACCAGTACAACCAGCCCTACGAGCGCGCCAACAACCTGACGGGCTCGCGCGCCGTCGGCCGCATGTTCGTCGACGCCCGCACCGCGACCGAGTACGGCCTGCTGCGCGCCTATGTGCGCTATGAGCTGCATCGCCGCATCGGCACGCTCTCGTCCGGCACGACGAACCGCATCGGCCAGGGCTTCGCCGGCACCTCGACGGACTTCACGTCCGCGCAGACGGGCGTCTACCTCGATCGCGCCTTCATCCAGTTCGGCGGCCTCACCGCCGGCCGCACCCAGTCGGCCTTCGAGTTCTACGCCGGCGACCTCGAGTTCAGCGGCATCACGGCCGGCTCCTCGCTCGGCCCGACAAACCTCCTGTCCTACACCGCTTCCTTCGGCGGCGGCTTCTCGGCCACCCTGTCCATCGAGGACGGCGTCGAGCGTCGCCAGGCCATCAGCGACCTGACGGCGGGCGGCTTCGGCGCTCCGGCCGGCGGCTTCGGCTATGCGGGCTATTCGGGCAACAGCGCTCCCGACGTCGTCGCGGCGCTCAACGTGACCCAGGGCTGGGGCTCCGCCCAGCTGTCGGGCGCGCTGCACCAGATCCGCATGGCCGGTCCGGCCGCGGTGGGCGGCTTCGCTCCCAGCACCGAGTACGGCTTCGCAGTCAACGCTGGCGTGAAGATCAACCTTCCGATGCTGGCCGCTGGCGACGCCCTCTACCTGCAGGGCACCTACTCCAAGGGCGCCACGACCTATGTGACGTCGAACGGCTTCGGCTTCGGCAAGGCGCTCTGGGGCGTCGGCGCCTTCGGCGGCTCGGCTCCCGACGCCGTCGTGGTCGCCAATGGCGGCGCCGGCAACCTCGAGCTCACCACGCAGTGGGGCCTCACAGCCGCCATGCTGCACTACTGGGCTCCGACGGTTCGCCAGGGTCTCTTCGCGTCCTACGTGAAGACGGACTTCAGCAACGCCGCCAGCAACGCCGGCTCCAAGTACGCTCCCGGGATCGCCGCCAACGTGAACGGCAACACCTTCCGGGATTGGAACTACTACGCCATCGGCACCAACCTGATCTGGTCGCCGGTCAAGGATCTCGATATCGGCGTCGAGGTGGAGTATGTCCGCGCCAGCGGCAGCTACACGGTGAGCCAGTTCAAGAGCGATCCGACCGGCAAGCTGGTCAACAAGGACGATCAGATCATCTCGCGCATCCGCATCCAGCGCGACTTCTGATCTCTCTCGCATCGCGGAAAGGCCCCGGAGTCCCCGGGGCCTTTTTGCGTTTTGAGGGTCCCGAAGGGCCCTCGCAGGCGGTGTGCCCAAGCTGCAACACTGACGATCCAATCAAGGCAGTGACTAGCATTTATCAAATTAATAATTGCGATCCGACATCCCCGCGCGCAGTGTCGCTCCAGGCGATAGCCAAAAAGGGGACTGATTCAAATGCGCTTTTCTAACCTCCTGCTCGGGTCGGCGGCCGTTCTCGCCACCGGTTCCGCCTATGCGGCGGACCTCCCGTCCAAGAAGTCCGCTCCCGTGGAATACGTTCGCGTGTGCTCGGCCCAGGGCGCAGGCTTTTTCTATATTCCTGGCACCGACACCTGCATCCGCATCGGCGGCCGCGCGCGTTTCGACTACGGCTATGGCCAGCCCTTCACCCGCGGTGACAACGTCACCGGCATGAAGTCGCTCGGCCGCATCCAGGCCGACGTCCGCAACGCCACCGAGTACGGCCTCCTGCGCGCCTATGTGCGGCTCCAGCTCGGCCGCGGCAACGGCGCTCTCGCCAGCGGCACCGGCAACGGCACCGCGATCGTGGGCTCTGCGGTGCCCAGCACCTCCACTTCGATCGAGCTCGACCGCGCCTACGTCCAGTTCGGCGGCCTGACCGCCGGTCGCACGCAGTCGTTCTTCGACTTCTACGCCGGCGACCTGGAAGTGATCGGCACGACGGCCGGCGACGGCTCCGCCCACAACATGCTCGCCTATTCGGCCAGCTTCGGAAAGGGCTTCTCGGCCACGATCGCGCTCGAGGATCCGATCGAGAGCCGCAGCGGCGTGACGGTCGTCACCGGCCCGTCCATCGGCAAATACGCCGGCGCGGGCGCTCCCGACGTCGTCGCCAATCTCCGCGTCGAGCAGGGCTGGGGCGCTGCGCAGCTGTCCGGCGCCATCCATCAGGTCCGCGTCGTGAACACGACGGCGGCCATCGGCGGCTTCGCTCCGAGCGCGGATTACGGCTTCGCCGTCAATGGCGGCGTGCAGTTCAACCTGCCCTTCGCCGCTGGCGATCAGCTCTGGTTGCAGGGCACCTACACCAAGGGCAATCCGAGCCGCGTCACCGGCAACGGCATCTCCACGGGCGTCGGCGCCATCGGCTTCGGCCTGCCGGACGCCTTCTCGACCGCCAATGGCGGAACGGGCAAGCTCGACCTCGTGACGGCCTGGGGCGTGACCGCCGCGGCGATCCACAACTGGACGCCCACGGTCAGCACCTCGGTGTTCGGCAGCTACGCCAAGGTCGACGTGGGCGGCGCGACGTTCACGGCCGCCGGCGGCGCGATCGGCACCAACAGCGTTCGCGATTTCACCTACTGGACGGTCGGCGGCAACGTCGCCTGGTCGCCGGTCAAGGACTTCGTGATCGCGGCCGAAGTCGACTACCTCCGCGTCGAGGGCTCGAAGGGCGGCGTCTTCTCCGGCCTCTCGAACTCCCCGCGGGTGCTCGTGAAGTCTGACGACGCGATCATCTCGCGCCTGCGCTTCCAGCGCGACTTCTGATCCTGCCTCTCTCCAGAGAAGCCCCGGCGCCCTGCGCCGGGGCTTTTTTGATTCGGCGTCGCCCGCGCGTCCGGCGACGTCCCGGCGGCGCCGCGCCCAATCGTTAGGCACGTCGCGCAATCCTTTGGCGCCTCTCGCCTTTTCGCCTTCGACGATTGTTGCCGCCCCGTCACACCCATGGCGGAACCAATCCGCGTTAGGCCTCTGGAACGCAATCGTAGGTTGTATGCTGCGGGTGCGAACGACATGCTCGGTCCCATCGAGATTTGAAGGCCGTTTGCGCCAAAGGGGACTGATCGATGCGCGTTTCCACCCTCCTGCTCGCCTCGGCGGCGGCTTTCGTGACCACTGCGGCGGGTGCGGCGGACCTCCCGTCCCGCAAGGCGGCGCCGGTCGAGTATGTCCGGGTCTGCTCGACGATGGGCGAGGGCTACTTCTACATCCCCGGCACGGACACCTGCATCAAGATCGGCGGCCGCGCCCGTTACGAGTACCAGTACGGCCAGCCTTTCGCCCGCAACGACGCGACGACCGGCTCGCGCACCACCGGCCGCATCTATATCGACGCGCGCACCGCCACCGAATACGGCATGCTGCGCGCCTATGTGCGCTATGACGTGTCCCGCCGCATCGGCCAGATCTATTCCGGCTCGTCGGCCCGCCAGGGCGTCGCCTATACGGGCACGGGCGTGGACTACGCCGGCCAGGCGCAGACCGAAGTTGCGCTCGACCGCGCCTACATCCAGTTCGGCGGCCTCACGGCCGGCCGCACCGAGTCCTTCTTCGACTTCTACGCCGGCGACCTCGAATATGTGGGCACCACGGCCGGCTCGGCGCTGAACACCAACCTCCTGGCCTATACGGCGTCCTTCGGCGGGGGCTTCTCGGCCACGCTGTCGATGGAAGAGCATGTCGAGCGCCGGCAGTCGATCTATGACCTCGTCGGCGGGGCCAACCCGTTCTACGCCTATACGGGCGACACCACGCCGGACGTCGTGGCCAATCTGCGCGTCGAGCAGGGCTGGGGGAGCGCGCAGGTGTCGGGCGCGCTGCACCGCGTCCGCGTCGGCCAGGTCGGCTCGCTCGCCACCAACAACGGCCTCTCGCCGGACAGCAAATACGGCTTCGCCTTCAACGCCGGCGTGACCTTCAACCTGCCCTTCGCGGCCGGCGACCAGCTGACCTTCCAGGGCACCTACACCAAGGGCGCGGCCAGCTACATCGCCTCCAACCCCTTCGGGATCGCGACCTCCTTCGGCTCGGGCATCGGCGGCCTCGGCAACCTCGCCCTTCCGGACGCCACCTTCTACGCCACGAGCCCGTTCAACGGGAAGCTCGACCTGACGACCGCCTGGGGCCTCACCGCCGCCGGCCTGCACTACTGGACGCCCACCATCCGCCAGGCGCTGTTCGCGTCCTACATCAAGTCCGACGTTCCCGGCGGCGCCTTCCTGGCCGCCGGCGGCGCGACCTTCGGCAACCCGCTGCGCGATTTCGACTACTGGACGGTGGGCACCAACGTGACCTGGTCGCCGGTCAAGGACTTCGACATCGGCGCGGAGGTCGACTATGTGCGGATCAAGTCCAACAACGGGCCGATCTTCACCGCCGTCTCGACCGATCCCGGCGCCCGGCTCTACAGCCAGGACTCGGCCTTCATCGGCCGCCTGAAGATCCAGCGCGACTTCTGATCTCCCGCTCCGGCGAGGACGTTTCGACCCCGGCGCGAAAGCGCCGGGGTTTTTCGTCTGGCGGGTCGCCGCAACCGCGAGACCGTCAGCCCGCGACGGCCTCGCCGTCCTCGACGGCCGCCACGAAGGCGGCGATGCGGGCCATGGTGGGCGCGTCGCGCAGGAGCGGCGCATGCCCCTGGCCCGGCACGATCCAGCGCGCCATCCCGGGATGAGCGGCCTCCATGGCGTCCAGCGTCTCGGGCGAGAGCAGGTCCGACCGCTCGCCCCGGACGGCCAGCAGCGGCAGCCGCTCGAGGGCTCCGAACAGCGGCCAGAGCGTCGGCAGGGGGGCCTCCAGGTCCAGGCCGGCGAGCGGCTTCATCAGCGCCGGGTCATAGCTCGGGCGCAGGACGCCCTGGTCCTCCACGAAGGAGCCCGCCGCGAGCACGCGCCAGTCCTCGTCGGAGAGCGCCGGGAAGCGCGCGTCGGAGATGCGCTTCAGCAGATCCGCGGCCTCGTCCATGGTGCGCGGGGTCGGCAGCTTTCCCACATAGGAGCGGATGCGGATCAGGCCCTTGGCCTCGATCACCGGCCCGATGTCGTTCATCACGACGCCGCGCAGGAGGCCGGGCCGGGCGGCCGCGATCGCCATGGCGATCAGCCCGCCGCGCGACGTGCCGACCGCGACGGCGCCCTCCACGCCGAGCGCGGCGAGTTGGGCCAGCACGTCGCCTGTCTCCACCTTCACGTCGTAGTTCTTCCACTCGGGATCCCAGTCGGAGAGGCCGCGCCCGCGATAGTCGAGGACGACCACGCGCCGGGGTCGGCGCCGATGCCGGGAGAGGGCCAGGGCGAGGTCGTGGAAGTCGATCGCGTTGCGGGTCAGGCCCGGCAGGCAGACCACCGGCAGGCGCGCGCCGGCGCGGTCGCCATAGTCGCGGGCGTGCAGCCTCAGCCCGTCCTGGGCGCTGGTGAAGACGCTTTCGAACCCCTCGGCGTTGCTCTCTGCCATGTGGCGGCGTCTCCCCGGAATCGCCCCGCATCCTGCGGAGGGGAGACGCGCCTGTCGAGAGGCGAGGGGATCAGCGGTTCACGCCGCGCTTGAAGTCGTCCCCGATCAGCAGCGTCGAGCGTTCGGTGAGCCGGCAGCGATAGACCTGCAGGTTCTCCATGACGCGCTGGACGTAGTTGCGGGTCTCGGTGAACGGAATGCGCTCGACCCAGTCGACGGGGTCGATGGCCGACGACCGGGGGTCGCCATAGGCGTCGATCCACTTGCGGACATTGCCGCCGCCGGCGTTGTAGGAGGCGATCGTCAGGACGTAGGAGCCCTTCCAGTCGCCGACGAGGTCGCCCAGATGCGCCGCGCCGAGGCGGGCGTTGTAGCCTGGGTCGGCGGTGAGCTTGTCGGCGTCGTAGCCCACCCCGGTGCGCTGGGCGGTCTGGCGCGCCGTCGCCGGCATGAGCTGCATGAGGCCCCGGGCGCCGGCCGAGGACACCACCTTCGGGTCGAAGGCGCTCTCCTGCCGGGCGATGGCGAAGACGAGCGGCTTTTCGATGGCGTTGGCGGCGAGGTTCAACTCCGGCACGCCGATGGTCGGGAAGGCGTGCTCGTCGAGCGGGAAGCCGCGCTGGGTGGCGGCCTTGCCGACGATCAGGAGCCCGCGGGCGTCGCCCTTCTCGGCCGGGATCCGGGCCAGCGCGTCCAGCTCGCCCGGATCCTCGAGCGTGTTGGCGAGGTCCGCCATCAGCGGCTGGGCGACGTCGCGGGCGTCGGCCTCGTACAGCATGCGGACGGCCCGCAGGGCGCCGACCGAGTCGGGCAGGGTGAGTTCGCCCCGCAGCACGCGGCGCACCGGAAGGTCGCGCCAGTCCAGCCGGGCGCGGGCGAGCTGCCCGTAATAGGTGATGCCGTGCTGGGCGGCCTTGCGGTAGTGCTCCTCGGCGGGCTGGCCGGCGGCCTCCGCGGCGCGGCCGAGCCAGTATTCGGCGCGGGCCGTCGTCATCGGGGTCGAGGCGGCCTTGGCGATGTCGGCGAAGTGCTTCTCGGCCACGAGCGGCTGGTTGAGGAAACGCAGGGCGATCCAGCCGGCGTGGAACTCGGCGTCCGTGCGGGTCTTGGCCGGAGCGTCCGCCGGCATGCCGCTGGCGACCTCATAGGCGAGCTTCTGCTCGCCGAGGTCGAGGAGCTTGCGAGCCACGAGGCGCCGCTCGGTCCACCACTCGTCGGCGGTGTCGGGTCGGACCGCATCGCGCGGCGTCGCCGTGAGCGCCTTGCCGGCGTCGACGAACTTCTCCTGCCGGCGCAGGAATTGAGCCCTCGCGAACAGATAGGCGGGATCCTTGCGCAGCTCCTTGGGAACCTCCTCCAGGGCCTGCGCGGCGTTGGAGGCGCTGCGGCCCACCGCGGCGCGCGCCTTGGCGAGCTTCACGGCGTCGCCGCCCGCCTTGTTGGCGACCCGCAGCGCGCCGGCCCAGTCCTCGGCGAAGAGCAGCGTCTCCATCCGGGCCCGGTGGTCGGCGGCCTCCAGCAATTCCGGGAAGGTCTCCAGGAACCGGCTCTCCATCTCCTGGCCGAAATTGTCGTTGCGCCAGGCGGAGCGCACCAGCGCGGCCGCTTCCGCGCCCTTGTCCTCCTCGATCAGGGCGCGGGCGAGCGCGATCTTGCCCCCGGCCGTCAGGGGCGCCTGTCCCTTGAAGAAGGCGCGCACGACCTTGGCCTTCTGGCGCTCCGCGACGAGCGCCTCCTCGGCGCGGCGACGCATCAGCTTCTGGGTCGGCCAATCCGGGTTGGCGCGGATGAAGGCGTCGATGCGGGCGAAGCCCAGGTCGCGGGCCATGTAGCGGATGGCGACCCATTCCAGCAGGCGCCGCGACGTCGCGTCCGGGATGGCGGAGGCGGCGGCGTCGGCCGCGGCGAGGTCGCCCTTGCGGTAAAGATCGACGGCGCCCTTCAGCGCCGCGAGGTCCACGGCGGGCCTGGGCGGCTCGGCCAGCGCGGGCGCGGCCGGTCCAGTCGAGGACGCGGAGGAGGGCGTGGCGGGCGCCGGCCCGGCGTCACGCCGCATGTCGGGCGCGGCGTCCGGGGCGGCGGCGGAGGCCGGCTCGGCGGCGCTGGAACCGGAGGAGGCCGGAACCGTTACGGCAGGGACGGCCGCATCGGTGGAAGCGGGCGTCTCGGGCGCGGGCGTCTTTTCAGGGCCGACCGTCATGAGCGCCGACGGGCTGGAGCCGATCGAGGCCAGCACGCTGGCGAGCGGGTGAACGACTGCGGAAATGTCCGTAGCTCCGCCGTCCGCAGAAGCCATCATCAGGATGGAGTCGTCCGCCGATCGGGTCGAAACGCTCGATGCGGGTATCACCGCACAGGCGAACAGGGCGGCCGTCAGCCGCGCAGTCCGAGATCGGGCCATCGCATCACCTGCAAAAGCATGCCCCCGCCCCACTCTGGGCCGGTCTCGTTAGCGAATGGTGAACCAAGTCCGTCGGTCTGTGAAGGACCCGCGGAACCGAAGAGGCTCATCAACGATGCGCATGCTGTGACGCACCACCATGGCCAGAAGGCGGCGGAGCGAAGCCGCGGGCCTGCGGTTCGCCTGCGAACCCCCGCCGGCGGGGCCGGATTGCGCTCTTTCTCTTTTCCGGGGCGCGGCTTGCGGTTATGTGTGGGCCTGCGCAGATCTCGCCGCGCAAGGGTTTGGAAGCCGGAGCGTGCGAAGCATGTCCGGCGCCGCAAGAGCGGACGAAACAGGGAAACGCCCGAATGACCAAGAGCCGCTTGTTCCAGGGGTCCTACACGGCTCTGGTCACGCCTTTCCGCGACGGCAAGCTGGACGAGGCGGCGTTCCGCGCCCATGTCGACTGGCAGATCGAGAACGGCACGCACGGGCTCGTTCCGGTGGGCACCACGGGCGAGAGCCCGACCTTGTCGCACCAGGAGCACCGGCAGGTGGTGGAGTGGTGCATCGCCCAGGCCCGCGGCCGCGTGCCGGTCATCGCCGGGGCCGGCTCCAACAACACCCAGGAGGCGATCGAGCTCGCCCGCCACGCCGAGACGGCCGGCGCCGACGCCGTGCTGGTGGTGACCCCCTACTACAACAAGCCCGGCCAGGAAGGGCTCTACCAGCATTTCAAGGCGATCAACGACGCCATCGGCATCCCGATCATCATCTACAACATTCCGCCGCGCTCGGTGATCGACATGTCGGTCGACACGATGAAGCGGCTCTACGAGCTCAAGAACATCTGCGGCGTGAAGGACGCGACCGCCAAGATCGACCGCGTGAGCCTGCAGCGGCAGGCGATGGGCCCCGATTTCGTGCAGCTCTCGGGCGAGGACGGCACGGCGCTGGGCTTCATGGCGCAGGGCGGCCATGGCTGCATCTCGGTGACGTCGAACGTGGCGCCCAAGCTGTGCTCGGATTTCCAGAAGGCGTGCCTGGCGGGCGACTACGCCACGGCCCTGACGATCCAGGACCGGCTGATGCCGCTGCACACCGCGCTCTTCCTTGAAACGAACCCGTCGGGTCCCAAATATGCGCTCTCGGCGCTGGGCCGCATGTTCGACGAGGTCAGGCTGCCGATGGTGCCGGTGAGCGAGCCGACGCGCGCCGCCATCCGTTCCGCCCTGACCCATGCCGGGCTGCTGAACGGCTGAGAAACGACAGGAAACCATGTCCAAATCGAAGGACGCGACCGAGTTCAAGATCGCAGCCGACAACCGCAAGGCGCGCTTCAACTACCATATCGGCGAGACCTTCGAGGCCGGCATCATGCTGACCGGCACGGAGGTCAAGTCGCTGCGCGGCGGCAAGGCGACCATCGGCGAAAGCTATGCGGGAGAGAAGAACGGCGAGATCTGGCTGGTCAACGCCTATATCCCGGAATACCTGGAGGCGAACCGCTTCAACCACACGCCCAAGCGTCCGCGCAAGCTCCTGCTCCACAAGCGCCAGGTGAACCGCCTGACCGCCGCCGTGCAGCGCGAGGGCATGACGCTGGTGCCGCTGAAGATCTATTTCAACGAGAAAGGCCGCGCCAAGGTCGAGCTCGCCCTCGCCAAGGGCAAGAACGTCGCCGACAAGCGCGAGACCGAGAAGAAGCGCGACTGGGACCGCGAGAAGGCCCGCGTCATGCGCGACAAGGGCTGACGAGGCGGCTCAGCGCCAGCCCATGCGGCCCCTCAGCTCGTCCCAGGCGCCCTGGAACGGGCGAAAGACGAAACGAACCTCGTGCGCGCCGGGCCCGACCGGGACGGCCCGGAAGATGACGTTGGCGCGCAGCAGCGGGGCGGGCTTTCCGTCCACCTCTGCGTACCACCAGGGGTGCCAGCTGTCGTTCAGCACCACATAGCCGCCCGTCGGGGAGGAGGCTGCGGCCGTGACCTGCGTGTTGGCGTAGCGCCGCAGCGAGACGGAGCCCGGCTCGACGGCGTCAGGCCCGGGCGGCGGGGCCGGCCCGTCCAGCAGCACCATGCGGGCCGGGTCGAAATCCGCCGGCCAGGCGCCGGTCCGCAGCAGCGCCTCGAAGTCGGCCTGCCTCGCCTGCGTGGCGAAGAGCACGCGGGGGAGGGCGCGCGGATTCTCGTAGATCCGGCCGTCCGGCGTGCGGGCGATCTCGATCAGGTCGCCCGGCTTCAGGGTGGGATCGATCTCGGCCACGTCCCCGCGCGTGACGATGAAGCGCAAGCCCAGCATGTCGACGAGCAGCGAGCGGTAGGACGGCGCCAGCGGGGCGAAGCCGCGCTGGCTGGGCAGGGCGACGTGGTCCTGCGCCCCGGTGGCGCGGCTGTAGTGGTCCAGGCGGATGGGATTGTAGCCGAGCGTGTTGTCGAGCCCGTGCGTCATGCTGGCGTTGGGCCAGTGGAAATCGACCCCGGCGAACTCGATCCTGTCGCGCCGGTCCGGCGCGGCGCCTTCGGCGAGCTTCGCCTTGAGCAGCGCGATGGTGGGGTTGCGGCTGTCGGGCCGCAGCACGTCGTAGGTCTCAGGCGGGAGGGCGGTGGATTCGTTCGGCCCGTTGCTGAGGGCTAGGTCGGCCGTCAGGGTCGCGGCCAGCAGCGCTGCGGCCGCGACGGGCCTGGCGGGCGAGAGCCGCGAAGCGGCCCAGAGCGCCGCCGCCGAGGCCGCCGTGAGCGCGAGGCCGAGCGCCAGAGGCCCCGCGGCGGCCGCGAGGCGATCCTTGGCCATGGCGACCGCCCCGCAGAGCAGGAAGCCCGCAGCGACGAGGCCGGCGCCCGCGGCGAGGCGGCCCGGGGTCGCGGGGCGCAGCGTTCCGGCGAGGAGCCGATGCACGCCGTAGCCCGCCAGCACCGCGGCCACGGCGCCGAGCGTGAAGGTCGCGTCCGCCGGCCGCCGGAACAGGTTCGAGCCCGGCAGATGGTAGAGCAGCGCGAAGCCCGGCGTGTAGCGCCCCAGCGCGTAGACGAGCAGGACGCCGAACGCCGCCACGGCGAAGCGGATCTCGCGCGCGGCGAAGGCGCCCCGGGCGACGCCGAGCGCCAGCAGCGCCAGAAGCGGGATCGCGCCCAGATAGACGTCGCCCATGTTGCGCGCCAGATAGAGATCCACCGGGCCCCAGGCCGGGCTGGGCGGCCCCCAGAAATCGGCGAGAGGGCCGTCCGTGCCGAAGAGGTTCGCCGCGAAGGCGGTGAGCAGCGAGGCGGGGTGGAGGGAGCCCTTGGCCGCTCCCTCGTAGTCGATGGCCGGTCGATTGGAGTCGCCCGCCAGGAGGACCGTCATCAGCAGCGGCAGCCCCGCGGCCATGACGCCGCCCGCCACGCCCGCGCCGAGCGGGGCGAGGCTGGACCGGACCGCCGCGCGGACGTCGCCGGAGGCGGCCCAGAACCAGGCCACGACGCCGACCAAAAGCCAGACGCCGAGCCAGGCGACCTGGTCGCGGCCGAGCACCATCATGCCGGCCACGAGTCCGGCCGAGAAGCCATAGCCCGCGCTTCGGCGCGCCAGCGCCCGGTCGAGCAGCCACCACGCCACGGGCAGGTAGGAGAGGCTGAGGATCTGGCCCGTATGCTGGATCCGCCAGGCCGCCGACGCGCCGAACGCGAAGGCGATGGCCGCCGTCACCGCGCCGCCCTGGCGCCAGCCGCGGTCGCGGAAGATCAGCACGACGCCGAGCGCGCCGAAGGCCAGCATGCCCAGCGCCAGCGCGTCGGCCGCGCGCAGGCTCGGCGCCGGATCGAACAGCGCGAGCAGCAGATGCGGGGGCGAGAAAATCAGCGACTGCGGGTCGGCGATCTGCGGCGAGCCCGCGAAGACATAGGGGTTCCAGAACGGCGCCTCGCCCCGGTGCAGGCTGGCCGCCAGGAACGAGAGCTGCGCCTGGAAGTGGGCCTTCGCGTCCCACGGAATGGCGACCCGGCCCGACAGCCAGGGCCAGGACAGCGTCGTCCAGGCGGCCGCCACGATCAGCAGCACCGGGCCGAGCGGCCATCGGGCGGCGGGCGCCACGTCAGTCCTGGATGGGCAGATGCGCGGCGAGGTCGTCGAAATCGATATAGTGCCCGGCGCGGTCGCGCTTCGACGCGAGATAGAGGACGTTCTCGGCCGTCTGCCGGCCATAGGCGCGGCGGTCCTCCACGACGTCGAGGCCTGCTCGCTGCAGGGCCGCGATCTTCAGGGGGTTGTTGGTGTAGACGGCGACCTGCGCGACGCCGAGCTGCTTCAGCATCTCGGCCGCGAAGTCGAAGCGGCGCTGGTCGAAGCCGAAGCCCAGCACCTCGTCGGCGTCATAGGTGTCCCAGCCCTGGCTCTGCAGCTGATAGGCGCGCATCTTGTTGGCGATGCCGTTGCCGCGGCCTTCCTGGTCCAGATAGAGCAGCACGCCTCCGCCGTTCTCGGCCATGAAGCGCACCGTCCCGCGCAGTTGGTCGCCGCAGTCGCATTTCAGGCTTCCGAACAGGTCGCCGGTGAGGCAGGCCGAATGCAGCCGGACCGGAACGGGCTTCGTGAAGTCGGGCGTCCCGACGATGATCGCGACCTGGTCGCGCAGGCCCTCGCCGCCGCGGAAGACCACGAACTCGGTCTCCGGAGCCCCGTCCAGCGGCACCGGGGCGCGGCTGACGATCTTGATGGTGCGGGCGAGGCCCCGGCGGTAGCAGCGCACCGCCTCGGCTTCGACGCTGAGCAGTCCGGCGGGCGCGCCCTCGGCGTTCAGCGGCACGGCGATCACCGCCGGCAGCAGGAGCGCCAGCGAGGCGAGCTCCAGCGCCACGACGTCGAGGGGGCCGGCGGGGCCGACCGGCGCATCGATGCGGGCGTCGATCTTGAGCGCCAGCGTCTCGACCCGCGCGAGGTCCACGGCCGGCAGCGCGATCATGCCGGGCGCGGCGCGCTCCACGCCGAGCCGGCGCAGGCGGGCGGGCGGCAGCACGAGATGCGCCGGGCCGAGCCGTCCCAGCGCGGAGGCGAGGGCGGGCTCGAGCGCTTCGACGCCCGTGGCGACCAGGGCCTGGTGCCCGTCGACGATGACGATGGGGCGTCCGGCGCGGAACTCCGAAATGGCCCGTTCAACGCTGGCGTTTACTGGATCGCCGAAAAGCGATTCGACGTCGGTCCGGCTATGCATGACTCTTCCGCGAACCTTTCCGAACCGTCTCGTCCTAGACGCGTTCAAGCCATAGGTTAGGCTTCGCGTCCGAGCTTTCAAGCGGTTGCGCCCCGGGCGCAATCGGCCCGAGGTGACACCGTCGATGCCTGACGCCGATTCACACGCATCCTTCAGGAAAATCAACCCGGACGAAGATCACGGTCAGGAGAACGAGCGGGACGCGCTTCTCGGCCCGCTCCGGAACGCCCCTCGAGGGCGCGCCTTCGTGATCGCGCAACTCGGCCAGTCGCTCGATGGGCGGATCGCGACGGTGTCGGGGGAATCCCGCTACATCAACGGGCGGGACGCGCTGGACCACCTGCACCGCATCCGGGCGCACGTGGACGCCGTGGTGGTGGGCGTTGGGACGGTGTTGGCGGACGACCCCCAGTTGACCGTGCGCCGTTGCGCCGGCGCCAGCCCCGCCCGCGTGGTGATCGATCCGGATGGCCGCCTGCCGGCGGGCATGCGCTGCATGGGTCAGGACGGCCCCCGGCGCCTCCTGGTCCGCCGCCGCGCCGGGCCCACGCCGCCGGGCGCTGAAGAAATCGTGATCCCCTGCGACGGTCCGATCCCGCCCCGCCGGATCGTGGATGCGCTGTTCAGCCGCGGGCTGGGCCGGATGCTGATCGAGGGCGGAGCGCGCACCATCTCGCACTTCATCGACGCCGGGTGCGTCGACCGGCTGCATCTGCTCGTGGCGCCGCTCATCATCGGGTCGGGGCGCGCGGGGCTGGAGCTCAGGCCGGAGCCGGACCTGACGCGGGCGCTGCGCCCGCCGGCCCGGGTGCACCTGTTCGCCGATGGCGACGTGCTGTTCGATTGCGACCTGGCCGCGCCGCGGTCCGTCGCGGGGGAGGGCGGACCATGACGACGAGCGCGCGCGAGGCCGGCTATTCCACGCCCGCCCGGTGGCTGCACTGGCTGACGGCGCTGTGCGTCTTCATCCTCGTCCCGGTCGCGGTGGCGATGACCAATCTGGGCGAGGGAGCGCTGACCAACGCTCTCTACGAGGTGCACAAGTCGGTCGGCATGATCGCCTTCGCGATCGTGGCCGTGCGGCTCGCCTACCGCCTGCTCCGGGGCGCGCCGCCGCCCGAATCGGGGCTGACGCCCGTCGAGCGCGTGGTCTCGCTTTGGACGCACCGGGTCATGTACGCGATCGTCTTCGTCATGCCGATCCTGGGCTATGCGGGCGTGTCCATGTGCTGCGCGCCCGTGAACCTGTTCTGGACGATCCCCATCCCCATTACGGTCACGGGGAGCGAAGAGGCGACCAAGCGCATCCTGTCCATCCACCAGGTCCTCGGCTTCGCGCTGACCGGGCTGGTGGCGCTGCACATCGCCGGAGCGCTGTATCACGCCCTGATCAAGCGCGACGGCGTGCTGCGGCGGATGTTGCCCAGCGCCTGAGCGCGGCGCGTCAGCGCGGGGGCGTGGCGAAGAGGTCCTCGTGCCCGACGAGCACGCGGCTCGCGCCCGCCCGCGCCTGCGCCCAGCCCTGCGCCTCCCCGGGCGTCACGTCGCCCGTCTCGACCGCCGCCTGGGCGATCCCGGCCGCGAGCTCGCGGATCAGCTCGGACTGCTGCGGACCCAGCACCCAGGCGCTGTCGGCCGTCGCGACGGCGTAGCCGACCCGCCCGAACGCGGCCGCGAGGGCCGCGACGGAACCCGGGCCGGCGGCCGGCCCGAATCCCTTGTCGCGCCCCTGGTGCCGATGGAAGGCGGCCAGGATCCGCTCGTCCAGAGGGTGCTCAGGGCGCCAGATCTCCCGTCCGTCATAGGTCAGCACGGCGTAGAGCGGCGCGCCGCAGGCGGCCAGATCGCGGGCGAAGCCGTCCATCCAGGACGCCGAGACGAGGTCGAATAGCGCGGCGGCGGTGACGAGGTCCGGGGTCGGCGACAGCAGCGCGGCGACGCCGGACCTCAGGTCGGCCTGCTCGAAGGCGACCCGGATGTGCTTCTCGCCCTTCTGCAGGTGCAGATCGCCGCCGGACTTGCGCTCGGAGGCGTCGGCCCAGCTCTCCAGCCGGTCGCGGGCCGCTTCCAGCAGCGCGGCGTCGTGGTCGACGAGGCGCCAGAACTGGTGGTCGGGCAGCGCCGGCGCGAGCGCCCGCAGGTTCGACCCCGAGCCGCAGCCGAGGTCCAGCACCATGGCGTTGTCGCGCTCGCCGAGGCGGCCCGCGACGAGGTCCTCGAGCTCCGGGTCGCGGGCGTCGTGGTCGGCCGGCTCGCGCAAGGCGAGCCAGGACGGGCTGAAGCCGCTCATGAGGCGCGTCTCCCGGCGTGCGTGAGCGCGGCGCGGCGCAGCGCGCCCGCGACCGCGGCGGCGGCGTCCCGCCAGCGCGGCAGGGACTGGCCGGCCGCCCAGGAGGCGTCGGCGCAGCCGCTGCGGCGGGCGGGGTCGTCCAGCAGGGCCGCGAGGGCCCCGCGCAGGGCGGCGACGTCGCCGGGCGCGACCTTGAGGCCCGCCCCGTCCGGAACCGTGTCGGCCGCCGCTCCGCCGGTCGTGGACACGATCGGCAGGCCGCGCGCGAGGGCTTCGGCGAGCGCCATGCCGTAGCCCTCATACAGGGCGGGATGGACGAAGAGGTCCGCCTCCGCGAAGGCGGCGTCCAGCTCGGCGGCGGTCGCCGCGCCTTCCAGCGCGACGCGGTCCGCCAGGCCTGCGTTCTGGATCAGCGACGTCACCCGCGCCGCTTCCTCAGGGTCGCGGTCCAGGGCGCCGACGATGCGGGCCTTCCAGGGGCGGTCCCGCAGGCCGGCGAGCGCCTCGACCAGCACGCCATAGGCCTTGCGGGGCGACGCGGCGCCGACGCTGAGCAGCACGGGCGTCGCCGATCCCGAGCCGGTCGAGCGCGGCGCCGGGTCGGCGCCCGGCTCGGCGATGGTCAGCGCCGCGGGCGCGACGCCGTACTCCTCGACCAGGAGCCGGCCGGTGGCCCGGCTCGTGGCGATCACGCCGGCCGCCCGGGCGAGGGCGGCGCGTTCGCTGCTGAAAAGCGCGCGGCGGCGCCGCTCGGGCATGCCCGCCTCCATGGCCAGCGGATGGTGGACGAGCGCCACGATGGGGCGGAACACGCTGTTGAGCACCAGCTCGGTCATCGACCCGTAGGCGAGGCCGTCGATCAGCAACACGGCGTCCTCCGGCGTGCCCTGCAGCAGGCCCTGCGTCTCGGCGAGGTCCGCCACCGACGCCCACGGAAAGGAGCCGGGCAGCGCCAGATGGCGCACGTCCACGCCCTCGCCGGGCAGCAGCTCCAGGATGCGACGGTCATAGGCGTAGCCGCCGGTCGGCGCCTGGATGTCTCCCGGGATGGCGAAGACGACCTCAGGCACGGGCGACCGGCCCCTCGAACCAGGCCCGCGCCACATGGGATTCGTGCAGCTGGACGCGGATCTTGACGATGCCGTCCGATCCGGGTCCGAGGTCGCCCGCCCGGCAGGCCTGCGCCATGCGGTCGAAGATGTGGCGGGACAGGAACTCCGTCGTGGTCTGCTGGCCGGCGAACTCGGGGACCTCGTCGAGGTTGCGGTAGTTGAGCGGACCCAGCACGGCCTTCAGCGCGTCATGCGCTCGGCCGATGTCGACGACGACGTTCTCCGGCGTCAGGCTTTCGCGGAAGAAGGCGACGTCGACGACGAAGGTCGCGCCGTGGAGGCGCTGGGCGGGGCCGAACAGCTCGCCCTGAAAGCTGTGCGCGATCATGATGTGATCACGGACCTCGACGGCGTACATGCGGGACTTCTCCGGTCAGTAGCGGATGGCGGTGGCGAGGCCGGGCGCGCCCGGGGCCAGGATACGCGCGAGCGCGGCGGGCAGATCGGCGAAAGCGACCTCTTCGGTGATCAGGGCGTCAAGCCGTTCGTCCCGCAAGAGGCCGAGCGCCGCCGCGAGCCGGCGGGCGTGGGTCCAGCGCGGCCGCCGCGACGGCGACACGGCGCCCACCTGGGAGGAGACAAGCTTCAGCCGGCGGCTGTGGAAGGCCCCGCCGAGCGGCGCCGGCACGTCGCCTTCGCCGTACCAGCTCATCTCGACGACGGAGGCCTCGGTCCCGGCGCAGGCGAGCGCGGTCGCGAGGCCGGCGGGGGAGGCGCTGACATGGAACGCCACGTCGGCGTCCCGGGGGGCGTCCGGCGGGAGCGAGAAGCCGGCGCCGAGCAGCCGCGCCGCCTCGGCGCGGGCCGGTTCGACGTCGACGACGGTGACCTCGGCGCCGGGCAGCCGCGCGGCCAGCGCGGCGACCAGCAGGCCCACGAGGCCGCCGCCGACGACGACGATCCGGTCGGCCGGCCCGGCGCCCGAATCCCACAGCGCGTTCAGCGCCGTCTCCATGTTGGCGGCCAGGATGGCCCGGCGCGCCGGGACGCCGTCGGGCAGGGCTGCCAGCATCGAGACGGGCGCGACGAACCGGTCCTGGTGGGGATGCAGCGCGAAGACCTCGCGGCCCAGGAGATCCTCCGGGCCGTCCTCGACCACGCCCACCGCGCAATAGCCGTATTTCACCGGGAACGGGAACTCGCCCTCCTGCAGGGGCGCGCGCATCCTGCCATGCTCGCCCACCGGCACCTTGCCGGCGGCGACCAGCCGCTCGGTGCCGCGGCTGACGCCCGACCAGACGGTCCGCACCGTCGCCAGCGCGGCGGGGTCCTGCGGCGAGGACAGCGGCGATGTGCGCAGTTCCGCCCGGCCGGGGGCGACGCACCACAGCGCCGTCGCAAGCGGCTCGCGAGCTTTTGACGGCTCTGCGTCAAAAGTCACCAGACGTACCCCCTTGTCGACGGACGGGCTTTGACGTCATCTGCCGGACATTCCTTCCCACTGCGTCCGGGCGCGATGCTCGGCGATCCCGCCGCGCTCACCTCACGGACCGCATGTCATCGACCACTCCCACGGGCTCGCAGTCAACCCGCGATCTGGCGGCGCGCCGCCAGATCGTCGCCGTTCTCAACCTCGCCACCTTCGGGGCGCTCGGCCTGGCGCTGGCGAGCGTCCTCGGCGCGGGCGGCTGGACGGTCGTGGACGTCCTGATGATGCTGTGCTTCGTCATGGCCGCGCCGTGGAGCGTGCTGGGATTCTGGAACGCCGTGATCGGCCTGTGGCTGCTGCATGGCCGGCGCGACGGCCTCGCCGAGACGTCGCCCTTCGCCTATGTGGGCGAGGCGGACGAGCCCTTGCGGGCGACCACGGCCGTGCTGATGACGCTGCGCAACGAGGATCCGGCCCGCGCCTTCCGCCGGCTCGCCATCGTGAAGGCCAGCCTCGACGCGACCGGGGAGGGCGCCCAGTTCTCCTATTTCGTGCTCAGCGACACCGACCGGCCGGACGTGGCCGCCGCCGAGGAGCGGAACTTTTCCGCCTGGCGGGCGCAGTCCGACACGCCGCACCGCCTGCACTACCGCCGCCGGGAGACGAACGAGGGCTACAAGGCCGGCAACCTGCGCGACTTCTGTCGTCGCTGGGGCGGCGACTTCGATTTCATGCTGCCGCTGGACGCCGACAGCCTGATGTCGGGCGAGAGCATCGTGAAGCTCGCGCGCATCATGCAGGCCTATTCGCGGCTGGGGATCCTGCAGAGCCTCGTCGTCGGGCTGCCGGCGCGCAGCGGCTTCGCCCGGCTGTTCCAGTTCGGCATGCGCCAGGGCATGCGGCCCTACACGATGGGCTCCGCCTGGTGGGCCGGGGATTGCGGACCCTTCTGGGGCCACAACGCGCTGGTGCGCATCGCTCCCTTCATCGACCATTGCGATCTCCCGACGCTGCCCGGCGGCCCGCCCCTGGGCGGGGCCATCCTGTCGCATGACCAGGTCGAGGCGGCGCTCATGCGCCGCGCCGGCTACGAGGTCCGCGTCATCCCGGTGGAAGGCGGCAGCTGGGAGGAGAATCCGCCCACCGTGCTGGAATTCACCCGCCGCGACCTGCGCTGGTGCCAGGGCAACATGCAGTATGGCCGGCTGATCGGCCTGCCGGGGCTGCATGTCATGAGCCGCTTCCAGCTCGCCTGGGCGATGCTGATGTTCCTTGGCGTTCCGGCCTTCACGCTGATGTTCGCGCTCGCGGCGGTGAAGCCGCTGGAGACGGCGGACCTCGCCGCAGGCTACCCGGCGGGGACCGCCGTCGCGGTCTATCTGGCCTTCCTGGGCATGTATCTGGCGCCCAAGCTGGCGGGCTGCGCCGACGTGCTGCTGACGCCCGGCGCGGCTGCGCGCTATGGCGGCGCCGGCCGCTTCTTGCAGGGCGTCGGCGCGGAGCTCGTCTTCTCCTTCCTGCTCGGCGCCGTGACGACCCTGCGGGTGAGCCTGTTCATGGTCGGGCTCCTGTTCGGCAAGTCGGTGGGCTGGAACAGCCAGGAGCGCGACGCGCACCGGCTGTCCTGGGGCTCCGCGGTCCGCGGGCTGTGGCCGCAGACGCTGTTCGGCTCGGCCGTGATCGTCATGCTGGCGCTGCACGCGCCGCTGGCGCTGCTGTTCGGCCTGCCGCTGCTGGCGGGCTTCCCGCTCGCCATCCCGTTCGCGGTGCTCACCGCCGATCCGCGCTTCGGCGCGTGGCTGGCCGCCCGGGGCGTCGGGTCCATCCCGGAGGACATCGCGCCGCCGCCCGAGATCCGCGCGCTCGAGGCCGTGGCCGCCGCCGAGCCCGCCCGCGAGGCGGCGTGAGCCTGTTCGGCGCCTGGGCCGGGCTGTGGCGTTCCGTCCGGGTCTATCATCTCGACCGGGCCCATCACCGCGCCATGGACGCGCTCTATGCGCGCTTCGTCCGCCCGGGCGACCTCGTCTTCGACATCGGCGCCCATGTGGGCGACCGCGTCTCCAGCTTCCGGCGCCTCGGCGCGCGGGTGGTCGCGCTCGAGCCGCAGCGCGGACCGGCCGCCGTCATCGGCCTGCTGCACGGCCTCGACCGGGAGGTGACGATCCTGCGCGCCGCCGCCGGCGCCGCCGAGGGCTCGCTGACGCTGCAGGTCAACAGCCGCAACCCGACCGTCACCACCGCCTCGGCCGACTTCGTCCGGTCCGCGGCGGGCGCGCCGGGCTGGGACGGCCAGGTGTGGGACGCCTCCGTGACGGTCCCGATGGTGACGCTGGACGGGCTGAGGGCGCGGTTCGGGGAGCCGGCCTTCGTCAAGATCGACGTGGAGGGTTTCGAGGACGAGGTGCTGCGCGGCGCGGTCCGGCCGCTTCGGGCGCTGTCCTTCGAGTTCACCACCATCCAGCGCGACGTGGCGCGTCGCGCCCTGGACCGGCTGTCGGCGCTCGGCGGCTACCGCTTCAACGTGGCGCTGGGCGAGACCCAGACGCTGGCGCTGGCCGCCGACGTGACCGGCCCGGAGATGGCGGCCTTCATCGACGGCTTGCCAGAGGAGGCCAATTCGGGCGACGTCTATGCGGTCCTGAACGGATGAGCCGGGCGTGTCGCTCCGGCCCGGGGCCGCACACGGGGGAGGCGTTTCGCGCATGGGGCTGATCACCCGCCGTTCCTGCCTGGCGGGCGGCATGGCCGGGCTCGCCGCCGGCCTGCTGCCGCGCGGAGCCTTCCCGGCCACCGGCGCCGCCGACGAGCTCGCGGTGCGGGTGAGCAATCTCAGCGAGCCCGTGCTCTGCGCCGAGAAGGACAATGTCGACCTGCGCTTCGCCTCGCCGCAGGTCCGCGGCATGCGGATCCAGGCCGTC
Source organism: Alsobacter sp. SYSU BS001988 (assembly GCF_054796215.1). Classification (NCBI taxonomy): domain Bacteria; kingdom Pseudomonadati; phylum Pseudomonadota; class Alphaproteobacteria; order Hyphomicrobiales; family Alsobacteraceae; genus Alsobacter; species Alsobacter sp. SYSU BS001988. The sequence continues at coordinate 238,788 of NZ_JBTAMK010000005.1, read as the reverse complement.
CACCCGGCCTATATCGGCGCGCTGACGGCCGACCGCTGGGCCCCCGACTTCACCAGCTGCGACATGTCCTCCGACCCGTCCTTCGCCGCGCAGGCGCGCCGCGTGACTTTCTGGGAGAGCACGGAGTTCTGGCTGACCGGCTACGCCTATCCGTCCTTCTGGCGCCCGGCCGCGACGCAGTTCCGCGTCGGCGACCGGGTCGAGCGCGGGCTGCACGTCGTGCAGCTCTGGATGCTGCACCAGGAGCGCGCGGAGGAGATCCTCGTCGTCTACCCGCCCGACGGCTATTGGCGCGCCCGGCCGCTGCCGCCGGCCCATCTGCGCTGGAGCGCCTATGGCAGCTCCTTCCTGGTCGGTCCGGTGGAGGTTCAGGAACGGCCGATCGTGGCGCTGCGCGAGATCGCCTTCGATCCGGCGACGCGCAGCTTCACGCTCTCTTTCGCGCAGGGCGGGTCCGCCACGCTGCGGCTGGACACGATCGACGTCGATCGCCAGATCCTCGACATCGGCTTCGACGGGCCGATGCCCGGCGGCGCGCCGTTCGCCGCGTTGCGCTCGATGTATGCGACAAGCTTCAACTGCGACGTGGCGCGGACGGCGTGGCGCGCGCCCGGCGCCGCCGCCTGGGGCGAGAGCGCGATCATGGACTGGAAGGGCGCGGACGCCACCGAGGTCTGGGCGGGGCGGCTGACGCCGTCGCGGCACAATACGAGCGCGCCCGACATGGTCTTCGGGAGCTTCAGCGCCGTCCGGCCCGCGCCGCCCGCGGCCGCGTCGGACTCCAGGACGCCCCGCAAGGGGTGAAACGCAGGACAGGCGGGAGAGAATCATGAGCTCATCGCAACCGGGCGACGCCGCCGCCGCCGCGGCGCAGACGCCCTCCCACGACGCGCTGCCCGCCGATCTGCCGGTTCCGGTGAACGACGGGGCGACCGATCACCTGCGCGCCATGCAGCTTCCGCAGATCCCGTTGCCGAGCACGTCCGGCGGCGCCGTCTCGCTGGGCGGCCTGAACGGCCTGACGGTGGTCTACGCCTATCCGCGCACCGGCGAGCCGGGCAAGCCCTCGCCGGACGGGTGGGACGCCATCCCGGGCGCACGCGGCTGCACGCCCCAGTCCTGCTCCTTCCGGGATCACTTCGCGGAGCTGCGCGGGCTCGGCGTCGACCATGTGTTCGGCCTCTCCACGCAGACGACCGACTACCAGAGCGAGATGGCCGAGCGGCTGCACCTGCCCTTCGCCATCCTGTCCGACCATGCCTTCGCGCTGACCGACGCCATCCGCCTGCCGACCTTCGAGGCCGGCGGCATGCGTCTCCTCAAGCGCTTCACGCTCATGATCGACAATGGGCGGGTGGCCCATGTGTTCTATCCGGTGTTCCCGCCCGACCGCAGCGCGCAGGACGTGGTCGACTGGCTGAAGGCGCGGCCCTGAAGGTCAGCCTTCCTGGTCCAGGAAAGCCCGGACGCCCGCGAAGACGTCGCGGAACATCTCCGGCGTGAGGCGCCGGGTGGAGGTGTTGTAGCGGGAGCAGTGGTAGCTGTCGAAGAGCGCGACGCCGCCGCCCATCTCGTGCCGCGCGTTGTGGGCGAAGCGGTGGTCGTCCTGGCGGCGGGCCAGCGCGCGCAGCGTCGATTCGTGGGCGATCCGGCCGAGCGCCACCACGGCGCGCAGGCGGGGCAGCGCGTCGAGCGTCCCGGTCAGGAAGGGCCGGCAGGCGGCGATCTCGGCGCCGACAGGCTTGTTTTCGGGAGGCACGCAGCGCACCGCATTGGTGAGGCAGCAGTCCACGAGCCTGAGGCCGTCGTCCGGGCTCGCCCGGTAGGCTCCCTCGGCGAAGCCGAAGGCGAGCAGGGTCCCGTAGAGGAGGTCCCCGGCGAAGTCGCCCGTGAAGGGGCGGCCGGTGCGGTTGGCCCCGCGCAGCCCCGGCGCGAGCCCGACGACCAGCAGCCGCGCGTTCGGATCGCCGAAGGACGGGACGGGCCCGTTCCACCAGCCGGGCTCGCGGGCCCTGGCGGCCTGCCTGAAGGCGACGAGCCGCGGACAGATCGGGCAGTCCCGGTCGGGATCGTGCCGGTGAAACGAAGAACCCCCGGCTCCGCGAGGGCCGGGGGCTGAAAGCGTAGAGGCCATCCGGCCTGATTACACGTCCTGGCTCGGATCGTCGATGGCGCCCGGATCGCGATGCGGGCGACGCTCGAAGGTCCGGGCCGGGCGCTCGGCGCGCTCGGAAGGGTCGCGTCCGATCTTGGGGATCAGGGTGACGATGTCGATGAACTCGTCGGCCTGCCGGCGCAGTTCGTCGGCCACCATCGGGGGCTGCGAGGTGATCGTCGAGACCACCGACACGCGCACGCCCCGGCGCTGCATCGCCTCGACGAGCGACCTGAAGTCGCCATCGCCGGAGAACAGCACCATGTGGTTGATGTGAGGCGCGAGCTCAAGCGCGTCGATCGCGAGCTCGATGTCCATGTTGCCCTTGACCTTGCGGCGCCCGGTCGAGTCCACGAACTCCTTGGTCGGCTTCGTGACCACCCGGTAGCCGTTGTAGTCGAGCCAGTCGATCAGCGGCCGGATGGAGGAGTATTCCTGATCTTCGATCAGGGCGGTGTAATAGAAGGCGCGGACCAGATACCCACGGGTCTGGAATTCCTTCAGCAGCCGCTTGTAGTCGATGTCAAAACCCAGCGCCTTGGCGGTCGCGTAGAGATTGGCGCCATCGATAAAAAGTGCTGTGCGCTCAGTCTGCATGATGTTTCCCAAAAATCCGGCGGCCATCGGCTGTCGACACCCAAATCGCGCGCGGCCTCGATGTCACTTTCTCCGCGGCGCCTGCAAGGTCGCCGTCAGGATCATCGAAAAGCGCAAAAAATGCGTAAGCCTATGGCTGTTCAACCATTAGTTGCGCATTTTAGAGATGGGCGGGATCAGCAAGTCAAGCCGCAACCGGAACGATCTATAGATATGGCAAACGGGGGGGATTTGCCGGACATGGATGATTGACGCAGGATCCCGCGACGGGCGTCGCTTGCGCGAGCCGCCGCAAGAGTGTATCAGCCGACGCTCCGCTTCAAGCGCTGTTTCACCTTTGGCCCACCTTCAGGCCCCACGGAGCGTTCATGGCTCGCGTCACCGTCGAAGACTGCATCGACAAGGTCGATAACCGATTCGAACTCGTCCTGCTCGCCAGCCACCGGGCCCGCATGATCTCGTCCGGCTCGCCCCTGACGGTGGACCGCGACCGGGACAAGAACCCCGTCGTGGCGCTGCGCGAGATCGCCGACACCACCATCTCTCCCGAGGACCTCCAGGAGGACCTCATCCACTCGCTGCAGAAGCATGTGGACGTGGACGAGCCGGAGCCCGAGTCGGTGCCGATGATCGGCGCGTCCGCGGACGCCGGCGGCGGCGGCGAGGATGCGGCCGTCGAGTTCGACCGCATGACCGAGGAAGACCTGCTGCGCGGCCTCGAGGGCCTCGTGCCCCCGGCCGAGACCGACGACGAAGGCGAGTGACTCGCCCATTTTCGATCCCATGATCGCAAAGCCCGGCCCTCGCGCCGGGCTTTTTCGCGTCCGCGGCGCGGCCGCGCCCCCCGGTCCCCGGCGTCGGCTGGGCGCATAGCGGCCTTGTGTCACGTTTTCAGATGCTTAGGCCGGTGACGTGTTGCGGAGGCCGCTGCGGGCCCCGATACTAGGCGCGTGGGACGCCGCGCGTCGCGCCGGATCGCGGATTCGGCCGGGCGTGAAGCGTCGAGGATGCGCGAGGTGCGCCGCCCATGATGCGGCAATACGAGCTGGTCGAGCGGGTCAAGAGCTACAATCCGAACGCCGACGAGGCGTTGCTGAACCGAGCCTATGTGTACGCCATGAAGGCGCATGGGACGCAGAAGCGCGCCTCCGGCGATCCCTACATGTCGCATCCGCTCGAGGTCGCCGCGATCCTCACCAAGCTGCGGCTCGACGACGCCACCATCGTGGCGGCGGTGCTGCACGACACCATCGAGGACACCGAGGCGACGCGCGAGGAGATCGACCATCTCTTCGGCCACGAGATCGGCGCGCTGGTCGACGGCCTCACCAAGATCAAGAAGCTCGACCTCGTCTCCAAGAAGGCCGCGCAGGCGGAGAACTTCCGCAAGCTGCTGCTGGCGATCGCCGACGACGTGCGAGTCCTGCTGGTCAAGCTCGCGGACCGCCTCCACAACATGCGCACGCTGCATTTCGTACCGCCGGAGAAGCGCACCCGCATCGCCGAGGAGACGCTCGACATCTACGCCCCGCTGGCCGGCCGCATGGGCATGCAGGAGATGCGCGAGGAGCTCGAGGACCTCGCCTTCCGGCATTTCTCGCCCGAGGCGCACGGCATGATCCAGGCGCGGCTGGACGAGATTTCCAACAAGAGCGGCGGGGTGATCGAGGAGATCGAGCGCGAGCTCACGGCCAAGCTCTGCGCCCATGGGCTCAAGGCCAGCGTCAAGGGCCGGCGCAAGCGCGCCTACTCCATCTGGAAGAAGATGGAGCGCAAGTCGGTGTCGTTCGAGCAGCTCTCCGACATCTTCGGCTTCCGCATCATGGCCGCCGACGTGCCCTCCTGCTACGCGGTGCTGGGCATCGTCCACACCACCTGGCCGGGCGTGCCGGGGCGGTTCAAGGACTACATCTCCACCCCCAAGCAGAACGACTACCGCTCCCTCCACACCACCGTGGTCGGCCCGGGCCGCCAGCGCGTCGAACTGCAGATCCGCACCGAGCAGATGGACCGGATCGCCGAGTTCGGCATCGCCGCCCATGCGCTCTACAAGGACAACCGGGCCGCCGACCGGTCGGCCCTGGCGCGCGAGAGCCGCGCCTATGAGTGGCTGCGCCGCACGGTGGAGACGCTCGCGGAAGGCGACAGCCCCGAGGAGTTCCTGGAGCACACCAAGCTCGAGCTCTTCCACGACCAGGTGTTCTGCTTCACGCCGAAGGGCCGCCTCATCGCGCTGCCGCGCGGGGCGACGCCGATCGACTTCGCCTATGCGGTCCACACCGACGTCGGCAACACGGCGGTGGGCTGCAAGGTCAACGGGCGCATCGTCCCGCTGCTGTCCGAGCTCCATAACGGCGACGAGGTGGAGATCGCCCGGGCTCCGGGCCAGACGCCGCCGGCCGCCTGGGAGGCCATCGTGGTGACCGGCAAGGCGCGGGCCGCCATCCGGCGCGCCACCCGGGCCGCCGTCCGCAAGCAATACGCCGGGCTCGGCCGGCAGATCGTCGAGCGCGCCTTCGAGCGGGGCAAGAAGCCCTTCTCCGAGGAGAAGCTGAAGGCGGCGCTGCCGCGCCTGGCCCGCACCTCGCTGGAGGACGTGCTGGCCGCCGTGGGACGGGGCGAGATCTTCTCTGGCGACGTCGTCAAGGCCGTGCACCCCGACTACAAGGAGGAGCGCGCGGCGGGTCCCGAGGCCGACCGCACCGAGGGCGGCTGGTTCGGCATCAAGAAGGCCGAGGGCCTCGTCTTCAAGGTGCCGGGGGCGGGCAACGCCGCCGACGCCCGGCGCTCCATCCCGATCCGCGGCCTCAACGGGGACCTGCCCGTCCGCTTCGCGCCCAATGGCGGCGCGGTGCCGGGCGACCGCATCGTCGGCATCCTGACCCCGGGCGACGGCATCACCATCTATCCGATCCAGTCGCCGGCCCTGACGGCCTTCGACGACCAGCCGGACCGCTGGCTGGACGTGCGCTGGGACATCGACGAGACCGAGCCGCAGCGCTTCCCGGCGCAGATCGCCATCACGGCCATCAACGAGCCGGGGACCTTGGCGCAGATCGCCCAGATCATCGGCGACAATGACGGCAACATCGATTCCATCTCGGTGACCGGCAAGAGCACGTCCGACTTCCGCGACGTCGTCATCGACCTGGAGGTCTGGAACCTCAAGCACCTCAACGCCATCATGAACCAGCTGAGGGCCAAGCCCGTCGTCAGCGACGTCCAGCGCGTCAACGGCTGAAGGCGGGCCCGGCCGGGCGTTCTTCGCCGCGACGGCCCTCGCCGCCGGGGCTCTTGCAAGGGGCCGCGCCTTCTGCGATGGCAGGGACGCTGAGGGGGTGGCGCATGATGACCAAAGACGAGGTTCTGGCCGAGTTCCGAGACGCCGGCGCGCTGCTCGAAGGGCATTTCATCCTGTCTTCGGGCCTGCGCAGCCCGGTGTTCCTGCAGAAGATGTTCATCTTCCAGGATCCGGTGCGCACCGAGCGCCTGTGCAAGGCGCTGGCCGAGAAGGCGCAGGCGGCCTTCGGCCACATCGACGTCGTGGTCTCGCCCGCGGTCGGCGGCATCGTTCCGGGCTACGAGACGGCTCGCCATCTCGGGGCCAAGGCCATCTTCGTGGAGCGCGAGGACGGCCGGTTCCGGCTGCGGCGCGGCTTCGAGATCCCGGAGGGCGCGCGCGTCCTGATGGTGGAGGACATCATCACCACGGGGCTCTCCTCCCGCGAGTGCATCGGGGCCATCCGCGAGCATCCCGGGACGCTGGTCGGCGCGGCGTGCCTGATCGACCGGTCCGGCGGCGCGGCCTCGATCGGGGTCGACCTCGTCAGCCTCGCCCAGCTCGACATTCCCACCTATTCTCCCGACGCGCTGCCGCCCGAACTGGCCGCCATCCCGGCGACCAAGCCCGGCAGCCGCGGACTGAAGGCCTGAGCCATGCCGCTGCCTCCGCTTCGCCTCGGCGTCAACATCGACCACGTCGCCACCCTGCGCAACGCGCGCGGCGGCGCCCGGCCCGATCCGGTGCGGGCCGCCCTGCAGGCCATCGCGGCCGGGGCGGACGGGATCACGGCGCATCTGCGCGAGGACCGCCGGCACATCCGCGACGAGGACATCCGGCGCCTGCGGGCCGAGATCTCCAAGCCGCTGAATTTCGAGATGGCGGCGACCGACGAGATGGTCGCCATCGCGCTGGCCGTGAAGCCGCACGCCGTGTGCCTCGTGCCCGAGAAGCGGACCGAGCGCACCACCGAGGGCGGGCTCGACGTGGTGAAGGGCCATAACGAGCTCGCGCCGATCGTGCGGCGCCTCGGCGAGGCGGGGAGCCGGGTCAGCCTGTTCATCGAAGCGGACGAAGCCGCCATCCGCATGGCCGTCCAGCTTGGGGCGCCGGTCGTCGAGCTGCACGCCGGCTCGTGGTGCGACGCCGTCGAGCATGGCGAGTCCGACCGGGCCGAAGCCGAGTTCCAGCGGCTGGCGCGCGGCGCGGCGCTGGGCGCGTCGCTCGGCCTGGAGATGCACGCAGGGCACGGCCTCGATTTCGACACGGCCGAGCGGCTGGCCTCCGTGCCGGACTTCGTGGAGTTCAACATCGGCCATTTCCTGATCGGAGAGGCGGTGTTCGTCGGCCTCGACGCCGCGATCGCGCGCATGCGCGCCGCCATGACGGCCGGCCGGGAGCGGGCGACGCGGGCATGATCATCGGCATCGGCTCGGATCTGTGCGACATCCGGCGGATCGAGCAGACGCTGGAGCGCTACAAGGAGCGCTTCATCGCGCGCTGCTTCACCCCCGTCGAGCAGGCCAAGGCCGAACGCCGCGCCGACCGCGCCGGGACCTACGCCAAGCGCTTCGCCGCCAAGGAGGCCTGCTCCAAGGCGCTCGGCACGGGCTTCCATCAGGGAGTGTTCATGCGCGACATGGGCGTGGTGAACCTGCGCTCCGGCGCCCCCACCATGGCGCTCACGGGCGGCGCGGCGGAGCGCCTGAAGGCGCTGACGCCTCCCGGCCACGAGGCCGTCATCCATGTGACGCTCACCGACGAGCATCCGCTCGCCCAGGCCTTCGTGATCATCGAGGCGCGGCCGCTGGGGCCGGCGGGCGCCTGAGCGCGGCCCGCCGACCGGGACCGCCGCGGGGTCCCCGAAACCGCAGCGCCCAGCCGCGTTGCCTTGGGCCAAGGCGAGGTCTATACCGGCGCCGGGCGTCCCGGGTGCGGCAGGCCGCCGGACCGGCCATCGTCAGCACGACGGTCTCGCGGGGTCTGTCCCGGGACGTGCGATCGGGGCGCGATGAGGACGCATGATGACGGAGCCGACCCGCGTGGCGAAGACGACGAAAGCGGCCGATGAGGGCGGCGTCCTCGAGACGATCAAGGTCGTCGTCCAGGCCCTCCTGATCGCCCTGGTGGTGCGCACCTTCCTGTTCCAGCCGTTCAACATCCCGTCCGGGTCGCTCATCCCGACCCTGCTGATCGGCGACTACCTGTTCGTGTCGAAATACAGCTACGGCTATTCCAAATATTCGTTCCCGTTCAGCCCGCCGCTCTTCAACGGGCGCATCTGGGCGGCCGAGCCCCAGCGCGGCGACATCGCGGTGTTCAAGCTGCCGCGGGACAATTCGACCGACTACATCAAGCGCGTCATCGGCCTGCCGGGCGACCGCATCCAGATGGTCGACGGCGTCCTCACCATCAACGGCCAGGCCATCAAGAAGGAGGCCGTCGGCAAGCAGGACGTCTCCGCCGGCGCCGGCTACCGCGACCGGGCCACCTTCTACCGCGAGACGCTGCCGAACGGGATCAGCTACGTCATCCAGGAACTGGACATCTACGGCAACAAGCTCGGCCGCAACACGCCGGTCTACCAGGTGCCGGCCGGCCATTTCTTCATGATGGGCGACAACCGCGACAACTCGCTCGACAGCCGCGACATGACCTCCCAGGGCGTCGGCTACGTGCCGTTCGAGAACTTCGTCGGGCGCGCCGAGATCATCTTCTTCTCGGTCAACGAGGAGGGCGCGGCCTGGAAGGTGTGGGAGTGGCCCTGGACGGTGCGCTGGAACCGCCTGTTCAAGCCCGTGCACTGAGGGTCCATGGCCCGTCGACCCAAGCCAGACCTCGCCGTCCTGGAACGCTCCATCGGCCACGTCTTCAACGACCGCGCGCTCATCGACCGGGCGCTCACCCATATCAGCGCGCTCCCCGGCACGCCGGCGAACGGGCCGCACTACCAGCGGCTGGAGTTCCTGGGCGACCGCGTGCTCGGCCTGGCGGTGGCCGAGATGCTCTACCGCGCCTTCCCGAAGGCCAGCGAGGGCGAACTCTCGCGCCGGCTCGGCCATCTGGTCCGCAAGGAGACCTGCGCCGAAGTCGCCATGCAGTGGGACGTCGGGCCCTTCATTCGTCTCGGCATTGGGGAAAGCCAGTCGGGCCTGCGCAAGAAGGAAGCCATCCTGGGCGATGTCTGCGAGGCGGTGATCGCTGCGGTTTATCTGGACGGCGGCTTTCAGGCGGCGCAGGCTCTCGTGGAGCGCGCGTTCGGGCCCAAGATGAGCGAGCCCGGCCGGGCGACCCGCGATCCCAAGTCGATGCTGCAGGAATGGGCGCTGGGCCTCGCGCGTCCGGTGCCGGTCTATGAGGAGCGCGTCCGGTCCGGGCCGGACCACGCGCCGATGTTCCGGATCGCCGCCGTCGTCGAGGGCTTCGAGCCCTGCGACGGGGAGGGGCGGTCCAAGAGGCTGGCCGAGCAGGCCGCCGCCGAAGCGTTTCTGCGCCGCGAAGGCGTGCTGAAGGATTGAACGATGACCGATGAACCCGCCACGACCGAGGCGCGGGAGCCCGCCTCCGAGACGGAGCGCGAAGGCAGCCGGTGCGGCTTCGTGGCCCTGATCGGCGCGCCGAACGCCGGCAAGTCGACGCTGATCAACGCCCTCGTGGGCGCGAAGGTGTCGATCGTGTCGCGCAAGGTGCAGACCACGCGCGCGCTCGTCCGGGGCATCGCCCTGGAAGGCGCGTCGCAGATCATCGTGGTCGACACGCCCGGCATCTTCGCCCCGAAGCGCCGGCTCGACCGCGCCATGGTGACCTCCGCCTGGGGCGGCGCGGGCGACGCCGACGTGGTCGCCCTGCTGGTGGACGCCCGCAAGGGCGTCGACGAGGAGGTCGAGTCGATCCTGGAGAAACTGGGTGAGCTGAAGCGGCCCAAGGTGTTGATCCTGAACAAGATCGACACCGTCGACCGGACCCGGCTCTTGGCCCTGGCGCAGGACCTCAACGCCCGCCACCCCTTCCGCGAGACCTTCATGATCTCCGCCCTGAACGGCGACGGGGTCGACAAGGTGCGCCATGTGCTGGCCGGCATGATGGCCGAGGGGCCCTGGCTCTACCCCGAGGACCAGGTCTCGGACGCGCCGCTGCGCATCCTGGCGGCGGAGATCACCCGCGAGAAGATGTTCGAGCGCCTCCATGACGAGCTGCCCTACCAGTCCACCGTCGAGACCGACCAGTGGACGGTGATGAAGGACGGGTCGGCCCGGGTGGAGCAGACGATCTACGTGGCGCGCGAGAGCCAGCGCAAGATCGTGCTGGGCAAGGGCGGGCAGACCATCAAGGCCATCGGCGAGATGTCCCGCAAGGAGATTGCGGAGGCGGCCGAGACGAAGGTGCACCTCTTCCTCTTCGTCAAGGTGCGGGAGAACTGGGCCGACGACCCGGCCCGCTACCGCGAGATGGGCCTGGAGTTCCCGCGCGGAGGCTGAGCAGACCATCAGGGAGGCCCGCCGGCCTTGGAGTGGCGTGACGAGGGCATCGTACTGGGCGTGCGCCGGCACGGGGAGGGCAGCGCCCTCGTCGAGCTGATGACGCGCGAGCACGGACGCCATTCGGGCCTCGTGAGGGGCGCGCGGTCGTCCCGCATGGCGCCCGTGCTGCAGGCCGGGAACGCCGTCCAGGCGGTGTGGCGGGCGCGCCTCGACGAGCATCTGGGCTCGTACCAGATCGAGGGCGCGACCATGCGGGCCGCCCAGCTGATGGGCTCGCCGGCCGCGCTCTACGGCCTCTCGGTGCTAGGCGCCCTGGTGCGGCTCTTGCCCGAGCGGGACCCGCATCCGGCCGTCTACGAGGCGCTCGGCGTCGTGATCGGCGCGCTGGACGACCCGGCGCTGGCCGCTGCGCTCGTCATCCGCTTCGAGCTCGCGATCCTGACGGAGCTCGGCTTCGGGCTCGACCTTCTGCAATGCGCCGTGACGGGCGGCCGCGACGACCTCACCTATGTGTCGCCGAAATCGGGCCGGGCCGTCAGCGAGGACGCCGCCGGGCCCTGGCGCGACAAGCTGCTGGCCCTTCCCGCTTTCCTGCGCGAAGGGCAGGGCAGGGCGCTGCCCCGGCGCGAGGAGCTCGCCGCCGGCTTCGCCCTCACGGGCCACTTCCTGGCCCGCCACGTCTACGAGCCGCGCGGCCTGGCGGCGCCCGAGACCCGCTCCGCCTTCATCGCGGCGGCGCTGGACACGGGGGAGCGCGAGGCGAAGCGCGGTGGATAACGGCGGTCGCCCCGGGGGGCGGCGGCTTGCGCCGACTCTGGACGTTCGCTAAGCGTTCACGGTGGCGCGTCCCGCTCCGGGACGAAAGAGGATCGCATGGGCAAGCCGGTCGAGCCGCCTCCCGGGGGAGGGGTCGAGAGCATCAGTCTGAAGGAGGCGCTGGAAGAGCGCTACCTGGCCTATGCGCTCTCCACGATCATGCACCGCGCCCTTCCGGACGCCCGGGACGGGCTGAAGCCGGTGCACCGGCGCATCCTGCACGCCATGCGGCTCTTGCGGCTCGATCCGGGGACGGCCTTCAAGAAATGCGCCCGCATCGTCGGCGACGTCATCGGCAAATTCCACCCGCATGGCGACCAGGCCGTCTACGACGCGCTGGTGCGCCTGGCGCAGGACTTCGCGCAGCGCTACCCGCTGGTCGACGGCCAGGGCAATTTCGGCAATATCGACGGCGATAATGCCGCCGCCTACCGCTACACCGAAGCCCGCATGACCGAGGTGGCGCGGCTGCTGCTGGAGGGCATCGACGAGGACGCTGTCGACTTCCGCGACACCTATAACGGCGAGGACGAGGAGCCGATCGTGCTCCCGGCCGCCTTCCCGAACCTGCTGGCCAACGGGTCGCAGGGCATCGCGGTCGGCATGGCGACGTCCATCCCGCCGCACAACGCGGCCGAGCTCTGCGACGCGGCGCTCTACCTGATCAGCCACCCCAAGGCCACCTCCGAGCAGCTCCTGACCTTCGTGCCCGGGCCCGACTTCCCGACCGGCGGCGTCATCGTCGAGCCCCGGCCCAGCATGCTGGAGACCTACAAGACGGGCCGCGGCTCGTTCCGGGTGCGGGCGCGCTGGGAGAAGGAGGAGACGGGCCGGGGCAACTGGGTCGTGGTGATCACCGAGATCCCCTACCTCGTGTCGAAGGGCCGCCTCATCGAGAAGCTGGCGGAGCTGCTCAACGAGAAGAAGCTTCCGCTCGTCGGCGACGTCCGCGACGAGTCCGCCGAGGACGTGCGCGTTGTCATCGAGCCGCGGGCCCGCACCGTCGACCCGGCGATCATGATGGAATCGCTGTTCCGGCTGTCCGAGCTGGAAAGCCGCATCGGCATGAACATGAACGTGCTGTCGGGGGGCGTCATCCCCCGCGTGCTCGGTCTGGCCGAGGCGCTGCGCGAGTGGCTCGACCACCGCCGCGTCGTGCTGCTGCGGCGCTCGCGCCACCGCCTCGCCCATATCGAGAAGCGCCTGGAGATCCTCCAGGGCATGCTGATCGTCTATCTGGACCTCGACCGGGTGATCAAGATCATCCGCGAGGAGGACGAGCCGAAGCTCGAATTGATGCGCGTCTTCGAGCTGACCGAGAACCAGGCCGAGGCGATCCTCAACACGCGCCTGCGGTCATTGCGCAAGCTGGAGGAGATGGAGCTCAAGCGCGAGCTCGCCAGCCTGCAGGCCGAGAAGGGCCAGATCGAGAAGCTGCTCGGCTCCGAGGACGCCCAGTGGAAGACGATCTCGTGGGAGATCCGCGAGGTCCGCAAGACCTTCGGGCCGGAGACCAAGATCGGCAAGCGCCGCACCAGCTTCGCGGACGCGCCGGACGCCTCGACGGTCGACCTCGCCGAGGCCATGGTGGAGCGCGAGCCGCTCACCGTGGTGGTCACCCAGAAGGGCTGGATCCGCGCCCTGAAGGGCCATGTCCAGGATCTCTCGTCGCTGCAGTTCAAGGGCGACGACGCCCTGCACACCTCCTTCTTCTCCGAGAGCACGGCGAAGATCCTGGTGCTGGCGACCAACGGCAAGGTGTTCACCCTGGAAGCCTCGCGCCTGCCCGGCGGGCGCGGCTTCGGCGACCCGGTGCGCCTGCTGGCCGACATCGACCAGGGCGCCGAGATCGTGCATGTCTGGCCCCACCGGCCGGGCGCGAAGCTGCTGTTCTGCTCCACCGAGGGGCGCGGCTTCGTGGCGAGCTCCGACGACGTGGTGGCCAACACCAAGAAGGGCAAGCAGGTGCTCAATGTCGACGACCCGCATCGGGCGGCCCTCGTCGTCCCGGCCGAGGGCGACCATGTCGCCGTCGTCGGCGAGAACCGCAAGCTCCTGGTCTTCCCGCTCTCTCAGCTGCCCGAGATGGGCCGCGGCAAGGGCGTGCGCCTGCAGCGCTACAAGGACGGCGGCGTCTCCGACGTGAAGGTCTTCCGGCTCGCCGAGGGCCTCACCTGGCTCGACACCTCGGGCCGCACCTGGACGGTGGCGAAGCCCGAACTCGACGCCTGGCTCGGCAACCGCACCGAGGCCGGACGCCTGCCGCCCAAGGGCTTCCCGAAGAACAACAGGTTCGGGTGAGGCGCGAGCCAAGGCTCGACGAGGGCTAACCCACGGCCTCGCGTTCAATCACGGACGCGACCCACTGGTTCAGGCTTACGCCGGCGCGCTTGGCGGCCGTGACGGCGGCGCGGTGGACGGGCGGCTCAACCCGCACCACGAACTGACCCGAATAGGGCTTTTCCGGCTCTTCCCCGCGCTCCTTGCAGAAGGATAAATAGTCTTCAACGGAATCTTCGAGCGCTTTCTTTAGCTCGACGACCGAGCGCCCTGCGAACGTGATGACATCCCGCAGGTTCATCACCTCGCCATTTCAGTATCAAATGAAAGCAGCCTCGGATGGTCTCTGCTTGCTGATGAGACTATTCCACCCGCTGCCAGCCATGCGGCAGCAGCCGCTCCTGCGGGGTGAAGCGGGCCTTGTAGGCCATCTTGGGCGAGCCCTCGACCCAGTAGCCGAGATAGACATAGGGCAGGCCCATGCGGCGGGCGCGCTCGATGTGGTCGAGGATCATGTAGGTTCCGAGGCTGCGCTCGCCCTCGTCCGGATCGAAGAACGAGTAGACCATCGACAGGCCGTCGCCGAGCACGTCGGTGAGGCCGCAGGCCAGCAGGGGGCCGACGCCGCGGCCGTTGATGCCGGTGTCGGGACCGCGGCGGCGGAACTCGATCATGCGCGTCTCGACATGCGAGTCCTCGACCATCATGGCGAAGTCGAGCGCCGTCATGTCGGCCATGCCGCCCGAGGCGTGGCGCGAATCCAGGTAGTGGCGGAACAGGGAATATTGCTCGGAGGTGGGCGTGTTCTCGCGCATCTCGCCGACGAGGCCGGCGTTGGCGTCCATCACCTTGCGCATGTTGCGGGATGGCCTGAACTCGTCGACCAGCACGCGCACGGAGACGCAGGCCCGGCAGCCGTCGCAGGCCGGCCGGTAGGCGATCGTCTGCGAGCGACGGAAGCCGCCATGGGTCAGGACGTCGTTCAGCTCATGGGCGCGCTTGCCGATCAGATGCGTGAACACCTTGCGTTCGAGCTTGCCCTTCAGATAGGGGCACGCTGTCGGCGCCGTCAGGTAGAATTGCGGCTGATCGCGGGATTGAGTCGTCAATCCAAAGTCCTCGCCTCAGGTCTGCGCGATCACTCCGGGACGGGAACACGACGCACCTTCCCCACAGGATAGCACCAGCGGGACGAGCCTCAAGCCCATCCCGCCGGTTGTAAAGTTCAATTTACAATCAGGAGCCGCGGCGGACCGCGATCAGCCCGGCCAGGAGGTCGTGCAGCAGCCGGCGATCCTCGCGGACAAGGCCGATGAGCAGCACCAGCGGGGTCAGCGTGGTGACGCTGACATAGAACAGCACCGCATGGGCGGCGGCCACGATGAACGGGGCCGTGCGGCCGCTGACCGTGCGGATCTCGACGCCGAACATGCGCTGCCCGATCGTGCCGCGACGCGGGCCCGAGATCGTGATCCCGTTATAGAGCAGCGCCACCGTGGGCCAGAGCGGGGCGAGGAGAAGCCAGCTCAACCCGAACGTGAACACGCCCATCACGAGGAGCGCGAAGGCGAAGATCGCCCACAGCACGCCGATGACGACGAAGTCGACCAGCAGCGCACCTATGCGGCCGGCGATCACGCCGGACACGTCCGCTTGGCGGTAGGCGGTGTAGGTGACGACAGGCTCGTGGGTCATCGCAGTCCTTTCACGTCCCGCCCGTGGCGGCGGGCCATCTCCCGCCCGCGGCGGGGTCGCGCCATGATGTGGCCCCGGACGGCCCGGCCTTCAAGATGCCGGCCGCGGCGCCGCCGTCAGACGCTGCGCCGGTCGATGCGCTTGGGGGCGAGGCCGTCGGCCGCCAGGGCCTCCAGCACCTGGCGGGTGTGCTCTTCGCCGCGGGTCTCCACCGTGACGTCGATGGAGACGCCCTTGGCGGGCACGTCGAGGAAGAGCCGCCCGTGCGAAACCTCCAGGATGTTGGCGCCGAGTTCGCCGAGGCGGGACGCGATGGCGCCGAGCAGGCCTGGCCGGTCCGCCGTGGTGATGCGGAAGGAGGCGATCCGCTCTTCCCTCTCCAGCGAGCGCACCATGATGGCGGCCAGGAGCCGCGCGTCGATGTTGCCGCCGCACAGGATGAGGCCGACCTTCATCCCCTTGAACCGCTCCGGCTCGGCCAGCAGCGCGGCGAGGCCGGCCGCCCCGGCGCCCTCCGCCATGCTGCGGGCCAGCGTCGCGAAGCAGTTCACCCCGCGCTCGATGGCCGGTTCGTCGACGAGCAGGATCTCCTCCACGAGGTCGCGCACGATGGGCAGCGTCAGGCTGCCGACCGTCTTGACCGCGATGCCTTCGGCCAGCGTCGGCCCGCCGATGGGGCGGTCGAGACCCTGGATGGCGTTGACGAAGGACGGGTAGAGCGCCGCCTCGACGCCGATGATGCGGATCGCGGGGTTCAGCGCCTTCGCGGCGACGGCGTTGCCGGCGCAAAGCCCGCCGCCGCCGATCGGGATCACCAGCATGTCGAGGTCGGGCCGCTCGGCCAGCATCTCCAGCGCGATGGTGCCCTGGCCGGCGATGACGGCGGGGTCGTCATAGGGGTGCACGAGAACGAGGTCGCGCTCGATGCGCAGCGCCTCGCAGCGCTCGCGGGCCTCGTAGAGGGTCTCGCCGTCGAGCACCACGGCGGCTCCGTAGCTGCGCGTGTTCTCCACCTTCACCAGCGGCGTGGTGGCCGGCATCACGATGGTGGCGGGGATTCCCAGGAGGCCCGCATGATAGGCGACCGCCTGGGCGTGGTTGCCGGCCGACATGGTCACGACGCCGCGCCGGCGTTCGTCCGGCGTCAGCTGCGACAGCCGGTTCAGCGCGCCGCGCTCCTTGAAGGAGCCGGTCGACTGCATGTTCTCGTATTTCACGAAGACCTGCGCGCCGGTCAGCGCCGAGAGGCGGGGGGCGGGAAGCATCGGCGTCTTCTGCACCCGCCCCTCGATGGTGCGGGCGGCCGCGCGGACATCGTCGATGCTGACGCAGTAGGGGGAGGGGGCTGGGCTCGCAGGTTCCGTCATGGCGGTCAGACCCGTCTGGGCAAGAGGTCCCGCCATCCGAAGAGCCCGCCCGGGCGAAGGCCGAGCGTGATGCTGAGCAGGGCGTAGATGGCGATGTCCCTGGATTCCAGCGGCATCGTAGCCGACCACAGCGCTTCCGCCAGTCCGATCACGACGCCTCCGGCCAATCCTCCGCCCACCGAGCCGATCCCGCCGATGATCGCGGCCACCAGCGCCTTGAGGCCGAGCGTCAGGCCATAGCCGAAGCCGACGCCGCCCCAATAGGCCGTGATCACGAAGCCTGCCAGCCCGGCCAGGGCCGAGGACAGCGCGAAGGTGGCGAGGAAGATGCGCCGGCTGTCGACGCCGAAGAGCGCCGCCGCGCCGGGGTCGTCCGCGTAGGCCCGCCAGGCTCGGCCGAAGCGCGTCCGCCGCATGACGACCAGCAGCCCCGCCCCGGCCGCGAAGGACACGACGGTGACCAGCAGGGCGATGGGCGTGAAGGTGGTGACGAAGTCGCCCGAGCGCAGGAGCGGGACGGGGGCGTTCATGACGGGCGGCGCCCAGCGCAGGTCGTTGCCCTGGGTCAGGCGCTGGAACTCCGACAACGCCATCATCAGCCCCGTGGTGGCGATCAGGATGGGCAGGCCGGGGCCCGCCACCAGCGGGGCCACCACCAGCCGGCCGCTCACCATGCCGTAGAGGCTCGCGGCGTAGATCGACAGCGCCGCCGCCACGGCGAGCCCCGCCGAGGGGTCGCGCGCGCCGAGCTGCACCGCCAGCGTGACGCCGAGCAGCGCGCCATAGCCGCCCAGGGCCGCGATCTCGCCGAAGCCGAACACGATCCGGCCCACGAGCCCGTAGATGAGCGAGTAGGCGGCGGCCAGCAGGCCGTAGACGGCCGCCTGCGGCAGGCCGCCGACCACCTGCTGCAGCGCATAGGCGACTCCGTGCGAGACGGCGGGCACGTCGGCGGCTTCCGGGGCGCCGGGATCCTCCAGCAGCGCCTCGGGGGAGCCGAGATAGAAGCGCTTCAGATAGAGGAACGCCGCTTCGCCGAGGGGACCGCGCTCGGTCGCCACCCCGGTCAGCTCCGGCCGGCCGCCCGCGTCGGCGAATCGGCAGGCGATGAAACGCGTCCGCGACGGCTCGCCCGGCGGCTCCGCCCGATAGACGATCCGCAGGCCGCGATGGTCCTCCGCCGGCGTCTGCCGCCCCAGCGCGAGGACGCTGCCGGCGGGGTTGAGGGCCGGAATCACGGTCCGGCAGATCCGGGCCTGATCGGTGTCGATCAGCGTGGCGCAACCGGCGATGGCCAGGAGGAGAATCGCCGGGACTACGGCGTACGGGCGGAGCATTCCTGCAGGATAACGCCCGCCGCCGGCCTGTCACGGCCCGCGGTGAAGGCCTGAGGGATCGGCTCAGCCCTCGCGCTTCAGCTTCTCGGCGACGGCCGGAGCGAAATAGGTGAGGACGCCGTCGGCGCCGGCGCGCTTGAAGGCGATCAGGCTCTCCACCATCGCCTTCTCGCCGTCGAGCCAGCCATTGGCGGCGGCGGCGCGGATCATCGCGTATTCGCCCGAGACCTGGTAGGCGAAGGTCGGGACCGCGAAGGTCTCCTTCACGCGCCGCACGATGTCCAGATAGGGCATGCCGGGCTTCACCATGACCATGTCGGCGCCCTCCTCGAGATCGAGGGCCACCTCGCGGATGGCCTCGTCGCCGTTGCACGGGTCCATCTGATAGGTGCGCTTGTCGCCCGACAGCACGGCGCCGCTGCCCACGGCGTCGCGGAACGGGCCATAGAAGGCCGAGGCGTATTTGGCCGCATAGGCCATGATCTGCACGTCGCAGAGGCCGGCGCGGTCGAGGCCCGCCCGGATGGCGCCGACCCGGCCGTCCATCATGTCGGACGGGGCCACGATGTCGGACCCGGCCTCGGCCTGGTTGAGCGCCTGGCGCACCAGAACGGCGACGCTCTCGTCGTTCAGGATCACGCCGTCCTCGAGCAGGCCGTCATGGCCGTGGCTGGTGTAGGGATCGAGCGCGACGTCGGTGAGGATGCCGATATGGGGCACGGCCTGCTTGACGGCCCGGCAGGCGCGGCAGACCAGGTTGTCCGGGTTGAGGGCCTCGCCGCCGACCGCGTCCTTCAGGCTCGGATCGGTGTAGGGGAAGAGCGCGATCGCCGGGATGCGCAGCTCCGCGGCGCGTTCCGCCTCGCGGACGATCTCGTCGACGCTGAGGCGCTCGACGCCGGGCATCGACCCCACCGGGATGCGCACGCTCCGTCCCTCGACGACGAACAGCGGCCAGATGAGGTCGTTGGCGGTGAGCACGTTCTCGCGCACGAGGCGGCGGGCCCACTCGGACTTGCGATTGCGGCGGGGCCGGTGGGTCAGGTCGAGGCGCGGACCGCGGAGTTCGGCGGCGGCTTCGTCCCGCAGGGCGGGCGAACCCTGCGGGGCGGGGCTCTGGAACGGGGTGACCCGGGACGCCATCGGCGTGTCCTCCGCAGATCGGCGTCCCTGATCCCGGGCGCCAGGTTGGAAGATTTCTGAACTTCCCAGTATCACCAACCCGGTTCGCCTGAAAGCGGCCAAGGGCCGCGCCCGCATTTGTACTCATCCGGCGGGAGGGGTTGCGCGTTGACGCGGAGGGTGTCGCAAGCTTCACTCCGCCCGCGACCCTGACCGGCCGCTTCGATCCCTCTGACGTGAGCGCCTCATGACCCCATCGCCGCAATCGCCCGAGAGCCCCGCAGCGACCGACGCGGCCCAGGCCGGCGCCGAAGCGATCTGCGAGGTGCGCGGCGCCGCCGGAGTCATCGTCCTCAACCGGCCCAAGGCGCTGAACGCCGTGACGCTCGGCATGGTGCGGGCGATCAGGACGGCGCTCGACGCCTGGGCGGCGGACCCGCGGGTGACGCGGGTGGTCATCGCCGGGACGGGCGAGAAGGCGTTCTCGGCGGGCGGGGACATCCGTCAGCTCTACGAGCTCGGCAAGGCCGGCCGGCGGGAGGAGGCGCTCGCCTTCTGGCGCGAGGAATACGCCCTCAACGCGCTGATCCAGGGCTACCGGAAGCCCTATGTGGCGCTGATCGACGGCATCGTCATGGGCGGAGGCGTGGGGCTGTCGCTGCATGGCAGCCACCGAGTGGCGGGGGAGCGCTATCTGTTCGCCATGCCGGAGGTGGCGATCGGCTTCTTCCCGGACGTGGGCGCGACCTATGCGCTGCCGAGGCTTCCCGGCGAGACCGGCGTCTGGCTGGCCCTGACCGGCGCCCGGGTCAAGGCGGCCGACGCGCTGGCGCTCGGTCTCGCCACGCATGCGGCGCCGTCCTCGGCCTTTCCGGCCATCATGGACGCGCTCGTGGCCGGCGAGCCGGTCGACGCGGCGCTGACGGCCCACGCCCGCTCGCCGGGCGAGGCGCCGGTGGCGGCGCTCCGGGCCGAGATCGACCAGTGTTTCGTCGGGCTCAGCGTCGCCGAGATCCTGGAGCGGCTCGACACCCATGCGGCCGCCGGGTCGGAGTTCGCCTCCGACGCGGCCGCCATCATCCGCGACCGCTCGCCCACCAGCCTCTCGGTGGCTCTGGAGCAGATGCGGCGCGGCAAGGACATGGGCTTCGCCGAGGCGATGCGCACCGAGTTCCGCATCGTGTCGCGCATGGTCGACACGCCCGACTTCTACGAAGGCGTCAGGGCCGCGGTGATCGACAAGGACCAGTCTCCCCAGTGGTCGCCGGCGTCGCTGTCGCATGCGACAGCCGAGAAGGCGGCGGCCTATTTCGCGCCGCTGCCGCCGGACCAGGAGCTCGTCCTGCCGGAGCAGGGCGCGTGAGGGCCGAGCAGCATCGCAGCCAGTCGCTCCAGGATCCCGGCGCCGACCGCGCCGGCGTGCCGTGGGACCGCGCGCTGGTGGCCTTCATGCGGCTGATGGCGGCCGTGTGGGTGGTCAAGGGCCTGTCCTACTGGCTCACCATCCTGGGCGTCGACCCCCTGGGCGGGCCGACCTTCGAGGCGCTGCCGCCGGCCGGCCGGGCGGTGGTGATCGTGTTCGCCGTGCTGGATCTCGTGGCCAGCGTCGGGCTGTGGCTGACCAGCACCTGGGGCGGGGTGATGTGGCTGCTGGCCATCATGAGCCACATCCTGGTGGGGAGCTTCGCGCCGGTCGGACCCCAGGCGCTGGGGATCGGGATGGTGGTCGCGGAGGGCGCCGCCGTGATCGTCTACATCATCCTGTCCTGGCTGGCGGCCCGGGACGTCTAGCCGCGCCTCGCAGTCGCGTTGAGTCAACGAAGTGCAAACGGGCGGGATGGATAGCATTTAAGCTTGATTCACCCCGAAGTTGTGAACACTCGATTCATCTCGTTGTTTAAACTGGCTTTCATCTGCTGAAGTTACTTTCGCTGTCAACGAGGTCGGGAAACGTCGGCCACAGGGATAGCAGAGAGGCGGATTATGAAAGCGGCAATCAAGACCATCGACGCTCGCGAGACGTCTTCGGCTGCGCCGGAAGTGCAGCCGCTCTACATCGAGGCTCTGACCCTGGTGGAGCGGCTGCATCGCCGCCTGCTGGACGTCATCAAGGACGAATTCGACCGGCGCGGCCGCTCGGACGTCAACAGCGTGCAGGCGCTGCTGCTCTACAATATCGGCGACAAGGAGCTGACGGCCGGCGAGTTGCGGACCCGCGGCTACTATCTCGGCTCGAACGTCTCCTACAACGTCAAGAAGCTCGTCGAGATGGGCTACCTGCACCACCAGCGCTCGCGGATCGACCGCCGCTCGGTGCGCATCAGCCTGACCGAGCAGGGCAGGGCCGTGCACGACATCGTCAAGGGCCTCTACGACAAGCATGTCCGCACGGTCGAGCAGATCGGCGGCATCTCGTCGGAGGAGTTCAAGCTGGTCAATACGGCCCTGGGGCGCCTCGAGCGCTTCTGGACCGACCATATCCGCTACCGGCTCTGACGCCGGGCCGCGGCCCGTTCCATGGACGCGTGAAAGGCCGGGGCGATCCCGGCCTTTCTCCGCTCCGGGCGACGAGTCAGGCGTGGCCGGCGCGGCTCAGCGCGGCGATGCCGTCGCGCAGCGTCCTGGCGGCGGCCTGCAGCTTCTCGAGCGCTTCGGCCGATCCGGCGGTCGGCGAGGCGGGAGCGCCGAGCACCCGGATGGCGTCCGGGCGGGCGGCCATATGCGGCGAGAGCCGCTCGATCAGCTGCTCGACCTTGGCGAGGCTGGCGCGCAGATCGGCCATGATCACGTCTTCTTGAGACCTGAAGCCGCCGGCGAGTTGGGCCTGTTGGAACGTGAGCATGGGTGACCTCCGTGCGTGACCATCGATGGCCCGCACTATCGCTCAGCCCAGGCTTCGCCTCGATCCGGTTCGGCTACGCAGGCGCTAGGCGGAGCCTCAGTAGGCTCCGACGGCGTCGGCGGCGCCGGCCCGGGTCCGTGGCGCATGGGACACAGGTCCCAGCGGCCTCCCGAAACGGGCGCGGCCGCCTTAAATTCGCCGGACTGCGGCACGCTTTTCAGCCCCGACCACATTGGCTGTTTCCAAGTGAAAACGGTTCGTTTACTGCGATCGTCCAAGGATCGCCCGTGACGTCCCCGATCACGCAACCTCAGTAGATCACGCATCATGACCTCATTCCGATCGATGTCCCGCCGCGAGTTCGCCCTGTCCGGTCTGGCGACCCTGGCCGTCGCATCCACGGGGGGCTTCTCGAGCGCCTTCGCGCAGAGCGCCGGGCAGGCCGAGTGGCGTCAGAACTACGACGCGGCCACCAGCCTCAAGGTCGTGCGCTCGACGACGCCGGTCCTGTCGCCGCTGACCCTGCAGGCGACCGAGCAGACCATCGAGACGTACCGCCAGCTCGTCGCCCAGGGCGGCTTCCCGGCGATGCCGCAGGCCAACCTGAAGCTCGGCTCGAAGGGCCCGGCCGTGGTGGCGCTTCGCCGGCGCCTCGCCGCCTCCGCCGACCTGGACCAGAGCGCCGGCGCCTCGCCCGTGTTCGACAGCTTCGTCGAGGCCGGCGTGAAGCGCTTCCAGGAGCGCCACGGCCTGATGCCGACCGGCATCGTCAACGCCGCCACCGTGACGGCGATGAACGTTCCGGCCCAGGTGCGCCTGCGCCAGCTCGAGACCAATGTGGTGCGCCTGCGCAGCTACGCCGGCAATCTCGGCGGCCGCTTTGTGGTCGCCAACATCCCGGCCGCGCTGGTCGAGACGGTCGAGAACGGCCAGGTCATGACCCGCCACGCCGCCGGCGTCGGCAAGATCGACCGCCAGTCGCCGGTGATGACGACCCGCGCCACCGACATCAACTTTAACCCGTTCTGGACGGTGCCGGCGTCGATCATCCGCAAGGACCTCATCCCCAAGATGCAGGCCGACGCGAACTACCTCACCGAGAACAAGATCCGCATCATCAGCAAGGACGGGCAGGAGATCTCGCCCTCGCAGGTGAACTGGCGCTCGGACGAGGCGACGCACTACATGTTCCGGCAGGATCCGGGCGGGGACTTCAACTCGCTCGGCGTGGTGCGCATCAACATCGCCAACCCGTATGGCGTCTACATGCACGACACGCCCGCCAAGGGCATCTTCGGCGACGACTTCCGCTTCGTGTCGTCGGGCTGCATGCGCGTGCAGAACGTCCGCGACTACATCACCTGGCTGCTCAAGGACACGCCCGGCTGGGGCCGCGAGCAGATCGACGCCGCCATCGAGGGCGGCCAGCGCGTCGACGCGCGCCTGGCCCAGCCGGTGCCGGTGTACTGGGTCTACATCACCGCTTGGGCGACCCCCGAGGGCCTCGTCCAGTTCCGCGACGACATCTACAACAAGGACGGCCTCGGCTCCGTCCCTGTCGCCTCCAACGCCGCCGTCCAGCAGCAGGACGACGACCAGTAAGCGCATCTGCATGCGACGAATGCGAAAGGGCGGCGCGGTGGCGTCGCCCTTTTTCGTGCGGACCCCCGGGTCAAGCCGAGGGCAGGCTCTTTTCCCCGCGACGCTGTCTTCCCCGGCGGCGCGCAGCGCCGGGAAGGGGAAGCGCCGCAGCCGGCCCCCTCGCCCCGGAACGGGGAGAGGGTTGGGGTGAGGGGTGGCGCGTATCCCCTCATCCGACCTCGCTGCGCTCGGCCACCTTCTCCCCGTGCCGGGGAGAAGGGGACGCTGTCATCCCCGGCGGCGCGCAGCGCCGGGAAGGGGATCCAGAGAGGTTTGGCGAGGGCGCCTTCCGCCCGGCTCTTCTGGATCCCCTTCCCGCGCCTTCGGCGCGCCGGGGATGACGGAGGGGGTGGGGCTGGACCGTTGGGAAGCGCCGCAGCCGGCCCCCTCGCCCCGGAACGGGGAGAGGGTTGGGGTGAGGGGTGGCGCGTATCCCCTCATCCGACCTCGCTTCGCTCGGCCACCTTCTCCCCGTTCCGGGGAGAAGGGCACGCTGTCATCCCCGGCGGCGCGCAGCGCCGGGAAGGGGATCCAGAGAGGTTTGGCGAGGGGCGCCGTTCGCCCGGCCTCCTGGATCCCCTTCCCGCGCCTGCGGCGCGCCGGGGATGATGGGGGAGGGTTGAAGAATTCTCATTCCTACTCGCCGCCCTCAGACGCCGATCGCCGATTTGATCCGGCCGGGCGTCATCGGCAGCTCGCGGCAGCGGACGCCGGTGGCGTCGGCGATGGCGTTGGCGATCGCGGCGGCGGCGGGGCCCTGGCTGGCTTCGCCGGTGCCCAGGAAGGGCTGGCCCGGCCGGTTGACGATGTGCACGTCGATCCGCTCCGGGACCGCCGAGAAGCGCAGGATCGGATAGGTGCTCCAGTCCCGGCTGAGGATGCGGGTGCGGTCATAGGCGACCTCCTCGAGGAGGCTCCAGCTGGCCGACTGGATGACCCCGCCCTCGATCTGGTTGCGGATGCCGTCCGGGTTCACGGCGTCGCCGCTGTCGACCGCGGCGGTCACGCCGAGCAGCCGCACGCGGCCGGTCTCCCGCTCGACCGCGACCTCCACCGCGATCGCCGCGTAGGCGCCGAGATTCTTGTAGCGCGCGAAGGCGAAGCCGCGCCCCCGCCCGGTTGTCCTGGCGTCCATGGCGAGGGGCTTCGACCAGCCGGCCTTGTCGGCCGCCAGGGCGATCACGTCGCGGGCGCGCGCGTCCTTGAGATGCTTGAGCCTGAACGCGACCGTATCGGCGCCGGCGGCCGCCGCGAGCTCGTCCATGAAGCTCTCGATGGCGAAGACGTTGAGATAGGCGCCGAGCCCGCGCATGGCGGAGACGCGCAGCGGCATCTCGGGCACGAAATGGTGCAGGATGCGCTGGCTCGGCAGGTCGTAGAGCGGAATGGCGTTGCGGTCGCCGCCGCCTTCCGGCTGCGGCAGGGGCTTCGGCGCGGCCGGAGCGAAGGGCTTCTCCAGGAGCTGGGCGGAGAGGAGCTGCCCGGCGCCGGGCGGGCGTGTGGAGTGGGTGTTGCTGCGCACCTCGTAGCGCCAGTCGACGATGGCCCCCGAGGCGTCCAGCGCCGCCGAGGCGCGGCTCATCATGACGGGGCCGTAGGGCTCGAAGCGGTGCTCGTCCTCCCGCATGTACTGCACGCGGACGGGACGGCCCGGCAGCGCCCGCGCCAGCAGCGCGGCGTCGGCGGCGGCGTCGTCCGCGCCGTTGTGGCCGTAGCAGCCGGAGCCCTCCACATGGATGCAGCGGACCTTGTCCTCGGGCGTCCCGAGCATCTCGGCCAGCGCGGCGCGCAGCGGGAACATGCCCTGCGCGTGGGTCCAGACCGTGAGGGCTCCGTCCTGCAGCTGAGCGACCGCGCAGGAAGGGCCGATCGACCCGTGCAATTGGTAATGGCGGCGATACTCCGCCTCGACGGTGCGGACCGCGGCGGCGGGCGCGCCGCGCTTCTCGTTGATGACCGTGTCCTCCGAGCGCAGGCCCGCCAGCGTCTCGAACACGCGTTCGCGGGCCGGCAGGGAGGCCGTCTCCGTCCAGCGCGTCGCCGCCGCAAGCGCGCGCGCGGCCGTCACCGCCTGGAACTCGCGCTCGGCGACGACCGCCAGGTAGCGCCCGTCGCGCACGACCTTCAGGACGCCCGGCATGCGTTCCACGGCGGCCGTGTCCACCTCGGCCAGCGCAGCCGCGGGGCTTGGCGGGCGCACCACCCGGCCATGCGCCATGCCGGGGAGCCGCAGGTCCTGCACATAGGCGGGTCCGCCCGCGACCTTGGCGGGGATGTCGACGCGCGGCAGCGACCGGCCCATCACGCGGCGCTGGTCATGGGGCTTCAGGCGGGACTGCGGCGCTGCGGTCGCGCGCAGCTCCTCGCCAGCGACAAGCTCGCCATAGCGGACGGAGCGGCCGTCCGGCGCCAGGATGCGGCCGTCCCGGACCTGAAGCTCGCCGACGGCGAGCGCCAGGCGGGCCGCCGCGAGGCCGAGCAGGATCTCGCGCACCTGGGCGCTCGCGTGCAGGATCGCCGTGCCGCTGTCCTGCATGGAGTGGCTGCCCGCCGTGAAGCCCTCATTGGCGGTGCGGGCCGTATCGGCGGTGACCAGCGTCAGCCTGGACGGATCGACGTCGAGCTGCTCGGCGGCGATCTGGAGGAGGGCGGTCTTGATCCCCTGGCCGAGCTCGGCCTTGCCGGTGAACACCGTGACGGCGTCGTCCTCTCCGACCCTGATCCAGGCGTCGAGGCGCGGCTCCGCCTTGAGGCTGCCGGGCAGCGGGCCGGCCGGCGTCGGCGCCTTGCCGATGTTCTGAGGCTCCTGCGCGGTCTCAGGCGCCTCCTGCGACAGCGCGGATCGGCCGGACAGGCTGAAGGACAGCACGAGGGCGCCGCCTCCGGCGAGGAGGGCGCGGCGGGTCGGGGCGGGCAAGGCGGTCATCACAGCGCTCCCTGCCTGGCGGGCGAAGAGTCGGCGGTGCGGCCGCCCGCCTTGGCGGCGCGGCGCACGGCCGCCAGGATCCGCATATGCGTCCCGCAGCGGCACAGATTGGCGTCCATGTGCTCGCGAATCTCGGCTTCGGTGGGCGAGGGCGTCTTCAGCAGGAGGGCGTGGGCGCGCATGACCATGCCGGCGATGCAGTAGCCGCATTGGGCCGCCTGCTCGTCGATGAAGGCCTGCTGCAGCGGGCCGGGCTTCTCGGGCGAGCCCAGGCCCTCGACGGTGACGATGTCGCGCCCGGCCAGCAGCGAAGCCGGCATGAGGCAGGAGAACACCGGCGCGCCGTCCACCACCACCGTGCAGGCGCCGCACTGGCCAAGCCCGCAGCCGAACTTCGCGCCGTTGAGCTGCAGCTCGTCGCGCAGGACGTAGAGGAGAGGCGTCCCGGGCTCGGCCTCGACGCGATGGGTCTTGCCGTTGATCCTGAGATCCACCATGAGGGTTTCCTCCGAACGCGTTCGTTTCGTTGCTCTCTTCAGTCGAGAGCTTGTTGCGCTACGCCGTCTGCCGGGGCGGCGGGAACGGCCTGCGCGGGACGCCCGCGGATCCGCAGGACGGCCGCCTGGACGTCCGGCCAGGGCGGCTGGTCGGTGAAGCGCGCCCGCAGATAGGCGGCGAGATCGGCGATCTGGCCGGGCGTCAACGCGTCGGCGAAGCCCGGCATGAGGGGCCCGGGCGCGCCCTGCGGCGTCCTGATTCCGTTCAGCACGACGTGCAGGACGTTGTCGGGAACGGGCGCAAACAACGAGGTGTGCTGCGCGAGGGACGGAACCGTGAAGGGCGTCCGCCCGCCGGTCGCGTGGCACTGGGCGCAGGCGCCCTGGTAGACGGCGGCGCCGCGCGCCAGGGCGGGATCCCTGGACCCGTCCGGCTCGGCGCGGGCCATCAGGCCGTCCCGCCGCGCCTTGTTGAACGGTCGGGGCGGACCCATGCGGTCCGCCACATAGGCGGCGATGGCGCGCACATCCGCCTCCGGCGCGCCGGCGAGGTTGGCGGTCACGGCCGCCATCGGGCCGACCGCGCCGCCATGGGCGGAGTCCCAGGAGCGCAGATAGGCGTAGAGGCTGTCCGCCGTCCAGGGCTCGGCCGAGGGCGAGGTCTCGTTCAGCGGCGGCGCCCACCAGCCCTCCGCCGCGCCGCCGTTGAAATGGGCCTTGGCGTCCTCGCCGCCGAACCGGGTCCGGGGCGTGTGGCAGGCGCCGCAATGGCCGAGCGCCTCGGCCAGATAGGCGCCGTGGTTCCACTGGTCCGATTTCGTCGGATCGGGACGGAACCGCTTCCGGTCGAGATAGAGCCAGTTCCAGCCGGTGACGATGGGCCGGAACCCGTAGGGGAAGCGCAGGCGGTTTTCGGGCGCTGTCGCCCGCACCGGGGTGCGGGTCATCAGGAAGGCGTAGAGGGCGTCGATGTCGCCGCTCGCCAGGCGCGTGTAGTGGCTGTACGGGAAGGCGGGGTAGAGACGCCGCCCCTCGCGGTCGACGCCCTCCCGCATGGCGCGGGCGAAGGCCTGCGCCGACCAGCGGCCGATGCCGGTGTCCGGATCCGGCGTGATGTTGGTGCCGTGGATGGTCCCGTATGGCGTCTCCAGCGCGACGCCGCCCGCGAAGGGCCTGCCGTTCGGGGCGGTGTGGCAGCTGGCGCAGTCGCCGATGGCGGCGAGTTCGGCGCCGCGCCGCACGGATTCCGGCGCGAAAGAGGCGGCCGGGGGCGCGTCGGTCGGCTTCAGCGGGCGGGACTGCAGGAGGGTGAGGCCCACGCCGGCGACGGCCAGGATCAGCAGCAGGGCGACGAGGTGGCGGATGCGCATGCGGAGGCTCCGCCCGCGGCGGCTCGCGGGCTCGGGACTGTTCAACCGTCCGGCGGTCGCCGGGGTTCCGTCCCCGGTTGGGGCCGGGGTTTCGTCCCCGGCTGGGGCCGGGGTTCCGTCCCCGGCTGGGGCCGGGGTTTCGTCCCGGGCGGGAACCAGGCGCGGCGGCGCTCATTGGCTCAGGACGACGCGACCACGCAGGAGGCGACGATGAGCGGACCACGCGACGACGGCGGCGCGCCCAAGCCCGGAGAGATGGGCGGAGCGCTGAACCAGAACAACCAGAGCGGCGCCGGCCAGAACGCCGAGAGCCCGGACGGCGGGACCCGGAAGGGGCCGCTCGCCCATCAGGGCCCGGTGGGCGGCGGCGAGGAGAACGCCGAGATGCGCCGGCGCGGCGCCGGCAAGGACACGGCCGACGAGCGGGTGGCGGGCGGGCGCGACTGAGCCGGCCTGGCGAGAGGCGGCGGAGCGATCCGCCGCCTCGGGCGTTGATGCGGGGACTGGGAGGCCGTCACGCCATCAGGAGACGCCATGATGTCCCATACGAAGCAGACCTCTTCTTTCGTCGCTCTTGCGCAGGCGGCGGTCCTCGGCTGCGCGGCCGCGCTGGCGGCCGGATCGGCCCTCGCCCAGGACAGGGTGATGCCGGCCCCGTCGACGCAGTCGCCCCAGGCCGCCCAGGGCGAGAAGCAGCAGAGCGGGAAGATGTCGGGGCAGGGCTCGGCGGGCACGGCGGCCGAGACGACGGGATCGGTCGCCGCCACGGGCGACACGCCCAAGGCCGGCCTCGACGCCGACTGCAAGACGACGCTCGCCCAACAAGGCTCGAAGGATCGGGCGGCCGTCGAGAAGTGCGGCCAGAAGGCCGAATAGGCGAGAGGCGGCGCGTCGCGCGCGCCGCATGTCATTCAGGCGACGAGGTCCCCGTATTCCGGATTGTCGGCGATGAAGCTGCGCACATAGGCGCAGGCCGGAATCACCGACTTGCCCGTGCTGCGGACCTCGTCGAGGACGCGCGAGACCAGCTCGGCGCCGACGCCGCGGCCCCTCAGGGCCCGGTCCACCTCCGTGTGGTAGATCGCGAGCCGGTCGCCGCGCTCCTCATAGAGGGCGTGGGCGACCGGGACTCCGTCCTGCGCGAGATCGAAGCGCCGGAGCGCATGGTCGTGGGTGAGCGCGTAAGTCATGCCGGACGCTTCGAACCTCCCTCGGCTCAATCGCAGACGCGGACGCGGCGGATGAACATCCTGCCCCAGGCGTCATAGACGCGCTGGCGTTCGATGAAGCAGGTTCCATAGCCGCCCACATAGGCCGGGGCGTAGCCGTAGCCATAGGCCGGGTAGCCGTAGCCGTAGCCATAGGCCGGCGCCGCCAAGGCGCCCAGCGCCAGGCCGCCGACGAGGCCCGCCGCGACGGGCGCGCCCCAGCCTCCGCCCCGCCAGTAGCCGCCGCGATATCCCCAACCACCGCCGCGATAACCCCAACCGCCGCCGCGCCAGGCTCCGCCATGGAAGCCGCCCGGACGGAATCCGACCCCGCCGCCCCGCCAGGCGGCCTCGGCCGGGAGAGTGAACGCGGCGACCGCCGCGAGCGCGGACGCGGCCAGCACCATTGTCTTCGTCGTCGTGACCATCGCGTGTCTCCTTCTGGAAACGATCGCGGCTTCAACTCCCGGGAATGCTTCATGTTCCGGCATGCGGTCGCGAGCGTCCTGGCGAGGATGCTCAGCCTGAATTGAGGCGGGGCTTGGGCGGAGCCGGCGGCCCGGGGGGCGGCTTCAGGCGGCCGGCCTGACGGCCTCGCCGGGCGGCGCGTCGTCCTCCGCGCGGTCCTCGCGGCCGACGCAGCGGGCGAGCCGCTCGGCCGCTTCGGCCGGAGGCATCCGGTCCACGAACCAGTCGCGCAGGACCAGGCGGTCGGCGTCGACGAGCTTCTTCTGGCCGTCGTGGCAATGAGCGGCGACGGCTTCCAGCCATTGCGTGAAGCAATTCTGCATCGTGCTGCTCCGCGTTCTGCGACGGGCGAAGCGGAGCACCGAAGTCCGACGAAAGCGTGGCGCTGCGCTGCGAAACGAGCGCCGGCGGCCGCTCAGAAGCGAAGGCGGTCGAGCTCGGGCAGCAGGACGACGCTCTCCTGCTCGTTGGGATCCGTGCGCGAGATGATGGCGACGCAGGGCTCCGTCCCCGGGTTGTAGGGCAGGTGCGGCACGTCGGCGGGGATGTAGAGATAGTCGCCCGCGCCGACCTCCATGTGGTGTTCGAGGTTCTCGCCGTAATACATCGCCGACTGGCCGCTCAGAACGTAGAGCGCGGTCTCGTGCGACGCGTGCTTGTGCGCCTTGGCGCGGCCGCCCGGCGGGATGGTGACCATCTGAAGGTGGATGCCCTTCGACCCGACGGTCTCGGCCGAGACGCCGGGCTTGTAGGGGAGCGCCTGCTTGCCGGTGAATTCGGCGCCTGGGCGCACCTTGCGGCAGGTCGGAGCGGCGGAGGCGCCTTGGGCGGCTTCGGCATGGGATGCGGACATGGATCTCTCCTCAAGTCTGCATGAGGGGTCATGCCCGCATTGAGCGCCGAGCCCGCGCGTTCGGCAAGCGCGGCCTGCCGCTACCCGCGGGCGAACTCCTCCCGCAGGAAGGCGCCGGCCGCCCGCGTCGCGGCGAGCGCGGCCGGGACGTCGCGGACCATGCGCATGAAGCCGTGCAGCACGCCGGGCCAGCTGTCCAGGCGGTAGCGGACGCCGGCCTCCGCGAGCCTCTGGGCGAGGATGAGCGTGTCGTCGGTCAGCGGATCGAGGCCGGCGCAGTTGAGGTAGAGCGGCGGCAGGCCGGCGAGATCGGCGTCGAGCGGCGCGGCCGCCGGGGGCGGCGCTGCGGCGGCCTCGCCCAGATAGTTGGCCCAGTACCACCGCATCCCGGCCGTGCCGAGCAGGTAGGAGCCGTCGCCGCAGCGCAGATGGCTCGGAGTGTCGAAGATCGGCGCGAAGCAGCCATAGAACAGCGCCGCCGTGCGCGGCAGGGGACGGCCCGCGGCCTTCCGGGCCACCATGGCCCCGAGCGCCAGATTGGCCCCCGCCGAGTCGCCCGCGACGGCGACCCGCGACGCGTCGGCGTGGACGCCGAGGCCGCCCTGCGCGATGAAGTCGAGCCCGGCCAGCACGTCGTCGAGCGGGGCCGGGAAGGGATGCTCGGGCGCCAGCCGGTAGTCCAGGCCCAGCACGGCGCAGCCGGACGCGCCGGCGAGGTTCTGCATGAGCGCGTGGTGGGATTCGATGGACCCGAAGGTCCAGCCTCCGCCATGGGCGTAGAGCACCACCGGGGAGGCGGGCTCGGCCGTCGGCCGGAAGAGCCGCGCCGGGATGGGTCCGGCCGGGCCCGGGACCGCGAGGTCGCGGATCTCGGCCATCGCATAGGGCGAAAAGTTCAGCGGGCGCTGCAGCGTCTCGAACAGCGCGCGTCCCTCGGCCGGCGGCATCGTGCGGTAGTCCACGGCGGGCTGGGCGCGGGCGCGGTCGAGGAAGGCCTGCGTGGCGGGATCGACATACAGCGTCATGGAAGGCGGCTCCGGAAGGACGAAGCGCGGCGACCGGTCTGCTCCCGGATCGTCTCGCGCCCGACTCGCATCATTCGCCGGGGATCCTAGCCGGCCCCGACGCCGCTTGCACGATACGCGGCGCGAAGGGCGGGGGCGCCCTAGATGGTGGCCTTATCGCCCGAGGTCAGGCGGCGCCAGCCGTCGTGGATCTGCGTGGCGACCGACTGGAAGCTGCGGTTCGCCACCTCCCAGTTGACCATGTTCTGGCCGGGGGCGGCGCTGGAGTCATGCACATAGGCGACGCCGACGGCGAGCAGGAACCCCATGATCATTCCGGTGAGCGTACGCATGGCGCCTCCTCGTCGTGAGCGCGGGGACAATCGCGCGGCCCCGGTGAAGGTTCCGGGACCGCCCGCGACGCGAGCGCCGCGGGCGGATCCCTCATTGCTGCTGCGGCTGGGCGTTCTCGCCGGACAACAGCGGGGTGATGCGCCGCAAGGTGACCCGCCGGTTCTCGCGCGAGGGCGCCTGCGTGTTCACCTTGAGGTACTGCTCGCCATAGCCCTGCGTGGTCAGGTTCTCCGGCGGCACCGCGAAATCCCGGGTCAGGATCGCGGCCACCGACTGGGCGCGGCGGTCCGACAGGGACAGGTTGTCGACGTCCGAGCCGACCGCGTCGGTGTGGCCCTCCAGCAGGAACACCTCGCTCGGGTTCGCCCGCACCGCCTGGTTGACGGCCTGGGCGAGGGTGGCGAGCCGCGGCGCCTGGTCGGGCGGCACGGTCCACGAGCCGGTCTCGAAGTTGATCGTGTTCACGTCGACGCTGCGCATGTGGGCGCGCAGATCCGGGCTGTAGCGCACTTCGTCGAGCGTGTAGCGGCGCGGCACGGCGGCCACCGGCGGGGCCGTGATCGTCTCGTAGATCAGGCGCTCGTCGGCGATGTCGGCGTCCACCACATAGCGCTCGCGCGGAATGCGCAGCGGCGGGGGCGGGAGTTCGATCACCTCGTCCTCGAAGCTGCGCGGCGGCCCGCGCCAGCCATTGTCGATCAGCACGACCTCGCGGCCGTCCGGGCTCCGGCGGATGCGGCGCAGCAGTCGGCCGCTCTCGTCGGTGACCGTGACGACCTCCTCGCCGCCGCCGCGGTCGTAGATGGTCACCTGCTCGCCCTGGCGGCGCTCGGTGCGGACCGAGCCGCCCAGCTCGCGGAAGCGTTCGGTCTCGTCGTGGCGCAGGAACACGCGGTCGTTCTCGCCGCGATAGATGGTGCGGCCGGGCTCCTGGATGACGGTGACGCCGTCCTGCGTGACCTCGCGGCGGCGCTGGCGGACGTCGTCGAAGTTGCGTGCGCCCTCGGACGCCATGTAGCCGCCCACGAAGCCTGCCGCCGCCCCGAGCGCCGCTGCGCCCGCCGGACCGATGCCGCCCCGGCGCGGCGCCGCGGCGGAGGGTTGGCCGGGCTGCTGGCCCGGGACCTGTCCGGGCGCGAGCTGGGCCGGCGCGCCAGGCGGCGCGGCCGGGGGCGGGGCGAAGCCCGGCGCCTGAGTCTGGGCGGGGGCTCCGGGCGGACGCCCGCCGGGCTGGCCGGCGACGGGCGGTTGACCCGGCTGGGGCGCGAGGCCCTGCGGGGCGGGCGGCGCGCCCGGCGCGGGCGGCTGGCCGGCGACGGGAGGCCGGCCTTGGCCGGGGACGGGCGGCTGTCCCGGCGCGGCTTGTCCGGGCGCGGGCTGGCCTGGGGCGGGCTGTCCCGGCGCGCCGGGCCTTCCCGCCGCTCCCGGCTGGCCGGGCGCGCCGGGAATGCGCCCGGGCTGGACCTGGCGCGGCGTTCCTGGAGCGGGCGGCGCGCCGGGCGCGGGCGGCTGCGCCGCCGCCGGGGGCGGGGGCGGGACGGCGCCGGGCGCCGGAGGGCCGCCGGGCGCGGGCGGCTGCGCCGCCGAAGGAGCGCCGGGGGCGGGGTTCACGGCCTGGGCCGGAGGGAGGCCGGGGCGCGGTCCGCCGGGACGCAGCGCCGGCGAACCGGGCGGCGCTCCGCGCGGCGCTTCGCCGGGCGCGGCGCCGAGCCCGGGCCGGGCGGGCGCGGCCCCGGGGGGCGCGGCGGCGGCGGGCGGAGGAGGAGGAGGAGGAGGAGGGGCCGCGGCGGCGGGCGGCCGCGGCGCGCCGGGCGGCGGGCCGCCGGGTCCCGAGCGTCCCGGAGCGGGCTGGCCCTCGACGCCCGGCGCGGGCCGCGGCGCGGTCTGGGCGGCGGGCGGGGGAGGAGGCGCGGCGCGAGGGGGCGCGGGAGGCGCGATCCCGGCGGGCGGCGGCGGAGGCGGCGCAGGCGCGCGCGGCGGGGCCGCCGGCGGGGCCGGCTGGCGCGGAGCGGCGGCCGGAGGGGGCGGCGGAGCGACGGGGGGCGGGGCGGGACGCGGCGCGGCGGCCGGCGGGGGCGCGGGCGGAGCAGGCGGGCGCGGGGCCACGACCGGCGGCGGCGCGGCGGGAGGCTGCGGCCGCGGCGCCGCGCCGGGCGGCGGGCCCGGCGGGAGGCCGGGCGCGGCCTGGGGAGGTCGTCCGCCGGGACCGGGACCTGCCGGACCGGGACCTCCCGGCGCCGGGCCCCGCTGCCCCGGACCTCCGGGCTGGCCCTGCGGTCCGCCCCGGCGTTGAGGCCCTCCCTCGGCCGGCTCGGGCGGCTGCCCCTGGGCCAGCACGATCGGCGGGTCCGATGCGACGCGCGCCGCGGCGACGTCGGCCGCGGACCGGCGCGCCGCATCCGTGGACGCGAAAGCGGGCTGGCCAAGGAGCAGCGCCGGACCCATCACGCCGGCGAGCAGAAGGTCTCTTGTCTTTGTCATGATCTCGTCTTGCCGTTTCGGGGGCGCCAAGCTTTCAACCGAGAGCGACCCTCGTGTGGCCGGCTTGCGGCGAACATGGGGCGGCCCGAAGGGCGCTCGGGGCGGCGCTTCTGGGGCAGGCGACGTCAGCCCACCCCAGCGCCGCCGGATCTTCTCCCGACATCCCTCGTTCGACGGTTGCGGCGCCGCGTGTCCGCGCGCCAGGCCGCCTCAGGCCCGCGACGCCCTGCTCACGGCAGCGTCACGAGCGTCGCGGCGACACCGGCGGCCAGATACGCGAACACGAGCAGGCCTAACGTCCGTCTCATCAGCTTTCGCAGTCGCATTGCGGTCAGTTCCGTCATGCCTTGCCTCCTGCGGCTATGCGGGACGCCCCCAGACCACGCATGAGGCTACGCCTGCGGACGGCGCCGCAGCGTGCGGTGGCTCACACCTCCGGCGGGCGGTGCGGCTTCGCACCGTCGCGGCAGGGGGCCGCTGCGGGCTAGCGCCCGGTAAGCAATCCAAGGTTGCATTAAGAGATGTCGCCTAGGGTCCGTTCGAGCCCGGCGCGGTGTCGGGCTCGCGGATCCCCCGTCTATGCGTCCAGGCTCCATCTGGTTGAGCTCCGTCGGCCTCGCGGCCGTCATCTGCGTCTGCGTGGGCGCCCATGTGTACGAATACGCCGCGCTGGCGCGGAAGGACGCGGAGGTCTACGCGACGAACATCGCGACGGTGACGGCGGCCGGCATCGAGCAGATCTTCGCCAACGTCGACAGCAACATCAAGGTGACACGAAACATCTTCACCGAGATCAAGGACATCGATGCGTTCGAGTACAAGGTCTCGCGCTATGTCCACCCGGACCAGCATACGCTGCAGATCGCCATCCTGGATCGCAGCGGCTACCTGATCTATTCGTCACGGCCGGTGAAGGGCAAGTTCGACCTCAGCGACCGGGCTTACTTCCAGTTCCACGCCAATGTGGCCGACGACCAGCTCTATGTGAACTCGCCGGTGCCGAGCAAGCGCGAGGTCTGGAACGGCCAATGGTTCATTCCGGTCAGCCGCCGCATCACCAATCCGGACGGCACCTTCGGCGGCGTGGTGGTGGCCACGCTGGACCCCTATTCCTTCTCCCGCGTCTTCGACGACATCGACATCGGAAACGACGGGGCGCTCACGATGCTGTCCGAATACGGGGCCGTGGTGTCTCGCCGGGGACTGACCAAGGACACGATCGGCAAGTCCATGGCGGGATCGCAGCTGCTGACGCTGGCGAGACGCAACGCCAAGGGCCTGTTCTACGGGGTCGACGAGATCGACGGCGCGCCGCGGCTGATGGCCTATCGGGCGCTGGGGACGTCGGGCCTGACGGTGGCGGTCGGGCTGTCGCATGACAGGGCGTTCGGGGCCGCCGAACGACAGACGGGCTTTGGCGTGATGCTCGCCTTGCTGAGCTCCGCCCTCGTTCTCGGCCTTGGCGGCGCGGTCGCGCGCAGCCGCACGAAGCTCTTCTCCAACCAGCGGCTGCTGGAGATCGCGGCCGCCTCGAACGACGCCAAGGACGCCGAGCTCACCGCCCTGCAGGCCCAGGAGGCGCGGCTCAGGCGCGAGCTGGAGATCGCCACCGGGCTCGACGCTTTCGAGGAGCATGTGCGCAGCAGCACCTCCGAGATCACCGCGTCGATCGAGCGGCTCGGCTCGGCCTCCTCGCTGCTCTCCGCCCGGGCGGCGGACACGCGCCGGCACGCCGCCGAGGTGCTGGGCGTGTCGGGCCGCGCCCTGCACCGGACCGAGCAGGTCGTCGAGATGGCGAGCGAGCTCGTCACGCTCAGCGAGCGCATCAGCGACAGCGCCGCCGCCAGCTCGGCGCTGGCCGAACGCTCGGTGGACAGCGCGCGCGAGACCGACCTCGCCGTGAAGGACCTCGATGCGGCCGCGTCCGAGATCGACTTCGTGGCGAGCTTCATCTCGGGCGTGGCCCGCCAGACCAATCTGCTCGCCCTCAACGCGACCATCGAGGCGGCGAGGGCGGGCGAACGCGGCCGCGGGTTCGCCGTCGTGGCCGGCGAGGTGAAGGCGCTCGCCGAGCAGACCAGCCAGGCGGCGCAGAAGATCGCGGTGCAGACCCAGGCCATCAAGCATGCGGGCGGGCGCACCTCGGCGGTGGTCCGCGCGGTGGTCCAGAGCATCCACGACGTGGCCGGGATCAGCCGGACCGTGGCGCTCGCCACGCATGAGCAGGCCAGCTATTCGGCCGAGATCGAGCGCTCGATCGCGAAGGTCCAGGACGAGAACGAGAAGCTGGCGGGCGCGGCTGAGAGCCTGAACGGCGCGACCGGCGAGGCGGAGGCCGTGGTGGCGGCGGTCGTCGACGTGGCGAGTTCGCTGCGGGGCCACGCCGACCTGCTGAGATCCAGGAGCGAGACCGTGTCGGGCGCGCTGATGCGCGCTCCGGCGGCCGCGCCATAGCGGGCCAGACGCGAAGGCCGGCAAGACAAAACCGGCGAAGCGGGATGCGCTTGCCGGTTCGTCCTTCGACCGTCATGGGCGTGGGCCGGACCGCGATCCGCCCCGTCCCGTCAGGCCGCGGTCACATGGCGCGGTGCATCCGCTTGCGGCTGTGCTTCATCTTCTTGTGCGAACGGGTCATCTTGCGGCTGGAGCCCGTGGACATGTCCATGCCGGTGCGGGCCGAGGCGCCCATGTCGCCCTGCATCATGCTGCGCGAGCCGGTCTGGCCGGCGGTCGAGGAGGTCGGCGACTGCTGGGCCAGCGCGAGGCCCGGGATGGCGATGGCGAGGCCTGCGGCGAGCATCATTGTCTTCATCATGGCGTTTCTTCCTCATGGTTAGGAACCGCAGCCCAACGGCGGGTCGGGAAGGGAGTTCCGGGGGAGG
The DNA here is from genome assembly GCF_054796215.1 of Alsobacter sp. SYSU BS001988. Lineage (NCBI taxonomy): Bacteria > Pseudomonadati > Pseudomonadota > Alphaproteobacteria > Hyphomicrobiales > Alsobacteraceae > Alsobacter > Alsobacter sp. SYSU BS001988. Next base: position 201,132 of record NZ_JBTAMK010000005.1, on the reverse strand, counting down.
AACCGGAGGTCTTTGCGCCAATCGTCGCAGGCTCGCCCGAAGGCGGGGGGATCACGCGGGCGCGCCGCCGAAATCATATCCGCCGGCGCGGTCCCAGGGACCGCCGCGATAGATCCAGAGGTCCAGACCGTCGATCTCGAAGTCGAAGGGCTCGAACACGGCGCAGAGCCCGTCGAAGGTGCGGCGCGCGCGCTCCGCCGGGACCTTGTTCTGCAGGGTGACGTGGGGTCGGGCCGGCCTGAGGTCCTGCGGGGTGAGCCACAGCCGCCAGCGGTCCGCGAGGTCCTGCCGCAGACGCGCCAGCCCCGGCGACTCGACGGCGACCTGCACGCCCTGCCCGGTGAAGCGCAGATGCGTGGCGCGGGCGGGAAGCGGGTCCAGCCGCCAGGCGCATTCGATGAGCTCGTCCTCGATCTCGGCGAGGGCGTCGCCCGGCAGCTTGTGGAAGAGCGTCAGGTGGGCCGGGACCTGGTTGCGGTCGGCCGGATAATGCGCGCGACGCCGGGCCTCGAACCAGGCCGCCGCGGCGCCGCCGAGCCGAGCCGTGAGGATCAGGGGATCCGGCCCCGCGACGCCCTCGCCGGCGGCCGCGTCGGGCTCGCCGTTCCGCCCCTGATCCTGCACCGGACGGCTCAGTCCGGCGTGAAGGCGAGGGCGACGCCGTTCATGCAATAGCGCAGGCCGGTGGGCGGGGGGCCGTCCGGGAAGACGTGGCCGAGATGTCCGCCGCACTGGCTGCAATGCGCCTCGGTGCGCAGCATGCCGTAGCTGCGGTCCTCGCTGGTCTCGACCGAGCCGGGCAGGGGGGTGTTGAAGCTCGGCCAGCCGGTCCCGCTCTCGAACTTGGCGCCGCCCCTGAACAGGGGCTGGCCGCAGCCGACGCAGGAGAACACGCCCGGGCGCTTCTCGGCCAGAAGGGCGCAGCTCCCCGGGCGCTCCGTCCCGTGGCCGCGCAGCACGTCGTACTGCTCTGGCGTGAGGATGCGCCGCCACTCCTCGTCAGTGTGGCTCACCGGATAGGATTTCGTCGCCGCAAGGGCCATGGAACACTCCTCGAAGGGGGACGGCGCCGGGCGCCGCCGGATCGGGACAGCGGCAATATAGTCCTTCGGCGGGTTCCGAACAGGGCGGGAGCTCTCAAGCCTCCGCGAGCCGCCGCCGAAGACACCCGATCGCAAGAAGGATCTGCGCCGTTATCGAGCCCACGCCCCACATTGGCGGCTTGGGTGCACTGCAAAAATTCTTTTCGCGGCTGCGAGAAAAATCTTGGCGAAACGGTGGAACCGGAGGCGACATCGTGGCGTTGCAGGATCATCTCAATCCGACCTCGCCAGCCCGAGCGCCAGCGCGGCCAACCTCCGAAAAGCTGAATGCGCGAACGCATCTTGTTCGTCACGCCGGAATTCGCGGGCTTCGCCAAGGCCGGCGGGCTTGGAGAGATTTCGGCCGCCCTGCCGCGCGCGCTGCGCAGGCTGGTGGACGTCCGGGTTCTGATCCCCGGCTACCGGGAGGTCGTCGCCTCGGCCGGGCCCATGCAGGTGGTGATGGGCCTGCCCGCCAGGGGCGCGATCCCGGCCTGTTCGATCGCCCGCACCCAGACCGCCGACGGCATCGTGGTCTATGTCCTGATCTGTCCGGAGCTGTTCGACCGCCCCGGCTCGCCCTATGGCGACCAGCACGGCGTCGACTGGCCGGATAACGACCTGCGCTTCGCCAGGCTCAGCCTCGCCGCCGCCGAAGCCGCGGGTCCCTACCCGCTCGAGGGCTGGCGACCGGACCTGCTGCATGTCCATGACTGGCCGGCGGCGCTGACGCCAGCCTATCTGGCGTGGCGCGACAGCGCCGTGCCCTGCATCCTGACGGTGCACAACCTGGCCCACCAGGGCCTGTTCCCGCCCGAGCGGATGGAGCGCCTGGGCATTCCCGAGCGGGCCTACCAGATCGACGGCGTGGAGTTCCACGGGCAGGTGTCGTTCCTGAAGGCGGGGCTGTTCTACGCCAACCACATCACCACGGTGAGCGAGACCTACGCGCACGAGATCACTACGCGCGAGCATGGCTGCGGGCTCGAGGGCCTGCTGCGGGCGCGCTCCGACGAGGGTCGGCTGACCGGCATCCTGAACGGCATCGACGAGAGCTGGGATCCCTACACCGACCCGCATCTGGCCGCGCCCTTCGAGCCGGGCCAGTGGCGCGGCAAGGCGAAGAACGCGCACAGCGTGCGCAAGGCGTTCGGCCTGGCGGTGTCGCGCGGACCTCTGTTTGCGGTGGTGTCGCGGCTCGTGCCCCAGAAAGGCGTCGACCTGACCATCGAGGCTGCGGAGTCCATCGTCCGGCAGGGCGGGCAGATCGTCGTCACCGGCAAGGGCGAGGCGCGGTTCGAGACCGAGTTGAAGGCGCTGGCCCGAAAGCACCCGGGGGCCGTGGGGATCTCCATCGGCTTCGAGGAGCAGCTGGCGCGGCGCATTTACGCCGGCAGCGACTTCCTGCTGATGCCGTCGCGGTTCGAGCCCTGCGGGCTGAGCCAGATGTACGCCCAGCGCTTCGGGTCCTTGCCGGTGGCCTACGCCACGGGCGGGCTCGCCGAGACGATCGACGACGGCGCCACGGGCTTCCTGTTCGAGAAGTCGAGCCTGGCGAGCTTCCTGGGCGCCGTGTACCGGGCCTTCGACGCCTATCGCAGCGCCTCGCGGCTGGAGGAGATGCGGCGGGCCGCCATGGCGTGCGACCGAAGCTGGGCGAGGCCGGCGCAGGACTACGCCCGCCTCTTCGGCCGGGCGCTGGGGGGCGCCCGCGAGGCGGCCGCCTAGGTCCGCGACAGGACCATGCAGTCCAGCACGGCGACGTAGTGGCAGCCGGCGGCCGCCAGCACGAAGCCGTGCCAGATGGCGTTCTGGAACCGCAAGCTCTCCCAGACGTGGAAGATCACGCCCAGCGAATAGAGCAGCCCGCCGGCGGTGAGCAGCCACATCGCGGTGGTCGGCAGCGCCTTGGCGAGCGGATCCAGCGCGAACACGATGGCCCAGCCGAGCGCGAGATAGATGGCGATGGCGAGCCGGTCGAAGCGGCCGGGCAGCAGGATCTTCATGGCGGCGCCCGCGATCGCGCCCGTCCACACCGTGATGGACAGGCTGGGCGCCCAGAGGCTCTCCCGCAGCACGGTCATGAAGGGCGTGTAGGTGCCGGCGATCATGACGTAGATGGCCGAATGGTCGAAACGCCGCAGCAGCCACTTCAGGCGCGAAGGCGGGACCATGTTGTAGGCCGCCGAGAAGCCCAGCATGGCCACCAGGGCGGCCGAGTAGACGATGACCGAGGTGAGCTCGAGCGCGCCGGTCACTCCGGCCGCGAAGACGATCAGCAGCGCCGCGCCGATCAGGCCTCCCACGACGCCCACGGCGTGAATGCAGCCGTCGGCGACCAGCTCGGCGAGGTCATAGACGCGCGTGAGACCCGCCGGCCGACCGTCCATCCCGCATCCCTTCTCGCCGTATCGTTCATACATCAACCATGAATGCGGCTGAAGCGGGTTCGATCCCCGGCGAGAGCGGCCGCCCCGGGTTTATTTTTCGGGGGAGGGGGCGCCCGCCGCCCCCTGGGCCTCGGCGGCCGCGGCGGCGGGCGATTGGCCGGGGCGGTAGAACCAGTGCCCCTCGGCGGCGACGCGGGCCACGATGGCCGCGTCGATCTCGGACGGGTCGACCTCTTTCAGCAGGGTCCAGTCGCCCGGCGGCAGGCCCCGGCCATCGCGGTCGGCGCAGACCGCGAGGGAGAATTGCGCGTTGGTGAAGAGATAGAGCGGCAAGGGCTTGGCTCCCGAGGCGCGCCATTCCGCACCAAAGCCGTACAATGCCCGAGCGGCCGGCGGGTTGCGCGCGCCGATGACATGGGGCCCGGCGGATCGTTGACAATCCGTCGCCGTTGCAACCCCATGGCGCGTGGGCCGCGTCTCGTCGGCCGCAGCGAACGCATGGCGCAACAAGACGCTGAGAGGAACTCCATGGAGCAAAGCCGTCGTGAAATCCTGTCGCTCGCGGCCCTGGCCGGCGCGGGCGTGGCGCTCGCGCCAGGGGCGCAGGCCCAGGTGACCGCCTCCCCCAAGACCCTGTTCCCGGTGGCGCAGACCACGATCCCGATCGTCGGGACGGACCAGGTCTTCCCGGTGCGCAGGATCTACTGCATCGGCCGCAACTACGCCGCCCATTCCCGCGAAATGGGGTCCGACCCCAATCGCGAGCCGCCGTTCTTCTTCCAGAAGCCGAGCGACGCGATCCAGAACGTCAAGGTCGGCGAGGTCGCGGACCATCCCTATCCGTCGCTGACGAAGAACTACCACTACGAAGTGGAGCTGGTGGCGGCGCTGAAGAGCGGCGGCCGCAACATCCCCATCGACAAGGCGCTGGAGCACGTCTTCGGCTACGCGGTCGGCCTCGACATGACGCGCCGCGACCTGCAGCGCGCCATGGGCGACGAGAAGAAGCCCTGGGAGATCGGCAAGAGCTTCGACCGCTCGGCGCCGATCGGGCCGCTGCATCCGGCCGACAAGACGGGCCCGTTCGAGAAGGGCGCGATCTCGCTGGCCGTGAACGGGCAGGTGAAGCAGTCCAGCAACCTGTCCAACATGATCTGGAGCGTGGCCGAGCAGATCTCCAAGCTCTCGGAAGCGTTCGAGCTGATGCCCGGCGACATCATCTACTCCGGCACGCCGGAGAATGTCGGCCCGGTGGTGAAGGGCGACGTGCTGCTCTGCAAGATCGAGGGCCTGCCCGACATGTCGATCAAGATCGTCTGACCTTCGGCCCGGTGCGATGGCGCGGCGGCGCAACGGCCGCCGCGCCGGCGAGGCGGACGCTGGCGGGGCGGAACCGCCGGACCGCGCCGCCGCTTTCCCGCCCATGACGGTCTTCTTCACCAGCGACACCCATTTCGGCGACCCGCGCGTGCTGCGGATCGACCGGCGCCCCTTCGCGTCCCTCGAGGCGCATGACGAGGCGCTGATCGCGAACTGGAACGCCGTCGTGGGGCCCGCCGACGAGGTCTGGCATCTCGGCGACTTCGCGCTCGGCAAGCCGGACGGCCGGGCCGACGCGCTGCTCGACAGGCTGGCCGGGACCAAGCATCTCGTCATCGGCAACAATGACGGGCCGGCCACGGTCGCGTCGACCCGCTGGGCCAGCGTGCAGCACTACGCCGAGATGGAGCTCGACGGGGTGAAGCTGGTGATGTGCCACTACCCGTTCCGGACGTGGAACCGCATGGGGCAGGGCGTGCTCGACCTGCATGGCCACAGCCACGGCAAGCTGACCCCCGCGCCGCGCCAATACGACGTCGGGGTGGACGTGCACGACTTCCGGCCCGCGACGCTGGAGGAGGTGCGCAGGCGACGGCGCAGGGCTCCCGCGGCCCCGGCGCGGGCCCCCGCCTGAGCGGCCCGGCGCGGCCGGCGCCCGCCCCCGGACCGAGCGCTCCCGGCGCTTGACACCCCGTCTCGCCGCAGACTATATCCGCGACGCCTCGCGGGGGTGCAACGACCGAACCCCGCGACAGCCGCAAGGCCCTGGGGCGGAGTAGCTCAGCTGGTTAGAGCAGAGGAATCATAATCCTTGTGTCGGCGGTTCGATTCCGTCCTCCGCTACCATTTTCGCCCGCAGAACATTTCGGGGTCGCCTTCGCCACGGCGTTCTGGTCTGGCGTCGTCGCAATCCCGACACAATCGCCTGTCATATAGTCTTCGTGCTGCGGTCCTTGGCTTCGCTTTGAGGATCGCCTGACCCGAGCTTTCGTCCGACCACGGATGTACTGGCGAGTTGATGGTTCGGGGCACACTGGGAACGCCGCCTTGGGGAAACTCATGGCGGCTTTTTCGTGTCTGGGCTGCATGTTGCGGCTCCGGAAGCACCGCACGCCGGCGCCTTGCGCTTCGCCCACACGCTTAGCCTCTCACGGGATGGGCCCTCCCTCCTTTTCGGTTGCTCATCGTGCGCTAGTGCATTAGTGCATGGAAAAACCCGGGAGGATCCGCCGTGCTCAATCGCCGTGACATTCTGGCCGCCGCAGCCTCGACGGCCGCCCTTTCGACGGCCGCCTTGGGGTTGGCTTCGCGGGCGTCCGCCCAGTCCAAGTCCGAGATCACGATCAGCCGTCAGCCGGGCATCCTCTACATGCCCCTGCATGTCATCGAGAAGCACAAGCTCATCGAGAAGCACGCCGAAAGGCTGGGCGTGAAGGGCCTCGTCGTCAAATGGCTGTCCTTCAGCAATGGCGGCGCCCAGCAGGACGCGCTGATCTCCGGCAATGTGGACCTGGTGAACACCGGCACCGGTCAGCTTCTGCTGCTGTGGGACCGCACCAAGGGCGGGATCAAGGGCATCGTGGCGAGTTCGGCGCTGCCGCTGAAGCTCGTCAGCCGCGACCCGCGCATCAAGACCCTCAACGATCTCGGCCCGACCGACAAGATCGCGGTGCCGACGGTCAAGACCTCGACCCAGGCCATCCTCCTGCAGATGGCCGCGGCCAAGATGTTCGGCCCGGACCAATACGCCAGGTTCGATCCCAACACGGTGCAGATGGGCCATCCGGACGGCTTCATCGCGCTGAAGAACGCCAGCCACGAGGTGCGCAGCCACTTCGCCGCGCCGCCCTTCGATTATTACGAGCTGAAGGAGGTCCCGGACGCGCATGTCGTGATCAACTCGGCCGAGATCATCGGCGGGCCGCTGTCGCAGGGGCAGTTCTTCACGACGACGAAGTTCGCCGACCAGAACCCGAAGGTGATCGAGGCGGTGCGCAAGGCGGCCGAGGAGGCGAAGGCCTTCATCGAGACCAATCTCGCGGACGCCATCGAGGCCTACAAGGAGATCAACAACGACAAGACGCCGGCCGAGGTCCTGAAGGACCTGCTCGGCCAGCCCGGCATGATGGAGTGGAACCTGTATCCGCAGGGCACCATGAAGTTCGCCGCGCACCTCAACAAGGTGGGGACGCTGAAGACCATGCCGGCGTCGTGGAAGGACTACTATCTTCCGATCGCCCACGACCTGCCGGGCAACTAACCCGGCCGGCTGCGCCGACCCGGCCGGCTGCGCCGGCTTGCCTTTTCCGGCGCAGCGTCATTTCTGAAGATCCGTTTTCGCGCAGACCAGGATTTCGCCATGGCCCCCCTTCTCGACGTGAACGGCGTGACGCTGCGCTACAAGACGCCGGGCGTGCTGGTCACCGCGACCGAGCGGGTCAGCTTCTCGGTCAACGCGTCGGACCGGTTCGTGCTGCTCGGTCCCTCGGGGTGCGGGAAGTCGACGCTGCTGAAGGCGGTGGGCGGCTATCTCACCCCCAGCGAAGGCTCCATCTCCATCAAGGGCCGCAAGGTCACGGAGCCGGGCGCGGACCGGATGATGGTGTTCCAGGAGTTCGACCAGCTGCTGCCCTGGCGCACCGTGCTGGAGAACGTCATGTTCCCGCTGCAGGTGGCGCGCGGGCTGAGCCGCCGCGACGCGGAGGCCAAGGCTCGGGCCTCGCTCGAGAAGGTGAACCTGACCCGCGCGGTGGACAGCTACCCGCACACGCTGTCGGGCGGCATGAAGCAGCGCGTCGCCATCGCCCGCGGCATGGCGATGGAGCCCGACATCCTGCTGATGGACGAGCCCTTCGCGGCGCTCGACGCGCTGACCCGGCGCACCTGCCAGGACGAGCTGCTGCAGCTCTGGCAGGACACCAAGTTCACGGTGCTGTTCGTGACGCATTCGATCGCCGAGGCGATCAAGATCGGCAACCGCATCCTGCTGCTCTCGCCGCATCCGGGGCGGGTGAAGGCGGAGGTGATCGACGTCGACAAGGTCTCGGCGGAGGACGGCACGGCCGCCCAGCTGGAGAAGAAGATCCACGAGCTTCTGTTCGCCGATGAAGCGGCCCACGCGGAGTGAGCGACATGACCGACCACGCCGCCGTTCCCCCGTCCGCCGCCGCGCCGCCCGCGCGGGCTTCGCGCGTGTTTGAGACGCGCGTCGGCGCGGCCACCATCACGATGCGCGACCAGGCCGCCGACGGCGCCCATCTGGGCGAGGTGGAGCGCAAGCTCAGCTCCTGGGAGCTGATCTGGGACAACGGCTTCGTCCGCAAGGCGGCGCTGATCCTGATGCTGTGCGTCGTCTGGGAGATCTATGGCCGGGTCCTCGACAACCCGCTGCTGTTCCCGACCTTCTCGGACACGCTCCAGGCCATGTGGGAGCGGATCGAGAACGGCGTGCTGATCAACCGCGCCTGGACGTCCATCAAGGTGCTGGTGATGGGCTATGTCGCCGGCGTGCTGCTGGCCGCCGTCCTGACCATCGCGGCCATCAACACCCGGCTCGGGACGGACTTCCTGGAGACCATGACGGCGATGTTCAGCCCGCTGCCGGCCATCGCGCTGCTGCCGCTGGCGCTGATCTGGTTCGGCCTGGGCAATGGCAGCCTCGTCTTCATCCTCATCCACTCGGTGCTGTGGGCGGTGGCGCTGAACACCCATTCGGGCTTCCGGGCCGTGTCGCAGACCATGCGCATGGTGGGCCGGAACTACGGATTGCGGGGCCTGCCCTATGTCTTCCGCATCCTGATCCCGGCGGCGTTCCCGTCGATCCTGACGGGCCTGAAGATCGGCTGGGCCTTCGCGTGGCGCACGCTGATCGCGGCGGAGCTCGTCTTCGGCGTGTCGTCCGGGCAGGGCGGCCTCGGCTGGTTCATCTTCGAGAACCGCAACCTGCTCGACATTCCGGCGGTGTTCGCCGGGCTGCTCACCGTGATCGTGATCGGGCTCGTGGTGGAGAACCTGATCTTCCGCACCCTGGAGCGCCGCACGGTGCTGAAATGGGGCATGCAGAACTGAGGCGGGTCGGCCGGCGTCCCACACGGACGTGAGTTGTGCCTCGCCGGCGGATGCGCCAACCTCCTCGCCGATCGGCGCCCAGCCCAGGCGACTCACACTGGCGCGCGCGCCGGCGTGGGAGGTCGACATGGAGTTGAGACGGTTGTTGCCGGTCGCCGCCGCCGCGGCGCTCGGGTTTTTCGCAGCCACGGCGCAGGCCGCCGACTATCCCAAGCCCGTCGAGGGCGACTGGGTGGTGAAGGACTTCCGATTCCATACGGGCGAGACGCTGCCCGAGGTGAAGCTGCACTACGTCACCGTGGGCGACCCCTCGGGCGAGCCGGTGCTGGTGTTGCACGGCACGGCGGGTTCGGCGGGCAGCATGCTCACGCCCGGCTTTGCCGGCGAGCTCTTCGGGGCGGGGCAGCCGCTCGACGCCACGAAATATTTCATCATCCTTCCCGACGCGCTCGGGGCGGGCAAGTCCTCCAAGCCGTCCGACGGGCTCAGGGCCAAGTTCCCGCGCTACAATTACGACGACATGGTGCTGGCGCAGCACCGCCTGGTCACCGAGGGCCTCGGCGTGCGCCACCTGCGGCTGGTGCTGGGCAACTCGATGGGCGGCATGCATGCCTGGACGTGGGGCGTGACCTATCCGGACGAAATGGACGCGCTCGTCCCGCTGGCGTCGCAGCCGACCGAGATGTCGAGCCGCAACTGGATGATGCGGCGCATGATCATCGATTCGGTGCGCAACGACCCGGACTGGAAGAACGGCGACTACACTTCCCAGCCCAAGGCGCTCAGGGTGGCGAACGCCTTCTACGGGATCGCCACGAATGGCGGGACGCTGGCCTATCAGGCGGTCGCGCCGACGCGCGAAAAGGCCGACAAGTTCCTGGACGAGCGGCTCGCCGCGCCGTTCCCGAACGACGCCAACGACTTCATGTACCAGTGGGACGCGTCGCGCGACTACAACGCCTCCCCCCGGCTCGATCGCCTCAAGGCGCCGCTGCTGGCCATCAACTCGGCCGACGACGAGCGCAATCCGCCCGAGACCGGCGTGCTGGACCGCGCCATCGCCAAGCTGCCGAACGCCAAGGTCTATCTGATCCCGGCGAGCGAGCAGACCCGGGGGCATGGCACCACCGGCATCGCGAATTTCTGGAAGGAGCAGCTGAGGGCGTTCCTGGAGACCGCGCCGCGCCGCACCGCCACGGCGGCCAAATAGAGACGCAGCGTGGCGCTCCCGGCCTAGACGGCGGGGAGAGCCGCGTTCAGTCCGGCGCGTCCGGCACCACCGCCGTCGCCTCGATCTCGACCAGCGCGCGGGTCTCGACGAGGCGCACCACCTGCACGAGCGCCATGGCGGGGTAGTGCGCGCCGAAGACGTCGCGATAGGCGGCGCCGATCGCCTTCAGATTGGCGGCGTAGTCCTCGATGTCGACGACATACCAGGTGAGGCGCACGAGATGGCGGGGCTCGGCTCCGCCGCTCGCCAGGATGGCGCGGATGTTCTCCAGCGTTCGGTGCACCTGGGCGACGAGTCGGTCGGGGAAGCGCTCCTGCGCGTCCCAGCCGACGACGCCGCCGGTGACCAGCAGGGCGCCGCGCGCCAGCATGCCGTTGGCGTAGCCGCGGGGCCGCGGCCAGCCTTCCGGCAGAAGCGCCTCGGGGAGGAGGAGGGGGCGGCCCGCCTGTTTCGTCGTCGCCGTGTCGCTCATGCGGACCTCAGCAGCGGGTCGGCGTCGGCCGCGGCCTGCCGGCGCAGGGCGAAACGCTGGAGCTTGCCGGTTTCGGTGCGCGGCAGCTGGGCCACGAACGCGATCGCGCGGGGATATTTGTAGGGGGCGATGTCCGCCTTCACGAACTCCTGCAGCTCCTGGGCGAGGGCCGGGGAGGCGGCGGCGGGGTCGCGCAGCACCACATAGGCCTTGACGATGGAGCCGCGCTCGTCGTCCGGCGCGCCGACGACGCCGCACTCGGCGACCGCCGGATGGGCCAGCAGGGAGGCCTCGACCTCCGGCCCGGCGATGTTGTAGCCGGCCGACACGATCATGTCGTCGGAGCGGGCCTGGTAGCGGAAATAGCCGTCCTCGTCCTGCAGATAGGCGTCGCCGGTGACGTTCCAGCCGTTCTCGACATAGTTGCGCTGCCGGTCGTCGGCGAGGTAGCGGCAGCCGGTCGGACCGCGCACCGCAAGGCGCCCGACGACGCCGCGCGGGACCTCGCGCCCCTGCGCGTCGACGACCTTCGCCTCGTAGCCCGGCACCACCAGGCCGGTCGCGCCGGGGCGGACTTTCTCATAAGGGGCGGCGATGAAGATGTGCAGCATCTCGGTCGCGCCGATCCCGTCCATCAAGGCGAGGCCCGTCGCGGCGCGCCAGGCCTCGAAGGTCGCGGGCGGCAGCGCCTCGCCGGCGGAGACGCAGCGGCGCAGGCTGCTCACGTCATGCCCGGCGAGCTTGCCCAGCATCGCCCGGTAGGCGGTCGGGGCGGTGAAGCAGATGGTGGCCCGGAAGCGCGCGACGCCGGCCAGGAGATCGTCCGGGCCCGCCCGCTCCAGGATGGCGGAGGCCGCGCCGGCCCTCAGCGGAAACAGGACGAGCCCGCCCAGCCCGAAGGTGAAGGCGAGCGGCGGGGAGCCGATGAAGACGTCGTCCTCCCGGGGCTTGAGCACCTGCCGCCCATAGGCGTCGCAGATGGCCAAGAGGTCGCGATGGACGTGCATCGTGCCCTTGGGCTGGCCGGTGGTGCCCGAGGTGAAGCTGATCAGGCCAACGTCGTCGGCGGCGGTGTCCACCGCCTTGAAATCCGGCGACGCGGCGGCCGCGAGCGTCTCCAGCGATCCCGGGGCGCCGTCGCCCCACGGCACGATCCGGGTCAGGTCGGGCGAGAGCTCGCGCGCGGCCTCCAGGTCAGCGGTGAGGCGCGCGTCGCACAGCGCGAGGCTCACCTTCGCCTTCTGGATCGGGTAGGCGAGCTCCCTCGCGCGCAGCAGCGGCATGGTGGCGACGACGACGCCGCCCGCCTTCAGGATGGCCAGATAGGCCGCGACCAGCATGGGCGAGTTGGCGGAGCGCAGCAGCACGCGGCCGCCCGGGACGAGGCCGAGCTCGCCGACCAGCACGTTGGCGATGCGGTTCACCTGTTCGGCGAGCTCGGCGTAGGTCCAGCTCACGCCGGGCGACAGGATGCAGGGCCGGTCGCCGCGCCCCGCCTCCACCCAGCGGTCGAGAAGCTCGGTGACGGCGTTCAGCCGCTCCGGATAGCGCAGCTCCGGCAGGTCGAACAGAAAGGTCGGCTGCAGCTCGGGCGGCGGCAGGTTGTCCCGGGTGAAGGTGTCGACATGCGCTGAGTGAGCCATGGCGTTCTCGCTCCGTTGCGTGTCAGGTTCGCGGCTGGGCGGCCCCGGCGGCGTGCGATTTCAGGATCTCGCGGGCGATGACCAGCTTCTGCACCTCGGTGGCGCCCTCATAGATCCGCAGCGCCCGGATCTCCCGGTAGAGGCTCTCCACCTTCACCCCGGTCTTCACGCCGAGGCCGCCGAAGAGCTGGACCGCCTTGTCGATGACGCTCTGGGCGCTCTCGGTGGCGACCATCTTGGCCATGGCGGCCTCGCGGGTGACGCGCGGCGCGCCGGCGTCCTTGGTCCAGGCGGCGCGATAGACCAGCAGCGCGGCGGCGTCGATGTCGGTCGCCATCTCGGCCAGCGAGGCCTGGGCGAGCGGCAGGTCCGCCATCGGCCGGCCGAACAGGATGCGGGACCGGGCCCGGTCGAGCGCCTCGTCATGGGCGCGCCGGGCGAAGCCGAGCGCGGCGGCGCCCACCGTCGAGCGGAACACGTCGAGGGTGGCCATCGCGATGCGGAAACCGTCGCCGGGGCCGCCGAGCCTGTTCGCGACGGGGATCCGGCAGGCCTCGAAGGCCAGGCGCGCCAGCGGGTGCGGGGCCATGACGTCGATGCGCTCGGCGATGCGAAGGCCCGGGGCGTCGGCCGGGACCAGGAAGGCGGAGAGGCCGCGCGCGCCGGGCGCTTCCCCGGTGCGGGCGAAGACGACGTAGAGGTCGGCGATGCCGCCGTTCGAGATCCAGGTCTTGCCGCCGTCGAGGCGGACATGGTCCGGCCCGTCGGGCGTCGCCGCGCAGGCCAGGGCGGCGACGTCGGAGCCGGCCTCCTCCTCCGACAGCGCGAAGGCGGGGATGACCCGGCCGGCGGCGACGTCCGGGAGCCAGCGGGCCTTCTGCTCGGCCGTTCCGAACAGCGCGATGGGGCCGGAGCCCAGGCCCTGCATGGCGAAGGCGAAGTCGGCGAGGCCGTCGTGATAGGCCAGCGTCTCGCGCGAGACGCACAACGTGCGCACGTCGTAGCCATCGCCCTGGCCGCCGAACTCCGCCGGCGCGACGGCTTTGAGCCAGCCGGCCCGGCCGAGCTCGGCGACGAGGCGCCGGCAGGTTCCATCGACTTCCGCGTGGTCCACGGCGGACGGAAGGACGGCCCGCGCCCAGGCGTCCAGCGCGCGGGCGCGCTCGCCGTGGCGGGGCTCGAAGAAGGGCCAGTCCAGGTAGGAGCGGTCGGGCATGTCAGTCGCCTTCGAAGACGGGCTTCTGCTTCGCCGCGAAGGCGCGGTAGGCGCGGCCGAAATCCTCCGTCTGCATGCACAGGGCCTGGGCCACGGCCTCCGCCTCGATGGCGTCGTCGACGCTCATCGCCCACTCCATGTGCAGCATGCGCTTGGTCATGGCGTGCGCGAAGGTCGGCCCGGCGGCGATCTCCGCCGCGAAGGCCTTGGCGTCGCCGAGGAGGGCCTCGGGCGCGCAGAGGCGATTGAAGAAGCCCCAGCGTTCGGCCTCGTCGCCCGGCAGAGCGCGGCCGGTGTAGAGCAGCTCGGAGGCGCGGCCCTGGCCGACGATGCGGGGCAGGATCGCGCAGGCGCCCATGTCGCAGCCGGCGAGGCCCACCCGGTTGAACAGGAACGCCACCTTGGCGCGGGGCGTGCCGAAGCGGATGTCCGACGCCATCGCGATGATGGCGCCGGCGCCGGCGCAGACGCCGTCGATCGCGGCGACCACCGGCTGCGGGCAGGCGCGCATCGCCTTGACCAGCTCGCCCGTCATGCGGGTGAACTTGAGCAGCGCCACCGTGTCCATGGCGACCAGCGGCCCGATGATCTCGTGCACGTCGCCGCCGGAGGAGAAGTCGCCGCCCGCGCCCGTGACCACCACGGCCTTGACCGCCTCGTCCTTGGCCAGCGCGCGGAAGACGTCGCACAATTCGGCATAGGATTCAAAGGTCAGCGGGTTTTTCTTCTCGGGGCGATTCAGCGTCACGACGGCCGTCCGGCCCTCGACCGCGAGGCTGAAATGCGCCGCGGGATAGCCGGAGAGCGGCAGGGTCGCCTGGCTGGCGGGCGTCATGGGCGGTCCTCCTCGGCGGATGGTTTGGACGGCGGCGCCATCCCTTGCGACGCTGTCGCCACGGACGACTTGGCCTTGCCGAGAAGCCGCATCAGCTGGCCGATCTCGGTCTCCGACAGGCCGCCGAACAGCGTCGCGATCCAGTCGGCGTGCTCGGCCGCCATGGCGCGGAACTCGGCCCGGCCCTTCGGGGTGAGGGTGATCACCTGCACGCGGCGGTCGTGTTCGGCGGTGCGGCGGTCGAGGTCGCCCGAGGCGAGCAGCTTGTCGACGATGTGGGTGACGTTGCCGTTGGACACCATCATCCGCTTGGACACCTGGGACAGCGTCATGCCGTCGGGGGCGCGGTCGAGCTGCGCCATCAGGTCGAAGCGGGGCAGGGTGATGTCGAAGCGCTCGCGCAGCCGGGAGCGGATCTGCGTCTCGATCAGGTTGGCGCAGGTGAGCAGCCTGAGCCAGAGCTTCAGCTCCTCGTGATGGGCGGCGGGCTCCTCGAGCGCCTTGGTTTCGGCGTCCAGCATCATGCCGACATCTCCCCGCCATCGACCACGACGGCCTGGCCGGTGACCGCGGCGGCGCCGTCGGACACGAGCCAGAGCGCGGCCGCCGCCACCTCGTCGGGCCGCACGAGGCGCTTCATCGGCTTGCTCTCGGTGAATTCGCGCATCAGCTCCTCGGGCGCGCGTCCCTGCTTGGCGGCGCGCTGGACCATGCCGTCGCGGACGAGGTCGGTCTCCGTGAAGCCGGGGCAGACGGCGTTCACGGTGACGCCGGACGCCGCGGTTTCGAGGGCCAGCGCCCGGGTGAATCCCAGCATGGCGTGCTTGGCGGCCGTGTAGGCCGTCATGAAGGCGTAGCCCTTGAGGGCCGCGGTCGACGCGACGTTGAGGATGCGCCCTCGCCCGGCGGCCAGCATGGCGGGCAGCACGGCGCGGCTCGCCAGCACCGGCGCGGTGAGGTGCTGGGCCAGCATGTCGGCGAAGGCGTCGTCGGACTGCTTCAGGAAGGGGCCCGAGGCGGCCGTTCCGGCGTTGTTGACGAGGATGTCGACGGGGCCGCCCGCCAGAGCGCGCTCGATCGCCCAGCGCAGGGAGGCGGCGTCCGTGACGTCCGCGACGACGCCATGGCCGGCGTCGCCGGCGTCCACGACGGCCGTGAGGGCGGCCTCCGAGCGGCCGAACACGATCACATTGGCGCCCGCCTGCGTGAGCGACCTGGCGATGGCGCGGCCGATTCCGCGGCTGCCGCCGGTGACGATCGCCCTGCGCCCGCTCAGGTCGGCCATGCGCTTTGATCTCCCGAACGCGTCGGCTCCGAATGCTTCAAGCTTAAAATAACGCCGGCCCGTTGCGCAAGCGCGATGATGGGGCCTGCGGCGGCTCGCCCGGCCCCCGGCCGTCCGAGATGTTTTAATGTTGAAACAATTTGCCTGCCGTGGCCGGCCATGCCAACAATTATGGCTGGAGCCCATCGGGTTTACTGTCCTAGTGTTCGGCGCCCTGGGTTTCGCCCGGGTTCGAGGGGAGGGGTCTTTCACATGAGGCGTATCGCTCATTCCATCAGGTTCCTGGCGGCCGCGACGGCCGTCGGCGCTGTTGCGGCGTCGATCTCGGGCGCGAGCGCGCAGGAGGCCTTGAAGATCGGCCTCGTCAGCGTCCTCTCCGGACCCCAGGCCGCGCTCGGCCAGCAGGTGAGGGACGGCTTTCAGCTCGCCGTGAAGGACATGGGCGGCAAGATGGCCGGCCGCCCCGTCGAGGTGATCGTGGTCGACGACGAGCTGAAGCCGGACGTCGCCGTCACCAAGGTCCGCGCTCTGCTGGAGCGCGACAAGGTGGACTTCGTCGTCGGGCCGGTGTTCTCCAACGTGCTGCAGGCGATCCACAAGCCGGTCACCGAGGCGGGCACGATCCTGATCTCGCCCAACGCCGGCACGTCCAACTTCGCCGGCAAGCAGTGCAGCGAGAACTTCTTCGTCACGTCCTACCAGAACGACCAGCCGCACGAGGTGCTGGGCAAATACGCGCAGGACAAGGGCTACAAGCGCGCCTACATCATGGCCCCGAACTACCAGGCGGGTAAGGACTCGCTGGCCGGGTTCAAGCGGCACTTCAAGGGCGAGATCGTCGACGAGGTCTACACGCCGCTCGGACAGCTCGATTTTTCGGCCGAACTCGCCAAGATCGCCGCGGCGAAGCCCGACGTGCTGTTCACCTTCATGCCCGGCGGCATGGGCGTGAACCTGGTCAAGCAGTACCGCCAGGCCGGCCTGGCCGACAAGACGCCGTTCTTCTCCGCCTTCACGGTGGACGAGTCGACCCTGCCGGCGCAGCAGGACGCGGCGGTCGGGTTCTTCGGCGGCATGAGCTGGGCGCCGAACATGGACAATCCGCAGAACAAGAAGTTCGTGGCGGGCTACGAGGCGGCCTTCAATGTCGTGCCGGGCTCCTACGCCATGCAGGCCTATGACGCGGCGCAGCTGATCAACAGCGCGCTGACCGCCACCAAGGGCTCCACCTCCGACAAGGCGGCGCTGCGGGCGGCCATCAAGAAGGCGGACTTCCCGTCGCTGCGCGGCAAGTTCAAGTTCAACACCAATGGCTACCCTATCCAGGACTTCTACGTCGTGAAGGCCGCCAAGCGCGCCGACGGCAAGTACCAGACCGAGATCGTCGAGAAGGTGTTCTCCGACTACGGCGACACTTACGCGGCGGAGTGCCCGCTGAAGTAAGGCCGCCGACCCCGGGCTTGGGCCGCGTCGCGGCTCCGGCCGGGGGCGTGCGCCCTGGCCACTGGATCCCCGAACCGGCATGTCGTTCACGCTCCTCACCATCCAGATCCTGAACGGGATGCAGCTCGGTCTCCTGCTGTTCCTCGTCGCCGCGGGCCTGACGCTGGTGTTCGGCGTGATGGACTTCATCAACCTCGCGCATGGCGTGCAGTACATGCTGGGCGCCTATCTGGCGGTGGCCTGCATCGGCTGGACCGGCAACTTCGCGGCGGGGCTCGCGCTCGCCCTGGCCGGGACGCTGGCGATCGGTCTCCTGATGGAGGCGCTCGTCTTCCGCCGGCTCTACGGCCGGGACCATCTCGACCAGGTGCTCGCCACCTTCGGGCTGATCCTGTTCCTCAACGAGGCGGTGAAGATGGTCTGGGGCGCCGCGCCGCTCAGCGTGCCGGTGCCCGAATGGCTGCAAGGGTCCGTGCTGCTGGGCGAGGGCGTGCTGTACCCGGTGTACCGCTTCGCCATCATCGCGGCGGGGCTGGGCGTGGCGCTGGGGCTCTGGGTCCTGATCGAGAAGACCCGCATCGGCATGCTGGTGCGGGCGGGCGCGTCCAACGCGCCGATCGTGTCGGCGCTCGGCGTCGACATCAGCCGGCTGTTCATGATCGTCTTCGCCTTCGGGGCGATGCTGGCGGGCTTTGCGGGCGCGATGGCGGCGCCGATCCTGTCGGTCGAGCCTGGCATGGGCGACAGCGTGCTGATCCTCGCCTTCGTGGTCATCGTCATCGGCGGCATCGGCTCGATCCGCGGCGCCTTCGTGGCGGCGCTCCTGGTCGGCCTGATGGACACGCTGGGGCGGTCCTACTCGGTCGACCTGCTGCGGCTGTTCTTCCCGCCCGCCGCGGCGCGCGGGATCGCAGGCGGGCTGTCGTCGATGTTCATCTATGTCCTGATGGCGGTGGTGCTGTTCTTCCGGCCCGACGGGCTGCTGCCGGCCCGGGGGCGGACATGAGCCGCGACGCCGCCCCCGCCGCGGCCCCGGCCGTTGCGCCGGCGCCGCGCGCCGCTCGCCCGCCTTTCGGCGCAGCCGCGCCGGCCCTGATCTTCCTGGCGCTGGCCCTGGCGCCGCCGCTGATCGCCTGGACGGGGCAGGGGCACTGGCTCTCGCTCGCCACGCGCATCGTCATCTACGGCGTGGCGGCGCTGTCGCTCGACCTGATCCTGGGCGTCGGCGGGCTGGTGAGCTTCGGTCACGCCGCCTTTGTGGGGCTCGGCGCCTATGCGACCGGCATCCTGATCGAGCACGGGCGCGGCGACCTCCTGATCGTCGTCCCGGCGGCGCTCGCGGTCTGCGCCGTCTTCGCCGCCTTCACCGGGGCGGTGTCGCTGCGGACCAAGGGCGTCGCCTTCATCATGATCACGCTGGCCTTCGGCCAGATGGCGTATTTCTTCTCGCAGGCGCTCTACGCCTATGGGGGCGACGACGGGCTGACGCTCTCGGCGCGCTCCACCCTGGCGGGCCTTCCGGTGCTGAAGAACAAGACCGCGTTCTTCTATCTCTGCCTCGCCGTGCTGGCGGCGTCCTATGGGCTGGTGCGCCGGATCGTGGGCTCCAGCTTCGGCCGGGCCCTGCAGGGCGCGCGCGACAACCCCGTCCGGGTGGCCTCGTTCGGCTTCGAGGTGATGCGCGTGCGCCTCGCCGCCTATGTGATCTCCGGCATGATCGGCGGGCTTTCGGGCGTCCTCCTGGCCAACCACGCGGAGTTCGTCAGCCCGGCCTACATGGCCTGGCAGCGTTCGGGCGAGCTCATCTTCATGATCATCATCGGCGGGCTCGGATCGCTGTGGGGCGCCATCGTGGGAGCCGCCGCCTTCCTGCTCCTGGAGGAGTGGCTGGCCGGCTTCTCCGAACACTGGAAGCTCGGCTTCGGCGCGCTGATCGTGCTCTTCGTGCTGTTCACGCGGGGCGGCCTGGCGCAGCTCGCCGAGCGGCTCGTCCGCGGGCGCGCGGGCGAGAGCGGAGGGAAACCGGCATGACCGAGCGGGCCGCGCCGATGATCGCCCTCTCGGGCCTGCGCAAGAGCTTCGGGGCGCTGAGGGTGACGGACGGCGTCTCGCTCGACGTCATGCCGGGCGAACTGCATGCGCTGATCGGCCCGAACGGGGCCGGGAAGACCACGCTCATCCACCAGATCGCCGGGACGCTGCGGCCCTCCGAAGGGCGCATCCGGATCGACGGCGCCGACGTCACGCGCGCCACCCCGCAGGCGCGCTCGCGCGCCGGGCTGGCGCGCACCTTCCAGATCACGTCGATCATCCCGTCGCTGGACGTCCTCGGCAATGTCGCGCTCGCCGCGCAGGCCCGGGCCAAGCGGCCGCTGCGGCTCTTCGACCGCGCGGCCGAGGACGAGGCGCTGAACGGCCCGGCCCGCGCGGCCGTGGCGGCCGTCGGTCTCGCGGCCCGCGCGAGGGTCCCGGCGGGCCGGCTCTCGCATGGCGAGAAGCGCGCGCTCGAGCTCGCGATGGCGCTGGCGCTGCAGCCCAAGGCGATCCTGCTGGACGAGCCCATGGCCGGAGTGGGACGCGACGAATCCGCAAGGCTGATCGAGCTTCTGCGCAGCCTCAAGGGCCGCTACGCCATCCTGCTGGTGGAGCACGACATGGACGCGGTGTTCGCGCTCGCCGACCGGGTGAGCGTGCTGGTCTATGGCCGGCTGATCGCGACCGGCACGCCCGCCGAGGTGCGCCGCGACCCGGCCGTGCGCGCCGCCTATCTCGGCGACGAGGCGGCCTGATGCTGGAGGTCAGCGGCCTCGTGTCGGGATATGGCGACGCCCAGGCGCTGTTCGGGGTCTCGCTCGAGGTCGGGCCCGGCGAGGTGGTGACGCTGCTCGGCCGCAACGGCATGGGCAAGACCACGACCGTGAGCACCATCATGGGCCTGCTGCGGACGCGCGAGGGCACGGTCCGCTTCGCCGGACGGGATCTCACCACCGCGCCGCCCTACCGCCGCGCCCAGGCGGGCCTCGGCCTGGTGCCGGAGGGCCGGCAGGTGTTCCCGACCCTGAGCGTGGAGGAGAACCTCGTCGCCACCGCGGCCGACCGCTTCGGGCGGGGGCGCTGGACGCTGCAGCGGGTCTACGCCTTCCTGCCGCGGCTGGAAGAGCGCAAGGGCAACCGCGGCAACGAGCTGTCGGGCGGCGAGCAGCAGATGCTGGCCATCGGCCGGGCGCTGATGACCAATCCCAAGCTGATCATCCTGGACGAGGCGACGGAGGGACTGGCGCCCATCATCCGGCAGGAGATCTGGTCGTGCCTCGCGGCCCTGAAGGCCGAGGGCGAGTCGATCCTGGTGATCGACAAGCATGTCGACGCGCTGGCCCGCATCGCCGACCGGCATGTCGTGCTGGAGAAGGGGCATGTGGTGTGGACCGGCTCCACCGCCGAGCTCATGGCCGACGCCAGCGTGAAGGACCGTTACCTTCACCTTTGAGCCGATCTATCATCAGCAGCCTACAGGGAGGGCAAACCATGAAACCGATGACCGCAGGCGTGACGCCGGCCGGCCAAGGCATCGACGGAATCGTCTGGAACATCCTAGGCCAGACCTATGTGCCCAAGCACCTGACGGAGAGCTCCTTCTCCTGGCACGCGACCTTCCCGCCCGGGACCTTCGTGCCGCCGCACATCCATCCCAACCAGGACGAGTTCATCTATGTGCTGGAGGGGCGCTTCGACCTCGTCCTCGACGGGCAGGAGGTCGGCGCCGGTCCGGGCGACCTGATCCGGCTGCCGCGGGGCGTCCCGCACGGCATCTTCAACAAGTCCGACGCGCCGACCAAATGCGTGTTCTGGGTGTCGCCCACCGGGCCGCTCTACGACCTGTTCTGGGGCATCCACTCCATGGCTGAGCAGAACCCCGCCGACGTGGTGGCGCTCGCGGCCAAGCACGAGGTCGACTTCCTGCCGCCGCCGCCCGACGGGGCCTGATGAGCGCTTACCCTCTCCCGCCTGCGGGAGAGGGGCAGGGGCGAGGGCGTCGCCTTGCTTCACACCGTACGAACGCTGCCGTCATCCCCGGCCGGAGCGGTGAAGCCGCGGAGGGGAAGGGGATCCAGGGGCCGTTTGCACCCAGTCCGCTGGATCTCCTTCCCGACCTGCTCCGCAGGTCGCCGGGGATGACGGTTGGGAGGTTCCGCAACGGACGCTGCGTCACCCCGCCCTGCGGTTCACCTGCGTCAGCGCGAAGCCGGCCTTGCCGGCGTAGCTCTTCACGATCGCCTCGCGCCGCGCGTAGCTGAGCACGCGCTCGACGTCGTCGAAGCCGCTGGGGGCCAGCGCCTCCACGGCGTCGATGACGCGCTCGGGGCCGCCCTGGCGGTTCATGGCGCAGATCTCGGCCGTCTTGGGCAGGCGCTCCGCCTCGTAGACGGCCAGGGCGTGGCGCGGGTGGTCAGCCGCCGCGAGGCTGTCGGCGAGGCAGCGGGCGTCGAGGATGGCCTGGCTCGCCCCGTTGGAGCCCACCGGATACATCGGGTGCGCGGCGTCGCCGAGCAGCGTCACGCGGCCATGCGTCCAGCGGGGCAGGGGATCGCGGTCGCACATGGGATATTCCCAGAACTGCGGCGTCGCGCGCACCAGCGCCTCGATGTCCACGCCCGGCACGGTGAAACGGCGGGCGAAGGGCAGCACGTCCTCCAGCCGGCCCTGGCCGGACCAGGTCTCCTTGGGCGGCGGCTTGTCGGGATCGCCGAGGCGGACGTTCACGACCCAGTTGGTGAGGCGCGTGTCGGGCCGCTCGCCCTTGCCGATGGGGTAGAGCACGAGCTTCGCCTGCATGCCGCCGGCGATGATCATGCTCTCGCCGTCAAGGAATGTCGGCCAGTCGATCGCCCCACGCCACATGCGCACGCCCTGCCAGCGGGGCGGGCCCTGGTCGGGGAAGTAGCGCGCCCGCACGGCCGAGTGGATGCCGTCGGCGCCGACGAGCGCGTCGGCGCGGATCGTCTCGCCGGCCCCCCCGAAGCGGGAATCGGCGAAATGGGCGGTGACTCCGCCCTCGTCCTCGATGAGGCCGAGAAGGCGCCGGCCCGTGCGCACCGAATCCGGGCCGAGCCGCTCCACCACGGCGTCATGGATGAGCTTCTGCAGGCGGCCGCGATGGATGGAGAATTGCGGCGACTTGAAGCCGGCGTAGACGCCGCGCGGCTCCTGCCAGACGGTCTGGCCATAGCGGTTCATGTAGACGAGCTCGCGGGTGCGGATGCCGGCCGCGTCCAGCGCCGGCAGGAGGCCGAGCTCCTCGAGCTCCACGATGGCGCGCGGCAGCGTGTTGATGCCCACCCCGACCTCGCGGATCGTGGAGGCCTGCTCGTAGACGGTGGCCCTGATCCCCCGCCGGTGCAGCATCAGCGCGGCCGTCAGCCCGCCGATCCCGCCCCCTACGATGATGACATGCATGCGGATTTTCCCCCCCGAAGCTCCCGCTAAAAAGGACTAACCGACGACCTCGCGCAACCGCTTCCGTGGCGCCCGCTTAATGCCCGTTGTCTTGCTCGTCCGGCCGAAACCTCACAATGCCCCTCGTCCTTCGAGACGCGCCCTTTGGGCGCTCCTCAGGATGAGGGGCTTGGAGGGGCGTCACCGATGCGTGCGCCTTCGCCCGTTTTGTGCGACTTCGGCCGCGCCTTGAGCTTCAGTTCGGTCAGGTCGGCCTTCTCGCGCGGCGTGTTGCGCTTCAACTGCTCCCAGCCCGGCTGATAAGGCTTGGGCGTGAACGCCTCGGCTCCATACCAGGCCGCGGCGCGCAGCGCGAAGGCCGGGTCGGCGAGGTGGGGTCGGCCGAAGGCCACGAGGTCCGCCCGGCCGGCCGCCAGGATGGTGTTGGCCTGGTCGACGCTGGTGATGTTTCCGACGCACATCGTGGCGACATGGGCCTCGTTGCGGACCTGGTCGGCGTAGGGCGTCTGGAACATGCGGCCATAGAAGGGACGCGAGGCCGGGCTGGTCTGGCCGGTGGAGACGTCGACGAGGTCGACGCCGGCCTGTGCGAAGGCCTCCGCGATCCGGACGGCGTCGTCGCCCGTGATGCCGCCTTCGATCCAGTCGGTGGCCGAGATGCGCACCGACATGGGCTTGTCGGCCGGCCAGGCCTCGCGCATCGCGGCGAAGACCTCGAGCGGAAAGCGCAGGCGGTTCTCGATCGAGCCGCCATACTCGTCCGTCCGCCGGTTCGTGACCGGCGACAGGAAACTCGCCAGCAGGTAGCCGTGGGCGGCGTGGAGCTCGACCATGTCGAAGCCGCAGGCGTCGCCGCGCTGCACGGCGGCCACGAACTGGTCGCGGATCCGGTCCATCCCGGCGCGGTCGAGCGCCTTGGGGACGGCGCTCTCGGGATAGTAGGGCAGGGGCGACGGGCCGACGATGTCCCAGCCGCCCTCCGGCAGCGGCCGGTCCATCCCCTCCCACATCAGCTTCGTCGCGCCCTTGCGGCCGGCGTGCCCGAGCTGCAGGCAGACCTTGGCCGCCGAGTGGGCGTGGACGAAGTCGACGATGCGCGTCCAGGCGGCCTGCTGGGCGTCGTTCCACAGGCCGGCGCAGCCGGGCGTGATGCGGGCGTCCGGGGCCACGCAGGTCATCTCGGTGAAGAGGAGGCCCGCCCCGCCCATGGCGCGGGAGCCGTAATGGACGAGGTGGAAATCGCCCGGCAGGCCGTCCACCGCCGAATACATGCACATCGGCGACACGACGATGCGGTTCGGGGCGGTCAGGCCGCGCAGCCGCAGCGGCTGAAAGGCCGGCGCGACCGGACGGTCCACGTCCACCGGGCAGCCCTGGGCCGCCAGGGACTGGGCGAAGCTGCGGTCGACGGCCCTGACGAAGTCGGGCGCGCGGAGCTCCAGATTGTCATAGGTGATCGACTTCGCCCGCGTCATCAGGCCGAAGGCGAACTGCACGGGGCCCATCCCGAGGAAGCGCTTCACGTGCTCGAACCAGACCAGGCTGACGTCGGCGGCGTGCTGGGTCTTCTCCACCTCCTCGCGGCGGCCCGTTTCGAACCGGCGCAGCGCCTGGGCGACGTCGCCCTGCTGGGCCTTGAGCGCCTGGTGCAGGGCGATCGCGTCCTCCATGGCGAGCTTGGTGCCGGATCCGATGGAGAAATGCGCCGTGGCCTTGGCGTCGCCGAGCAGGACGATGCGGTCGTCCATGGTCCAGCGCTCGTTGCGGATCATGGGGAACTGGCGCCAGAGCGACCGGTTCGCGATCAGCGGGTGGCCCTGGAGCTCCTCGGCGAAGACGCGCTCCATGAAGGCGACGCTCTCGGCCTCCGACATGTGGGCCAGCCCGGCCCTGGCGAAGGTCTCCGGATCGGTCTCCAGCACCCAGGTCGAGCGGTCGGCCTCGTACTGGTAGCAATGGGCGATGAAGACGCCGTAGTCGGTCTGCTTGAAGAAGAAGGTGAAGGCGTCGAAGGGACGGGTCGATCCCATCCAGGCGAAGCGGTTGGGACGCAGGTCGACCTCGGTCCCGAAATGCTCCCGATGCGCCTCGCGGAAGCGGGAGTTCACGCCGTCCGCCACCACCACGAGGTCGGCCTCGTCGGGGCCGGGCAGCGTCTGCGCTTCGCGCCCGAAGACCAGCTCCACGCCGAGCGCCCGCGCGCGCTCCTGCAGCAGCATCAGCAGCGTGCGCCGCGAGCAGCCGCAAAAGCCGTTGCCGCCGATGCGGTGCTGCTCGCCGCGGACATGGATGGCGATGTCGTCCCAATAGGCGAAGGCGTCGGTGATCGCCTCGTAGCTCTCGCGGTCGGCGCGCTCGAAATTGTCGAGGGTCTGGTCGGAAAAGACGACGCCGAAGCCGAAGGTGTCGTCGGCCCTGTTGCGCTCCAGCACCGTGATGGCCGCCTGCGGGAAGGACTTGCGGGCCAGGATGGCGAAATACAGGCCGGCGGGGCCGCCTCCGATGACACTGATGCGCATGGGATGCCTCTTCGTCGTCACGGTGGGCCAGGCTGCGAATTCATTTAAGCTTAAAATAATTTGGCTCGCAAGGCCTGCGGCCCGACGCTCACGGCCTTGCTCACAGGTCCAGGGCGAGCTGCGCGGGCCGGGTCGCGGAGGGGTAGTCGGGATCGGGCGAAAGCCCGTTCAGGAAGGCGTTCGCCTCCCGGGCGATCTGGAGGCGGCGGGCCGCCGGCATGGCGTCGAGCGTGCGATAGGGCATGCCCAGGCGCGGATTGCGGCCGAGCGCGGCGCGGTTCTCCAGCAGGAAGTGCCAGTAGAGCAGGTTGAACGGACAGGCGCCGGGGCCGGTCTTCACCTTGGGGTCGTAGCGGCAGCCGGCGCAGTAGTCCGACATGCGGTCGATATAGGCTCCCGACGCCGCATAGGGCTTGGAGGCGAGCAGGCCGCCGTCGGCGAACAGCGCCATGCCGTGGGTGTTGGGCAGTTCGACCCACTCATACGCGTCGGCGTAGACCGCCAGATACCATTCCTCCACCTGGCTGGGCGCGATCCCGGCCAGGAGGGCGAAGGTTCCCGTCACCATCAGGCGTTGGATGTGGTGCGCATAGGCGTGGCGGCGCGTGTCCGCGACCACCTGGGCGACGCAGTTCATCTCCGTCTCGCCGGACCAGTAGAACCAGGGCAGCGGCCGGGACGCGCCCAGCGCGTTGGTCGCCGCATAGTCGGGCATGCGCAGCCAGTAGACGCCCCGGACATATTCGCGCCACCCGAGGATCTGGCGGATGAAGCCCTCCGCCGCGTTCAGCTCCACCCGCCCGGCCTTCCAGGCGCGCTCGGCCGCGACGCAGACCTCGCGCGGCGTGAGCAGGCCGCAGTTCAGCGAGGTCGAGACGAGGGCGTGGTAGAGGAAGGGCTCGCCCGATTTCATCGCGTCCTGGTAGTCGCCGAAGCGGGGCAGGGCGTCCGCGATGAAATGCGCCAGCGCCTCGAGCGCTTCGGAGCGGGTCACCGGCCAGCCGAAGGCGTCGAGATCGCCGAAATGGCCTGAGAAGCGCTCGGCCACCAGGGCGATGACCTCGCGCGTGATCGCGTCCGGCTCGAAGCGAAGCCGGGGCGGGGTCTGGGCGCCGGCGGGCAGCGACTTGCGGTTCTCGCGGTCGAAGTTCCAGCGGTCCCCGGCCGGCTCGTCGTTCTCCATGAGCAGGCCGGTCTCCCGCCGCATCTCGCGGTAGAAGAACTCCATGCGGTAGGAGCGCCGGTCGGCGGCCCAGCGGGCGAAGCGCCCGCGCGTGCAGAAGAAGCGGTCGTCTTCGCGGATCTCGACAGGGACGCCCAGGCTGGCGGACCAGTCCCGCATCATCTCCCAGACGCGCCATTCGCCGGGCTCGGTCAGGACCACGCGGTCCGGCGCATGCCGCTGGACCGCGCGGGCGAGCTCGCCGCCGAAGGAGCCGGCATTGGCCGGGTCGTCCAGCCGGACATAGTCGACCGCGATCCCATCCGCCGCCAGCTCGCGCGCGAAGTGGCGCATGGCCGACAGGATCAGCGCGATCTTCTGCTTGTGGTGGCCCACATAGGTCGTCTCTTCTGCGACCTCGACCATCAGGACCACGTCGGTTCCGGGATCGATGTCGACGAGAGACGCCAGATCGCGCGTGAGCTGGTCGCCCAGGACGAAACGCAGAGTTGTCATGCGGGATACAGGCTCATGGCGACCTCTCGCTGGCGCTTGCGATCTCGGGTGAGGCTCGGGCGCCGGCAAGGGGCGAAAGGTCGCAAGAGCTGCGGAAGGACCGATGTTCCTAGCGGACGCCGCCGCCATGTTCCCGCCGACGAGGCCGAAGGCCCGCGCGTGCGCGGGGCGGGGGTGCTAGGATCGGTTGCAACAACCGCTCCATTCCCCCCCGAGCAGGATGACCGCCGTGGCCGATCAACGCTATCACAAGGACCGTCTGGGCAACCGCAAGCTCGCTCCCGAGACGCTCATGCTGAGCTACGGGTTCGATCCGCGTCTCTCGGAAGGGGCGGTGAAGCCGCCGGTGTTCCTGACCTCGACCTTCGTGTTCTCCTCGGCCGAGCACGGCAAGGAGTTCTTCGACTATGTGTCGGGGCGCAAGCCCCTGCCGGCGGGCGAGAGCGCGGGACTCGTCTACTCCCGCTTCAACCATCCGAACGCCGAGATCGTCGAGGACCGGCTGTCCGTCTTCGAGGGCGCCGAGGCGGCGCTCCTGTTCTCGTCGGGCATGTCGGCCATCGCCACGACCCTGCTGGCGCATTGCCGGCCGGGCGACGTGATCCTGCACTCGCAGCCGCTCTATGGCGGCACCGAGACGCTGATCGCCAAGACACTGTCCAATTTCGGCATGAAGTCGCACGCCCTTCCGGACGGAGTGGACGAGGCCGTGATGCGCCAGGCGGCCGAGGACGCCATGGCGATGGGGCCGGTCTCGATGATCTTCATCGAGACGCCGTCCAACCCGCTCAACTCCCTGGTCGACATCGCCGCGATCCGGCGGGTGGCCGAAGCCATCGGGGCCCGGCAGGGCCGGCGTCCGCTGATCGCCTGCGACAACACGCTGCTCGGGCCGGTCTACCAGCAGCCGCTGCTGCATGGCGCGGACCTGTCGGTCTACTCGCTGACGAAATATGTCGGCGGCCATTCCGACCTCATCGCCGGGGCGACGCTGGGCTCGGCCGAGCACATGCGCCCCATCCGGCTGCTGCGGTCCGCGATCGGCACCCAGCTCGATCCGCATTCGTGCTGGATGCTGGGCCGCTCGCTGGAGACGCTGGTGATCCGGCTTGCGGCGGCCAACCGCAACGCCCGGACGGTCGCGGACTTCCTCGCCGCGCATCCCAGCGTGAGCTCCGTGTTCTATCTGGGCTTCCTGCCGGAGGGCTCGCCCGAGCGGCGGACCTATGAGGCGCAGTGCCAGGCGCCGGGCTCCACCTTCTCGTTCGACGTCCGGGGCGGCGAAGCGGAGGCGTTCCGGGTGCTGAACGCGCTGCAGATCGTCAAGCTCGCGGTCAGCCTGGGGGGCACCGAGTCGCTGGCCTGCCACCCCGCGTCGACCACCCATTCGGGCGTGCCCAAGGAGGTCCGCGACCGGCTGGGCGTGAGCGACGCGACCATCCGGGTGTCGATCGGCATCGAGAACGCGGACGACCTCGTCGCCGACCTGGCGCAGGCGCTGGACGCGATGAGACCGCCGGCCTGAGCCGGCCGGTCAGCGCTTCAGGGCGGCCTCGCGCGGGCGCTCGTCGATGTAGCGCTCGGGATCCGACAGCGCCTTGCGCGGCTCGCCATAAGCCGAGCGCAGGCGCAGCACCGTCTTCATGCCTTCCCGGTCGATCCTGAGGTCGCGGTAGATGCCGGACGCCGGATCGAGCAGGGCCGCATAGGCCTTCTCGGCCGGCGGACCCTGCATGGCCTTCATGCGGTCGGTCAGGATGCGGATCGCCTCGGCCTTGTTGGCCGGCTCCGCAAGCCAGGCCACGGAGGCATGGAAGCCGGAGATGAAGCTCTGCAGCCGAGGCGCGCCGTCCGCCAGGGCGCTGCGCCGCACCGCGCCGACGATGCCCTGATAGGGACCGACGGCGTCGCGGCCGCGCATCAGGCGCCTGAAGCCCTTCGCCTCCGCGGCGAGGTCGAGGGGCGTGTTGAGCAGGGTGGCGGCCTGCTCGTTCTTCAGAAGCGCCTCGAGCCGCTGGGCTCCGCCGCCCACCTTCACCCATTGGACGTCGCCCTCGGCGAGGCCGTTTCGCGCCAGCGCGTCGCGCAGCACGAAGGCGAAGCCGGTGGTCATGGCGTCGACCGAGATGGCCTTGCCCTTGAGGTCGGCGATCCGGCTGACGCCCGGCTCGGCCATGATGCTGAGAAGGCCGTTGTCCACGCCGAACACGGCCACGAAGTCGGCGGGGCCGCCGAGATCCGTCTCGCCCTGGCCCTCGTCATAGGCGACGAGGTTGTCGACGGCGGTGAGCGCCAGGTCGTAGCGCCCGGCGTGGAGGTTCTTCGCCATCTCCACCGAGTTCGGCGTGATCTCCAGCGTCGGCTCCAGGCCGGCGGCCTTGAAGAACCCCTTCTCCTGTCCCACCCAGAAGGGCCAGTTGGAGGCCCCCGCGAAGGCGACGACGCGGAACGGCTCGGCCGCCGCGGGACGGAGGGGCAGGGCGCAGGCGAGCGCCATGAGTGCGCCGGCGAAGGCGCGGCGCATCAGGGCGAGCGGTCCTTGCGAGAGCATGGGGAACTCCCGGGTCAGTTGCTGGCCGTGCCATGGATGACGGGCAGGAACACGTCCTTGAAGCTTGCGGGCGTGTTCTTGAGGCCGCCATGCCGGCTCATGAAGTCGGACACCGTCTTCACGCCATGGACCTCCACGCCGAAGTCGTCTGGCATGGCCTTCAGCATCGCGGCCACCTTGGCCACGTCCATGGTCTTGGACGGCTCGACCTTCAGGTAGATCTCGGCGGCCTTCTCCGGCTGCTCCCGGATCATGGCCGTGGCTTCCGCGATGGCCTTGACCATGACCTCCGGCATCTTCGGATTGGCGTCGATCCAACGCTTGGCGGCGCCCAGCGCCAGAAAGGTGGAGCGCCCGCCATAGGCGTCCTCGGAGGTCGCGATCGGCTTGGCCTTGCCGCTGGCGAGCACGATCTGGGTGAAGGGCGGCGACGAGAAATAGGCCTTCACCTCGGTGCCGGCGCTCAGCATGGCGGCCACGGCCTCGGGGTGCGGCAGGCCGACGACCTGGTTCTTCAGCTTGTCCTGCTGGCCCGGCCCGAACTTCTTCTCCGAGATCATCTGCAGCGCGTACATCTGCGGCGAGACGATCGCCGGCATGGCGATCTTGTCGGTCGGGGCGAGGTCGCCGATGTCCTTTGCGCCCTCCTTGTTGGAGAGCAGCACCAGCGGGCTGGAATTCACGCCCGCGATCCCGAACACCTGGGAGGGCGTGTTGCGGGCCTTGTCCCAGGCGATCAGCATGGCCGGGACGCCGTAGACGCCCATGTCGACCGAGCCGGAGAGGACCGCGTCCTGCATGGCGGCCGAGCCGGAGAACCGCTGATAGGTCGCCTTGACGTCGAGGCCGGCGGCCTTGGCGTGCTTCTCCACGAGATCCAGCTCGTCGACGATGAACATCGGCAGGAAGCCGACGCCGAAGCCGATCCCGATCTTGGTCTCGGTCTGGGCCGCGGCGGGGCCGCAGGCCATGAGCGCGGCGACGACGGCGCCCGCCAACAAGGCTTTGTGGATCATGACGTCCTCCCCAGGACCGGTTCGAAGGCGCGCTTTCCGCGCGCGGTCATTTGGGCAGCGGCATCGCCAGGAGGGCGATCACCGGCCGGTTGGTCTTGTTCTTCAGGGCGCGGGCTTCGCCCGGCGCGATGCGGCAGGAATCCATCGGGCGCAGGACGGTCTCGCCGTCGGGCGTCTCGACGGTGAGCTCCCCCTCGACGACGACGTAGAACTTCTCGGACGGGGACGCGCTCAGGCTGGTGTGGCCGCCGGGCAGGATCTGCGACATGCCGAGCCAGAGCGTGTCGGACGGCCCGGCGTCCCTGCCCTGGAGCATGAGGCAGCGCATGTCGAAATGCTCGGGCGGATGATAGGCCGGGGCCTCGTCGAAGCGGGTCAGGTGCATGGTCAGGCCCTGGGATCGAGGATGATGCGGTCGCGGGAGGAGCCGAGCACGGCCACATAGGCGCGCGCCGCCTCCCGCAGCGGGTAAATGGCGGAGGGCTGGATCGGGAAGGGCCGGAGCGCCCCGTCGGCGAAGCCGGGCGCCAGCTCGCGCAGCACGTCGGCGGTCTCGACCGAGGAGAGCGCCAGCGTGTCGATGCCCACATAGGTGTGCCGGCCGCGGTAGAACTCGAAGATGTTGAACTCCACGATCCGGTTCACGGCCGAGATCAGGATCTGGCGCCCCAGCTTGGCGGTCGAGCGATGGGCGTCCTGGTAATAGGGGTCGCCGACCGTGTTGAAGACGATCGCGGCGCCGTTTCCGTCGGTCAGCTCGCGCACCCGCGCGGCGACGTCGCCGGCCGACGAATCGATCACCTCGACCGGCCCGCTGGCGTGGCCCGCATAGGGCTCCGACTTGCGGACGACTCCGATGACCCGCGCGCCGCGCCACGTCGCGATCTGGGCGGCGGCCTGGCCGACCTTGCCGTTCAGCCCCATGACGAGCACGACCTCGCCGGGCTTGGGCATGCCCGCCCGGCGGTAGCCTTCCAGGGCCGTCACGAAGGGCACGCCGATCCCGGCGGCCTCCTGCAGGGAGACGCCGGCCGGCTTGCGGACGACCGCGTCGGCCTCGACGACCAGATGGCTCGCATGGGCCCCGTCGCGCCTGATGCCGAGATCGCCGGACGACCCGAACACCTCCGCGCCGAGCAGGCCCGCCGGGCCCTCGACCACGACGCCGGCGAAATCCCGCCCGGGCGTGCGCGGGAAGACCGCATAGGGCATCATCCCGATCGCCGCCTTGACGTCGGACGGATTCACCGCCGCGGCCCGGACCTCGACCAGCACGTCTCCCGGACCGGGCGCGAGCCGGCGCTGCTCGATCCGCGGCGCCACGCTTTCGGCGTCGGGGGCCTTGGCGTCGAGCCGCAGGACCGTGGCGAGGACGCCGTCATCCGTCCCGACGGTCACGCCGGGCTCCTGTCGCGCAGGCCGATGATGCGGCGCGCTTCGTCGGGGGTGGCGATCTGCGCCCCGAGATCCTCCACGATGCGGCGGGCCTTCTCGACCATGGCCGCGTTGGTCTCGGCCAGGACGCCGCGATCCAGATAGACGCCGTCCTCAAGCCCCACCCGGACATGGCCGCCCGCCAGATAGGACTGCGCCACGGACGGAAACACGTGGCGGCCGATCCCGATGGCGGTGAAGAGCGCGTCCGCCGGCAGCAGGTTGCGGGCATAGATCACCGTCTCGGGAGTGGGCTGGAAGCCGTATTTCACCCCCATCACGAAGGAGGTCAGGGCGGGGCCGGTCAGCGTGCCGTCCTTGAGCAGGTCGTGCATCATCGCGATGTCGCCGGAATCGAACAGCTCGATCTCCGGCTTGGAGCCGGCTTCGGCCATGATCCTGGCCATGCGCCGCACATTGCCGGGCGTGTTGATGACGACCTGGCCGCCGGAATTCATGGTGTTGAGGTCGAGCGTGCAGATCTCCGGGCGCAGCGCGCGGATGTGTTCGACGCGCTTCTCCGGGTTCATCAGCGTGGTGCCGGGGGCCGCGACGCTGGGCTCGTCCTGCGAGGGGACGAA
This sequence comes from Alsobacter sp. SYSU BS001988, assembly GCF_054796215.1. Taxonomy (NCBI): domain Bacteria; kingdom Pseudomonadati; phylum Pseudomonadota; class Alphaproteobacteria; order Hyphomicrobiales; family Alsobacteraceae; genus Alsobacter; species Alsobacter sp. SYSU BS001988. Next base: position 168,914 of record NZ_JBTAMK010000005.1, on the reverse strand, counting down.
GCGTCCGCCGGGCCCGGTCGTGATGTTGAGGATCAGGGCCGGGTTCTTGCGCCGGATCCGGTCGACCACGTCCTGGTAGTAGCCGATCTCCATCGAGGGCTGGCCCGTCGCCGGATCGCGCACATGGATATGGGCGATGGCGGCGCCCGCCTCCGCCGCGCCCAGGCAGGCGTCGGCGATCTGTTCGGGCGTGATCGGAAGATGCGGGGTCTGCTCGGGCCGGGTCAGGTTTCCGGTGACCGCGCAGGTGATGAAGATCTTGCCCAGGGGCTCGCGCATGATGTGTCTCGTCGGATCAGAGCGACCGGCCGCCATCGACCACCAGGGTCGAGCCGGTGGAGAAGGTGAGGTGGGTCGCGCAGGCCAGGATGGCGGCGGCCACGTCCATGGCTGTCGCCACGCGCCTGAGCGGGGTCGACGCCGCCGTCCTGGCGTTGAACTCGGCGCCGCGCCCGGGCACGAAGCCGGTGTCGACCACGCCCGGCGAGACGCCGAGCACCCGGATCTCGGGCGCGAGCGCCCGCCCGAGGGACTTGGTCATCACGTCGATCCCGGCCTTCGTCGCCGAATAGGCGATGCTGGAGCCGGCCCCGTTCACGCCCGCGATGGACGACACCGAGACGATGAGCCCGTCGCCGCTGGCCTTCAGAAGGGGCGCGAAAGCGCGGATCGCGGCGAACTGCCCGCGCCAGTTGACCTGGAACATGCGGTCGATGAGGTCGTCGTCGAGCGCGTCGAGATCGGCATGCGCCACCGGCTTGGTGAAGCCGGCGCTGTTGACGAGGATGTCGCAGCGGCCATAGCGCTGCGCCACGGCGTCGCGCAGCGCGTTGAGGGTGGCGGTGTCGGCGACGTCGGCCGGCGAAGCCGCGTGTCCGGAGCCGGCGAGCTCCGCCACGATCCGGGCGGCCTGTTCGGCCTTGTCGGCGCCGGGACGGTGGGTGATCACGACCCGCGCGCCGGCCCTGGCGAAGAGCTCGGCGGTGGCCTTGCCGATGCCTCCCGCGCCGCCCACCACGACGGCGACCTTGTCGGAAAGAGATGCGGGCGGGGCGGGGGGAACGGTCATTCGATTGAGCCTGCGTGGAGAGAGGTCACTTGATCGGCGGCTTGGGGAGGACCGCCTCGCCCGGCTCCATGACGAAGGCGTAGTCCAGGCTGAACCAAGGCCCCTCCACGCCGGGCTCCGGCGCATCGCCCTCGTGGCGGCGGAAATCGCCGATCAGATGTCGCGTCACGCCGAACACGACGTCGGATTCGAGGTGCTCGTCGTCGTCGACGAAGACCTGGGTGATCAGGGTCTTGTAGCCGGGCTTGAAGGCGAGCACGTGCAGGTGGGCCGGGCGGTAGGGATGGCGCAGCTGGGCGCGCAGCAACTCGCCGAAGGGGCCGTCGGTGGGCACCGGATAGCCGGCGGGCTTGACCGAGCGGAAGCCGAAGCGGCCCTGCTCGTCGGTCGTGAACTTGCCGCGCAGGTTCATGTCCGCCTGCGTGTCGTCCTGGTTGTCGTAGAAGCCGAGCGGGCTGGAGTGCCAGACGTCCACCTCGACGCCGGAGAGCGGCCGGCCGGCCGGATCCGACACGGTGCACCGCGCGAAGAGCGGCGGCCCCGGCGTGGGCGAACGCACGATCGAGGCGCCATTCTCGGTGCGCGGCGAGTTGGCGCGCCAGAACGGCCCGAGCAGCGCCGAGGCGGTCTCGGTCGCCCCGTTCCGCCCATTGTTGAGCAGGCAGACCAGGGTGGAGAAGCCGACGCCGTCGGAGAACAGGACCGCCTCGTTGTGGTGGTCGTTGGTCGCCTGTCCGATCCGGTTGAGGTAGTCGATCCCCCTCTCGAACTCGGCCTCGGTGAGCGAGACCTCGCGGGCGAAGGCGTGCATGTGCTTGACGAAGCTCGCCATAATGGCGCGCAGGCGCGCGTCGGGCGTCCGGGACATGGCGGCCAGCACTGCGTCGGTGACGCCGGCTTCGTTTTCGATCATTGCTCCTCCCCGAGCGTTGGTCGTAAACTTTGCAATCGATTGCAGGTCTGTCAACGGCCAAGACCTGAACCGGGAGAGAGGGCGAGGGGCCAGGCGTGAGCGATACGGGGCGGCAATCGCCGACATTGCAGTCGGTGGCGGACCTGGCGGGCGTGCATCGCTCGACGGCCTCGCGCGCCCTCAACCCCGCGACGAGCCACATGCTGGCCGCCGACGTGGTCGAGCGCATCCGCCTCGCGGCGAGCAGCCTGGGCTACCGCCGCGACGCGCTCGCGGCCGGGCTGCGGACGGGCCGCTCGCGGCTGGTGGGCGTGGTGGTGCCGGACATCGCCAACCCGGTGTTCGGCCCGATCCTGCGGGGAATAGAATCGGCGCTGTCGGAGCAGGGCCATTCGGTGCTGGTGGCCAACGCCGGGCAGGAGGAGGACGGGCAGGCGGCCATCGTCGAGGAGTTCATCGGCCGGCGCGTGGACGGGCTGATCCTGGCCACGGCGCGCCGCGACGATCCGGTGCTCAGCCTGTGCCTCGCGGCCGGCGTGCCCACGGTGCTGGTCAACCGACTGGAGCAGGGCGGGCGCGTCTCGGCCGTCGTGTCCGACGACCGGGCCGGCATGCGCATGGCCGTCGCGCATCTGGTCGGCCTGGGACATCGGCGAATCGGCCACCTGGCGGGGCCGCAGCATCTCTCCACCGGGCTGCTGCGGCGGGAGGGTTTCGGGCAGGGGATGGCCGAGGCGGGCCTGCCGCCCGGCCCCGTCGAGGTGGCGTCCGCCTATACGCGGGAGGCCGGCGAGCAGGCCGCCGCCGCGCTGCTGCGACGGGCCGACCTCACCGCCCTCGTGGCGGCCAACGATCTCCTGGCGCTCGGCGCCTATCGGGCGGCCGAGGCGCTCGGCCTCCGGCGGCCCGGGGACCTGTCCATCGTCGGGCACAACGACATGCCGCTCGTCGACATGGTGGAGCCGCCGCTGACGACCGTGCGCATCCGGCACCAGGAGATGGGGCTGGAGGCCGCGCGGCTCCTCCTGCGCGAGATCGCCGAGCGGGGCCGCGCGCCGTCGCTGGTCGTGACCGAGCCCCTGCTGATCGTGCGCGGATCCACGGCCGCGCCCGTCCCGATGCGCTGACGGGGCGCGGGCGGGCAGCTTGAGCTCACCTGTTGCCGGAAGGACTCACCCCTGGCAGGATCACCGACTTAGGTGAAATCCCGGATAGCGGCGCGCCTTCCGCCCAAGCACTCTTGTTGCGCTGCAACTTGGGGGTGGGGTCACATGGGGGCGCTCCGGAGAGCTTCGCCGCTGATCACGGGCTGCGTGGTCAGCCTCTTCATCGGCGTCCAGGGCGCGTCGGCCCAGCCGCGGCATTCGCCGTCCCACCGGCCCTCCGCCGCCGAGACCACCGCATCGGCGGCGCTCGTGAGTTCGGGGGCCGCGATGACGGTCGGCAAGACGGCGCCGGCCCCGCGCGCCTTCTACCCCTTCTGCGAGAGGTCGCCCGCCGAGTGCCAGCCCGCCGGCGACGTCGCCGCCTTCCCGGCCGGGCCGGAGCGCATGGCCGAACTCGTCGCCGTGAACGACGAGGTGAACGCCTCGATCGCGCAGGTGACCGACCTCGAGCATTTCGGCGTCTCGGATCTCTGGACGCTGCCGACCGACGGCTCGGGCGACTGCGAGGACATCGCGCTGCTGAAGCGCCGCAAGCTGATCGACAAGGGGTGGCCGTCGGGCCGCCTGCTCATGTCCGCGGTGCTGGACCAGCAGGGCGAGGGCCATGCGGTGCTGGTGGCGGTGACGGACCAGGGCGACGTCGTGCTCGACAACAAGCGCGACGACGTGCGGCCCTGGAAGCGCACGGGCTACTTCTTCCTCACCCGCCAGTCCCAGTCGTCGCCCATGAAGTGGGTCTACACGGCGCCGCAGAGCCAGATCCTGATCGCCATGCGGCGCGCCGCGGCGCCGCTCGGCTCCAAGCCCAGCGCGCCCCTGCGCTGAGCGGGGGCCCGGCCGGCGCGGCTCCGGTCAGAGCGCCGCGCGCAGCCGGGCGAAGCCGGCGTCGAGGTCGGCCTTGAGGTCGTCCAGGTCCTCCAGCCCGATATGGAAGCGCAGCGCCGGGCCGGACGGCCGCCACTGCGTGGCGGTGCGGTAGGACGAGCAGTCGAACGGAACCACGAGGCTCTCGAAGCCGCCCCAGCTGAAGCCCATGCCGAACAGCTGGAGGTCGTCCAGCATGGCGGCCAGAGCCCGATCCGAGGCGGGCTTGAGGATGATCGAGAACAGGCCGGACGAGCCCAGATAGTCCCGCTTCCAGATCTCGTGGCCCGGGCAGGTCTCCAGCGCGGGATGCAGCACCTGCTCCACCTCCGGCCGGTCCCGCAGCCAGCGCGCCATCTCGAGCGCCTGCTTCTCGTGCTCCCTGAGGCGCAGCTCCATGGTGCGCAGGCCGCGCAGCCCGAGGAAGACGTCCTCGGGGCCGGCGCAGGGGGCGATCAGGTCGAACATGCGCCTGACATGCGGAAACCACTTTTCGTTGGCCGAGACCATGCCGAGGAGAAGGTCCGAACCGCCCGACAGGTACTTCGTGCCCGCCTCGATGGCGATGTCCACGCCCCTGGCGTGCGGCCGGAAGAACAGCGGCGTCGCCCAGGTGTTGTCCATGACGACGCAGATGTCGCGCCGGTGCGCCGCCTCGGCGATGGCCGGGACGTCCTGCATCTCGAAGGACTGCGAGCCGGGCGACTCGGTCAGCACCGCCGCCGTGTTCGGCTTGAAGAGCCGCTCGATGTCAGCGCCGATGGCGGGGTCGTAATAGGTCGTCTCGACGCCGTAGCGGGCCAGGAACCCGTTGCAGAAGGTCCGGGCCGGCTGATAGGCCGAATCCGTGACGAGCAGGTGGTCGCCCGCCTTGAGGCAGGACTGCAGGGCGATCGCCACTGCGGCGAGGCCGGAGGGCAGCAGCACGGTCCCGGCGGCGCCGGCGAGATCGCTCCAGGCGGTTTCGAGCGCCTCGATCGTGGGCGTGCCCTTCGTGCCGTAGGAGAACCGGCCCCGGCGGCTCCGGATGTCGTCGAAGGTGGGATAGAGCACCGTGGAGCCGCGGTAGATCGGCGTGTTGACGAAGCCGAACTGCTCGGAAGGGTCGCGCCCGGCGTGAACGAGGCGGGTCCGGGAGCCAAGACGCGCCTGGTCTTCGGGCGAGAGCTTCTTCATGCGGAAAGTCCATGGGCTGGTCGGAGGGCTTGGGCCGCAATGGGCCAGCGGCGGCGTCGTCCGTCAAGTCCCGCCACCCGTTCGACGGCGGCCGGACCCCTCGTCCGGGGATCGGCGGGACGGCGCCTGTTAAGCCCTTGACCGCTCGCCGAAAGTCAAATGAGATGGGAACATGCCGGCCATGCGAGAACGTCGTATGAACGCATGCTGCGCCGCATACAGACCCCTGAACAGGGGCGATTAATCCGGAGTGGGAGCACTTTTCAGATGAGAACCAATCTCTTCGTATCGGCGGCGTTCGGCGCCGTCGCGGCGCTGGTCGCCGGATCGGCGTCAGCCGGTACATTGGACAACGTCAAGCAGAAGGGCTTTTTGCAGTGCGGCTCCAATACCGGCCTCGCCGGCTTCGGCCAGCCTGACGCCCAGGGCAACTGGACCGGCCTCGACGTCGAGTTCTGCCGCGCCATCGCGGCCGCCGTGCTCAACGACGCGACCAAGGTCAAGTTCGTGCCGCTCTCGGCCAAGGACCGGTTCACGGCGCTGCAGTCCGGAGAGGTGGACGTCCTCGTCCGCAACACGACCTGGACGATCTCGCGCGACACGTCGCTGGGCCTGAACTTCACCGGCGTCAACTACTATGACGGCCAGGGCTTCATGGTTCGCAAGAGCCTGAAGGTGGCCTCGGCGCTCGAGCTCAACGGCGCCTCGGTCTGCGTGCAGCAGGGCACCACGACCGAGCTGAACCTCGCCGACTATTTCCGCGCCAACAAGATCCAGCTGAAGTCGGTGACCTTCGCGAGCTCGGACGAGACGCTGAAGGCCTATGAGGCCGGCCGCTGCGACGCGTTCACGACCGACGCCTCGGGCCTCTACGCCGAGCGCCTGCGCCTCGCCCAGCCCGACGAGCACCTGGTGCTGCCGGAGATCATCTCCAAGGAGCCGCTCGGGCCGGCCGTCCGGCACGGCGACGACCAGTGGTTCGACATCGTGAAATGGGTCGGCTACGCCCAGCTCACGGCCGAGGAGCTCGGCGTCGACCAGAAGAACGTCGATGCGATGCTGAAGTCCGACAACCCGGACATCAAGCGTCTGCTCGGGACGGAAGGCAAGTTCGGCGAGGCGCTCGGCCTCAGCAACGATTGGGCCTACCGCGTCATCAAGCTCGTCGGCAATTACGGCGAGAGCTTCGAGCGCACCGTCGGCCAGGGTTCGCCCCTGAAGATCAAGCGCGGCCTTAACGCGCTGTGGAACAAGGGCGGCCTGCAATACGCTCCGCCGATCCGCTGATCTGAGACGGGCGGGGCGCGGATCAACCGCGCTCCGCCATCGATAGCCGCAGGTGGAACGACGCTTGCTTCAGGCTATCGCGAGTGGGGAACAGGGTCATGTCAACGGGTCAAGTCGAGGTCGCTCCCGGGCGGCCGAAAGTGTCGCCTCTGTACGACCCGCGTGTTCGCAGCGTCGTGTTCCAGCTTCTCCTGTGCCTGTTCGTCGCCTTCCTGGTCTGGGTGGCGGCCAGCAACGCCATGGAGAACCTGCGACGGCAGAACATCGCGACCGGCCTCGGCTTCTGGCGCAACCTCGCCGGATTCCCGATCAGCCAGTCGATGATCGATTATTCCGAGCGCTACAGCACCTATGGCCAGGCCTTCTGGGTCGGCCTGATCAACACGCTGCTGGTCGCCGGCGTGGGCATCGTCCTGGCGACGCTCCTCGGCTTCACCATGGGCGTGGCCCGGCTGTCCAAGAACATCCTCGTCTCGGGCGTGGCCCGTTGGTATGTCGAGATCGTCCGCAACCTGCCGCTGCTGCTGCAGCTGCTTTTCTGGTACAACGCCGTCCTCAAGGCCCTGCCGAGCGTGCGCGACAGCGCCCAGCTCCCCTTCGGGATCTTCCTCAACAATCGCGGCATGTTCTCGCCCCGGCCGGACCCTGAGCCGGCCTTCGACTTCGTCTGGCTGTCGCTGGCGGTCGGCGTGGCGGGGGCGATCGCCTACCGGATCTGGGCCCGCAAGCGCCAGGAGAAGACCGGCCAGCAGGCGCCCGTGGGCCGGGTGACGCTCGGCCTGGTCATCGGGCTCCCGCTCGTCGTTTTCTTCCTCTCGGGACGCCCGCTCACCTTCGACTATCCCCAGGCGACCCGGTTCAACATCGCCGGCGGCATGGTGATCCAGCCTGAATTCCTGGCGCTGCTCTTCGGCCTGACGATCTACACCGGCGCCTTCATCACCGAGGTGGTCCGGGCGGGCATCCTCGCGGTCTCGCACGGCCAGACCGAGGCCGCCTTTGCGCTGGGCCTGAAGCCGCGGACCACCACCAAGCTGATCATCATCCCGCAGGCCATGCGGGTGATCATCCCGCCGCTGACAAGCCAGTATCTGAACCTGACCAAAAACTCGTCGCTTGCGGTTTTCGTGGGCTACCCCGACCTCGCCAACGTGTTCACCGGCACGGTGCTGAACCAGACCGGTCAGGCCATCGAGGTCGTGGGCATCACCATGCTGGTCTACCTCACGATCAGCCTGGGGACCTCCTTCGTGATGAACATCTACAATCGCCGCAAGATGCTGGTCGAACGGTGAGGAGCAGACCATGACCGCCACCGACGCGACCGCCTTTCCGGCGCCGTCCGGCGCCCCCGCCGGCAAGGCCGCAGGGCCCGCCTTCGTCAGCGGCTCGACGCTGGCTCCGTCGCCGCCGCCGTCGACGGTGGTCGGCCCGCGGGCGTGGATGCGCGAGCATCTGTTCACCGGGCCGGTGAACATCGCGCTCACCATCGTCATCGCGCTCATGCTGGCGTGGCTGATCCCGCCCTTCATCCGCTTCGTGCTCATCGACGCGGTGTGGTCGGGCGCCAACCGCGACGTCTGCATCTACACGCCGGAGCGCACCGCGGTCGGGGCCTGCTGGGCCTTCATCTGGGATCGCGCGGCCTATTTCACCTACGGGTCCTACCCGGTCTCCGAGCGGTGGCGCGTCAACGTGTTCTTCGCGCTGCTCGCCATCGGCGTCGTGTGGCTCTTGAACCTGAAGGCGCCGCGCCGCGACCTCGGCGCCCTCTATTTCTTCATCGTGCTGCCGATCCTGTCCTTCATCCTCCTCGTCGGCGTGCCGGCGTTCGGATTGCGGAAGGTCGAGACCAATCTCTGGGGCGGCATCCTGGTCACCATCGTGTGCTCGGCCGTGGGCATCGTGGTGTCGCTGCCGCTCGGGATCGTCCTGGCGCTGGGCCGCCGGTCGACCATGCCCGCGGCCAAGCTCTTCAGCGTCATCTTCATCGAATTCGTGCGCGGCGTTCCGCTCATCACGGTGCTGTTCATGGCCAGCGTGATGCTGCCGCTGTTCGTGCCGGACTACCTGCAGCCCGACAAGCTGCTGCGGGCGCTCGTCGGCATCGCGCTCTTCGCCGCCGCCTACATGGCCGAGGTGGTGCGCGCCGGCCTGCAGGCGCTCCCGCGCGGCCAGTACGAGGGCGCCATGGCGATGGGCCTGAGCTACTGGCAGATGATGGGCCTCGTGGTCCTTCCGCAGGCGCTGAAGATCACCATCCCCAACATCGTGAACACCTACATCGGGCTGTTCAAGGACACGACCCTCGTCGTCATCGTGGGCATTTTCGACTTCCTCAAGACGATCGAGGCGGCCCGCATCGATCCGACCTGGGGCGCGCCGACCGTCTCGGCGACGGGCTACCTGTACGCCGCCGTCTTCTACTTCATCTGCTGCTACCTGATGTCGCGTTACGCGCGGGGCGTGGAAGCCCGCCTGGCGCGCGCAGACAAACGGTAAGGGGGAACTCCATGTCGTCTGCCATCGCCGCCGCGCCGGCCAGCCTCAAGCCCGCTCAACTCAAGAACGAGACCGCGATCGAACTGATCGACATGAACAAGTGGTACGGCGAGTTCCACGTGCTGCGCGACATCAACCTCACCGTGAAGCGCGGCGAACGCGTGGTGGTGTGCGGGCCGTCCGGCTCCGGCAAGTCGACCATGATCCGCTGCATCAACCGGCTGGAGGAGCACCAGAAAGGCCGGATCATCGTCGACGGCATCGAACTCACCAACGACCTCAAGCGGATCGACGAGATCCGCCGCGAGGTGGGCATGGTCTTCCAGCACTTCAACCTGTTCCCGCACCTGACGATCCTCGAGAACTGCACCCTCGCGCCGATCTGGGTCAAGAAGATGCCCAAGAAGGACGCCGAGGAGGTCGCGATGCACTATCTGCGTCGCGTCAAGATCCCCGAGCAGGCCAACAAATATCCCGGCCAGCTTTCGGGCGGCCAGCAGCAGCGCGTGGCCATCGCCCGCTCGCTGTGCATGAGCCCCAAGATCATGCTGTTCGACGAGCCCACCTCCGCCCTCGATCCCGAGATGGTCAAGGAGGTGCTCGACACCATGGTGACGCTCGCCATGGAGGGCATGACGATGATCTGCGTGACCCACGAGATGGGTTTCGCCCGGCAGGTCGCCAACCGGGTCATCTTCATGGACGCCGGGCAGATCGTCGAGATGAACACGCCCGACGAGTTCTTCCGGAACCCGCAGCACGAGCGCACCAAGCTCTTCCTCAGCCAGATCCTGCACTGAGCCGCGGGCGGGAGGCGCAGCCTTGCGGGCCGCCGCCGCTCTCCTGGGCATCGGGCTCTTGATGCTGGCCGGCGTGCTCGCCAGCATCGGCTGGCGCCATGGCCGGGCCGCGGTCGGGCCCGTGCTGGCCGGCGCGGTGGTGTCCTTCGCGGCCTTTCTGTGGGTCGATTGCCGGCAGTGCCAGGCCGGCGCGCTCTATGTGGGGGCGCTGGCCTCGCTGCCCTTCTTCGCGGTGGGCTGGATCGCGCTCGGGCTGGACCCCTACGGCCTGTCGCCGCCGGCCCGCGCGGCCGTGAGCGCCGCGTCGCTGTTCACGATCCTCTGGTCGGCCTTGATCACGGCGACGGCCACCTTCGGAGGCGCGTGCCCCTGCCGCGCGCTGGGCTGGGGCGATCCGGTCGCGCCCTTGCGGGCCGTCGGGACCGACCGGCTGGTCGGTCCGCTCCTTCTGGCGGCGAGCGCCGTGACGTTGCTGCTCGCCGGGCGCGCCGCCCGGCGCTTCGCAAGCCGAGGCGCCTAGAGCATGCCGTGTTTCGACGGAAACACGGCATGCCCCGTTTCCTGATGGTCGCATGCTTTGGCGCGAAAAGCCGGTTTCCGCCTTTTCGCAGCATGCTCTAGCCTCGCTCAGCGCGGCGGCGCGTCCCCCGTGGCGACGGGGCAGTCGTCGCGGCCGCCCCATTCGGCCCAGGATCCGTCATAGACCGTCCGGGTCGGCACGCCGGCGCTGTTGAGCGCGAGCGTCAGGATCGCGGCCGAGACGCCGGACCCGCAGGTCGTGACGATGGGCTTTTGCAGATCCACCCCGGCCTTGGCGAAGGCGGCCCGGATCTCGTCCGGCGCTCGCAGCGTCCCGTTGGATTGCACCTCGGACCAGGGCACGTTCAGGCTGCCGGGCATATGGCCGGCCTTCAGACCCGGCCGCGGCTCGGGCGCGTCGCCGCGGAACCGGTCCGCCGCGCGGGCGTCGACGACCTGGTGCGAGCCGGACGCCAGCATGCGGGCGATGTCCTCGCGGGAGGCCACCGCGCCATGGTCGAAGCGGGGCGTGAAGGTCGCCGGGCGGCGGCGGGTCGGCTCGTCCGTCCAGGGGCGCCCCTCGGCCCGCCATTTCGGCGCTCCGCCTTCAAGCACGGCGACGTCGCGCGCCCCGAAGGCGCGCAGCATCCACCAGACGCGCGGGGCGGAGAACAGGCCCAGTCCGTCATAGACGACGATCCGCACGCCGTCGCCGATCCCCAGCGCGCCCACGGCCCGGGCGAACGGCTCGGGGCGCGGCAGCATGTGGGGCAGGGGGTCGTCGTGATCCGACACCTCGTCGATGTCGAGATGCACCGCGCCGGGGATATGGCCCGCCGCATGTTCGGCCTTGGCGTCGCGGTTCTGCGTCGGCAGGTACCAGGACGCGTCCACCACGACGAGGTCGGGCGCGCTCAGATGGTTTTCGAGCCACTCGGTCGTGACGAGGTCGGGATTGGCCGCCATGGGTGCGCCTGTTCTGGAGGGGAGGATGTCAGGCGAGCGCGATCCGGACGCGCCGGTTCTGCTTGCCCTTCTTTTCGATGGTGGTGACCAGGACGGTCCCGATCTCGCGCGTGTTGGCGACGTGCGTGCCGCCGCAGGGCTGGAGGTCGAGGCCTTCGATCTCGATCAGGCGCACGCGGCCCGATCCGATGGGCGGCTTCACCGACATGGTCTTCACCAGCCCCGGATTGGCCTCCAGCTCGGCGTCGGTGATCCAGCTCTGCCGCACGTCGGCGTTGCGGCCGACCGCCTTGGCGAGCGCCTCGGTCAACTGATCCTTGTCCAGCCCCGCGTCGGGGATGTCGAAATCGAGGCGGCCTTCGCCGTCGCCGATGGAGCCCCCGGTGACCGGATAGGGCAGCACGGTGGTGAGGAGATGCAGCGCGGTGTGGATGCGCATGCGCGGCAGGCGGACGGACCAGTCGATCCGGGCCGTCACGCGGTCGCCGACCGACGGCAAGGTCGAGCCCGCCTCCGGAACATGCACGATGGTGGACTTGTCCTCGCCATAGACGGCCGTGGCGATGGCGATCTCGGAGCCGTCAGCGGCCACGAGCGCGCCCTTGTCGCCCGGCTGGCCGCCGCCCGTCGGATAAAAGACGGTGCGGTCCAGGACGATCCCGCCCCGGTCGTTCACCTCCACCACCGTGGCGTCGCAGGACTGCAGGTAAGCGTCGTCTCTGAAAAGGAATTCGGTCGGCATTGAACGTCCATGAAATGCGGTTCGGGCGGCGACGCTAGACCAGTTCGGCCGTCCGTGGGAAGAGGCTGCGCCGCCGGGCGGCCCCGGGCCCTGGTTTTGGTCGCGGCGCATGCGCCCGCATGGCATCATGCAGCTCGACCCAAGCCGGCGAGGATGATCCAAGGCTTCGCCTTTCCCGTAGACAGGGGACCTTGCTTCACGCCGGCGTGAAGACCCCACGACACGAGAGCCATCTTGAGCCCGAACGACGAAGCCGCCCCGAACGGATCCCGACTGGACGAGCTGCTCGCCGGCTATGCGGCGGGGACGCTCAGCCCTCATCTCCACTCGCTCGTCGCGGCGCATCTCTATCTGAAGCCCGAGAGCCGGTCCTTCGTGCGCGCGATGGAGCAGATCGGGGCCCAAGCTCTCGAGGACATGCCCGCCTGCTCGGTCGCCGACCGGGACCGCAAGCTCGCGGCGATCTTCGAGGCCGCCGAGCGGGTCGAGCCGCGCCCCGCCGCGCCGGTCTGCTCGGTGATGCCGCCCCCGCTCTGCGCCGTCGCCGGCAAGCGGGTGTCGGACATTCCGTGGCGTTTCAAGCTTCCCGGCGTGCGCGAGTTCCGGCTTCCCGACCAGGCCGGAACCGAGGCGACCTTCTATTGGATCAAGCCCGGCAAGACCATTCCGTCGCATACCCACGAGGGCAGCGAGGTCACCCTGGTCCTGCGCGGCGGGTTCAGCGATTCGACCGGGCATTATGTGCGCGGCGACATCGCGATCGCCGATCCGGAGATCGACCACCATCCCCGGGCCGACGACGACGAGGACTGCATCTGCTTCGCCGTCACGGACGCGCCGCTGCGGCTCACCGGGCCGCTGGCGCGCTTCGTCCGCCGCATCGTCGGCCACTGAGGCCGCCCTTCCATTCAGCGACAGGACGGTCGGCGATGGCGAACACCTATCGGGCGTCTCCGGCCGACGGCGTGGCGTGGGTCACGGGCGCGAGCTCGGGCATCGGCCGGGCCACCGCGCTGGAGCTGGCGCGCCGCGGCTATGCGGTCGCGGCCACGGCCCGCCGCCGCGGGGAGCTGGAGGCGCTGGCCCGCGAGGCGACCGGCCCGGGGCGGATCGTCGCCTTCCCGGCGGATGTGACGCGCAAGGACGAGATGGCCGAGGCCTTCGCGGCGGTCGAGCGTAATTTGGGTCCCGTCGCCCTGGCCTTCCTGAACGCCGGCACGTTCTACCCCATGAAGGGCGCCGGCTTCGACGCCGATCTCGTGATGCGGACTTTCGAGGTGAATGTCGGGGGCGCGGTGAACGGGCTCGCCGTCCTGATCCCGGCGATGACGGGGCGGGGGCGTGGGCAGATCGCGTTGAACGCGTCGGTGGCGGGCTATGGCGGCCTGCCGACCTCGGCCGCTTATGGGGCCACCAAGGCGGCGCTGATCAACATGGCCGAGGCCCTGAAATTCACCTGCGACGACGTCGGCGTCACCCTGCAGGTGGTCAATCCGGGCTTCGTCGGCACGCCGCTGACCGACCGGAACGAGTTCCCGATGCCGTTCCTGATCCCGGCCGAGGACGCGGCGCGGCGGATCTGCGACGGTTTCGCCAAAGGCGGCTTCGAGATCACCTTCCCGCGCCGGCTGTCGTGGATCCTGAAGGCGATCAACCACCTGCCTTATAGCCTGTATTTTCCGCTCGTCGCCCGGGCGACGGGCGTCGGGCGCTCCCGCTAGGGAGGCGCTTCGCGCTCCCGGGCGCTCTCGATGGCGCGGCGCAGCTCCGCATGGGCCTTTGCGTCGAGGGGAAACCGCCACACGAGCGCGATGGCGGCCAGCTTCAGCAGGACCGGAAGGCCGGCGTAGAGAAAGGCCAGCGTGGCGAGGCTCGAGGGCGGATTGCCGGAGCCCAGCGCCGCGTCGAACCCGGCCGCGCCGAGAATCGGGAAGGCCACGCCCACCGCGCCGGCCAGCGCCAGTTTCGTGGCGAGCGCCCAGAACGCCAGATACACGCCGGTCCGTTCTTCGCCGGAGCGGGCCGTGTCGACGTCGATCACGTCGGCCTGCATGCTGGCCGGGAGGATGACGTCCGCGCCCAGGGCCAGCCCGGTGACGAGCGTGACGACCGCGAAGGCGGCGACGTCGCCCGACCCGAGCCATGGCGCGACCGAGAACGCCGCGCAGGCGAGCATCATTCCCCAGCACCAGGCCCGATGCTTGCTGGTGCGCCGCGCCAGCCAGAGCCAGCCGGGGACGCCGGCGACGCCGGCCAGGAAGTAGAGGACGAGCAGCGGGCCCGCCGCATCGGCGGCGTCCAGCCTGAAGCGCACGAAGAAGAGGAACAGCGTGGCCGGCAGGCCATTGGCGAGGCCGTTGACCAGGAAGGCGAGAAGCAGGCGCCAGAAAGGCCGGTTCGCGGCCAGCCCCGCGAGGCCGTCGCGCCAGCCCGCCGTCTTGCGCGAGCGCTCCACCGGCTCGGGCACGACGAGGACGGCGGCCGCCGTCCCGAGCGGGAGGGCGACGGCCACGATCGCCGCGAAGGCGGCCAGGACCGCGCCGTCGCCCTCGACGCCGAAGCGCGGCAGAAGGGCCGGAAGCGTCAGCGCCAGCAGGGCGCCCGCCACGGTGAGGGCCTCGCGATAGGCGGTGACGCGGTTGCGTCCCGCGTAGGACCGGGACAGCTCCGCTCCCCAGGCGCCGTAGGGAATCTGGATCGCCGTCCAGGCGATGGACAGCGCCGCTCCCCAGCCGAACAGGCCCCACAGGCCCGCGGAGGGCGGCGGCGCGAACACGCGCCACGCGGCGACCACGACGAAGGGCGTCGCCAGCGCCACCCACAGCCTCCGGCGCCCGAATCTCGGCCGGAACCGGTCGGCGAGGGCGCCCACGAGCGGGTCGCTGACCGCGTCGACGATGCGCACCATCATGAGCGTCTGGCCGACGGCCGCGATGGGCAAAGCGAGGCCCGCCGCGTAATAGGCCGGGACCAGCACATAGAAGGGCAGGCTCAGGATCGCGAGCGGAAGCGCCGGCAGCGCATAGGCCAGCAGCCGCCGGGCGCTCGGCTCGGCGTCGCCGGTCACGCGGGCTTCGTGTAGACGATCTGGCGCACGTCGATGTTGCCGGAGAGGAACCCCGCCTCGCAATAGGCCAGATAGTACTCCCACATGCGCCGGAAGCGCTCGTCGAAGCCGAGGGGGACGAGGTTCGGCCACGCCTCGCGGAAGCGCTCGCGCCAGGTGGCGAGCGTCACCGCGTAATCCAGGCCGAAGATCCGCTCGTCGCGGAGCGCGAGGCCGACCTTCTCGCCGAGATGCTTCATCATAGCGGGGGAGGGCAGCATGCCGCCCGGAAAGATGTAGCGGCGGATGAAGTCGATCTCGCGCCGGTAGGTCTCGAACAGGCTGTCCTTGATGGTGATGACCTGCAGCCCGGCCGAGCCGCCTGCCTTGAGGCGCGCGGACAGCTGGCGGAAATAGACCGCCCAGTACTCTTCTCCCACGGCCTCGAACATCTCGATCGAGGCGATGCGGTCATAGACGCCCTTCTCGTCGCGATAGTCCTGGAGCTTGATCTCGACCCTGTCGGCGAGGCCGGCCTCGGCCATGCGGCGGCGGGCGTAGTCGAACTGCTCGCGCGAGATCGTCAGGCCGGTGACGCGGCAGCCGATCTCGCGCGCGGCGTATTCGGCGAAGCCGCCCCACCCGCATCCGATCTCCAGCACGTGGTGCTCGGGGCCGATCTGAAGCTTGTGGGCGAGCGCTTCGTATTTCCGCTTCTGGGCGGTGGCGAGGTCTTCGCCCGCGCCGGCGAACAGGGCCGACGAATAGGTCATCGAGCCGTCGAGCCAGGACTCGTAGAACCGGTTCCCGAGATCGTAATGGGCGTGGATGTTGCGGCGCGAGCCCGAGCGCGTGTTGCGGTTCATCCAGTGGCGCACGCGCTGGAGGAACCGGGCGACGGGCCGGTGCTCCAGTATGTTGGCGATCAGGTGGTGATTGGCGCAAAAAAGCTCGAGGAAGCGGGTCAGGTCCGGCGTGTCCCACTCGCCATGCAGGAACGCCTCGGCGATGCCGATGTCGCCGCCCTCGATGAGCCGCCTCGCGAACTGGATGTCGCGCACCGTCATGACGGCGTCCGGGCCGGCCTGCGGCCCCTCGATCAGCAGGGTCCTGCCGTCGGGAAGGCCCACGGTGAGCGAGCCCGCTTCCAGGCGAGCCGCGAAGGCCACGGCCTGACGGGCGGCGAAGGGAAGATCGCGCGTCACGTCGGAGAGGTTGTCGGCGGTCACCCGGACCGGGGCGGAGGCAAGGGGGATCGGCAGGTCCATCGGGCCGAGCGTCCTCATTGAAAAATGCTTGGTCATGAGCGGGATGCGGCCATGTCTTGAACTCCCGTCGGAATGGTCTCGTGGGCGGAGGCGCTCCCGGCGGGGGACTTGGCGTAGACGCCGTCGGCGATGCTGACGGCGGGCGGCGCGGGCGGGCGGGGCGTCAGGCGCATGCCCTTGGCCCAGAGCCGCAGCGCTTCCCAGTGAATGCCGCCGACGACCTTGAGGGTGAGGAGAGGCACGCGCGCCAGGGCGCGCAGGATCGAGGCGGTCGTCAGCGCGCTCCGCCCGCCGTGGAAGGCCGCCGCCAGGAGCGGGCCTTCAGCGTCCGACTCCAGGATGCGCAGCGTCACCCGTTCGCCGGGCGGAAGCACGCGGAACCGGTAGCCCATCTCCATCCCGTTGAACGGCGACACGTAGAAGAGCTTGCGCCGTTCCTGCCGCACCCCGGCCGGACCGATCTGGACGTCCTCGACGGGGCACACATAAGTGTGGTTCTGCCCGAAGGTGTTGCGGACCTCGTAGACGATGGCGGCCAGGTCGCCGTCGGCCCGGTAGGCGAAATAGACCGCCAGCGGATTGAAGGCGAAGCCCAGCATCCGCGGATAGCACAACAGCAGCACGCGCCCGTCCGGCGGTTCGACGCCCGCCGCCGCGACGATGCGTCGGACGTGATCCTGCAGCGACGATCCGTCCCGCGGCCCGTGGTCCCGCTCGTGGAAGGAGAGCAGGTTGAAGCGGCCGACCGAAAAGGCCGCGCTCGCCGCGTCGGCGTCCTTCAGGCGGCCGAGATCGACGAGGAGCGAGAAGACCTCATAGGAGAATCGATGCGCGACCGGCTTCAGCCGGGCGTGCATCACCACGCCCCGGTAGATCGAGACGGCGTCCGCCGGAGGCGGAAATGTCGCGCGCGCTCCGCTCATTCGGCGGCCTCCAGCAGGGCGGCGCTCTCCTGCACGACCGCCTTGCGCCGCCACGACACGGTCCCGCCCAGCGCCTCGGCCACTGCGAGGCCCGAGCGGACCCCGTCCTCGTGGAAGCCGTAGCCGGTCCAGGCTCCGCAGAACCAGACGCGGTTGCGGCCCTGCACGGTAGGCAGCGCCTTCTGGGCGGCGAGCGCCGCCGCGTCGAACTGGGGATGGGCGTAGCTGAAGCGGCCGAAGGTCTTCTCCGCCGCGGGCGGACGAGGCGGGTTCAGGGTCACGAAGAGCGGCTTCGCCGGGTCGACGCCCTGCAGGGCGTTCATCCAGTAGGAGACGCAGAGATCCGCCTGCGGGTCGTCGTTCTGCATCACGTTCCAGGCCGACCAGGCGCGGCGGCGGCGCGGCATCAAGGCGAGGTCGCGATGCAGGTAGACGTCGTTGTCGCGGAACCGGACGGCGCCGAGGACGGCCTTCTCCTGCTCGCTCGCATCGGCGAGCATGGCGAGCGTCTGGTCCGAATGGGACGCGAACACGACCTGGTCGAACAGCTCCGTCTGGCCGGTCGAGTCGGTGACCTCGACCCCATCGGGACCGCGAACGACGCGCGTCACGCCGGCGCCCAGACGGATCCGGTCGCGGTAGGGAGCGCTGACGCGCTCGACATAGGACCGGCTGCCGCCCACGACCGTGCGCCACACCGGCCGCTCCCATTGCAGCAGATGGTGGTTCTGGAAAAAGGCGATGAAGCTCTCGGCCGGGAAGGCCAGCATGGCGGCCGGCGACATCGACCAGATCGCGGCGCCCATCGGCACGATGTAGTCGTCCCGGAAGCGCCGGGAGAAGCCGCGCAGGGTGACGTAGTGGTCGAGCGACAACGAGCCGAGCCGGCCGGCCTTCCTGTCCTCGACGGCGACCCTGTTGAAGCGCAGCACCTCGATCAGCATGCGCATGTAGCCGGGCGAGAGCAGGTTGCGCCGCTGCGCGAAGAGCCCGTTGGCGACGTCCGTCGTGCGCCCGCACCACTCGAAGCGGCCGCCGCGCGCCGAGACGGCGAAGCTCATGTCGGAGGCGCGCGTCTCGACGCCGAGTTCGGCGAAGAGGGCCGTCAGGTTCTCGTAATTGGGTTCGTTGAAGACGATGAAGCCGGTGTCCACCGCGATCCGCTCGCCGTCATAGTCGACGTCCACGGTGGCCGAATGGCCTCCCAGGCGATTCTCGCGCTCATAGACCGTCAGGCGGTGGGACGTGCTGGTCGCGATCGCGTAGGCGGCCGCGTTGCCGGCGATGCCGGTCCCGATGATGGCGATGCGCATGTGAACCCAAGCGAAAGCGTTGCCGATTGCGCTGGAGTATACGGACGCTTCGCGCGTTCGGTTTCAGCCTTTCGACGAGGAAATCTCCGAAAGCGCGGCGAGCGCCAGGGCCCGGGCTTCGGCGTGGTCGACGACGGGGAGCGGATAGGTGTCGCCGAGGCGCACGCCGGCCCTGGCCAGGACGTCCGGAGAGGCGGTCCAGGGCTTGTGGATCACGTCCGCCGGCAGGCGGGCGAGTTCGGGCGCGAAGGCGCGGACATAGTCGCCCCGCGGATCGAACTTCTCGCCCTGCAGGATGGGGTTGAAGATCCGGTAATAGGGCGCGGCGTCCGCCCCGGAGCCGGCGACCCATTGCCAGCTCGCGGCGTTGTTGGCCGGGTCGGCGTCGACCAGCGTGTCCCAGAACCAGGCCTCGCCCTCGCGCCAGTCCTGGAGGAGGTGCTTGATGAGGAAGGACGCGGCGATCATCCGAACCCGGTTGTGCATCCATCCCGTGCGCCAGAGCTGCCGCATGCCGGCGTCGACGATCGGGTAGCCGGTCATCCCGCGCCGCCAGGCCCGGACGAGATCCGGGTCGGGACGCCAGGGGAAATCGTCGAACTTGCGCTGGACATTGGTCCGCGCCAGCTCCGGATGCCGGAAGAGGAGATGGTGCGAAAACTCGCGCCAGCCCAGCTCGGACTGGAACTTGGCGAGGTCCTCCACGGGCGCCGGGGACGAACCGTTCTCGACGGCCGCTTCGGCCGCGGCCCAGATCTGGCGGGGGCTGATCTCGCCGAAGCGAAGGTGGGGGGACAACCGCGAGGTCGCGGCCCGGTCGGGCCTGTCGCGCCCGTCGCCATAGCCCTTCAGCTCGCGCCGGAGGAAGGCGTCGAGGCGGGCCTGCGCGCCGGCCTCGCCGGGCGTCCAGGTCTCCCGCAGCCCGCCGGCCCAGTCCGGCCGGGTGGGAAGCAGGGCCAGGTCGTCCAGCGTCACGGCGCCGAGATCGGCGTCGCTCGCCTCGGCGCTCTGCAACCTGTCCACCGGGGCGAGCGGCGAAGGGGGCGGCCCGGACGCCTGGGCGGCGCGCCAGAACGGGGTGAAGACCTTCATCGGCTCGCCCGCGCGCGACTTCACCATCCACGGTTCGTACAGAAGGGCGCCGTTGAAGCTCTCGGCGACGATCCCCTGCGCCCTCAGATCGGCCTTCACGTCCGAATCGACCGCCATGCCCGGGCCGTCATACCGGCGGTTCCAGTACGCCGCCGCGGGGGCAAGCTTCACGCGCAGCCGCTCGATCACCATCCGGGCGGGACCGCGCAGGATCACCAGACGGCCGCCGGCCTTTTCCAGGCTCGCCGCCAGCGCCGCCAGCGAATGATGCAGCCACCAGCGAGACGCGCCTCCCAGCGGGCGGACGCCGTCGCTCTGCTCGTCGAAGACATAGAAGGCCAGCACCGGCGCGCCGCTGTCGCGGGCCGCGGTCAGGGCCGGATTGTCGGAGAGCCGGAGGTCCTCGCGGAACCAGACGAGCGCGGGTCGTGTCATCAGGCTGGCCATCTCCCGGAGGCGCTGCGGAGCCCCCAGCCTACGGCGCGCGGCCCGGCCCAGATCACCGGCGCGAGGCGCCCGCGCGAACGCGGAGCGACCGTCCCGGCCCCGGCGGGCCAAGCTCAAGTCTCTGGATTGTTTTGGATTTCAGACGCCGAAGAAGAGAGTTGGCTCCCCGAGCAGGGCTCGAACCTGCGACAATTCGATTAACAGTCGAATGCTCTACCAACTGAGCTATCGGGGACCGTCGGCAGGCGGGGGATTACATCAGCCGAACCGGTCGCGCAACCCCTTCGATGCGAAGAGGGCCGCAAAAGATTTCAGTCAACCAATCGAAACGAAAGGCGTTGCCCGGCCGCGGCGAGTTCTGTATCAGGGCCTTGCTCGCGCCGCCCAACTCCCGGGCGGAGACACGATGGCCTCGTGGCGGAGTGGTTACGCAGAGGACTGCAAATCCTTGCACCCCGGTTCGATTCCGGGCGAGGCCTCCATCCCCCGCCGTCCCCCATGACCATCGCCCGCGCAGGGCTTCGCCGGATGTCGGGAGCGCTTGCGTTTTCGCTTCGGCTGGTCGAAAACGCGGCACGTTCTTGGCTGCGGCCGCCCGGTCCGCGCCGTCTTCCTTCCCGCAGGAGGTCACCCATGCCCGACTATGCTTTGCAGCGCCGCATGATGGTCGACTGCCAGCTGCGGACCTATGACATCACGTCCGCTCCCGTGCTCGAGGCCATGGAGGAGACCCCGCGCGAGCTGTTCCTCGCGGCGGACCAGCGCAGCATCGCCTATGCGGATCTGGGCCTGACGGTCGGCGCGGCCGACGGCGCCAGGCGCACGATGCTCTCCCCGATGGTCTTCGCCCGGCTGCTCCAGGCGGCCTCGATTCGCCCGGAGGACGTGGTCCTCGACGTCGGCTGCGGGACGGGCTACTCCAGCGCCGTGCTGGCGCGGCTCGCCGCCTCGGTGGTGGCTCTCGAATCGGATCCGGCGCTCGCCTCCAAGGCCGGCGAGATCCTGGGCGGCCTGGGCGTCGCGAACGTCGCCGTCGTGTCGGGCCCGCTCAAGAGCGGCTGCGAGAAGGAGGCGCCGTTCGACGTCATCGTGGTAAACGGGGCGTTCGAACTGGAGCCGACCGGGCTGTTCGCCCAGTTGCGCGACGGCGGCCGGCTGGTCGGCGTCCATGGCGTGGGCCGCTCGGCCAAGGCCATGGTCTACAGGAAGTCGGGAGACATCGTGGGGGGCAGGGCGGTTTTCGACGCCGCGGCCCCGGTCATCGACGAGTTCAAGGCTGTCCCGACCTTCGTGTTTTGACGCTTATCACTGTCACCTTTTTGCGGCAGTGACTCGAAATCGGCCCGGGCAACTTCAATGATCGCCTGGGACAGGTTAGCCTCTAGCAAGCTGAGGTTAGGCTGCGTGTCATAAACTTAGCTATGGTTGCGTTTGCGGCTTTGCTGCGCAGACTTCCGCTGCTCTGGGAGGCGATTGTCCGGAGCGGCTCCAGGTACGACGAGGCGGGTGGCGAATTGTCAAAGGGTCTGACCCCAAACGCGCGCAAGGCGCTTCTGTCCTGCGCGGTCGCCGCTTTGCTGCTTCCCAGCGGAGTGGTGAATGCGGAAACCATCGAGAGCGCCCTTGCGCGAGCCTATAACGCAAACCCTCAGCTGAATGCGCAGCGGGCGGCCGTTCGCGCCGTGGACGAGAACGTGAATCAGGCGCTGTCGGGCTATCGGCCGAAGGTCGCCGCGTCGGCGGACGTCGGGTACAGCGTCCAAGATCTGACGTCGCCTGTCTCGGGCAGTAAGAACGAAAAATTCTTCCCTCATGGGGTAGGCCTGCAGGTCAACCAGACTCTGTTCAACGGCTTTCGGACCGGCAACTCGGTCCGCCGCGCCGACGCCAACGTCCTTGCGGCGCGCGAACAGCTCCGCTCGACCGAGCAGTCGGTCCTGCTGGATGGCGCGACGGCCTATATGGACGTGCTGCGCGACACCGCGATCCTGAATTTGCGCAACAACAACATCGACGTGCTCGACGAGCAGCTGCGCCAGACGCGCGACCGCTTCAATGTCGGCGAGGTGACCCGCACGGACGTCGCCCAGGCCGAAGCCCGCCTGGCGGCGTCGCGTTCCGACGCGAGCTCCGCGGCCGGCAACCTCAAGGCCTCGCTGTCGCGCTTCCGCCAGGTCATCGGCGTGGAGGCGCGCCAGCTCGCCCCGGCCAAGCCGCTCGAGGCCAATCTGCCGCGGACCCTGGAGGCCGCGGTCGCGCTGTCGCAGTCCGCCCACCCCTCGATCCAGTCCGCCCTTCACTCAGTCGACGCGGCGGCGCTGCTGGTGAAGGTCACGGAAGGCGAGCTCGCGCCCAGCGTCTCGCTGCAGGGCACGCTGACTCATCGGTGGCAGTACCAGTCGACCGGCTCGGAGCTGAACACCGCGGCGGTGACCGGCACCCTTTCGGTGCCGATCTACGAAGGCGGCGAGGTCTATTCTCGTGTCCGCCAGGCCAAGGAGACGCTGGGCCAGCGCCGGATCGAGGCCGATCAGGTGCGCGATTCGGTGCGCCAGTCGGTGGTGTCCGCCTGGGCGGCCCTCGAAGCCACCAAGGAGCGCATCACGGCGTCCCAGGCGCAGATCCAGGCGGCTGAAGTGGCGCTGAACGGCGTGCGCGAAGAAGCCAAGGTCGGACAGCGCACCACGCTCGACGTGCTGAACGCCCAGCAGGAGCTCCTCACGGCGCGCGTCAGCCTGATCACGGCCCAGCGCGACCGGGTGGTGGCGTCCTACAACCTGCAGAGCGCGCTCGGG
Source organism: Alsobacter sp. SYSU BS001988 (assembly GCF_054796215.1). NCBI lineage: Bacteria > Pseudomonadati > Pseudomonadota > Alphaproteobacteria > Hyphomicrobiales > Alsobacteraceae > Alsobacter > Alsobacter sp. SYSU BS001988. The sequence continues at coordinate 146,026 of NZ_JBTAMK010000005.1, read as the reverse complement.
CGGCTGTCGTCCAACCAGCTCCGCCTTGCGACCCAGGAGTACAAGCCCTCGGTCCATTACGAGCAGGTCCGCGACAAGTGGATCGGCCTGCGCAACCCCGACGGCCGCTGATCTCCGAAGCTTCTGGATAGCCGCTTCAACCGGGTTGCGCCCCGGCGAACCGAGACGATACTTGCGTCCGAGCGTCGACGCGGACTGGTTTGATTCGGCGCGTCTTTGGCGATGACGGAGCGGCGGGCCCGATGAGTGCTGCGAGCCTGAAGGCGAACGAACCTTCGATGGAGGAGATTCTCGCCTCCATTCGTCGCATCATCGCGGACGACCAGAAGGATGCGCCCGTCGCCGCCCAGCCGGAGCCTGAGCCGGAGGCGGCCCAGGAGCCCGAGGACGACGTGCTCGACCTCGCGACCGTGCAGCAGCCGGGCTGGGACGACGTCGAGCATTCGGACGACGAGGACGCCGTGGACTTCCGCGAGACGGAGGATCCTCTGCTCATCCTTCCCAAGCGCGAGGAGCCCGTCGCGCCGCCCCCGGCGCCCGAGCCGCCGCCGCCTCCTCCGGCGGCGCCCGCGCCTCCTCCTCCGCGCGCGGAGGATGCGCTGCTGTCGCCCATGGCGGACGCTGCGGTGGCCTCGACCTTCAACATGTTCTCGTCGGCCATTCTGACGACCCAGGCGCGGACGCTGGAGGATCTCGTCAAGGACATGATGCGGCCGATGCTGAAGGCGTGGCTGGACGACAATCTGCCGGCCCTCGTCGAGCGGCTCGTCAAGGCCGAGATCGAGCGGCTGTCGCGCGGTCCGCGCGGCTGAGCCCTCCGCCCCGCCGCGAGGCGGGCCTGCCCGGCGCAGCATCGCCGTTGACTAAGCGCGCCTGCTCGGTTTTCTAGCGCGCAGCGCGGGCCGGACGCCCGGCCGAAGGATTCACGATGGACAAGACGTTCGAACCCGCTTCCGTCGAGAAGCGCATCGCCGAGCTTTGGGAGCGGGAACAGGCGTTCAAGGCCGGCCGGCCCGAGCGGGCGGGCGCGGAGCCCTACACCATCGTGATCCCGCCGCCGAACGTCACCGGCTCGCTCCACATGGGGCATGCGCTCAACAACACGCTGCAGGACATCCTGTGCCGCTTCGAGCGCATGCGCGGCAAGGACGTGCTCTGGCAGCCGGGCACCGACCATGCGGGCATCGCCACCCAGATGGTGGTGGAGCGCCAGCTCATGGAGAAGCAGGAGCCGGGCCGCCGCGCGATGGGCCGCGAGGCCTTCGTGAAGCGCGTCTGGGAGTGGAAGGCCGAATCCGGCGGCGTGATCGTCAACCAGCTGAAGCGCCTGGGCGCGTCCTGCGACTGGTCGCGCGAGCGCTTCACCATGGACGAGGGCCTGTCCCGGGCCGTGCTGAAGGTGTTCGTCGCCCTGCACAAGCAGGGCCTGATCTATCGCGACAAGCGCCTCGTGAACTGGGACCCGAAGTTCCAGACCGCGATCTCGGACCTCGAGGTCGTGCAGGTCGAGAAGAAGGGCAGCTTCAAGTGGGAGCGCCCGGCTGCGGACGCCGAGGAGCCGAAGGCGCTCGATCTCGCCGCCCTGGGCAAGCTGCTGGACCGAGACCCGAGCGGGCACCTGTTCTATTTCGACTACCCGCTCGAAGGCGCGGCCTATGACCCGGCCGACGCCGGCACGTTCATCCGCATCGCGACGACGCGCCCGGAGACGATGCTGGGCGACACCGCCATCGCGGTGCATCCCGAGAACGAGACGCTGAAGCATCTCATCGGCCGCAATGTGGTGCTGCCGCTGGTCGGGCGCGTGATCCCGATCGTGGCCGACGACTACGCCGACCCGGAGAAGGGCACCGGCGCGGTGAAGATCACCCCGGCGCACGACTTCAACGACTTCGAGGTCGGCAAGCGGCACGGCTTGGCGGTGGTCAACATCCTGGACGCCGAAGCGGCCATGCTGCTGGCCGGCAATGACGCCTTCCTGGCGGGCGCGAGCCCGGAGCCTGAGGTCATGGCCCTCCACGGGGTCGACCGCTTCGAGGCCCGCAAGCGCGTGGTCGCCCTGATGGCCGGGAAGGGCCTTCTGGCCACGATCGAGCCGACCGGCCACACCGTCCCGCATGGCGACCGGTCCAATGTGGTGATCGAGCCCTGGCTGACGGACCAGTGGTATGTCGACGCCAAGACCCTGGCGCAGCCGGCGCTCGCCGCCGTGCGCGACGGGCGGACCAAATTCGTGCCCGAGAACTGGGAGAAGACCTACTTCCAGTGGCTCGACAACATCGAGCCCTGGTGCGTCTCGCGCCAGCTCTGGTGGGGTCACCAGATCCCCGCCTGGTACGGGCCGGACGGCTCCATCTTCGTCGAGGAGAGCGAGGAGGCGGCCTACGCCAGCGCCAAGGCGCGTTTCGGCGACGCCGTGCAGCTCACGCGCGACGAGGACGTGCTCGACACTTGGTTCTCGTCAGCGCTCTGGCCCTTCTCCACCCTCGGCTGGCCGGACGCCACGCCCGAGCTGGCGCGGCACTATCCCACGGATGTGCTGGTCACCGGCTTCGACATCATCTTCTTCTGGGTCGCCCGGATGATGATGATGGGCCTCCATTTCATGGAGGAGATCCCCTTCCACACGGTCTACATCCACGCCCTCGTCCGCGACGAGAAAGGGGCGAAGATGTCGAAGTCGAAGGGCAACGTCATCGACCCGCTGGAGCTCGTGGAGGCCTACGGCGCGGACGCCCTGCGCTTCACGCTGGCCGCCATGGCGGCGCAGGGGAGGGACATCAAGCTCTCCCGCCAGCGCGTCGAGGGCTACCGCAACTTCGCGACCAAGCTCTGGAACGCGGCGCGCTTCGCCGAGATGAACGAGTGCGCGCGCGTGGCCGGGTTCGACCCCGCGTCGGCCAGGCTGCCGCTGAACCGCTGGGCCCTGTCGGAACTCGGGACCGCGGTGGCCGAGGTCACCGCCGCGATCGAGGCCTACAGGTTCAACGATGCGGCTAACGCCGCCTACCGTTTCGTCTGGAACGTGTTCTGCGACTGGTATCTGGAGCTCGCCAAGCCGGTCTTCATGGGGTCGGACGAGGCCGAGAAGGCCGAGACCCGCGCGAGCGTAGCGCATGTGCTGGACGCCATCGCCAAGCTGCTGCACCCGTTCATGCCGTTCCTCACCGAGGAGCTCTGGGAGATCAAGGGCCAGGAAGGGCCGAAGCGCGAGACCATCCTGGCGCTGGCGCCCTGGCCGGCCGACGCGGGCGTCGCCGACCCGGACGCCCAGGCGGAGATCGGCTGGCTGGTCGACCTGATCACCGAGATCCGCTCGGCCCGGCAGGAGGTGAACGTGCCGGCCGCAGCGCAGATCCCGCTCGTATTGGTGGGCGTGGGCGAGGAAACGCGCGTCCGCGCCGAGCGTTGGGGAGACATGCTCAAGCGTCTGGCGAGGTTGTCGGCGATCGACTTCGCCACGGCGGCGCCCAGCGAGTCGGTCCAGCTCGTCGTCCGGGGCGACGTCGCCGCCCTGCCGCTGGCGGGCGTGGTCGACATCGAGGCCGAGAGCCAGCGGCTCCAGAAGGAGATCGGCAAGCTGGAGGCGGACGTCGCCAAGGTGGACGCCAAGCTTGGCAACGCCGACTTCCTGGCCCGGGCGCCCGAGGAGGTCGTCGAGGAGCAGCGCGAGCGCCGCCAGGAGGCGCTCGACCGGGCCGGCAAGCTCCGTGACGCCCTGGAGCGGTTGAAGAAAGCGTAGGCCCGCCGCGCCACTTCCCCGGCGAATCGAGGTCGGTCCCGAACGGTCCGCAGCCGTCGGGCGCCGGAATCCGGGCCGAACGATCGTCAATCGCCGGACCGACATGGGTCGCGCTCGGGCGCTTCGCACGGGACCGGCGGCCCGCGGCTCCCGCGGGGTTGCTTCATGCGGGCGGGAACAAAGGCGATTCAGCCGCCCGGGTTGTTGCAACGCCTCGGGTTCTGTCGCACCGTCCTCGCCAGATACGTCGATTTCAGGCGAGGACCATCATGTTCCATCACCCCTTCCGCAGCGTCTGCGCGGTGGTCGCGCTGGGCCTCGGGCTCACGGCCGCTTCGGCCGAGACCGTGTACAATCGCGGCGCCCAGGGCGAGCCGGAGACCCTCGATCCGCAGAAAACCTCGACCGTGGTCGAGAGCGACCTGCTGCTGGACCTCTATGAAGGGCTCGTGACCTACGACGCCAAGGCCAATGTCGTGCCGGGCGTCGCCGAGAGCTGGACGGTCAATGACGACGGCTCCGTCTACCGGTTCAAGCTGCGGGCCAACGCCAAGTGGTCGAACGGCGACCCGGTCACGGCGAACGACTTCGTGTTCTCGTTCCGCAGGCTGATGAACCCGGAGACGGGCGCGAAATACGCCAACGTGCTCTACACGATCAAGAACGGCGAGAAGGTCAACAAGGGCCAGGCCAAGGTCGAGGAGCTCGGCGTCAAGGCCATCGACGACAAGACGCTGGAGATCGCGCTGGAGACGCCGGCGCCCTATTTCGTCGCCCAATTGGCCCACCAGACCGGCATTCCGGTCCACCCCGCTTCGGTGCAGAAATACGGCAAGGATTTCGTCAAGGCCGAGAACTGGGTCTCCAACGGCGCCTATACGTTGAAGAGCTTCTCGCCCAACGACAAGATCGTGCTGGTCAAGAACCCGAACTACCGCGAGGCCGCGGCCACCAAGGTCGACACGGTCAACGTCTTCGGCATCGAGGATCGCTCGGCCGCCCTGCGCCGCTTCCAGGCGGGGGAGCTCGACACCTATGGCGACGTCCCCACGGACCAGATCAAGTTCATCCGCGAGAACCTGAAGACGAAGTTCAGGCTCGCGCCCTATCTGGGCACCTACTACTTCGTCTTCAACACCAAGAAGCCGCCCTTCGACGACGTGCGGGTGCGTCAGGCGCTGTCCATGGTCGTCGATCGCGAGTTCCTGGCGGAGGACATCTGGGGCGGGACGATGATCCCCGCCTATTCCTTCGTGCCGCCGGGGATCGGCAATTACGGCGAGCCCGCCTTCGCCAGCTGGAAGGACATGTCCCCGATCGAGCGGGAGGACAAGGCCAAGGAGCTTCTGAAGGCGGCGGGCTACGGCCCGGGCGGCAAGAAGCTCACCGTCGAGATCCGCTACAACACGTCCGAGAACCACAAGAACACGTCCGTGGCGCTCGCCAATATGTGGAAGCCCTTCAACGTGGACGTGAAGCTCGTCAACACGGACCTGAAGACCCACTACGCGCTCTTGCGCGACAAGGGCGACTTCGACGTGGCCCGGGCGGGGTGGATCGCCGACTATTCCGACCCGCAGAACTTCCTCTTCCTGGCCGAGAGCGACAACAAGGGGCTGAACTACGCCAATTACGCCAATCCCGACTACGACGCGCTGATGAAGAAGGCGGCTTCGGAGAAGGACCTGACCGCCCGGGCGGCGATCCTGAGGGACGCGGAGGCGATCTTCATGCGCGACCAGCCCTATATCCCGCTGCTCTATTACGGCTCGAAGAACCTGGTCTCCGACAAGGTGTCCGGCTTCGAGACGAACGTGCTCGACCGCCATCTGTCCCGGTTCATCACGATCAAGCCCTGAGCTGGCGGCCGACGCCGACCCACGCGGCGGGAGTGCCCGCCGCGGCACACAGGAACGGAGGCCGACGTGGGCTTCTACGTCGTCAAGCGGCTGCTGTCGGCCATCCCGACGCTGTTCATCATCGTCACCATCTCGTTCTTCCTGATCCGGCTCGCGCCGGGCGGCCCGTTCGACCTGGAGCGGCCGCTCGAGGCCAAGGTGATGGAGAACCTGCGCAAGATCTACCAGCTGGATAAGCCGCTCTACGAGCAATACTGGCTCTATCTCTCGGCCTTGATGCGGGGCGACCTGGGGCCGTCCTTCTATTTCCGCGACTTCACCATCGCCGAGCTCTTCGCGCGCGGGCTGCCGATCTCGATGCGCCTCGGCTTCTCGGCGCTGCTGCTGGCCGTGCTCGTCGGCGGGACGCTGGGAGTGGTGGCGGCGTTCCGGCAGAACCACGCGGCGGACTACGCCGTCATCGGGCTCGCCACCTTCGGCATCACGGTCCCGACCTTCGTGGTCGCGCCCGTGCTGCAGATCGTGTTCGGGCTGACCCTGGCGTGGCTCCCGGTCGGCGGCTGGAACGACGGGGCGCTGCGCAACACGGTCCTGCCCATCCTCACGCTGGCCCTGCCGCAGGTCGCCGTGATCGCCCGGATGATGCGGGCCGCGATGATCGAGGTGCTGCGCTCCAATCCCATCCGCACGCTGCGCGCCAACGGGCTGCCGCTGGGCGTCATCGTGCGCCACGCGCTGCGCGGCGCGGCGCTACCGGTGGTCTCCTATCTCGGCCCGGCCGCCGCCGCGCTCCTCACCGGGTCGGTGGTGGTGGAGTCGATCTTCGGCATCCCCGGCGTGGGACGCTACTTCGTCGAGGGGGCGCTGAACCGCGACTACACGCTCGTGATGGGCACGGTGATCATGATCGCGGTGTTCGTCCTCGCCTTCAATCTCCTGGTCGACGTCGTCTATGCGCTCATCGACCCGAGGGTCCGCTATGAGTGAGGTCAGCACCCCCGACATGGTGATGGAGGCCGCCGCGGTCGCGCAGACCCGCGGGCGCTCGCTCTGGGCCGATGCGCGCGGACGGCTCTTCCGCAATCGCGCCGCGCTGGCCAGCATCGTGCTCCTGGCGATCGTGGCGCTGGCCTGCGCGCTCGGGCCGTCGCTGACGGGCCACGATTACGATCAGGTCTACCAGGACTATGTCCGCGTCCCGGCGACCTTCTCGTCCTACCCGCTGCCGTCCCAGACGGCGCCTGCGGTGGACCGGATCGCGTCGCGCATCCGCGCCAAGGCGGAGGGGCTCGTCGACGAGGGCGACCGGATCCGGCTGACCCTCGTCTCGGCCTCGACGCGGCCGATCGACGAGCGGCTGCTCGTCTATTTCGAGCGCTCGGACCTGTTCGGCCGGGCCGTGGCGACGGGCAAGGAGGACGAGGGCCGCAGGCTCGCCGTGGAGGTCCCGGTGAAGCGCCAGCATTTCTGGTTCGGGACCGATTCCAACGGCCGCGACCTGCTGACCCGCACGCTCGTGGCCGGGCGTGTGTCGCTCGCCATCGGGGTGCTGGCGACCACGGTGGCGATCCTCATCGGCGTGCTGTGGGGCTCCACGGCGGGCTACCTGGGCGGGCGCGTCGACCTTGTGATGATGCGGGTCGTCGACATCCTCTATTCGCTGCCCTTCATCTTCTTCGTCATCCTGCTCGTGGTGTTCTTCGGCCGGAACTTCGTGCTCATGTTCATCGCCGTGGGGGCGGTGGAATGGCTCGACATGGCCCGGATCGTGCGGGGCCAGACCCTCTCCATCAAGCGGCAGGAATATGTCCAGGCGGCCGAGGCCATGGGGGTCGGCACGCGGGGCATCCTGCGGCGCCACATCATCCCCAACACGCTGGGTCCCGTCGTGGTCTACATGACGCTGCTGGTGCCCAAGGTGATCCTGCTGGAGAGCTTCCTGTCTTTCCTGGGGCTTGGCGTGCAGGAGCCCATGACGAGCTGGGGCGTCCTCATCGCCGAAGGCGCCAAGGCCATCCAGGGCTCCGTCTGGATGCTGGTCTGGCCCTCCGTCTTCCTCACCAGCACGCTGTTCTGCCTCAACTTCATCGGCGACGGGCTGCGTGACGCCCTCGACCCGAAGGATCGCTGACGTGGACCGCGCCGCCGACGCCACACGCGCCGACGCGGGGTCGCCCGCCCCCGTCCTGTCGGTCCGGAACCTCGACGTTCGGTTCAGGATCGCGGACGGCGAACTGCGCGCCGTGAAGGGCGTCAGCTTCGACGTGTCCCCGGGGGAGACGCTGGCGATCGTCGGGGAATCCGGCTCTGGAAAGAGCCAGACCATGATGGCCGTCATGGGCCTTTTGGCGTCGAACGGCTTCGTCGAAGGCTCCGTGAAGATCGCCGGCGAGGAGATCCTCGGGCTTACGCCCCGCGAGCTGAACCGGTTCCGCGGCAGGCGCATGGGGATGATCTTCCAGGAGCCCATGACCTCGCTGGACCCGCTCTACCGCATCGGCGACCAGCTGGCCGAACCGCTCGTCGCGCATGCGAAGATGTCCCGCAAGGCGGCGCGCGAGCGCGCGCTGGAGCTGCTGACGCTTGTCGGCATCCCGCGCCCGGCCGAACGGCTCGGGTCCTACCCGCATGAGCTCTCGGGCGGGCAGCGGCAGCGCGTGATGATCGCCATGGCGCTGGCGAACCGGCCGGAGGTGCTGATCGCCGACGAGCCGACCACGGCGCTGGACGTCACCATCCAGGCGCAGGTGCTGGACCTCCTGGCCGATCTCAAGCGACGCTTCGGGATGGCGATCGTCTTCATCACGCATGACCTCGGGATCGTCAGGCGCATCGCCGACCGGGTCGTGGTGATGCGCAACGGCGCCATCGTCGAGACGGGCCTCACCGAGGAGGTCTTCGCCCGCCCGCAGCAGGCCTATACGCGCATGCTGCTCGCCGCCGAACCCACGGGACGCAAGGCGCCGCCGCCCATGCCGGCCACGCCGGTGATCGAGGCGCGCGACGTTCGCGTCGCCTTCACGCTGAGGGGCGGGTGGTTCGGCCGGGGCGACCGCGAGCTGAAGGCGGTCGACGGCGTCGACCTGACGCTCCTGCGCGGGGGCACGATCGGGATCGTCGGCGAATCCGGCTCCGGCAAGTCGACGCTGGGCCGCGCCGTGCTGCGGCTGCTTCCCTCGTCGGGCAGCGTGCGCTTCGAGGACCGGGACCTCACCGGCCTGGACCGGGCTGCGATGCGGCCTTTGCGCCGCCGCCTCCAGCTCGTCTTCCAGGATCCTTTCGGGTCGCTCTCGCCGCGCATGACGGTGGGCGAGATCGTCACCGAGGGGCTGCTGGTCCACGAGCCCGCGATCACGCGGGCGGAGCGCGACAGGCGGGCCGCTGCGGCGCTGGAGGAGGTGGGCCTGGACCCCTCCACCCGCAACCGTTTCCCGCACGAGTTCTCAGGCGGGCAGCGCCAGCGCATCGCGATCGCCCGCACCATGATCCTCAATCCCAGCGTGGTGGTCCTGGACGAACCCACCTCCGCGCTCGACCGGTCCGTGCAGAAGGACATCGTCGACCTGTTGCGCGGATTGCAGGCCCGCCATGGGCTGTCCTACCTGTTCATCAGCCACGACCTCGCCGTCGTCCGGGCCATGGCGGACGAGATCATCGTCATGAAGTCGGGCAAGGTGGTGGAGCGCGGGACCGTCGACGCCATCTTCCGCGATCCGCGCCAGCCCTACACCCGGGATCTGATGGCCGCCGCGTTCCTCAGCGAGACGCCCGTTCCGTGACGGAGCGGCGAAGTGTCCGCCCGACGGTCACGCGCCCTGCGCGGCCATGTCGGCGGAGGGCTCCCCAGTAAGCGCCAGGGGGCGGGATACGCGCCACGGACGAAGTCTCGCGGCCTCCATGGTGGCGCTCGACAGGGGCCGGAGTTCCCCGCTGGACGTGAGCTCCTGGGCGAAGAGCAGCCCCATGCGGTGCAGTTGCGCCACCACGATCCGGGCCAGCGTCTCATCCGGCGAGATCGAGATGGATCCGGCGGCGTAGACCGCCTCCATGATGTGCCGGGGGTGGGTGCGGCTGGCGGATTGTCCGCGCCGTCGTCTCAGAGCCGCCAGTTCGTCCATGTCGCCCTGCATTCATCGGGACAGAAGCTACGCCGTCCGATGAGAACCGATTCGCCCGCCCTGGCGCGTCCGTAGAAATCCGTGCCCTGCGGGAACGGCGGAACTTCCCCCATACCGCAGCGTTGAAGGCCGGATTTCAGCGACGGTCGGGTCTTGGTTGGCCGGGATTTGGATGGCCGGGACTTGGACGGCCAGGACTTGGGGGCAAGGCTTTTGGAGGCGGAGCGAGCAGGGCCGATGGCGCAGGCCTCCTTGGCGGGTCCGGGCGGCGCAGGCGCGGCGGCGGCCCTGTCCGGCGTCGATTACGCAGCGCTCTTCGACTCGGCTCCCAATCCCTATGTTCTCCTCGATCCGGCCTTCGCGATCGTCGGCATGAACGAGGCCTATCTGCGCGTGACGATGCGCGAGAAGGCTGAGCTGCTCGGACGGAACATGTTCGAGGCGTTCCCCCCTGGGCCGGAGGATTCCGGCGCCAGCAGCCGGCTGTTGCGGGACTCGCTGGAGCGGGTGCTGCGCCAGCGCACCGCCGACCACATCGCGCTCATCAAATACGACATCCCCCGGCCCGACGGTCAGTTCGACGAGCGCTACTGGAGCGCGACCCATACGCCGCTCCTCGGCCCGAACGGCGACGTCGCCTTCATCCTGCAGAACACCGTCGACGTGACCGAGCTGCACAGGCTGCGGCAGGCGACCCGCCAGTTCTCCTGGCTGCAGCGGGCCGGCGGCGACGGGCGCGTCGAAGGAGAGATCCTGCAGCGGGCGCAGGCCGTGCAGGACGCCAATGTGTCGCTGGAGGCCGAGAGGCGGCACCTGCGCAGCCTGTTCGAGCAGGCGCCCGGGTTCATGGCGGTGTTGCGCGGCCCGACGCACGTCTTCGAGATCGCCAACGCCTCCTACTCGCAGGTGGTCGGCCACCGCGACATCCTGGGCAAGCCGGTCGCCGAGGCGCTGCCCGAAATCGCCGGGCAGGGCTTTTTCGAACTCCTCGACCAGGTCTACGCCAGCGGCGAACCCTTCGTCGGCCGCGGGCTCAAGGCGTACCTGCAGCATGAGCCGGGCGCCCCGCTGGAGCTGCGCTATCTCGATCTCGTCTACCAGCCCATCTTCGACCAGACCGGGGCCGTCGTGGGCATCTTCGTCCAGGGCAACGACATCACGGAGCAGAAGCGAGCCGAGGAGGCGCTTCGCGAGAGCGAGGCGAACCTTCTCTCCCTGGCCAATCTCATTCCCCAGTTCGTGTGGATGGCCGCGCCCTCCGGCTGGATCTATTGGTACAATCAGCGCTGGTACGACTACACCGGAACGACCCAGGCCGAAGTCGAAGGCGACGGCTGGCGCTCCCTGCACCATCCCGATCACGTGGAGCGCGTCAGCGCCCGCCTCGCCGAGGCCTTCGCCAGCGGCGAGCCCTGGGAGGACACGTTTCCGCTGCGCGGGAAGGACGGCGCCTATCGCTGGTTCCTGTCGCGGGCGGTGCCGGTCCGGGACGAGGACGGCGCGATCGTGCGGTGGTTCGGGACCAACACCGACGTGACCGACCAGCTCGCGATCGAGGAGCGCCTGCGCGAGAGCGAGGAGCGGATCAGGCGGCTGAACGAGACGCTCGAGCAGCGCGTCGTCGACCGGACGATCGAGATGCAGGAGGCGCGCGACGCGCTGCAGTTGATCAACCACAATCTCGAAGCCATGGTGGCGGCGCGGGTGTCCGACCTCAAGGCCGCCAACGAGGAGATCCAGCGCTTCGCCTATATCGTCAGCCACGATCTCCGGGCGCCGCTCGTCAACATCATGGGCTTCACCAGCGAGCTCGAGGCCCTGCGCGCGCAGCTGCAGCGCTTCGTGGACGAGATCGGTGCGACGGCGCTCGACGCGGTCCCGGCCCGGGTGCGGGAGGGCGTGGGGGAGGATCTGCCCGAAGCGATCGGCTTCATCCGCAGCTCGACCGACAAGATGGACCGCCTCATCAAGGCCATCTTGCGGTTGTCCAGAGAGGGCCGGCGCGTCCTCGCGCCCGAGGCGCTCGACATGCGCGCCGTCCTGGAGGGCGTCTTCAAGACGCTCGCCCACCAGGCGGACGGCGTGGCGTTCGTTCTCGGCGACACGCCCGACATCGTCAGCGACAGGCTGGCTGTCGAGCAGATCTTCGCAAACCTCGCGGAAAACGCCGTGAAGTATCGACATCCCGAGCGGGAAGGCAGGATCATGTTCAGCGGTGAGCGGATCGGCGACCTCGTCCGCTATCGGGTCGAGGACAATGGGCGCGGCATCGACCCGCGTGACTTCGACCGCATCTTCGACCTGTTCCGCCGCTCGGGCGTCCAGGACACGCCGGGCGAAGGGATCGGCCTGGCCCATGTCCGGGCGCTCGTGCGCCGGCTGGGCGGGACCATCACGGTCGCCTCCGAACCGGGAGAAGGCTCCACCTTCACGGTCGAACTCCCCGCCACTCTCCACGCCGCGGAGGACGCCGCCCGATGAAGAGCCACAAGCCGGTGACGATCATCATGGTCGAGGACGACGAGGGCCATGCGCGGCTGATCGAGAAGAACATCCGGCGCGCCGGCGTGTGCAACGAGATCCGCCACTTCGCCAGCGGAACCGCCGCGGTGGAGCACATGTTCAGCCCGGAGATCCGCGACGGCGGGCCGCTTCTCGTCCTGCTGGACCTCAATCTCCCGGATATGAGCGGCACGCACATCCTCGGATTGCTGAAGGGTGACGAGACCCTCAGGCGCGCGCCGGTGGTCGTCCTGACCACAACCGACGATCAGCGCGAAATCCAGCGTTGCTATGACCTGGGTTGCAATGTCTACATCACGAAGCCTGTCGAATATGAAACCTTCGCCCAGGCGATCCGGCAGCTCGGGCTCTTCCTGTCCGTGATGCAAGTTCCAGACGCGACCTGACCCGACGGACCTCGGCGTGCCCATATCCGTTCTCTATATCGACGATGACGCCGGTCTGGGCAGGCTCGTCTCCCGCACCCTGGCGAGGCAAGACTGCGAGGTCACCCACGTCCTGAGCGGGGACGAGGGCCTGGCTGCCCTGAGCCGGGCGCCCTTCGACGTGATCGGCCTCGATCACTTCATGCCGGGGCGCGAGGGACTCGACGTCCTGAAGGACATCCGGGCCATGCCGGACGCGCCGCCGGTCATCTATGTGACGGGCAGCGACGAAGGACGCATCGCCATCGCGGCGCTGAAGGCCGGCGCGGCGGACTACGTCATCAAGGACGTCGGCAACGCCTTCATCGACCTGTTCCGCCAGGCCATCGACCAGGCGCTCGAGCAGGTCAGGCTCCGGCGCGAGAAGGAGGCGGCCCAGACCGAGATGCGGGAGGCGCGCGAACGGGCCGAGATCCTGCTGCGGGAGGTGAACCACCGGGTGGCCAACAGCCTGCAGCTCGTGGCCTCCCTCGTCACCATGCAGCAGAAGACGGTGCCGGACGACTCGCCCGCCCGCCACGCGCTGACCGAGGCGCATGGCCGCATCCACGCCATCGCCCAGGTCCACCGCAGGCTCTACACGTCGGACGACGTGCGATTCGTCGACATGGCGGGCTATCTGGAGGGTCTGACCGAGGAGCTGTCCGCCGCCATGCGGGTCGCCGAGCGCGAGCACCGGCTCACCCTGGAGGCCGAGCCGCTGCGGGTCGCCACCGACAAGGCGGTGGCGGTGGGCGTCATCGTCAGCGAGCTCGTCACCAACGCCTTCAAATACGCCTACCCCAAGGGCGACGCCGGGGAGATCCGGATCAGGCTCTGGAACGGCGGCAGGAGGGTGTCGCTCGCGGTGGAGGACGACGGGGCGGGGTGGACCGGCGCGGGTCCCGTCCAGGGCACGGGGCTCGGCATGCGCATCATCCGCGCCATGGCGACGAGCCTTCAGGCTGATTTGAGTTTCGACAGGGCTGCGGCGGGCACGAGAGCCGTGCTGAGTTTCGAGACGTGAGGCAGGACTGCGGCGCTTCGCCCCGGCGGGCTCGCCCGGGGCGGCGTGTCGGTTCGCATATGCGTGGCATCGGACGCTGGGCCAGCCGGTCCTCGCGTCCCTCTAGAAGGCGCCTTCGATGATCGAGATCCCGGGGTCCGAGAGCGAGTTCCGCCTGCTTGCGGACCATGCGCCCGTGATGGTGTGGCGGTCCGGGACCGACATGGGCTGCGACTGGTTTAACGAGCCCTGGCTCGCCTTCACGGGCCGGGAGCTTCGGCAGGAGCTCGGCCAGGGCTGGGCGGAGAACGTCCACCCGGACGACGTGGCCGACTGCCTCGACGCCTATCATTCAGCCTTTCGCCGGCAGGAGCCGTTCACGATCGAGTACCGGCTGCGCCGCCATGACGGCCAGTACCGCTACGTCATGGACAATGGCCGGCCCTATTACCGGGACGGCGAATTCGCGGGCTATTTCGGCTCATGCGTGGACGTGACGGCCCACCGGCGAACGGAGGCGAAGCTGGTCCATGCGCTGGCCGAGCGGGACAATCTGCTGCGCGAGCTTCATCACCGGGTGCGGAACAACCTGCAATCGGTGCTGGCGCTGTTGCGCCTGACGACCCGCGGCGCCGACGCCAGCGGCCAGGCGCTGCTCTCGGTGCTCGACCGCCGGGTCAGCGCGATGGCGCTGGCGCAAAAGAGCATGCAGGGCCTCGACGCCGCCGGGCCCATCGCGCTGCGCAAAATCGTGTCGAGCACGATCGAGGACGTCAACGCCGTCATCCCGGACCTGAGCGTGAAGGTGGAGCAGGATCCCGCCGAAAGCGCGATTCAGGCCGAGCAGGCGTCGAGCTTCATGCTGGGCATGGCCGAAGCCCTGGCGATCCTTGCGAACGGACGCGCGGGGGCGAAGCTCACCGTTCGCTTCGAGCCGGGGCCCGCCGTGCGGATCGGCGTGGAGCCGGGGAGGACGGATCTGGCGGTGGATCGGCCGTCCCTCCTCCTGATCAAGCAGTACGCCCGCAGCGCCGGGTTCGACAGCGAGCCCGCCGAGGACGGCGGCTCGATCACCTTCAGGCAGCGGGCCAGCTGAGCGGGTCGTCCTGGCTCACGCCGGCGAAGCCGACCCTCTCGGACGCCTCCGCGCCGCATTTCTCCACATGCGCGGTGCGGTTGATGACCTGCAGATTGGGCGCGCCCCAGAAAGCCAGCAGGTCCGGCCATGGCGCGTCGCGGTGGTCGCGCCAGACGCGGAACAGCGGCGTGCGGTGGTCGACCTCCGCCGTCTTGAGGAGCCGCTGGCCGCTCGCGGCGCAGCGCCGCTTCTGGAGCCTGGCGAGGGGCGTGGAGAATTCGCTCGGGGCGGTCCAGAGCTTCCAGGCCGTGACGCAGGCGGAATGCCACTCGGCGCGCCTGTTCAGGGCTCCGTCGCCCCACAGGTCCTGGTGCCAGCCCAGCCGGTACACGGGCCCGCCGCAGATCCGGCAATGGCCGGCGCCCAGGGCGCGCCCGGCCTCCCGGTAGGGAGCCGGCGGCTGTCGGAAGGAGGCGCCGAGACCGGTCGTCCTGTCGGGGGAGATCCGCCAGGTCCAGCCCTCGGGAGCGCCGGTGCGGCCCGCGAGCGCGCGCGCCAGGCGGTCCGCCCTGACGGGGTGAAGGCGCCAGTAGGATTCCACGGCGAGCCGCGGAGTGGGCGGAATGAAGGGGCGCGAGTAGGCGTGCGCCAGCACGGAGGCGGGAAACCCGACCGGCAGGCTCTTGGCCAGCCGGGCCCGGGCCTTCTCGTTGCGCTCCGCCCGGAATGCAGACGTCTTGCTCATCTCTCGCCGATTCTCGATGCCGAGCCCTGCTTTGCCAGCCTGGCCTCGCCGGGACAAGCGAACGCGATCGCCGCCGGACGGGGTCCGGCGGAGAGCATGCGGTGCGGAAGCTTTCAGAATGGTGAGCGGCGCGAGCCCGCGCGACGGAAGCCTAGTGGCCGGTGTCGTCGGCCGACCGGCTGGCCTCGAACAGGAACCAGGTCCGGCGCTCGGTCTGGTCGATGAGCTCTTCGAGCAGGCTCGCGGTGGCGACGTCGTCGTGCTCGTCGCAGACCTCGTGCGCCTGCCGCATCGCGGTCGCCATCGCCTTGTTGTCGGCCAGCAGCTCCCTCAGCATGTCGGCGGCCGAGACGAAGTCCGCCTCATTGTCCTGGATCCGGCGCAGCCGCTCGATATGGCTGATCCCGCGCAGGGTCTTGCCGCCGATCTTCCGCACGCGCTCGGCGAGAGGATCGGTGGAGGCGAAGATCTGCTCGGCGTGCTCGTCCAGCATGAGGTGGTAGTCGCGGAAATGCGGGCCGCTGACGTGCCAGTGGAAGTTCTTGGTCTTCAGATAGAGCGAGAACGCATCGGCCACGAGCCCGTTGACCGCTTCCGAGACGGCCTGCACGGCGTCGGAGGACAGATCGGTGGGGGTCTCCAGCATCGCATCGCCCTGGAGGCCGGACTTGCCCGGCGATGCCATGGAGCGGGACGGCTTGCCTCGCGACGTCTTGCCGGACGACGCCTCGCCGGCGAATGCGCCAGGCGCGGGCGCCTGACCCGCAGGATTGCGCGACTTCGGCTTCGCAGCTGCCATGGGAGTCTCCTCGGATCGGGAAAGCGGCCCGGCGCTCGCGGCGACCGTAACCTGCGCGATAACGAGGGCGCGCGCCGATCGTTCCGCCCCGGACCAAGATCCAGAAAGAAAGAGGGCCGCTCGAAAGCGGCCCCAAGTCTAGGGAGGAAACGCCCACGGAGGGCTAAGACGTCGAAACGTCACGTCTCCTTACCTATATGGTGCAGTGCGAAATGGCAAGGGGCGCGCGTGCGGAGAGCCCCGCCGGAAGCCGCCAGCGGCGACATGTCGCAATGCTGCAACATTCCAGGGCGACCTGGCCGGCGGGCTGCCTACGCCGCGTTAACGGAACGTGAACCATCCGGCCGCAAGGTGAGTTGATCAACGCCACCCGGAGAACGTGCATGTTCGCCAGCGTCGTCGATCCGTCGGAGCCCCGCGTCGTCTCCATCGCGATCACCCTGGAGGGGCGGCCCATCTTCTCGGAGCATTACGTCGTCTCCGGCCATGCCGACATGGGCCGCGCTGTGTTCCACGCCCATTCGAGCGCGGTGCGGCTTTGCGCCGACATCGGCCCCGCGCGGCTGAAGACCGACATCCAGCGCGCCCCGCGCCTTCAGTAGGCCCCGCCGGAGCGCGAGGGGAAAGCACGCGAAAGTTGTAAAACTGAATCTATTTCCAAATACGATTTTCAACGGCTCTCCGCCTAGGGTTCTGCGTCGGCTCGACGCCGATCCTAGGGACGGACTTCATGAGCGCACAGCGTCGAAAAAGCACGAGACGGCGGGCCCTGCTCGCCGCCAAGCTGGTCTTTGGGTCGGGCGGCACGCTCGACTGCCTCGTGAACGACCTTTCGGACGACGGCGCCAAGCTGCAGTTCAGGATGCAGCCGCAGCGACTGCCCCCGGCGTTCAAGTTGCGCATCGGCGACGAGCCGCGCGCCCGCGAGTGCCGGCTGCGCTGGGCGACGCCCACCCATATCGGGGTTGAATTCGCGACCCAGGTCGCGCTGCTCAACTCCGAGGCTCTGAAGACCCGCATCGCGGCGGTGCGCGCCAGGCGGGCGGCCGGATGAGCAAGATCTCGTTCCCGGACGTCCCGATCCTGCTCGTCGAGGACAGCCTGTTCGTGCGGGCGATCATCCGCCGCATG
Source organism: Alsobacter sp. SYSU BS001988 (assembly GCF_054796215.1). Taxonomy (NCBI): domain Bacteria; kingdom Pseudomonadati; phylum Pseudomonadota; class Alphaproteobacteria; order Hyphomicrobiales; family Alsobacteraceae; genus Alsobacter; species Alsobacter sp. SYSU BS001988. The sequence continues at coordinate 128,621 of NZ_JBTAMK010000005.1, read as the reverse complement.
CTGCGTCAGGTCGGCATGCGCAACGTCACGGAAGTCGGAGACGGGGAGGCGGCTCTGGAGGCGCTCCAGACCTTCTCGCCCGAGCTGGTGCTGCTCGACTGGCATCTGCCCCATCTCACCGGGGGCCAGATCCTCGAGATCATCCGCGATCCGACGATCTCGGCGCGGACGGACGTGCCCGTCATCATGATCTCGGGCGCGCCCACGAAGTCGCTGATCGAGCGCTCCGCGCAGCTCGGCGTCACCCATTTCCTGCGCAAGCCCTTTTCGCCCCATGAGCTCTGGACGCGGCTGCAGGCGATCGGGATCGGAGCCGGGCCGACCGCGGCCGCCGTCCTTCAGTAGAGGCCGCCGGTTCCGCCGCCGACCTGGCGCTCCCCGTCCTGCGGGGCGGCCGCGACCGGAGCGCCTTCGTCCCCGAAGGAGCCGCGCTCCGGCGGAGCGGTGCCGGGCTTGAACGCCTCCAGGATGGCCGTGCGCTCGCCTCCGGTCGCCCGCGCGCCGGTCTGCGGGTCGACGCGCACCAGCTTGATGCCGGGCGGCACGCGGAACGGCGTCGGCGGCTTGTCGGCCAGCGCCATCTTCATGAAGTCGCGGAAGATCGGCGCGGCGTACTGCGCCGCATAGGCCGAGTTGCCGAGGGAGCGGGGCTGGTCGTAGCCGATATAGACGCCTGCGGCCAGATCGGGCGAGAAGCCCACGAACCACAGGTCCTTGGCGTCGTTGGTCGTGCCGGTCTTGCCCGCCAGCGGCTTGCCGACCTCCTTGACCACCGTGCCGGTGCCGCGCTGCACGACGCCTTCCAGGATGGAGGTGATCTGGTAGGCGGTCAGCGGGTCGAGCACCTGCTGGCGCTCGTCGACGATCTTCGGCTCGTTCTGGCCGGAATAGCTTTGCGCATCGCAGCCGACGCATTTGCGCTCGTCATGGGCGTAGACGTTGCGGCCCCAGCGGTCCTGGATGCGGTCGACGAGGGTGGGGTGGATCTTGCGCCCGCCATTCGCGAACATCGCATAGGCCGCGGTCATCCGCATGACGGTGGTCTCGCCGGAGCCGAGGGCCATGGCGAGCAGCGGCTGCAGGTTGTCGTAGACCCCGAAGCGCTTGGCGTACTCGACCACCAGGGGCATGCCGATGTCCTGGGCGAGCCGCACCGTCATCATGTTCTGCGAGTGCTCGACGCCGAAGCGCAGCGTGCGGGGGCCGGCGAAGCCTTCCTCGGCGTTTTCGGGCCGCCACGGCTCCTGCCCGGGACCCTGGTCGATGCTGATCGGGGCGTCCAGAATAATGCTGGACGGGGTGTAGCCGTTATCCATGGCCGCCGCGTAGACGATCGGCTTGAAGGAGGAGCCCGGCTGGCGTTGCGCCTGCGTGGCGCGGTTGAACTTGGACTGGTCGAACGAGAAGCCGCCCACCATCGCCAGGACGCGCCCGGTATAGGGGTCCATCGCGACGAGCGCGCCGGAGATCTCGGGCAGCTGCCGCAGCCGGAACTGCCCCGGCTTGCCCTCGAGGGGCTCCACATAGACCACGTCTCCCGCCGACACGACCTGGCGGGCGGGCTTGCGGGTCCATTTCAGGCCCTCGGCCGGGATGACGCCGGCCTCGCGTTCCTTCGCGACGGCGCCGGACGGTTCGCGCGCGGGCTGCAGTCCGATGCGCACGCCGTCGCCCGCCACGTCGAGCACCACGGCGAGCCGCCAGGGCTGCACGTCGCCCAGCGCCGGCGCCTCGGCCAGCGCTGCGCCCCATTCCTTGCCGGCGATGTCGAGCTTCTGCATCGGCCCGCGCCAGCCATGCGCCTCGTCATAGCGCACGAGGCCGTCGGCCAGCGCCTTGCGGGCCATCACCTGCATCTTGGGATCGAGCGTGGTCCGGACGGACAGCCCGCCCTCGTAGAGCGCCTTCTCGCCGAACCGGTCGGCGATGTCGCGCCGGACCTCCTCGGCGAAGAAGCCGGCCGCGTAGGTGTTGGGCGAGAGGGAGCGCGGATTGACGGTGAGCGGCTCGGCCTTGGACTTCTCGCCGTCCTCGCGCGAGACGTAGCCGTTCTCCACCATGCGATCGATCACATAGTTGCGCCGCTCGGTGGCCGCCTCGCGGGCGCGGAAGGGATTGTAGTTGTTGGGGCCCTTCGGCAGGGCCGCCAGATAGGCGACCTCGGCCAGGGTCAGCTCATGCACCGACTTGCCGTAGTAATTGAGCGACGCGGCCGCGACGCCGTAATTGCCCAGGCCGAGATAGATCTCGTTCAGATAGAGCTCGAGGATCTTGTCCTTCGTGTAGGCCTTCTCCATCCGCAGCGCGAGGAGCACCTCCTTGATCTTGCGGTCGAAGGTCTGTTCGCTCGTCAGGAGGAAGTTCTTGGCCACCTGCTGGGTGATGGTGGACGCGCCCTGCGGGCGCCGGCCATTGTCCCGCTTCAGATAGTAGAGGGCGGCCCGGGCGATGCCCTCCGGGTCGACGCCCTGGTGCTTGTAGAAATTCTTGTCCTCGGCTGACACGAAGGCGGCGATGACGAGCTTCGGCACGGCCTGGATGGGGATGAACATGCGCCGCTCGCGGGCGTATTCGGCCAGCAGGCTGCCGTCGGCGGCGTGGACGCGGGTCATCACCGCAGGCTGGTAGTCGGCCAGCTGCGTGTAGTCGGGGAGGTCGCGCGACACCTTCCAGAGCAGGGCGCCGACCGCGCAGGCGGCCACGACGAACGTGATCGCGCCGGCCGTGAAAAGAATTCCGATCCCACGGAGGAAAAACCGCATCGCTGCACGCCTGCCTGCTTCAGTGCGGGAGGGGATGCGCCGCGAATGTGGTCAAAGGTTGAAAGAGAAGGCGCAGCCCTTCAATGACGGGCGTTTAACGCCGAGCTGTGTCCAGAGCGGCCCGTCGCGCGAGACCACGGCGGCGCGACCCGTGCGGACGCCACCTGGCCGGGCCTGGAAAGGCGGACGAGGTGGTGAGCGCGCTGGGACTCGAACCCAGGACCTACTGATTAAAAGTCAGTTGCTCTACCGGCTGAGCTACGCGCTCGGATCGCGGGCTTCTGCGTATCCGTCCCGGCGGGCCGGGTCAATAGAGCCGGGCCGGGGCCGCCTTCATGTCGCACCGCTCAAGCCAGGGCCGCCAGCGCCCTTGCGCCTGCGTCCGGCTGGACCATGGGCCAGCGGCGGAAATCGCCGTCGGCGGCCGTCGCGGCGTCGAGCAGCACCCGGTACTCCCGGCGGGGGACCTCGACCGCGCCGAAGCTGGCGAGGTGGGCCGTCACGAACTGGGTGTCGAGGAGGCGAAAGCCCCCCGTCCGGAGCCTGGCCACGAGATGCACCAGCGCCACCTTGGAGGCGTCGCGCTCGCGGTGGAACATGCTCTCGCCGAAGAACGCGCCGCCGAGCCGCACCCCATAGAGCCCGCCGACGAGGCGTCCGTCCCGCCAGGCCTCGACCGTATGGGCGTAGCCGAGGTCGAAGAGCGCGCCATAGAGCTCGCGGATGCGCGCGTTGATCCAGGTCTGCTTGCGGTCCGGCGCGGGAGACGCGCAGCCGGCGATGACGCCGTCGAAGTCCGTGTCGATGCGGATCTCGAACCGATCGCTGCGGACCGTCCGGGCCAAGCGGGACGGCACGTGGAAACCGTCCAGCGGGATCACCCCGCGTTCGCGCGGCTCGACCCAGTAGAGGGCCGGGTCGTCCGCGCTCTCGGCCATCGGAAAGATCCCGCACGCATAGGCGCGCAGGAGCAGCTCGGGGGTGATCTCCGTGTCCGCGTCTTGTCGCCGCGCCATCCGATACCGGCCCGTTCGCAGCCGCCCGTCGCGTCGCCGGCGATCAGGCGCCGCCCGTGACGTCCATTCCTCCGGTGGAGAGGAACTTCTCCAGCCAGTGAATATCGTAATCGCCGTTCTGGATATCCGGGTTCCGGACCAGGGCCCTGAAAAGCGGCAGCGTGGTCTCGATTCCGTCCACGACGAATTCGTCGAGGGCCCGGCGCAGCCGCATCAGGCACTCGTTGCGGGTCCGGCCATGCACGATCAGCTTGCCGACCAGCGAGTCGTAGTTCGGCGGGATCGTGTAGCCCTGGTACACGGCCGAATCGACGCGGACGCCGAGCCCGCCGGGCGGATGGAAATAGGCGATCCGGCCCGGGGAGGGCGTGAAGGTGGCGGGGTGTTCGGCGTTGATCCGGCACTCGATGGCGTGCCCGGAGAGCTGAACGTCCTCCTGCGCGAAGGAGAGCGCCGCGCCGGCAGCCAGGCGGATCTGTTCGTTCACCAGGTCGATCCCGGTGATCATCTCGGTCACCGGATGCTCGACCTGGATCCGGGTGTTCATCTCGATGAAGTAGAACTGCCCGTCCTCGTAGAGGAACTCGACCGTACCGGCGCCCAGATAGCCGAGCTCGCGCATGGCCTCGGCCACCGTGTCGCCGATCTGCGAGCGCATCTCGGCATTGAGGGCCGGGGAGGGGCCTTCCTCCCAGACCTTCTGGTGTCGCCGCTGCAGCGAGCAGTCGCGCTCGAAGAGGTGCACCGCGCCGCCGCGGCCGTCGCCGAGCACCTGCAACTCGATGTGCCGGGGCTTCTCGAGATACTTCTCCAGATAGACGGCGTCGTCCCCGAAGGCGGCCTTGGCCTCCATGCGGGCGGTCTGCAGCGCGTGGACGAGGTCGCCTTCGGTGCGCGCGACCTTCATGCCGCGCCCGCCGCCGCCGGCGGCGGCCTTCACCAGCACCGGGTAGCCGATCTCCGCCGCGATCCTGAGCGCGTCGTCATCCTCCGTGACGCCGCCCTCGGAGCCGGGCACGCACGGGATGCCGAGGCGCTTGGCCGTGCGCTTGGCCTCGATCTTGTCGCCCATGATGCGGATGTGCTCCGCCTTGGGGCCGATGAAATGGATGTTGTGGCTCTCCAGGATCTCGGCGAAGCGCGCGTTCTCCGACAGGAAGCCATAGCCGGGATGGACGGCGTCCGCGCCGGTGATCTCGCAGGCCGAGAGGAGAGCCGGGATGTTGAGATAGCTGTCGCGGGCCGAGGGAGGGCCGATGCAGACGCTCTCGTCGGCGAGGCGCACATGCATGGCGTCCGCGTCGGCCGTGGAATGGACCGCCACGGTGGCGATGCCGAGCTCCTTGGCGGCGCGCAGGACGCGGAGGGCGATCTCGCCGCGGTTGGCGATGAGGATCTTGTCGAACATCACTCGATGACCAGCAGGGGCTCGCCATATTCCACGGGCTGGCCGTCCTCCACCAGGATGGCCGTCACCGTGCCCGCCCGGGGGGCGACGATCTCGTTGAAGGTCTTCATCGCCTCGACGAGCAGGATCTTCTCGCCGACCTTCACCACCGAGCCCACTTCGACGAAGGCCTTGGAGTCCGGAGAGGCGCGGCGATAGGCGGTGCCCACCATCGGCGACGTCACGGCGCCCGGATGGGGCCCGGCGGCCTCCCGGTTCACGCCAGGCGCGGCGGCGGGAGCGCCGGCCGGCGCGGCCGCCAGGATCGGCGCGGGAGCCGGAGCGCTGTACTGCATGACCGGCGCGGCGGCGACCTGCCGCGCGACCCTGATCCGCAAGTCGCCCTTCTCGACCTCGATCTCGGTGAGATCGCTGTCGGACAGCATGGTCGCGATCTCGCGGACGAGCTTGGGGTCGATGGCTTGGTCCTTGGACATGTGTCTGGTCAACGCCTTTGCTTCAGGTGCCCGCCCGATCGGCGACGCCCCCGTCCGGACGCCCGCATGGGCGACGGCGAGAGCCGAGCTTCCTCTGGCGCCCGCCAGGGGCGGGCCTTGGTCGTCGGCCTTGCGGCATGCGCAAACCGCGCCAGCGAAACCGACGCGTCGTCATAACCGCTTGTGCGTGTCAGGGGAAGCGCGCGCCGTTCGGCGGCGCGCCTCGTCAACAGGGGCGTGGCCGGGGCGCAGGCCTGTTCAGCAGGCCGCCTTGCCGCACTGGCGCACATTGGCGACGGCGGCGCGGAGCGGCTCGACCCCCTGGGACCCGAAGATGATGTCGTCGCCCACCACGAAGGCTGGCGTGCCCTGCAGCTTCAGGGTGTCGGCGACCTTCATCGTCTCTTCCACGGCGGCGCGCGTCTCGGCGCTCTCGACGTCCTTGGCGAGCCGGACCGGGTCGACGCCGAACTCCTTAGCGACCGCGATGGCGCGCTCCTTGCCGACCCTACCCTTCGATTCCAGCAGCTTCTGGTGGAAGTCGAAATATTTATCGCCCTTGATCTGGTTCTTGGCCGCGACGGCCACGAAGGATGCCTCGACCGAATCGGGACCCAGCACGGGGAAATCGCGGATCACGATGCGGAGCTTCGGATCGGTCTTGGCCATCTCGCGCATGTCAGCCAGCGACTTCTTGCAGTAGCCGCAGTTGTAATCGAAGAACTCGACGAGCGTCACGTCGCCGCTGGGGTTGCCGAGCACGATGTTGCGCGGCGACTGGATGAGCGTCGCCGCGACCTGCCCGAGGGCCGACTTGGTGGCGACCTTCTCGGCCTCCTTCTGCCGGCGGTCGAGCTCGACGAGCGCCTCCTGGATCACCTCCGGATTCTCCAGGAGGTAGGAGCGCACCATGTCGCGAATCGCGTTCTTCTGCTGCTCGGTGAAGTCGACGGCCTTGGATTGAGCCATGCCGGCGACGGGCGCGAAGGCGAGAGCCGCCGCGAGGGCGACGCCCGCGATCGAGCGGCAGGTCGGGAGGACGGCGGTCAGCAACATCGGGATCTCCTCGTCGGGGCCAGGTCGGTCCTGGCGCCCTGCGGTCTTGCGTTCCGCCATCCTTACGGACTTTTCGGCGGGCGCGTGTTCAAAATGTCGTCGGCTTTGAGCCAGCCGGGCGAATTGGGCGGCAATTGCTCCTTGGCGCGGCTGGCCTGGGTGGCGGCCGCATTGTAGTCGCCCTCGTTGAAATAGGCCTGCGCGGCCGCATAGGCGGCCATGCCCTCGTTGCCCCGGATGGCGTAGGCGCGCGATAGGTGGCGCCACCCCTCCGCTCCCTCGGGCTCGCGCTGAACGGCGTTGGACAGCTCCCGCACGGCTTCGTCCGCCGAGCCTCGCGCCTCGGTCGCCACCAGGGCGTGGCCCAGCAGGACGCGAATCGGCGTCGCGGCCGGCGCGAGAGCCACCGCCTTGCGCAGGATCGGGATGGCTTCCTGCGCCCGGCCGAACTCCAGAAGGATCTGGCCCTTCAGCTCCCACAGATAGGGGTTGGCGCTCTCCTCCCGGATCAGCGCGTCGACCTGCGACAAAGCCTCGGGCAGCCGCTTGTACCGGTAGGCGACGATCGCGCGCGCGTAGCGGGCCGGGCGCGACATGTCCGAGGCCGGGTAGCGGCGGCCGACCTCCTCGGCCTTAGCCATGAAGCCGAACAGCTTGGCCTTGGCCATGTCGTGGCGGGCCTGGAGGGCGGGCGAATCCTTGGCGTCGAAATAGGGGCTCTTGTGGGCGAGCACGTCGAGATTGGCGATGCGCTCGTTCGGCATCGGGTGGCTGACGAGATAGGGGTCGATGCTCGACGTCTTGAACATCGCGTCCTGGTTGAAGCGCTGGAAGGTGTCCAGCATCCCGCGCGGCGATTGCTGGGTGGCCGAGAGGAACCGCACGGCCATGACGTCGGCGGCCTGCTCCTCCGAGCGCTGGTAGGACAGCAGGCTGCGCTTGACCAGTTCCTGCGAGCCGACCGCGATGCCCATCGCGCCGCCGCCGGCGTTCCCGACCCGGTCCCGCGAGGAAGCCGCGCCGACGACGGCGCCCGCGCCCAGAAGCATCCCGGCGATGGCCAGGATCTGGGCGTTGGCGAGCTGCTCGCGCAGGCGCTGCAGGTGGCCGCCCGCGATGTGCCCGGATTCATGCGCGATGACGCCGATGATCTCGTTCGGCGTCTTGGAATCCATGATGGCGCCGACATTGATGAACATGCGCCGGCCGTCGGCCACGAAGGCGTTGAACGACCGATCGGACACCAGGATGATCTGAACCGCGCCCTTGCGGATGTTGGCGGCCTGGAAGATCGGCGTCGCATAGTCCCGCAGCAAAGCCTCGACCTCGGCGTCGCGGACGATCGACTGGCGCGCGCCCTGGGCGGCGGCGAGCGTCGGCTGCATCGCGGCGCCGGCCGCCGCCGCCAGCGCGAGCATCGTGCGGATCGGGCGAGCGGTCCGGCCGCGGGCTGGCGAGCCGGGAGCCTTGCTGATAGGGGAACGGCGGACGAAACGAAGCATCGGGCCCTTTGCCTTTCGGCGCCCAACTTACGGATCGAGACCGGGCGGTCAATTCGCCGGGCTCCCGCTCCGCGAGGGCGCGCCGCATGTGCCTGCAGAACACGGCGACCCCATGGCGGACAGCTCTCACCTCCCATCCCGCACGTCCACGCCGCCGGGCGGCGATACGCCCCGCAGGCCCGCATCGGCGCGCGTGGGACCGCCGCACCTCGCGCCCTCGGCGCGCAGCGACGTCGAGCCCTTCCTGGCGATGGACGTGCTCGGCGCGGCGAACGCCATGGAGGCGGCCGGCCGCAGCGTCCTGCACATGGAGGTGGGGCAGCCCGGCGCGCCGGCGCCCCGCGCCGCCCTGGACGCGGCTGCGGCCGCCCTCGCCAAGGGCCGCATCGGCTACACGGAGGCGCTCGGCATGCCGAGCCTGCGCGAGCGCATCGCGCGGCACTACCGGGACGCCTACGGGATCGCTGTCCCGGCCGACAGGGTCGTGGTCACCACGGGCTCGTCGGGCGGCTTCATCCTCTCGTTCCTGGCGATGTTCGATCCCGGGGACCGCGTGGCGATCAGCGCTCCGGGCTACCCGGCCTATCGCAACACGCTGAAGGCGCTGGGCGTCGAGCCCGTGGAGATCGAGACGCATGCGGCCATGGGCTGGGCGCTCACCGGGGAGGCGGTCGCGAGGGCCCATGCCGAAAAGCCGCTGCGGGGCGTTCTGGCGATGAGCCCCGCCAATCCGTCGGGCGTGATGATGAGCCGCGAGGCGCTCGCCGATCTCGGGCGCGCCTGCCGCGAGCTCGGCCTCTGGTTCATCTCGGACGAGATCTATCACGGGCTGACCTATGACCGGCCGGCCGACACCGCGCTGGCCTTCGACCCGGACGCGGTCGTGATCAACAGCTTCTCGAAATATTACTGCATGACCGGCTGGCGGGTCGGCTGGATGGTCGTTCCCGAGATCCTCGCGCGGCCAATCGAGCGGCTGGCGCAGAGCCTGTTCATCTCCGTGCCGCAGCTGAGCCAGATCGCGGCCGAGGCGGCGTTCTCCGCGGTGGACGAGCTCGAAGCCGTCAAGGCCGGCTACGCCCGCAACCGGGCGATGCTGCTGCAGGAGTTGCCGCGGATCGGCCTGCCGGATTTCCTGCCGGTCGACGGGGCCTTCTACGTCTATGTGGACGTCGGCCGCTACACCAACGACTCCATGGCGTTCTGCCGCCGCATCCTGGACCAAACCGGCGTTGCGGCGACGCCGGGGCTGGATTTCGACCCCGGCCGGGGCAGCCGCTACATGCGGCTCTCGTTCGCCGGCGCGGAGGAGACGTGCCGGGAGGCGGTGAGGCGGCTGGAGGCGTTCCTGCAAGCCTGAACGAGCGTAGCGCCGACCGGCCTGGCGGTGGCCGATGCGATCGAAACCAGGGCGACGCAGACGCCCGCCAAGACATCGACGAGGTAATGGCCTCCCACCGGTATGGCCGAAAGCGTGATGAGAGCCGCCAGGGCGGCCAGAGGCAAGCGCAACAGGCGAAGCTGGGAAAGGGGCCAAAGCGCCCAGACGAAGAGAATCGCGCCAGATGTGTGGAAGGACGGCATCGTGGCCACACCGATCAGGACCCTGAAGTCTCGGAGATCGCCAGCCCTGAGAAGATCCACGACCGCAGCGGAGCGGTGCGGAATCTCCAGGCTGATCGCGCCGATCTGGTCCGGCAGCCCAAGAAAGGGCGGCGCTGACACGCAGGGCGCGATCAGGCTGCCGATCGCCGTGAGATTGAGCGCGACGAAAAACGACCAGGCGACGCGATCGAGATGATCGCGATCGGCCAGGATCGTGACGGCGACCAGAGTGATCGGAAGCCCGACATCAAAGCACTGGTACGCCAGCATCAGCAGCGATGACAGGAGAGGTTCTGCGGCGATGCTTCCTACGAGGCCGAGCCAGTCGAAGCCAAGAGCCGCGTCGGCGCGGAGCATCAGCCCATCTCTCAATGGCAGGCCGGCGGCGGCGCCGACCATCGTCGAAACGATTCCGAATGCGGGGATGCCGCCGAGGTAGAGGATGCAGCTGAAGAACTTCTTGAGATGACCAGGGCTCAGCACATAGGCCAGCGCCGCCGAGGCCATTCCGGCGTAAAACATCGCCGGAACGGCGCTCAGTTGGAACCCGAGATCGCGGGCCAGCACGAGCCATAGAACGGTTAAGACCAGAACGATCAGAACATTCGGCACTGGGGGCACTCAAAGTGGTTGAGCCGCTCAACGTCGGTTTGCGTCGATCAATTCACCTCTTACCATTTGTCGCCTAACGGATTCTGTTCTTCCTGGCCAAATCAGCGGGCCCGCCGCAGCGATTCGGCGCGAACGACCCGCGCTCGCCAGCAACGGCGGCTCCGACCGATCACGCCGAACGCGCGCAAAAAGTAAGGGGCCCCACACAGGAGGCCCCCACGGATCGTCGCGTCTTTCGGGTCCGATCAGCCGCCGGAGATCGCCGACTTGGCCTTCGCCCACCAGCCCGCCTTGCGGGGGGAGGCCGGCTCGGCGCCGATCACGACCGGTTCGGTGGTGATGGGCTCCGGCGCAGGCTCGGGAGCGGCCACAGCGGCCATGATCGGCTCGGGGGCCCGGGCGGGCGGGGCCGCCGGCTCCGGAGCGGCCGGAGGCGTGACGGTCTCGGCGGCCGGCTCGGCCTCGGCGGCCGGCTCGGACTCGGCGGGCGCTTGCGCCGCAGCCTCCGCGGCGGCCGCCTCGGCTGCGATCGACGCCTTCGTGCGGCGCGGCGCGCGGGGCTTGCGGGCCGGCTTGGCGGGCGCAGCCGCGGCTTCCGCCGACGCATCGGCGGCGGCTTCCACCGCAGCCTCGGACGCCAGCGTCACGGTCTCTTCCTCCGCGCCCGACACGACGTCGTCCGCCTCGGCCCGGTCGCCGCGCAGGCGACGCCCGCCGCGACGTCCCCGACGACGGCGGGCTCCGCCCTCGTCCTCGGCGCTCGGCACGGTCAGGCCAGCCTCCGCCTCGTTCAGGGCGAGATCCTGCGCGGTCTCGGCGTCCGCCGCGAGCCTCTCTTCGGGCTCGAAGGTGTGCGTGCCGCCGAACGGCGCGCCCGACACGTCGGGCTGCGGGGCGTCGATCGGCATCGGGGCCCGGTCGGAGCCGAAAGCCTCCGAACCGAACGCCTCCGGGCGACCCTCGCCGCCGCGACCGCCGCGCCGCCGACGGCGCCTGCGACGCCGCCGCCCGCCATTCTCGCCGCCCTCGGAGTCGGCGCGCGCATCGTCGGGCCTCGGCCCGCGGTCCTGGCGGGGACCCCGTTCGCCGCGGTCTCCCCGGTCGCGATCCTGGCGAGGAGCGCGCTCCTCGCGCTCCTGCGGGGCGGCCTGGGCCTCCAGGACCTCCTCGTCCTCGTCCTCCTCCGCCTCGACTGCGTCGTCGAGCTCGTCCTCGGGCATGTCGACGCTGTCGACATGGACGGCGGTCATCACGACCGGGCGCGGGTTCAGGATCTGCTCGCCGCGCTCGATGGCGAAGGCGTGCGAGCCGGTATGCGTATCGTCGGACAGGATCGTGATGTCGACCCCGAACCGGTCCTCCAGGCCGCGCAGATGGCTGCGCTTCTGGTTGAGGATGTAGAGGCACACCTCCGTCCGGGTGCGCACGAGCAGATGGTGGCTGTTGCTCTTGATGAGCATCTCCTCGACGGCCCGCAGCACGTGCAGGGCGATCGAGGGCGTCGCCCTCACGATGCCGGCGCCCGCGCAATGCGGACAGGGCACCGTGGAGCCCTCGAGCACGCCGGTGCGGATGCGCTGGCGCGACATCTCCATCAGGCCGAAGGCCGAGATGCGCCCGACCTGGATGCGGGCGCGGTCGTTCTTCAGCGCGTCCTTGAGGCGCCGCTCCACCGTTCGGTTGTTCCGGTTCTCCTCCATGTCGATGAAGTCGATGACGATCAGGCCGGCCAGATCGCGCAGGCGCAGCTGCCGGGCGACCTCGTCGGCCGCCTCGCAATTCGTCTTGAGCGCGGTGTCCTCGATATTGTGCTCGCGCGTGGCGCGGCCCGAGTTCACGTCGATGGCGACGAGCGCCTCGGTCTGGTTGATGACGATGTAGCCGCCCGACTTCAGGGTGACCTGGTTGGAGAACATGGCGTCGAGCTGCGCCTCGACGCCGAACTTGGCGAAGACGGGCTGCGGATCGCGGTAGGGCTTAACGTTCTTGGCATGGCTCGGCATGAGCATGCGCATGAACTCCTTGGCGTCGCGATAGGCCGCTTCGCCGGCGACGAGCACCTCGTCGATGTCCTTGTTGTAGAGGTCGCGGATGGCGCGCTTCACCAGCGAGCCTTCCTCATAGACGAGCGCGGGCGCGCTGGACTTGAGGGTCAGCTCGCGGACCGTCTCCCACAGGCGCATCAGATATTCGAAGTCGCGCTTGATCTCGGTCTTGGTGCGCGAGGCGCCGGCGGTGCGCAGGATGACGCCCATCCCGTCCGGCACGTCGAGCTCCTGGGCGACGGCCTTCAGGCGCTTGCGGTCGACGGCGTCGGTGATCTTGCGGGAGATCCCGCCGCCGCGGCCGGTGTTGGGCATCAGCACCGAGTAGCGGCCGGCGAGCGACAGGTAGGTCGTGAGGGCGGCGCCCTTGTTGCCGCGCTCCTCCTTGACGACCTGCACCAGCAGGACCTGACGGCGCTTGATGACTTCCTGGATCTTGTACTGGCGGCGCGACGGGCGCGGCCTCTCCGGCAGCTCCTCGAGGGCGTCGCCCGCGCCGACCTGCTCGATCACGTCGTGGCGTTCGCCGCGGTCGTCCGAGCCGCCGTCGCCGGAGGGCCGCTCGTCGCGCTCGTCGGAGTGCTCGTCCCCGGCTTCCTGCCCGGACCGGTCCTCGGCGTGCTCCTGGTCGTCGCCGCCTTGGTCGCGATCGTCGCGGTCGTCGTGTTCGTCGGGGGAGGCGACCTCCTCGGGGTCGTCGCGCTCGGCGCGGACCGGGGGCTCCTCGGTGGCGGCCGACGGGTCGAATTCGCCCGCGTCGACGGCCGGAGCGTCTTCGGCCACCGTGGCGTCGCCGCTGTCCCCGCCGGACCGGCGCGCCGACTTGCCCTTGGGGCGGCGCCGGTTGCGGCGGCCGTTGTCTTCCGCCTCGTCGTGGTCGCGCTCGTGGCGGGCTTCCTCCTCGATCAGCGCCTGCCGGTCCGCGACGGGGATCTGGTAGTAGTCGGGGTGGATTTCGCTAAAGGCCAGGAAGCCGTGCCGGTTGCCGCCGTAATCGACGAACGCCGCCTGGAGGGACGGTTCGACCCGGATCACCTTGGCGAGATAGATGTTCCCGCGGAGCTGCTTCTTGTTGGCGGACTCGAAATCGAACTCTTCGACTCGGCTACCGCGGACCACCACGACCCGGGTCTCTTCCGGGTGCGAGGCGTCGATGAGCATCTTGTTGGCCATGAGGATCTCTCATTGGCGCTGCTCCCGTAGGCCGGCCAGTCTTGTCGAAAAAAACGTAAGCCGTGCGCCCGTGTCGGGCGGCGGCGGAACGGGGGCGACAAGCGAACGGACGGAACGGGCCACAACGCGCAGTTGTTGCCGCAAATGGGCGTGGGTTGAACATGCGCTGAAGGCCGTGGGGCGGATTCGGAGCCGACGGAGCGCTCCCGGCCGTCCTTCGACGGCCGCGGTCTGAAGCTCTCGACGGGTCCGGAGCTGTCTGCTCACGCCACGACCTCGACACCTTTTTCGGGGCCGACGATTTCGATGAACCTCGCGAGAGGGACCCTATGTCGGCCTGGGCGCCTCGACGGGGGGACCGCGTGCGAGGCATTCTGGCGTCACGCTGCCGAGGGTGTCTCCGGAAAAACTGCAACCCGGTCAGCGCGGAGGCCTTGGGCGGCAAGAACCGGTTACGGTGCGGAGCCTCGGGAAGCGAGGAGCCCGTCCGTGCGACGCGGAGACGTGACACTCTCCTCTTAAGGGTGAAACCCTGCCCTACGCAAGCATTTATGCACGGTGTGACCGCACCGCAACATGGCCGCCGGAAACCCTGGGGAGGGGGTCAGGATTGGTTAACCAAGACGGTCCTATAGCCTATGAACCGGAAGTGGCACGACGCGCCGGAGGCCTCATGGCCGCCCCTTCCGAGGCGTAGCTTGATGCGGATCGCGGAGGGAAGGTCAGCATGCCTCGAGACCGGTGGAGACGGCTGAAGCTCCTGGCCCTTGGCGTCCCGGGGCTCTCCGCGGCGCTCGCGCTCGGTTCGCCGTCGTCCATGGCCGGACCGGCTCCGTCCGGCCCGCCCGCGCCAGTCGCCATCGAGGCGCAGCTCTCGGGCGACGCCGCCGCCACCAAGCTCGTTTTCACCCTGTCGTCGACGATCAATCCCACCGTGAAGACGCTGGAGAAGCCGGACCGCATCGTCCTGGATCTCGCAGAAGTGAACTTCCAGCTCCCGGCCGAGACGGGGCGCAAGTCGCGCGGGCTGGTGAAGTCCTTCCGCTATGGGCTGATCGGTCCCGGGCGGTCGCGCGTGGTGATCGAACTCGCCGGACCCGCGACCGTCGCCCGCACCTCCAACGAGAGCGTGATGGAGGGGGCCGCGAACGCCTTCGTGATCGAGCTTCGCCGCACGGACCGGGACAGCTTCGCCAAGGCGGCCGCGGCCGACCGCTCCTCCAGCGCCGAGCCGCCGCTGCGGCTCGCCCAGGGCGCCGCCGCCGACCATCGTCCCGTGGTGGTGCTGGATCCGGGGCATGGCGGGATCGACACCGGGGCGATCGGCATCGGCCACACGGTGGAGAAGGACGTCGTCTTCGCCTTCACGCAGGAGCTGAAGGCCAAGCTGGAGAAGTCCGGCCGGTTCCGGGTGGTGGTGACGCGCGACACGGACGAGTTCATCTCGTTGCGCGACCGCGTGCGCATCGCGCAGGCCAACAACGCCAGCCTCTTCGTCTCCATCCACGCCGACACGCTGCAGGCCAGCCCCGAGGTGAGGGGGCTGACGGTCTACACCAACGCCGACCGGGCCTCCGACGCGGAGGCGGCGCGCCTCGCCGACACCGAGAACAAGGCCGACAGCCTCGCCGGCGTCGATTCGGAAAGCGCGACCGAGGAGGTCGCCGGCATCCTGGGCGAGCTCACCCGGCGCGAAACCCGGACCTACTCGCACCTCTTCGCCCGCACCCTGGTGGGCAAGATCACCGCGGCCTCGAAACTGAACAAGAACCCGCATCGCTCGGCGGGCTTCTGGGTGCTGCGCGCGCCCGACGTTCCGTCCGTCCTCGTCGAGCTCGGCTATCTCTCCAGCAAGAGCGACGTCGAATTGCTGACGGCCCAAGGCTGGCGCGACAAGGCCACCGATTCGATCTCCGCCGCCATCACAGGGTTCCTGTCGCCGCGGATCGTGCAACAAAGCCAGGTGGCGACGCCTTGATCTCGGCGAATTGTCGCGTTTAAACCACATGGGCGCGTCACGGACGTGACGAAGCCCTGTTTGCTGGTGTGCGTCGCCGAGGGGACGTGTAAAGATCCCGAGAGCGCATTCGCGGCGGCGACGCTCCGTTCCGCTGTGCGGGGCGGTCCGCCGCATCGAGGCGAGGGCGGCCTGCGGACGCCCGGCTCGACGACGATCGTGAGGAGGCGGGTCTGGCCCGGAACGTTGGTTCCGGCCGACCGGATGGGCCCCGGCCCGAAACTGCAAGGCGGACGGCGCAACCGATGCGGTATGTACTTCGGCTGATCGGATTGATGTTCACCGCGGGGGCGATCCTGTTCCTGATCGGGGCCGCCGGCGCAGGCTTCGTTCTTTGGAAATATTCGCAGGACCTGCCGGACTACACCCAGCTCGCCAACCACGAGCCGGCCGTGATGACCCGCATGCACGCCGGCGACGGCAGCCTGCTGGCGGAATACTCGCGCGAACGGCGGATGTTCATCCCCATCCAGGCCGTCCCCAAGCTCGTCGTCGCCTCGTTCCTGTCCGCCGAGGACAAGAACTTCTACAAGCACCAGGGCGTCGACCCCGAGGGCATCGCCCGCGCCGGCGTCTATTTCTTCAAGCGCGACAAGGGCTCGCGGCCGCAGGGCGCGTCCACCATCACCCAGCAGGTGGCCAAGAACTTCCTGCTCACGAACGAGCAGACCTTCGATCGCAAGATCAAGGAGATCCTGCTCGCGCTGCGGATCGA
This sequence comes from Alsobacter sp. SYSU BS001988, assembly GCF_054796215.1. NCBI lineage: Bacteria > Pseudomonadati > Pseudomonadota > Alphaproteobacteria > Hyphomicrobiales > Alsobacteraceae > Alsobacter > Alsobacter sp. SYSU BS001988. The sequence goes on along the minus strand of NZ_JBTAMK010000005.1, from coordinate 112,234 downwards.
GTCGACCTACACGAAGGACAAGATCCTCGAGCTGTACCTGAACGAGATCTATCTCGGCCTCGGCAATTACGGCGTCGCGGCCGCCGCGCTGAACTACTACGGCAAGTCCGTCCACGAGCTCACTTTGGCCGAGACCGCTTATCTGGCGGCGCTGCCGAAGGCGCCGAGCGATCTCCACCCCTTCCGCAACCGCGACCGCGCGGTGGAGCGCCGCAACTACGTCGTCGACCGCATGGTCGAGAACGGCTACGTCTCCCGCGAGGACGGCGAGAAGGCGAAGAAGGAGCCGCTCAACGTCAATCCGCGCTCGCTGTCGCCGAACTCCTACGCGGCGGGGTTCTTCGCCGAGGAAGTCCGGCGCGAGCTCGCCGAGCGCTACGGCGAGAAGAAGCTCTACGAGGGCGGTCTGTCCGTCCGCACCACGCTCGACCCCAAGATGCAGCTGATGGCGCGCAAGACGCTGGCCGACGGCCTCGTGCGCTACGACGAGGCGCATGGCTGGCGCGGCGCGATCCAGCGACTCGACATCGCCGGCAAGGACTGGGGCGTCCCGCTCGGCGAGGTTCCGGCGCTGGGCGACGTCCAGCCCTGGCGGCTCGCCGTGGTGATCGACGTGAACGGCGACACGGCCCGCATCGGCCTGCAGCCCCGCCGCGAGCCTTCGGGCCAGCTGGAGCGCGAGCGCGAGACCGGGACGCTGACGAATGACGGGGCGAAATGGACCCGCAAGCCCGTCCGGCAGCTCGTGACCGCCGGCGACGTGATCTATGTCGAACCGCAGGAGCGCGGCCAGTTCCGGCTGCGCCAGCTGCCGGAGATCTCCGGCGCGCTCGTGGCGATGGACCCCTATACGGGCCGCGTCTACGCCATGGTGGGCGGCTTCTCCTACGACCAGTCCAAGTTCAACCGCGCCACCCAGGCGATGCGCCAGCCGGGCTCCTCGTTCAAGCCCTTCGTCTACGCGACGGCGCTCGACAACGGCTACACGCCGTCCTCCGTGGTGATGGATTCGCCCATCGAGATCGACATGGGTCCCGGCCAGGAGGTCTGGCGCCCGGAGAACTATGACGGCAAGTCCGGCGGGCCGCACACGCTGCGCTACGGCATCGAGCACTCCAAGAACCTGATGACCGTGCGTCTCGCCCAGGACGTCGGCATGCCGCTGATCTCCGAATACGCCAAGCGCTTCGGCGTCTATGACGACATGCTGCCGGTGCTGGCGATGTCGCTGGGCGCGGGCGAGACCACCGTGATGCGCATGGTGACCGCCTATTCGATGTTCGTGAACGGCGGCAAGCGCATCAAGTCGACCCTGATCGACCGCATCCAGGACCGCTGGGGCCAGACCATCTACAAGCACGACGAACGCCAGTGCGTCTCCTGCGACGCCGAGAAGTTCAACGGGCAGAACGAGCCGAAGCTCGTCGACAAGCGCGAGCAGGTCCTGGATCCGCTGACGGCCTATCAGGTCGTCTCCATGCTCGAGGGCGTCGTCCAGCGCGGCACCGCGACCGTCGTCAAGGAAGTGGGCAAGCCCCTGGCGGGCAAAACCGGCACGACCAACGAGGCCAAGGACGTGTGGTTCGTCGGCTTCTCGCCGGACCTCGCGGTGGGCGTGTTCATGGGCTACGACAAGCCGCGCTCGCTGGGCAATTCGGCCACGGCGGGCCAGTACGCCGCTCCGATCTTTCGTGACTTCATGAAGCTGGCGCTGGCCGACAAGCCGGCGACGCCGTTCCGCGTGCCGCCCGGGATCAAGCTGATCCGGGTGTCCGGCGGGACGGGCATGCGCGCCGGGCCGGGGGATTCGGGAGGCTTCCTGGAGGCCTTCAAGCCCGGGACCGCGCCGCCCGACACCTATTCGGTGATCGGCGCCGGCGGGACGGGGGTCTCCCCCGAAGCCGACCGGGCCGTCGGATCGGGCACGGGCGGGTTGTACTAGGGCGGCCGAGGCCTCCTCCTTTACACCCGGGCCGCACGCCGCTACCACTCCGGCGACCGCCGCGATCGATCCGCCGCGGCTTCCTTCACCCCTAGACGTGAGATTTCCATGCGCGCCGAGATCGAAGCGCTGGTCGAGTCCGCCAAGCAGTCCGTGGGACTGCTGAGGAGGCATCTTTGACTTCGACGCAGCCACGAGACGCCTCGCCGAACTGAACGCGAAGGCCGAAGACCCCGAACTCTGGAACGACGCCGACGCCGCCCAGAAGGTGATGCGCGAGCGCACCGAGCTGGAAGACCGCCTGTCCTCCATCACGCGCCTGGAGCGCGAGCTGGACGACGCCGTCACCCTCATCGAGCTGGGCGACATGGAGCAGGACCAGACGGCCGTCTCCGAAGGCGAGGAGGCGATCCGCAACGTCCAGGCCGAGGCGGCGCGCCGGCAGATCGAGACGCTTCTGTCCGGCGAAGCCGACCAGAACGACGCCTATCTGGAGGTCCATTCGGGCGCGGGCGGCACCGAGAGCCAGGACTGGACCAACATGCTCATGCGCATGTACACGCGCTGGGCCGAGCGGCGGAAATACAAGGTCGAGCTGGTCGACATCGCCGACGGCGAGGAGGCCGGGATCAAGGGCGCGACGCTCTTGATCAAGGGCCACAACGCCTATGGGTGGGCCAAGACCGAGTCTGGCGTCCACCGGCTGGTGCGCATCTCGCCCTTCGATTCGAACGCGCGGCGGCACACCAGCTTCGCCTCGGTGTGGGTCTACCCGGTCATCGACGACCGCATCCAGATCGACATCAAGGAGAGCGACTGCCGCATCGACACCTTCCGGTCGTCAGGCGCGGGCGGGCAGCACGTCAACACCACCGACTCGGCGGTGCGCATCACCCACATCCCGACCGGCATCGTGGTCGCCTGCCAGCAGGAGCGGTCGCAGCACAAGAACCGCGCCAAGGCGTGGGACATGCTGCGGGCGCGCCTGTACGAGCGCGAGCTGCAGATCCGGGAGGAGAAGGCCAACGCCGAGGCCGCGTCGAAGACCGACATCGGCTGGGGCCACCAGATCCGCTCCTATGTGCTGCAGCCCTACCAGCTCGTGAAGGACCTGCGGACCGGGGAGCAGTCGACCAGCCCCAGCGACGTGCTGGACGGCAAGATCGATCCCTTCCTGGAGGCCGCGCTGGCGCAGCGCGTCTATGGAGGCGGCGAAGCCGTCGAGGACATCGACTGACGCCGAGGGGGGCCGGCGCGCTCAGCCCGGCCCCAGCCTGCTCGCCATCTTGAGATAGCGCAGCGGATCGACCGGCTGCCCGTCGATGCGGGTCTCGTAGTGCAGGTGAGGTCCGGTCGAGCGCCCGGTGGAGCCCACCCGGCCGATGATGGTCCCGACCTCCACCTGCTGGCCTTCCTCGACCAGGATCGCCGAGAGATGCCCGTAGCGGGTGGCGATCCCGGAGCCGTGGTCGATCTCGACCAGGTTGCCATAGCCGCCATACCACTCCGCCATCGTCACCTTGCCGGCGGCCGTGGCCCGCACCCCCGAACCCGCCTCGTCGCGCAGGTCCAGGCCCGTATGCAGGGCCATGCCCCGCGTGAAGGGGTCGACCCGGTAGCCGAAGGACGAGGTCTGCTCCATGTCGCCTTTCAGCGGACGGCGGATCGGGAGCGCGTCGACGACGCGCTTCAGCTTTTCGCTCTCCTGGAGGGAGATCTGGACGCGCGCCAGCAGGCTCTCGAAAGGTCCGGCGTCCTTGTCGGCCCGGACGGGCACATAGGGACCGCCCTGGGCCGGCGCGTTGGGGAAGCGGCTGGGCGAAAGCCCGAGCTCGGCGATCACGCTCTGGTAGCGGGATGCGGCGTTGCGGGCCTGGCTCTCCATCCTGGCGAGAGCCGCGACCTGGCTGTTGTCCAGAAGGGCGAGCTTGGCCGCGATGGCGCCCAGCTGGTGCTGGACGGGACCGGCCTTCAGGAACTCCTTCTCCGGCCAGGCGGCCGCGACGGCGGAGCCCCGGACGCCCGGGATGAGGGCGCCCGCGTCGGCGCTGCTGCCGCGCAGGGGCGCGGGCTCCATCACGGGGCGAGGCCGGGGCGGCTCGGCCGGCGCGAAGCCCAGGGCGGAGGGAGGAATGGGGCCGCCCTGGTTGCGGCCCGAGAAAAGCGGGAGGGGCTGGGCGGCGGACGCGGCCGCCGACGCCTCGACGGGCGGGATCCTGCTCTGGCCCTCCATCCGGGCGGCCAGGGAGGCAACGAGCGCCTGCCGGTTCTCCAGCTGGGCCTGGCGGGAGAGAAGCTCCTGGACCTTGCCCTCGAACGAGTCCTGGTCGACGAGCTGGCGGCTCGTGAGCCGGTCGATGCCCGTCCGGAGGGCGGCGATCCTGTCCTCGTAGGCGTATTGCATCCGGGTCTGGCGCGCCATCAGGCCGCCGAGGATGTCGTCCCGGAAGATCATGTAGGCCGTGGCCGCGATCGACCACGCGACCAGCAGGACGCCCAGCGTCATCACGGCGCCCACGGCCCACCGGCTGACCTCGAAGGAATGCGACAAGGACCTGCCGTCGACCGACACCACGATCGACGAGGAGGACGCCCGAGCCGACTTGCGCGAAGGATCACCTGTCATCAAAGACCTCGCAGGGCCGAACAGGGCCCTGCGATCATTAGAGATGCTTAAGGTTAATCAACCCGTAAGGCCGGAATTCGCTCAGGCGGACTTGGCCGCGGCGAGCACCTCGGCGGCGTGTCCGGGGACCTTCACCTTCGGCCAGACCTGCCGGATCGCGCCATCCGCGCCGACCAGCACGGTCGTGCGCTCGATTCCCATATATTTGCGCCCATACATGCTCTTCTCGACCCAGACGCCATAGGCCTCCAGCATCGCTCTCTCCTCGTCCGACGCGAGGGGGAAATCGAGGCCGTACTTGGCCTTGAACTTGTCATGGCTCTGAACGCTGTCGGCCGACACGCCGATGATCTCCGCATTCGCGGCCGCGAAGTCGGCCCGCAGAGCGTTGAACTCCATCGCTTCCTTGGTGCAACCCGACGTGTCGTCTTTGGGGTAGAAGTAGAGCACCACCGTCTTGCCCTTGAGATCCGCGAGCGAGATGGAGCTTCCTCCGTCGCGGGGCAGCTTGAACGCTGGCGCCTGCTGTCCAACCTGCAATTTTTCCGACATATCGCCTTCCTTTCGTCGAATCGGCATGACCCTTAGCGTACGGCTGACAGGCCGCGCCGGATGATTCTCGCTCGCGGGAGACGAGGCGTGTGTTCATCATGGCCGGACGGGGCATCGACGAACACCTATCACGAGCGCGAACCGAGGGAATGACCGCCGAAGGATCCAACATCGCCCGCCGCGTGGCGCGGTCGTGCAAGCGGGCGCGACCGGGCGAGGCGCGGGCGCGTCGGACGCCGGGCCGGCGGGTCGCCTGGGCGCTGGGCGCGTTGGCCGGCGTGGTCTGCCTTCTCGCGCTCGCCGGCGCGGGAGCCGTGGCGTGGCGCCTGCGGCAAGGTCCGATCGAGATCGACCCCTTCGTCGAACGGATCTCGGTCGCGCTGGAGCAGCAGTTCGGCAACGGCTTCGACGTCGACATCCAGCACGCCCAGCTGGAGTGGTCCGATTCGCCCATGCTCACCGTATCGGGCGTCACGATCCGCGACGCGCAGGGCAATCTGGTGGTCGCGGCCCCGCAAGCCGACATCGGCTTCGACATGGCCTCGCTGGCCATGGGCGGGCTGGTGCCGCGGCGCATCGACCTGATCGGTCTGGCGGTCTCGCTCACCATCGATCCGGACGGCTCCGTCTCGGTCTCGGCGGTCGGGTCGGACGCGGCCGACGCGCCGGCGCCGGTGCAGCCGACCGACACCAGCTTCGGCCCCGGAGCCATCCTCGACGCGCTCGGCGCCAAGTCGGGGCCCATCGCCGTGCTGGAGCGCGCCGGCGTCCGTGACGGGCGCCTGCGGGTGAACGATCGCCGCCGCGGCCGCAGCATCGTCTACGACAAGCTCGGGCTCGCCTATTCGCGGCCGAACGAGGCCCAGGGCCGCCTGATCATGGCGGCCACCGGCCCGTCCGGTCCGTGGACCATGGCGTTGACGATCGCGGGCCAGAAGGGCGGCGAGCGGACGATCGGCCTGACCACCGACAATCTCGCCGTCTCCGACCTGCTGGGCATGGCCGAGCCCGGCGCGATCCCGGTCTCGACCGACATGCCGATCGACGCGAGCCTGCGCCTGACGCTGGGCGCCGACAACGCCGTGGCCTCGCTCGACGGCCAGGTGACCGGCCGCAAGGCCATGGTGCTGTTCGACGACCCGGACGCCGAGCCCCTCTTCGTCGACGAATTGAAGGGCGAGATCGGCTGGGACGCGGGCCGCCACGCCATCCTGGTGAAGCGCCTGGAGATCAATGCGGGGGACACGCGCGTCGCCGTGGCGGGCTCCCTCACGCCGCCGGCGGCCGCCGGCGACTCCTGGGCGGTGGACCTCGTCTCGAACGGGGCGACGCTGGCCGGCGAGGGACCCAAGGACAAGCCGATTCCGATCGCGCAGGCGAGCTTCAAGGGCCGAATCCCGCTCGGCTTCGGCGGGCTCGCCATCGATCGGCTCGATCTCGGCGGCCCGGGCCTCGGGATCGTCCTCTCGGGCTCGCTGGGCCGGGTCGACGGATTCGAGGGGCTTCGGCTCGATCTCACGACCAGCCGGATGCCGGTGCGCTCGCTCCTGGCCTTCTGGCCGACCTTCATCGTTCCCGAGGTGCGGGCCTATCTGGTCGAGAGCATCCAGTCGGGCATGGTCGAGGCGTTTCGCTACCGCACCGCCATGTCGCCGGCCATGCTGGCCGACGCCGTGGCCAAGCGGCCGATTCCCGACGACGCGGTGGCGCTGGACACGACGGTGTCGGGCGGCGTCATGCGGGTCGCGCCCGGACTGGCGCCCCTCACCGACATCGAGGCTGTCGGGCGCGTGACGGGCCGGACCGTAGCGGTCACGGTGCGCCGCGCGGCCGTCGCCGCCGGCGCGGGCCAGCCGATCGCGCTCTCCAACGGGCGCTACGACGTGGCGGACACCTTCGCCAGGCCCACGGTGGCCAAGGTCGTCTTCGACGCGTCCGGGCCCGCGGACGGCGCGCTGGCTCTGCTGAGGTCGGAGGCCCTGCGGCCCTATTTCCCGGCTCCGGCGGACGTGGCCGGCGTGAAGGGCCATGTCGACTTCAAGGCGGCGATCTCCTTCCCGCAGCAGGCCGTCCTTCAGCCCTCGGAGGTCTCGGTCCAGCTGCAGGGCGTGGCTTCGGGCTTCGGCGCCGACAACGTCTTCGGCAAGGAGAAGATCGAGGGCGCGAACCTGGCCATCACCAATGATCGCGCCGGCATCCTGGTGAAGGGCGACGGGCGGATCGGCGGCAGCCCCGCCAGCATCGAGTTGCGGCAGCCGACGGGCGCCCCCGGCGAGGCCGTCGTCAGCCTCGCTCTGGACGAGGCGGGCCGGGCCAGGCGCGGGATCAAGCTGCCGCAGATCACCGGCACGGTCGACGCCAAGATCACCGTGAAGGACCTCGGCGCTCCGCGCGTCATCCCGCGCGTCGATCTCGATCTGACCCGCGCCAACATCGTCGACCTGCTGCCCGGCTGGGTGAAGACGCCGGGCAAGACGGCCAAGGCCTCCTTCAAGCTCGACGCCGACGCGGACGGGACGACCCTGGACGAGTTCACGCTCGACGCCTCGGGCCCCGTCTCGGCCCGCGGAGCGCTGCGCCTGGGCGCCGACGGGTCCCTCGTGGCGGCGAGGCTCTCCTCGCTGAAGATCTCGGCCGGCGACGACATGCGGGTCGATCTGGAGAGGCAGGGCGCCTCGTCCAAGGTCTCGCTGAAGGCGAGCTCCATCGACGCGCGCCCCGTGCTGAAGGCGCTCATGTCGCCAGGCGCGAGCCCCATGGCGGGGCCGGGCGATTTCGACCTCGACATCAAGGCCCAGAGCGTGCTGGGGCTGAACGGCCAGACATTTTCGGCTGTGGACGGCCGGATCTCGATCCGGGGCGGCGACTTCCGGGATTTCAGGCTGGCCGGCCGGTTCGGCGCCGCGCCCGTCGTGGGACAGATGGCGCGCGACGAGGCGGGACGCCTCGGCATCGTGATCGAGAGCGCCGACGCCGGCGACTTCCTGCGCTTCTTCGACATCTACCGGAGGATGCAGGGCGGGGCGATGCTGGTGCAGCTCAACGGCGCGGCCCCGCAGATGAGCGGGACCTTCGTGGTGAACCGCTTCGTGCTGCAGAACGAGCCGGCCCTGGCGCGAAGCGCGCCGGACCAGCAGAACAATGTCAGCTTCACCAAGCTGAAATCCGGCTTCGCGGTCGGCGGGGGCAAGCTCGTCATCCGCGACGCCACGATGTGGGGCCCGGCCGTCGGCGGCACGCTGGAGGGCTCGCTCGACTTCACCCGCGACAAGGCGGATTTCTCGGGCACTTTCGTGCCGGCTTATGGGCTCAACAACATCTTCAACCAGGTGCCGATCGTCGGCCCCATCCTGGGCGGTGGCCAGCATGAGGGGCTGTTCGCGGTCAATTTCCGCATCGCCGGCAAGGCCAGCCAGCCGACGGTGAGCATCAACCCGCTGTCGGCGGTCGCCCCGGGCTTCCTTCGCAAATTCTTCGGCGTCATGGGCGGTTCTGAGGTGACCGGCTCCGGAGCGCCGCCTCCGCCGCCGGTGTCGGACCGCTGAGGCGCCGTTAGTCTAGCGCGCCTTCAGCAGCACATGCTTCTTGCGGCCGAAGGAGAGCTTCACCGCGCCGTCCTGGTTCAGGTCCGCCTGCGAGATCGTGGCGCGGTCGTCGGAGACGGTCGCGTCGTTCACCTTGAGGCCGCCGCCCTTGACCTGCCGGCGCGCCTCGCCGGTCGACGGAACGAGCCCGGCGCGCACGAAGGCGTTGAGGACGCCGATCCCGTCCCGCAGCTCCGCCGCGTCGACCTCCACCGTGGGCAGGGTCTCGGCCGCCTGGCCCTCCTCGAAGGTCCGCCTGGCCGTCTCGGCCGCCTGGACCGCCTTGTCGCGACCATGCATGAGCGCGGTGGCTTCGGTCGCCAGCACCTTCTTGGCCTCGTTGATCTCGGCCCCGCCCAGCGCCACCAGCCGGGCGATCTCGTCCAGCGGCAGTGTGGTGTAGAGCTTCAGGAAGCGGCCGACGTCGGCGTCCTCGGTGTTGCGCCAGAACTGCCAGTAGTCATAGGCGGACAGCTGCTCCTCGTTGAGCCAGACGGCGCCCGAGGCGGTCTTGCCCATCTTGGCGCCGGAGGAGGTGGTCAGCAGCGGGCAGGTGAGGGCGTAGAGCTGCGGCGTGCCCATGCGGCGGCCGAGATCGATGCCGGTGACGATGTTGCCCCACTGGTCGGAGCCGCCCATCTGCAGGTTCACGCCGGCGCGCCGGTTGAGCTCGACGAAGTCGTAGCCCTGCAGGCACATGTAGTTGAACTCGATGAAGGAGAGCTCCTGCTCGCGCTCCAGGCGCATGCGCACGCTGTCCATCGACAGCATGCGGTTGACCGAGAAATGCCGCCCGACGTCGCGCAGGAAGTCGATGTAGTTGAGCTTGGTCAGCCACTCGGCGTTGTCGATCATGACCGCGTCGGTCTTGCCGTCGCCGAACCGGAGGAAGCGCGAGAACACGCGCTTGATGCCGTCCTTGTTGGCTTCGATCTGCTCGGGCGTCAGCAGCTTGCGGGTCTCGTCGCGCCCGGAGGGATCGCCCACCCGGGTCGTGCCGCCGCCCATGAGCGGAATCGGCTTGTTCCCGCTTTTCTGCAGCCAATGCAGCATCATGATCGAGATCAGGCTGCCGACATGCAGGGACGGGGCCGTGCAGTCATACCCGACATAGGCCGTCACCTCGCCCTTGGCCGCCAGCGCGTCCAGGCCCGCATAGTCGGAGCACTGGTGCACATAGCCGCGCTCCAGGAGCGTGCGCAGGAAGTCGGACTGGGGCTTGAACGCCGCGGGCTGGGTCTGGTCTGCCATGGGATCCTCTCGCGGCGGAGGTTTAGGAGGAAGAGCCCCGGCGCGCAACCGCGGATGGTTTCCGCGCCCTTGCTGAAACACCACGCTTTGAGCCGACTGCGAGCCATGGCTTTTCACCGGCTCGCGCCAGAATGCGCGCATAGGTAGAGCAAGAGCACTCCATGCGCGACATGATGGCGAGAGCTGAAACGCCGGTCGAACGCAGGCCCCTCCAGCGCGGGCCGGCCGACCACGGCGCCAACGGCGAGTTCTACGGGCTCCTGGCCAAGGCGGCTGCGGTCACGGGCTGCCTCCTGTTGGGGCTGACGGTCTTGGCGGGGCCGAAAAAGCCGGCCTCGCTGGGCGACGCCGCCTTCTCGCTGGCGCCCTTGCCGGGCCTTCGCGGCCCGACCGGTTTCCCGCTCGAGCCGATCACGGACGAGAGCTTGCGCGGACAGGTCACCGTCCTGAACGTCTTCGCGACCTGGTGCGGCCCCTGCAGGGCGGAGCATCCCGCCTTGCTGGATCTGGCGGCGGGGCGGCGCGTGCGGCTGGTCGGGCTTCTGTCCGCCGACAAGCCCGAAAATGGCTCGGCCTATCTCAAGCAGAACGGCAATCCGTTCAGCGCCGTCTCTGCCGATACGGCCGGGCTCGCCCGGCGGCTGGGCGCGAGCGCCTATCCGACGACGATCGTGCTGGACCGGAACGGCGTCGCGGTCGCCACGATCCGGGGCTCGCTGGACGCCGAGCGGATCCGCGACGTGCTCATGCCGGCCGTCGCCAAGGCGCGCCAGATCTAGCTCAGCCCTCCTTCGGGCCGAGGCGCTTGTCCAGGTAGGTTCCGACGACGCCCATCAGCTCTTCGGTCTTGTTCTCGAAGAAGTGGTTGGCGCCTTCCACCGTCTGGTGCTCTATCTGGATGCCCTTCTGGGTCTTCACCTTCTCGATGACGCTCATGACGTCCTTGATGGGCGCGACGCGGTCCTGCGACCCGTGGACGAAGAGCCCCGACGAGGGGCAGGGCGCCAGGAAGGAGAAGTCGAAGCGGTTGGCCGGGGCCGCGATGGAGATGAAGCCTTCGATCTCGGGCCGGCGCATCAGGAGCTGCATGCCGATCCAGGCGCCGAAGGAGATGCCGGCGATCCAGCAGGCCCGGGCTTCCGGGTTGATGGCCTGCGCCCAGTCCAGCGCGGCGGCGGCGTCCGACAGCTCGCCCTGGCCGTGGTCGAACGAGCCCTGGCTGCGGCCGACGCCGCGGAAGTTGAAGCGCAGCGCCGAGAAGCCGCGTTCGACGAAGCCGTAATAGAGCGCGTAGACGATCTGGTTGTTCATCGTGCCGCCGAACTGCGGATGCGGGTGCAGCACGATGGCGATGGGGGCGCCCTTCGTCTTCGACGGATGGTAGCGGCCTTCGATGCGGCCTGCGGGACCGTTGAAGATGACCTCGGGCATGGTGTTCTCGACCTCTTTTTCAGGAGCGCACGGGGCGTCGCGCCTGCGTCGCCCGAGGGAGCGCGCCATGGCCGGGCCTCGAGGGACGTTGCATGCGGGAACTGGAAGGCCCCGGGCCAAGCAGACCGGGCATTCTTCCAGAGCGTGGTTCGCGCAGCCCTTCGGCTTGACTCCGGCCCGCCGTCGGCCCACACTTTCTGTTAGAATTATTCTAACAGCGGAACAAAGCCGCACCGGAGGCATCCGGTCGGCCGAGCTTGCCGCTGTGGCCGCTTGTAGCACAAGCGCCGGGGTCGGTTGCAAGCCTTTGCTGCCGTGGACATCTGGCGATGGGCGAGGCGGACAACAAGGTCTGACCCGTATGGCTGGGGCGCAGCGTGCCAATCTCGACCACAACGCGACCACGACCGTGCGCCCCGCCGTCATCGACGCGGTCGCGGCGGCGCTGGCGGCGGGCGGCAATCCGTCTTCCGTTCACGCCGAAGGCCGCGCCGCGCGCGGCCGGGTCGAGAGCGCGCGCGACGAGGTGGCTGCCCTGCTCGGGGCGCCGGCGCGGGCCGTCTGGTTCACCAGCGGCGGCACGGAAGCCAATGTCCTGGCGCTGACTCCCTACATCGAGACGGCCGGCGAGAAGCGCCCGCTGGACAGGCTCCTGACCAGCGCCATCGAGCACCCTTGCGTGCTGGAGGGGGCGAGGTTCCCCCAGGACAGGATCGAGCGGATCCCGGTCGCCCCGGACGGCGTGGTCGACCTCGGCTGGCTCGAAGCCCGGCTGGTCGACATGGCGTCGAAGGGGGAGCGCGCCCTCGTCAGCGTGCAGGCGGCCAACAACGAGACGGGCGTCCTTCAGCCCGTGCGGGCGGTCGCGGACCTCGCTCACGCCCATGGCGGGCTGATGCATTGCGACGCCGTGCAGGCCATCGGCAAGGTCGGCTTCGACGTCGCCTCCAGCGGGGCCGACCTCGTGGCGGTGTCGGCCCACAAGATCGGCGGTCCCCAGGGCGTAGGCGCTTTGGCGGCGTCGTCCCCGTCGCTGCACATCGCCGAACGCGTGCTGCGCGGCGGCGGGCAGGAGAGGGGGCTGCGGGCCGGGACCGAGAATGCGCCGGGCGTCGCCGGCTTCGGGGCCGCGGCGCGGGAGGCGCGCCTGCAGGGCGCGGCCGAGGCCGCCCGCATGGCCCGTTTGCGCGACCGGCTCGAGGCTGGCCTGCGCGAGCTGGCGCCCGACGTCGTGATCTTCTCGTCGGGGGTGGAGCGGCTTGCCAACACCACTCTCTTCGCCCTGCCCGGACAGGCGGCCGAGACCGCGCTGATCGCCTTCGATCTGGACGGAGTCGCGCTGTCCTCCGGCTCGGCCTGCTCGTCCGGCAAGGTCCGGCGCTCCCATGTGCTGCAGGCGATGGGCGTCTCCGACGACCTCGCCGGCGGAGCCGTCCGGGTCAGCCTCGGCTGGTCGAGCGTCGAGGCCGACGTGGAAAGGTTCCTGCAGGCCTTCGAAAAACTGCGCGACGCCCTACATCTACGGCAAGGGCGAAGAGCAGCCTAAGCCGATCCCCCAACCAACCCCACGGCCCTTGAAGCCGTCGAGGAAGGAGACTGAAATGCCTGCCGTGCAGGAGACTGTCGAACAGGTCCGCGCCATCGACGTGGACCAGTACAAGTACGGCTTCATCACCGACATCGAGATGGACAAGGCCCCTCGCGGCCTGAACGAGGACATCGTTCGCTTCATCTCGGCCAAGAAGGGCGATCCGGAGTGGATGACCGAATGGAGGCTGGACGCCTACAGGCGCTGGCTGACCATGCGCGAGCCGACCTGGGCGCGCGTCGAGTACCCGCCGATCGACTTCAACGACCTCTACTACTATGCGGCCCCCAAGAAGAAGGAGGGCCCGAAGTCGCTCGACGAGATCGATCCGGCCATCCTGGAGACCTACAAGAAGCTCGGAATCCCGCTGCGCGAGCAGGAGATCCTGGCCGGCGTGCAGACCTCCAAGGTCGCCGTCGACGCCGTGTTCGACAGCGTCTCGGTGGTGACGACCTTCAAGGAGGAGCTCGGCCGGGCCGGCGTCATCTTCTGCTCCATCTCGGAGGCGATCCGCGAGCATCCGGAGCTGGTGCGCAAATATCTGGGCACCGTCGTACCGGTGACGGACAATTTCTACGCCACGCTGAACTCCGCCGTGTTCACGGACGGGTCCTTCGTCTATGTGCCGCCGGGCGTGCGCTGCCCGATGGAGCTGTCGACCTATTTCCGCATCAACGAGAAGGATACGGGCCAGTTCGAGCGCACGCTGATCATCGCCGACAAGGGCTCCTATGTGAGCTATCTGGAGGGCTGCACCGCTCCCCAGCGCGATGAGAACCAGCTGCACGCGGCCGTCGTGGAGCTGATCGCGCTCGAAGACGCGGAGATCAAGTACTCCACGGTCCAGAACTGGTACCCGGGCGACAGCGAGGGGAAGGGCGGCGTCTACAACTTCGTGACCAAGCGCGGCGATTGTCGCGGCGCCAACTCGAAGATCTCGTGGACGCAGGTGGAGACCGGCTCGGCCATCACCTGGAAATACCCGTCCTGCATCCTGCGCGGCGACAACTCCCGCGGCGAGTTCTACTCCATCGCGGTGTCGAACGGCATGCAGCAGGTCGACAGCGGCACGAAGATGATCCATCTCGGCAAGAACACGTCGAGCCGCATCATCTCCAAGGGCATCTCGGCCGGGCGCTCCCAGAACACCTATCGGGGTCTCGTCTCGGCCCACCGCAAGGCGACGGGCGCGCGCAACTTCACCAATTGCGACTCGCTGCTGATCGGCGACCAGTGCGGGGCCCACACCGTCCCCTACATCGAATCGAAGAACGCCAGCGCGATTTTCGAGCATGAGGCCACGACGTCCAAGATCTCCGAGGACCAGCTGTTCTACTGCCTTCAGCGCGGCCTCTCGGCCGAAGAGGCGACGGCGCTGATCGTCAACGGCTTCGTCAAGGACGTGCTGCAGCAGCTTCCGATGGAGTTCGCGGTCGAGGCGCAAAAGCTGATCTCGATCTCGCTGGAAGGCTCGGTCGGCTGACCCATCCGGTCACGGCCGGGGCCCGCCCGGCCGCCCACGGCTTCCGCCTCCGGCGTCGAAGTCGGCATGACGCTCTGAATTCAGGACTGAAACCATGCTCGAAATCCGCAACCTCCACGTCCAGATCGACGACAAGAAGATCCTCAACGGCCTCAGCCTCACGGTCCATGACGGCGAGGTGGCCGCCATCATGGGCCCGAACGGCTCCGGCAAGTCCACGCTGAGCTACGTCATCGCCGGCAAGGACGACTACGAGGTCCTCGACGGCGAGATCCTGCTGAACGGCGAGAACCTGCTCGACATGTCTCCCGACGAGCGCGCCGCCGCCGGCGTGTTCCTGGCCTTCCAGTATCCGCTGGAGATCCCCGGCGTCGCGACGATGACCTTCCTGAAGGCCGCGCTGAACGCCCAGCGCAAGGCGCGCGGCGACGACGAGCTCTCCACGCCCGACTTCATGAAGCGAGTCCGCTCCGGCGCGGAACGCCTTCACATTCCTCAGGATATGCTGAAGCGCGCGCTCAATGTCGGCTTCTCGGGCGGCGAGAAGAAGCGCATGGAGATCCTGCAGATGGCGCTGCTGGAGCCGAGCTTCTGCATCCTCGACGAGACCGACTCAGGGCTCGACATCGACGCGCTCAAGATCGCGGCGGACGGCGTCAACGCCCTGCGCGACCCCAAGCGCTCCTTCCTGGTGATCACCCACTACCAGCGCCTGCTGAACTACATCGTGCCGGACACCGTGCATGTGATGTCCAGCGGCCGGGTGGTGAAGTCCGGCGGCAAGGAGCTCGCGCTCGAGCTCGAGGCCAATGGCTACGCCGATTACCGCTCGCAGGCGGCCTGAGGCTCCCATGTCCCAGATCCCCAACGTCACTCCCATGCGGACGACGGCCGAGACCCAGCTGCTCGAGCTGTTTCCCACCGTGCGGGCCCGCCTCCCGGGCGACGCGGCCGCGCGCGAAAAGGCCTTCGGCGCCTTCGCGGAGGCCGGCCTGCCGCACAGGCGCGTCGAAGCCTGGAAATACACCGACCTGCGCGCCCTGCTGCGCGAAGCGGCCCCCTTGGCGGACGGCGCCTCGGCGGCCGCGCTCGCGGTCGCGGGCTCGTCCATGGGGCCGATCGCGGCCCTGGGCGGCCTGGTCGCCATCGTGGACGGGCAGTTCGCCCCGACCCTGTCGGATCTCGGCGCCGTGCCGGCCGGCGTGGAGGTGACGGGGCTCGCCGACGCCATGGGCGCCGGCCATCCTCTGCTCGCCCGCCTCGGCGCGAGCACGACGGCCGACGACGCCGTCCTGGCGCTCAACGGCGCGCTGATGAGCGACGGCGCGGTGATCCGCGTTCCCGCAGGCCTCAAGGCGTCTCAGCCGATCGTCGTCCGCTTCGTGCGGACGGGCGCGGAGGTCCGGTCCGCCTATACGCGCGTGCTGCTCGTGGTCGAGGACGGCGCCTCCGTCACGCTCGTGGAGACCCATGAGGGGCCGGCCGGGGTGGCCCACCAGGACAACACGGCCGTGGAGATCCTGGCCGGCGACGGCTGCGTGGTGAACCATGTGCGCCTGAACGCCAGCGGCGGGGGCGGCGTCGACCTGTCGTCGCTCGGCGTGCGGCTCGGCGCGGACGCGTCCTTCGCCACGCTGGCTCTCGCGACCGCGCCGGCGCTGACGCGGCATCAGGTGTTCCTGTCCTTCGCGGGCGAACGGTCCAAGGCGTCCATCAACGGCGCGGCCCTGCTCAACGGGCGCCAGCACGCCGACACCACGCTGGTGGTGAACCATTCGGTTCCCCATTGCGAGAGCCGCGAGCTGTTCAAGCACGTGCTGGACGGCGAATCGACGGGCGTGTTCCAGGGCAAGATCATCGTCGCGCCGCATGCGCAAAAGACCGACGGCAAGATGATGAGCCAGGCGGTGCTGCTCGGCGACAACGCCACGATGAACAACAAGCCTGAGCTGGAGATCTTCGCCGACGACGTGGTCTGCGCCCATGGCGCCACCTGCGGCCAGCTCGACGACGACCTGCTGTTCTACCTGCGCGCGCGCGGCCTGCCCAAGCCGGACGCCGAGGCGCTCATGCTGCAGGCTTTCGTCGGGGAGGCGCTGGAGACGGTCGAGGACGAAGCGGTCCGCGCCGTCCTTGAAAGCATCGTCGAGACCTGGCTCAAGGCCCGTATGTAGCTTCAGTCCCTCTCCGCCGTCAGCCCCGGCGGCCCGCGCAAGCGGGACGGCAAGGGGCCAGCGGCGGGGACGGAGCGGATCCCCTTCCCGGCGCGGCGCGCCGCCGGGGATGACGGCGGAGGTGGTTCCGACCCTCCGTGCAAGGACGGATGGAGACCTATGACCTCAGCTCCGACACGGCCCTTCGATCTCGCGGCCATCCGGGCGGATTTTCCGATCCTCTCCAAGGAGGTCTATGGGAAGCCGCTCGTCTATCTCGACAACGCCGCCTCGGCCCAGAAGCCCCGGCAGGTGATCGACCGGATGGTGCATGCCTATGAGCACGAATACGCCAACGTGCATCGCGGGCTGCATTACCTCGCCAATGCGGCCACGGAGGCCTTCGAGGACGCCCGCGAGAAGGTGCGCGGCTTCCTCAACGCCGAGAGCACGGACGAGATCATCTTCACGCGCTCGGCCACGGAGGCGATTAACCTGGTCGCGTCCAGCTTCGGCCAGCTGGCGATCGGGGAGGGCGACGAAATCGTCATCTCCATCATGGAGCACCACTCCAACATCGTCCCGTGGCACTTTCTCAGGGAGCGCAAGGGCGCGGTGCTGAAGTTCTCGCCCGTGAACGACGCGGGCGAGTTCCTGCTGGACGCGTTCGAGGCGCTGCTGACCGATCGGACGCGCATCGTCGCCATCACCCACATGTCCAACATGCTGGGGACGATCACGCCGATCCGGGAGATCATCCGGATCGCGCATGCGCGCGGGATCCCGGTGATGGTCGACGGCAGCCAGGGCGCCGTCCACCTGCCCGTCGACGTGCGCGAGCTGGACGCCGACTTCTACGTTTTCACCGGCCACAAGGTGTATGGGCCCACCGGCATCGGCGTCCTCTACGGCAAGCGGCGCTGGCTGGACAAGCTGCCTCCCTTCAACGGCGGCGGCGAGATGATCAAGGATGTGACCGAGGCGGCGGTCACCTACGGGGATCCCCCGCACCGGTTCGAGGCGGGAACGCCGCCGATCGTGCAGGCCATCGGGCTCGGCGCGGCGATCGACTACATGCAGTCGATCGGACGCGACGCGATCCTGGCGCAGGAGAACGCGCTGCGCGACTACGCGCTGCAACGCCTCGGCGCGATGAACTCGCTGCGGATCTTCGGCCAGGCGCGCGAGCGCGGGGCCATCGTGTCCTTCGAGATGAAGGGCGCCCATGCGCATGACGTCGCGACCGTGATCGACCGGTCCGGCGTCGCGGTCCGCGCCGGGACGCACTGCACGCAGCCTCTGCTGGCGCGCTACGGCGTCACCTCGACATGCCGGGCCTCCTTCGCGTTCTACAACACGCTGGAGGAGGTCGATCGCCTTGCCGAGGCCCTGCAAAAGGCCGAAGCTCTGTTCGGTTGATGAGAAAGTTCCCACCATGAGCGAAGCCAACGACGTCAACGCCCCGAACCGCCCCGATATCGACATCCCGTCGGCGCTGGATCCGGCCGAGATCGACCGGCTGACGGACGACATCGTCGCGGCGCTCAAGAGCGTCTACGACCCTGAGATCCCGGCGGACATCTATGAGCTCGGCCTGGTCTACCGGGTCGACGTGGACGACGCGCGCAACGTCGCCATCGACATGACGCTGACCGCGCCGGGCTGCCCGGTCGCCGGCGAGATGCCGGGCTGGGTGGAGAACGCCGTCGCGGCCGTCCCGGGCGTCCAGTCCGCGAAGGTCAACATGGTCTTCGATCCGCCCTGGGACCAGAGCCGCATGTCCGACGAGGCGCGGGTCGCGCTCGACATGTGGTGAGGCCGCCCTTTGCCGGCGTGCATGCAGCATCCGCAGATCTGCGCCCTTCACAGGGCGCCGGCGCACGCTTACATTAGGCGTGACCTGATCCTGCCCGGGCCTTGAACCCGGCCGTCTAGGACGAGAAAGCCCCCATGGGAATGCTCCCGAAGCTGAAGGTCATGAGTCTGACGGATGCGGCGGCCAGCCGCGTCAAGGAGATCATGGCGAATTCGACGGCGCCGCTGGTCGGCGTGCGCGTCGGCGTGAAGAACGGCGGCTGCGCCGGCATGTCCTACACGATGGACTACGCCGACAGCGTGCGCCCCGGCGACGAGGTGGTGGAGGACAAGGGCGTCACCGTCCTGGTCGACCCCAAGGCGGTTCTGTTCCTGCTGGGAACGACGATGGACTTCCGCACCGGCAAGCTTGCGTCGCAATTCGTCTTTGACAATCCGAACCAGACCTCCGCCTGCGGCTGCGGCGAGTCGGTGGCGCTGACCCCGGCCTCTTCGGACCGGTCCGAAGCCGTCTCCCATTAAACCCGGCGCATGGACGTCCGCGACCTGGAGGAGCTTTTCGCGCCCGCCGGGCGCGTCGAGGCGCGCCGGATGTTCGGCGGCGTGGGCGTCTTCGCGGATGGGCTGATGGTGGCGCTGCAGGCGGGCGGCGTCGTCTATCTCAAGGTCGACGGCGAGAGCGAACCGGCGTTCCTGGCCGAGGGTCTCGAGCCCTTCAGCTACGTGGCCAGGGGCGTGACGAAATCCTTGGGTTACCGGCGCCTGCCGGACGCCGCCTATGACGATCCGGATGCGATGAGGACCTGGTTCGGCTTGGCGCTGGCGGCCGCCCGGCGCAAGGCGGCGACAAAACCGGCCCGCAGGCCGAAACGTCGCTCGCCGAGGGAGATCTGAACGTCGCCGTTCAGGCGACGTCCTGCATCCCGTGGATCTCGTCCTCGCAGACCGTCTTGTTGCGGCCCGTGCGCTTGGCGTGCAGCAGGCAGCGGTCGGCGCGCTCGATCAGCAGTGTGGCGTTGTCGCCCGAGGCGAAAGTGGCCGCGCCGATCGAAATGGTGATGCGGCCCAGCGCTTCGCCGGTGGAGCGCTTCACCAGCTCGCGGCCCATGACGGTCTGGCGGATCCGCTCCGCCACGATGTGCCCGGATTTCAGGGACGACTGCGGAAGCACGACCGCGAACTCCTCGCCGCCGAAGCGCGCGGCGGTGTCGTTGGGCCGCACGGATCCCTTGATCGACATGGCGACGAGGCGCAGCACCTGGTCGCCCGTCAGGTGGCCCCAGGTGTCGTTGAAGTCCTTGAAGCGGTCCACGTCGATCATCAGGATGGTGAGCGGCTCGCCGCTCAACGCCGAGTGGTCGACGGCGTGGCTGATCGTGGCGTCCAGGTGCTTGCGATTGGCCAGCGTGGTCAGCGGGTCCGTGAGGGATTCGGTGCGGATGGATTCCAGCGCCTGCCGGAGATCCTGCACCTCTCCGCGAGTCTCCTTGAGGCGGACCTCCAGGGCGCGGTTGTTGGCCACGGTCTCCTGGGTCACCGAGACGAGCCGGTTCACGATGTCGCGAACGAGGTTCCGGTCCAGCTTGGCGTCGAGGACGTGGGAGATCTCCTCCAGCGAGTCGCCATAGCGGCTGGTGGAGCCGAGCGCCTCGTCGATGAGGCTCACGACGGAGTCGATCTCCGTGAGGACGCCGGCGCTGGCCTTCTCGGCCTGCTGGGCCATGCGGTTCGGAGAGAGGAACTGGTTGTAGAGCTTCTCGATCTGGGAATTGGCGAGCCGTGGGGACGCCGCCAGCTCCTCCGTGAGCGCGCGGCTCAGTGAGCGGTTCGACCCGGCGAGATGCGTGTACCAGACTTCATAGGCCCGAGGCTCCGGCAACGGGCCGTGAGCCTCGATGCGCCGAATGGTTTCCTCGGCCAGTCTGATGGCCGGTTCTTCCGCAGAAGAGGCAACCATAGGCGACTCCCATCACTGATGGGACCCACAGTTGCACAACCACTCTTAAGGGATGGCTAATTGCAGCTACAATCGACCACAACCTGTCAGCTTTTCTTGACCGGCCTGAGCAGGAAGGAGGGCACGTGGTCGCCCAGTCCGATGACGGGCGGGTCGTCGTTGTCCGGGCGCCGGGACGGCGGACGCTGGGGCCGCTCGACCCGGGTCTCGCCGGGGGCGGGCAGGGCGGGTCCGCGCTCGCGGCGGCCGCCGCCATTTTCGCCCGAACGGTCGCGGCGCGGCGGGCGGCTCTCGGTCGGCGGGGAGGGGCTGCGCGCCTCGGGCTCGGACGAACGGCTCCGCGATTCGGCCTCGGCCGCCCGCGGCCTGCTCCTGGTCTCGCCTTCCGAGCTCCGGCCGCGGCCTTCGCGGGAGGACCCGCGTCCGCGCTCGTCGCCCGCAGCGCGCGATCCCTCGCGTCCGCCGGGCCTGCGCCCGCCGGGACGGCGGCGGCGCTCGCCGTCGGCTTCGCCCTCCGCCGGCATCTCGCCCTGCCATTCGATCGGCTGGCCGATCATGTGCTCGATCGCGGCCAGGGACTTCTTGTCCACCGGCGTCACGATCGTGATCGACGTGCCCGACTTGCCGGCGCGGCCCGTGCGGCCGATGCGGTGGACGTAGTCCTCGGCGTGATGGGGCACGTCGTAGTTGAAGACGTGGCTGACGTCCGGGATGTCGAGCCCGCGCGCGGCGACGTCGCTGGCCACCAGCAGCTGGATCGACCCGTTCCGGAACGACTCCAGCGCGGCCATGCGGGCCCGCTGGTCGAGATCGCCGTGCAGCGCCGCGACGCTGAAGCCGTGGCGTTCGAGCGAGCGATAGACCACCTGCACGTCGCGCTTGCGGTTGCAGAAGATGATCGCGTTCTTGAAGTCGGGCTGCTGGCGCACGAGCTTGCGCAGAACCTCGCGCTTCTCGTGCGGCTCGGAGCCGGAGCCGATCAGGCGCTGGGTGATGGTCGCGGCGGTCGAGGCCTGGCGGGCGACCTCGATCTTCACCGGGTTGTGCAGGAAGGTCTCGGTCAGGCGCTGGATCTCGGGCGGCATCGTCGCCGAGAAGAAGAGCGTCTGCCGCGTGAACGGCACCATCCGGCAGATGCGCTCGATGTCCGGGATGAAGCCCATGTCGAGCATCCGGTCGGCCTCGTCGATCACCAGGATCTCGATGCCGGTCAGCAGCAGCTTGCCGCGCTCGAAATGGTCGAGCAGGCGCCCGGGCGTGGCGATCAGCACGTCGACGCCGCGGGTGATCTTCGCGTCCTGGTCGCCGAAGGAGACGCCGCCGATCAGCAGCGCCACGTTCAGGCGCTGGTTGGCGCCGTATTTGACGAACGCCTCCTCGACCTGGGCGGCGAGCTCGCGGGTCGGCTCGAGAATCAGGGTGCGGGGCATGCGGGCGCGGGCGCGGCCCTGCTCCAGCATCGTCAGCATCGGCAGCGTGAACGCCGCCGTCTTGCCGGTGCCCGTCTGGGCGATGCCGAGGACGTCCCGTCGAGCCAGGGCATGCGGAATCGCTTCCGCCTGGATGGGCGTGGGCTGGGTGTAACCGGAAGCGGTGACCGCTTCGAGCACCCTGTCGCTAAGACCGAGATCAGAAAAATTCATTCTTTATGCCGCCTCACGGCGCGGCTATCGACGCAGTTGCGCGTTTTAGGGGAAGCGGGCGGGCAGGACGCGTCAGAACCAGTCGTCGGCCGTTTCCTCAAAGGATGAGGGATACATAGAGAGATTTCGAATCGAGTCAATTCGGCAAAGCCGAAAAGCCCCCCCAAAAACAGCAAAAAGTCCAAGGAAAATCTCAGTATGTCGGAACCCCTGGTCTTGATCCCGGGACTGAACTGCACGCCTGCCCTCTATGCGCCCCAGGCCGAGCGCTTCGGCCACGACCGGCCGATCGTGTTCGCCGACAACCGCCAGGACGCCACGATCGCCGCCATGGCCGGCCGCCTGCTCCGCCAGGCCCCGGCGCGCTTCGCGCTGGCGGGCCTGTCGATGGGGGGCTACGTGGCGCTCGAAATCATGCGGCTCGCGCCGCACCGGGTGTCGCGGCTGGCGCTTCTCGACACCTCCGCCCGGCCCGACACCGAGGAGGCCACGATGCGCCGCCGCCGCCTGATCGCGCTGGCCGAGGCAGGCGAGTTCGACAAGGTTCACGACGCGCTCTGGGCCGCGCTGGTCCATCCCTCCCGTCACGACGACGCGGAACTGGAGGGCGTCGTCCGGAGCATGATGCTGGAGACCGGCCCCGAGGCGTTCGTGCGCCAGGAGCGGGCCATCATCGGCCGGGCGGATTCCCGCCCCTACCTGAAGGCGATCGGCGTGCCGACCCTGATCCTGGTCGGCGAGGAGGACGCCATCACGCCGGTGGACAAGGCCGAGGAGATGCAGGCCGGCGTGCAAGGCGCGGAGCTGGTCGTCGTTCCCGAATGCGGACACCTCTCAACCCTCGAACGGCCGGACGCGGTCAACGAAGCGCTCGGGGCGTGGCTGGCCCGCTAGCACGGGCGAAGGTCCTCGACGCGGCCCTCCAGGATCGGCCCGACAGGCTCCCGTCCGCCCCACAACCTGCCGGTTGCTCCACTAATATTTTAGTGTATCAATGTGCGCCAACGATGACGGGCGGGGGATCCTCTCGCCTGCGCCATGCGGCGGGTTCGCCCGGCCCATGGCTCAAGTCGATCACCGGAGGAAACCATGACGCACGATATCACCAGGCGGACTTTCGTCGGCGGAGCCGCCGGCGCGGCGCTTCTCGGCGCCTCCGGCGCGCGGGCGCAGCTGGCGCTGCCCAAGCAGGCGGTCGCGCTGAACATCGTCGACGTGGCCGGCAACCTGGCGCTGAGCCAGAAGGCCTTCGAGGCCTATCGCAAGGCCAAGCCCGAACTGGTCTCGCGCTTCACCTTCACCAAGGCGCCGGCCCCTGAGCTGCCCGGCAAGATCAAGGCCCAGCAGGACGCCGGCCGGGTCGACATCGACCTCGTGCTGACCGGCACGGACGCGCTCTCCGCCGGCATCGACCAGAAGCTCTGGCTCGACGTGCTCGGCCAGCACAAGGCGGCGCTGCCCAAGCTCGACGACATCTACAACAAGGGCGCGGCGATGATGCAGACGTTGGCCCGCGGGCAGGGCGTGGTCAGCGCCTATTACCCGTCCGGGCCGCTGCTCGAATACATGCCCGACAAGGTGAAGACCCCGCCGACCTCGGTGGAGGAGCTTCTCGCCTGGGCCAAGCAGAACCCGAACCGCTTCCTCTACGCCCGCCCGGCCAATTCCGGCCCCGGCCGCACCTTCATGATGGGGCTGCCCTACATCCTGGGCGACTCCAACCCGAAGGATCCGATGAAGGGCTGGGACAAGACCTGGGCCTATCTGAAGGAGCTCGGCCAGAACATCGAGTACTACCCGACCGGCACCGGCGCGACCATGAAGGAGCTCGGCGAGGGCAGCCGCGACATCATCGTGTCGACCACCGGCTGGGACATCAACCCGCGAGTCCTCGGCGTCGTGCCGAAGGAGGCCAGGATCACCACGCTGAAGAACTTCCGCTGGGTGATCGACGCGCATTACATGTGCATCCCGAAGGGGCTCAGCGACGACAAGGTCGCGGTGCTGCTCGACGTGATGAACTTCATGCTGACCAAGCCCGCGCAGGCCTTCACCTATGACGAGGGCTATTTCTATCCGGGCCCGGCCGTGAAGGACGTCCCGATCACCATGGCGCCGGCCGAGAGCCAGGCCGCCATCAAGGAGTTCGGCCGCCCCGAATACGAGAAGCTGATCGCCGAGGTGCCGCTCGAGCTGCCGCTCGAGCCCGACCAGATGGTGCTCGCCTTCCGTCGCTGGGACGAGGAAATCGGCTCCAAGAAGACCAAGTAAGGCCTTTTCGCCTGTCGGCGGCGGCGCCGTCTCGCGCCGCCGTTCCCTTTCTCCCAGTCTTTTCCGCGCCTCCGCAATGGCGCATCCAGACACCGTCGTGAGCGCTCCATGGCCGCCAATGCTTCTTTCAAGACCCTGAGGCTCCAGCAGGTCGGCCGCGACTTCGGGACCATGAACGCCCTGAAGGACCTCACGCTCGACATCCAGCGCGGCGAATTCATCGCGCTGCTCGGGCCCTCCGGCTGCGGCAAGTCGACGGCGCTCAACTGCATCGCCGGCCTGCTGCCCACGACCCGCGGATCGATCTGGCTGGACGACAAGCGCATCGACGTGCTGCCCGCCGAGGATCGCGGCTTCGGCATGGTGTTCCAGAACTACGCCCTGTTCCCGCACATGACGGTGCGCGGCAATGTCGGCTTCGGGCTGAAGATGCGCGGCGTCCCCCAGGCGGCCGCGACGCCGCGCATCGAGAAGGCGATCCAGACGGTGCGGCTCGAGAGCCAAGCGCACAAGGCGCCGGGGCAGCTCTCCGGCGGTCAGCAGCAGCGCGTGGCGATCGCGCGCGCCATCGCGATCGAGCCGCCGGTGGTGCTCATGGACGAGCCCTTGTCCAACCTCGACGCCAAGCTGCGGCTGGAGATGCGCCAGGAGATCCGCCGCATCCACCAGGGGCTGGGCTCGATCACCATCTACGTCACCCATGACCAGGACGAGGCGCTGTCGCTCGCCGACCGGATCGTCGTGCTGCGCGACGGCGAGATCCGCCAGGTCGGCACGCCGGAGGACCTCTACGCCCGGCCGGCCCATCTCGACGTCGCCGAGTTCATGGGCTTCCGCAACCAGATCCCGGTGACCCTGCTGTCCGCCGGCGGCCAGCAGGTCGAGGTCTCCGCCGAGGGCGTCGCCTTCAAGGCCGTCGCGCAGGAGCCCGTGACCGGACAGACCGCCTATGCGGCGATCCGGCCCGACGACCTGATCGCCGTCTCCAGCGATGCGCCCGGCCTGCCGGCGACCGTGGAGGCCATCGAGTATCGCGGCCGCGACTTCTTCGGTTCGGCCCGGACCGCCTC
Source organism: Alsobacter sp. SYSU BS001988 (assembly GCF_054796215.1). Lineage (NCBI taxonomy): Bacteria > Pseudomonadati > Pseudomonadota > Alphaproteobacteria > Hyphomicrobiales > Alsobacteraceae > Alsobacter > Alsobacter sp. SYSU BS001988. The sequence goes on along the minus strand of NZ_JBTAMK010000005.1, from coordinate 86,868 downwards.
CGGGACCGAGCTGTTCTTCCGCTCGTCGCGTCGCCTCACGGCCGGCGAGGCGGTGCGCCTGGGGGCCCAGCCCTCGACGATCCTCGTCTACGGGGCTTCGTGATGCAGACCGATACGCCACTTCGCCTTCGCCTGGCGGCGCGGGGCTTCGACGCCGTGACGCTGCTCGTGCTGCCGGCGCTGTTCGTGCTGATCGCGCTCTTCGTATATCCCTTCGCCTATGGGCTGTGGCTCTCGTTCAGGCCCAAGGCCGGCGGCCTCTTCGGCAACTACGCGCGCTTCTTCTCCGATCCCTTCCTCTACGACACGATCGGGACCACGCTCCTCATCGCGCTGCCGACCACGATCCTCAACCTGCTGATCGCCGTTCCGGTCGCCTTCCGGGTGCGCCTGATGCGCCACCAGCGGCTGCTCACCACCATCCTGGTCCTGCCGATCACGCTCGGAACCGTGCTGGTCGCCGAGGGGCTCCTGAACTATCTCGGCCCGCAGGGCTGGCTGAACCGCACCCTGATGGCGGTGGGCCTGATCTCCAGCCCCGTGCGCCTCATCCACAACTATTGGGGCGTGGTGCTGTCGCTGGTGATCACCGGCTTCCCGTTCACCTTTCTGCTGACGCTGTCCTACGTCACCGGCATCGACCCGGCGCTGGAGCAGGCCGCGGCGACGCTGGGGGCCCGGGCTGCGGCGCGGTTCCGCCACGTCTTCCTGCCCCTGCTGGTGCCGGGGCTCGCGATCGCCTTCTGCCTGTCCTTCGTGCAGGCCTATTCGGTCTTCCCCTCGGCCGTGCTGCTCGGGGCGCCGGCGGGGCCGACCCGCGTCATCTCGATCGCCGCGTATCAGGCCGCCTTCGAGGAATACGACTACTCCCTCGCGTCCGCGATCGCGATGATCATGGGCGCCGTGCAGCTCCTGGTCGTCGCCATCGTGCTGTCGATCCGGGGATTGTTCTATCGCGGCCCGGCCGCGGGCGCGAAAGGCTGATCCGATGGCGGTGAATGTGCGGAGCGTCGGCGGCCGTCTCTGGGTCACGGCCGTCTGGGCCACGGTGATCTTCTTCGTCGTCAACCTGCTGGCGATGATCGCGGCGGTGGTGATGAGCTCCTTCGCCACGCGCTGGCTGCGCTCCTGGTTCCCCGACGGCTACACGCTGCGCTGGTACTCGTCCGCCTGGGCCGAGTTTCAGCTGGACGAGCTGCTGCTCGTCACCTTCCAGATCGTCGGCGCTGTGGTGCTGATCTCCGGCCTGGTCGGGGTGCCGGCCGCCTATGCGATGGCGCGCCGGGAGTTCGCCGGCAAGCGCCTCGTCATGCTGCTCCTGCTGCTGCCGCTGCTGGTGCCGCCGGTCACCTACGGCATCCCCCTGGCGACGGTGCTGTACCAGTCCGGCCTCGGCGGCACGATGGGCGGCGTGATCCTCGCCAACCTCGTCCCGTCGGTCCCCTTCGTCGTGCTCGTGATGATGCCCTTCATCGAGCAGATCGACCCGCGGGTCGAGGCGGCGGCCCGGCTTTTCGGCGCCAACACGTTCAAGCTCTTCGTCTATGTGCTGGTGCCGCTGCTGCTGCCGGGCGTGCTCGCCTCGCTGCTGCTGGTGCTGGTGCGCACGATCGCGATGTTCGAGCTGACCTTCCTGACCGCGGGCCCGACGAGCCAGACGCTGGTGGTCGCGCTCTACTACGCCGTCTTCGCCGCCGGCGTGCGGGCGGTCCAGTCGATCGACGCCATGGCGGTGGTCTACATGGTCACGACCCTGATCTGGCTGGTGATCGCGCTGCGCTTCGTCAACCCGACCCAGATCGTGACGCGGGCCAAGCAGCAGCCCGCGCACTGACCGGAGCGGCCCCGGCGGGCCTTCCGCGGCCTGGCTCAGGTGCCCGGCTTGTCGTGGACGAAGGGGAGGAAGAAGTCGCGCCAGCTCGCCGGCCGCGTCTTCAGGATGCCTGACTTGGCCATGTGGTCGGCCTGCAGCATCGTCCCGTAGGGCGTGGTGGAGAACACCACGCCGGGCTGCTGCATCATGGCGACCAGCTCGTCGGGCGTCAGCTTCTCGCCGGTGGCGGCGAGGTAGAGTTCCGCCGCCTTCCGGGGCTCGTCCCTGATCAGCGAGTCGGCGTCCTCCAGGGCGTCCAGGACGGCCTTGGTCAGCTTCGGGTTGGCCTCGGCGAAGCTCTTCTTGCCGAACACGACGGCGTTGCTGAGCGGACCGCCGACGATGTCATAGGAGTTCAGCACGGCGTAGATCTTGGGGTCCTTGAGCTCGATCTGCTGGTAGGGCGGCAGCGAGAAATGGCTGTTCACCTCGTTGTTGGCGCTGAGCACCGCCCCGACCGCGTCGGGGTGCCCGAGCTGGATGGTGATCGGATCCAGCTTGTTGCGCCCGGCCTCGCCCAGCTGGCGCTCCGCCGCGATCTGCAGCAGCACCGCCTGGGTGGAGACCTTCACGGTGGGAACGGCGATGCGGTCCTTGGCCGAGAAGTCGGCGAGCGTCCTCACCTCCGGGTTGCGGGTGACCAGGAGCATCGGGGCGCCGCCCGAGCCCGCCAGGCCCTTGATCTCGCCGCGCGTGCGGTCCCACGCCAGCAGCAGGTTGGTGGCCCCGCTGGTGACGAAGTCGATATTGCCGGAGATGAGCGCGTCGACCGAGGCGCCGCCGCTGGTCAGCGTCACCCAGCTCACCTTGACGTCGCCCAGACCCGCTTCGGCGGCGCGCTTTTCGACCAGCTTCTGCTTCTCCATGAGGATGATCGGCATGTAGATCATGCCGGGCTGGTGGGTCAGGCGCACTTCGGCGACTTCGGCGCGCGCCGGGGCGGCCGCGCCCAGGGCCGCGACGGCCAGCGCGGCCATGCAGGACATCAGTCTCACGTCGTTTCCTCCCGCTGCTTCTTTTTGCGCGGGAAGGCTAGCCGGGCCGATCGGGATCGCCAAGCGCGGGCGGGAGCCGCAGGGCGAAGCAGCCTTTGGTTGTGGTATGGAGAACGCTCCCGCCCCCCGCACGAGGAGCACGCCATGGAAGCGCCTGGACAGCCCGGCATCCGGCCGACCTGGACCAGCAGCGCCAAGGACATGGTGGGCACGAGCCTGGGGACCTCGCGCCTGTGGTTCACGGTCGGCTACGGCATCGTCAACGAGGTCTACTATCCCCGCGTCGACAGCCCGCAGATCCGCGACCTCGGCTTCATCGTCGCCGACGGGCAGGGCTTCTGGGCGGAGGTGAAGCGCTCGGCCGACTATGCGCTGACGACGCCCGGGCCGGGCGTTCCCGCCGTGCACATCATCCACCGCCACTCCCGGTTCGAGCTCACGCTGCGCATCGCGCCGGATCCGGAGCGCGACGTCCTTCTCATCGAGGCGAGCCTGACGGGCGACGCCGGGCTCAAGCTCTACGCCCTGCTGGCCCCGCATCTGGGCGGCACCGGCTTCGACAACACCGCCGACGTGTTCATGAACCGCGACGGCATCGTGCTGTGCGCCGAACAGGGCCCGTTCGCCCTGGCCCTGGCCTGCGTCGACCCCGCCACCCAGCGCGACGCCTGGGGCAAGGCGAGCGCCGGCTATGTCGGGGTGAGCGACGGCTGGCAGGACTTCGCCAGCCACGGCGCGATGACCTGGACGCATGAGCGCGCCGGACCGGGGAACGTCGCCCTCATGGCGGAGATCCAGAGCCCGCAGGCCGTGCTGGCGCTGGGCTTCGGGCGGGAGAAGGACGCCGCGGCCACGCTCGCCATCTCGGCCCTGCTGCAGCCCTTCGACACGGTCTGGCGCCGCCACGTCGAGGACTGGGAGCAGTGGCACGCGCGCAGCGTCGATCCGGAGCGCTGCCCGGGAGAGTTCCGCGAAGCGCTGCATGTGGCCGCCATGGTCCTGCGCGCCCATCAGGACAAGACCTATCCGGGCGCCATGGTGGCGAGCCTCAGCATCCCCTGGGGCAGCAGCACGGACGACACCGGGGGCTACCACCTGGTGTGGCCGCGCGATCTGGTGGAGAGCGCCGGGGCGCTGCTCGGGTTCGGGGCGCTGGCGGAGGCCCGCAACATCCTGCGCTACCTGATCGCGACGCAGAACGCCGACGGGCGCTGGTCCCAGAACCAGTGGCTCGGCGGCCGGCCGCGCTGGTCCGGCGTGCAGCTCGACGAGATCGCCTTCCCGGTGCTGCTGGCCTATGCGCTGGCAGAGGTCGACGCGCTCGACGGCGTCGTGGTGGAGGAGATGGCGCGCCGCGCGCTGCGCTTCGTCGTCCTCAACGGCCCGTCCACGGACCAGGACCGCTGGGAGGAGACGCCCGGCGTCAACGCCTTCACGCTGGCCGTGGCCATCTCGGCCATGGTCTGCGGGGCGGAACTGGCCCATCTGCGGCACAGGCGCGACATGCTGCTCCTGGCCGACGACTGGAACGCCCATGTCGAGGACTGGCTCGCCGCCAGCGATCCGCATCTCACGGCCCGCCACGGCGTCTCCCGTTACTATGTCCGCTCCGCCCCGGCGGCCGTCATCGAGGATCCGGCCGCGATCGCCGATCCGGTCCCGGTGCGCAACCATACGGGCGAGTGCCTGACGCCGGCTTCGACGCTGATCTCGACCGACTTCCTGCAACTGGTCCGCTTCGGCCTGCGGTCGCCGGACGATCCGGTGGTGCGCGACAGCGTCCTGCTGGTCGACGCCATGCTGAAGGCGGAGACTCCCTCCGGTCCGTCCTGGTACCGCTACAATGGCGACGGCTATGGCGAGCATGAGGACGGCGCTCCCTATGACGGGGTGGGCCGGGGCCGCCCCTGGCCGCTCCTTACGGGAGAGCGGGGGCACTTCGCCCTGTGCGCCGGCGACCTGGAGGAGGCCAAGCGTCTGCTGCGGGCCATGATGGCGATGAGCGGCCGCTGCGGGATGCTGCCGGAGCAGATCTGGGACGACGAGCCGGCGCCGCGGGCGGGCCTGCGCGCCGGCAAGCCGTCGGGATCGGCGATGCCGCTGGTCTGGGCCCATGCCGAATTCGCCAAGCTGGCGCTGTCCCTGAACCGCGGGCGTCCCATCGACCGCCCGGAGGCCGTCTGGCTGCGCTATGAGGGTCGCAGGCCCACCGCCGAACGCGCGCACTGGACGCGCAAGATGCCCGTGGGGACGATGCGGGCCGGGCAGAGCCTGCGCTTCATTTTCGACGAGCCCACTCTGGTGCATTGGGGCGTGGATGGCTGGACCCAGCCGCGGGACGCCTCGAGCGCGCCCGGACTGCTGGGCCTGCAGGTCGTCGACGTCGCGCCCGAGGCGCTGGCGGGCGCCGAGCGGGTCGACTTCTCGTGCCAGGACCTCGGCTCGGGCCGGTGGATCGAGATCGACCGGAGGATCCGGATCGAGCGTCGGAGCTGACGGCCTACACGCGGTTGTGCGTGCAGAAATTGTAAACTCATCATCCGCAACTTCCCTTTGAGGGCGCGAACGGCTACCTTCCCCCGGTCGGATCGACGCAGGGCGGGCCCTTGGATCGCCATCAGCTAATCTTGCAGGAAATCGCTTTCGCGGCGGCCGCCATGGCGCAGGCGGAGAACTGGCGTCACGGGATCGACGAGTTGCTGGCCCGCCTCGGCCGGGCGGTGAACGTCAGCCGCGTCTTCCTGTTCGAGATCGATCCCACGCCCGACGGCAAGCTGGCCCATACCTGCCGCCACGACTGGAGCGCTCCGGGCCTGCCCAGCCTCGGCGGGTCGCCCCGATACTCCAAGGAGGTGATCGAGGACTACGATCCCACCTTCGACGAGTGGATCGCCAGGCGCCGGCGCGGGGAGCTCATCCGCGGCCATACGCGCGACCTCACCGGCGTGCTGCGCGAGGACTTCGAGTTCCAGCGGATCGTGTCCTTCATCTCCATTCCGATCCACATCGACGGGGCCTGGTGGGGGCATCTGGGGTTCGACGACTGCGTGGCGGAACGGGACTGGGCCACCGAGGAGATCCATCTGCTGCAGACCACCGGGGCGCTGATCGCGGCCTCGGCGGCGCGCGAGAAGACGGCGCGGTCGCTGCGCGCCATGGAGGCGCTGCGCGCCGCCATGATGGACGTGTCGCTCGACTGCATCCTGATCACCGACGGCGGGGGCCGGGTGATCGACGTGAACCCGGCCTTCGAGGCGACCTTCGGCTGGACGCGCGCCGACGTCCTGCGGCGCAGCATCGGCTCGCTGCTGTTCAATGCCGACAGCGGCGCGGACTGGCGCGAGCTCTTCGCCAAGGCCTCGCGCAGGGGCGGCGCGCGCGGACCGGCGCTGCGCATGGAGACCACGGCGCCCCGCGCCGACGGCCGGCTGTTCCCGATCGAGCTCACCATGGCGCGCATCGACCGCGAGGACCGCGGCATGGTGGCCATTTTCGTGCGCGACCTCACCGCGCGTCACCAGGCCGAGGCGCGCCTGAAGGAGATGACGCAGGAGCGCGCCAACCTGGCCCGCTTCTTCCCGCGCAACCTCGTCGAGCACCTCATCGAGATCGACGTCCCCCTGTCGTCGGCCAAGACGCAGGCGGCCGCGGTGATGTTCGTCGACATGGTCGGCTTCACGTCCTTCTGCGAGGATCGCGCCCCAGACGAGATCATCGCGGTGCTGCGCGAGATGCTGGCCATCGCCTGCCGCATCGTGTTCCGGCACCAGGGCACCATCTACAAATTCACCGGGGACGGCCTGATGGCGGTGTTCGGCGCGCCGATGCGCGGCGTCGCCGACGCGTCGCGCGCGGTGTCCTGCGCGATGGACCTGCAGACGGAGGTCGAAGCGTGGAACCGGTCCCCCGATCGCCTCGGCTCGCCCATCGAGGTGGCCGTGGGAGTGCACTACGGCGACGTGCTCTTCGGCGACGTCGGGGCGGAGGACCAGCTCGAGCTCGCCGTCCTGGGCGACACGGTCAACATCGCCAGCCGCGTCGAGGGCTATTGCCGGGCGCTGCAGACCTCCGTGCTGATCACCGAGGCGACCTGGTCGAAGATCCACGAGGAAATGCGGTCCGACATGCTGGCCCGCTTCACCGATTTCGGCTCGCACCTGCTGCGCGGTCGGCATGACCGCATTCACCTGTTCGGGATCCTGCGCCGCGCGTTCGACGAGAGGGCCGGGCTGGATCTCGAGGCGGCCGACGCCTACGCCTGGCCGCGACAGGCGACGTCGCCCATGCGGCGGACCCTGCGCCCCATGCGCTGACGCGCTCTCAGGCGGGCTGGGCGCTGTCTCCGGCGAAGACGCGCTCGATCATCTCGCGCAGCCAGGCGGCGCGCTCGTCGAGCCGCATGGACGACCAATCGGCGTCCCCGACCCCGACATCGAACAGATGCCGCAGTTCGTCGCGCATGCCTTCGAAGATGATCTCTTCATGGTTCGATTCACAGATCGTCATTGGTCAACCCTGCTCCTCGAAACGAGGTTGCATAAAACCAAACCTTTGCTAGGCGACGCAAGGGGCCGGCGCCCCTGACTTCTGTTGATAACGTGGACAAGTTTCAGGTGCGGCCCGCCCGGACCGCCCGGTCAATCCGCGCATGAGCGCGAGCACGACGTCGACCACGGGCGTGGCCAGCCCATGCGCCTTCGCGAAGGCGGCCGGCTGGCCGAGCAGGGCCTCGACCTCGGTGGGCCGCCCCGCAAGCACGTCCTGGAGCATGGAGGGGCGGCCGCCCCCGAGCGCGCCCGCGGGCCTGACGGCCGCGTCCACGTCGACGTCGGCGGCGAGGTCCCATCCTTCGGCGGCGGCGACCGCGAGGACCTCGCGGATGATCGCGGACGCGACCGCGACCAGGCCTTCGTCCTCGGCCCGTTCGCCCGCCGTGAGGCGGGTGAGGGCCGCCAGAGGGTTGCCGGGCGCGTTCAGGAGGAGCTTCAGCCAGATCTCCCGCCGGATGTCGGCGCTGGCCTGCGCCTCCATGCCCGCCGCCCGAAACAGCGCCACGGTGCGGTCGAGCATCGGGTTCGGTCCGGCCTTCGGCGCGCCGAAGACGAAGCGGCTCCGGGCCCGGTTCACCACCACGCCCGGCTCGACGATCTCGTTCGGCGAGTAGATGACGCCGCCGAGGCTGCGCTCCGGGCCGACGTCGCGCCACAGCGCTCCATCCGGGTCGAGCAGGGGGAGCGTCGCGGGCGCATCGTCCAGCCCGTGCCGCCACCACCACGGGACGCCGTTGCTGAGAAACGCCGCCGCGCCGCCCGGCGCGAGCAGCCGGCCGATCGCGGCGGCGCAGGAGGGCAGGGACACGGCCTTGAGGGTGACCAGGACGAGGTCCTGCGGTCCGAGCGAGCCAGGATCGTCAGTGGCGAGCGGCGTCTCCACCGTGAACGCGTCCGCATCGCTCCTCAGCGTGAGCCCCCGCCGTCGCATGGCGTCGAGATGGGGCCCGCGCGCCACGATGGCGACCCTGGCCGTCGACGCGCGCAGCAGATGCGCGGCGATGTTGCTGCCGACGGCGCCGGCCCCGAACACGCAGACTTTCATCCTCATTCCCCTTGCCCGATCCGGCGTCTCAGCCGAGGAAACGCGCCACGGCGGCCGTGAACTCGGCCGGGCGCTCGACATTCGACAGATGGCCCGCGTCCAGCGTCGCCATCTGGGCGCCGCGAATCGAGGACGCGATCAGCGCGCCGTCGGGCGGCGTCGTGGCGGGATCGCGGGCGCCGACGATCACCAGCACGGGCTTATCGATCCCCTTGATGGCCTCGCGCTGGTCCATGTCGCGGATCGCCGCGCAGCAGCCCTGATAGCCCGCCACGGGCGTGCGCAGCACCATGGCGCGCATCCGCGCCATGACGGCGGGCGCGCTCTCGCGAAAATGGGCCGGAAACCAGCGCTCCAGGGTCGGCTCGACCAGCGCCTCCATGCCGCCGCGCTCGGCGGTGCGGATGCGCCCGTCCCAGAGCTCGCGCGGCCCCATGTGGGCGGCCGTGTTGGCCAGCGCCGCCCTGTCGATCCGCTCCGGCGCGTGGGTCAGGAGCCACATGCCGGTCATGCCGCCCATGGACAGCCCGCACCAATGCGCTTTTTCGATCCCCAGCGCGTCCAGCACGCCCAGGGCGTCGCGGCCGAGCTGGTCGAAGCCATATTCGGCGCGGGGCGCCGCGCTGGCGCCGTGGCCGCGATGGTCGTAGCGGATGACCCTGTAACGCCGGGACCAGGCCGGGACCTGGTCGTCCCACATGCTCAGGTCCGAACTCAGGGAGTTCGAGAGCATCAGGGCGGGTGCGTCCGCCGGGCCGTCGACCCGCACATGGAACGTCTCGCCTTGGATCGTCAGCATCGTCATCGTCGTCTCGCGGCGCGCGGCAGGATAGCAGCAGCGGGCGCGCGGGAGCCAGCGCGCCGCCGCAGCAGGATCCTTGCCGATTGTCACGTCGGCCGCCGGCCGGCGCCGTCCGGGAGGACGCAAGAGATCAGGGTCGATTTCAGCGGGGAACGGCGGCGCTTGAGGTCTTCGAAGCGGAATGGCGCCTAAACTGTGATCAGCGGGTCCCGTTCTTTCATTTCGCCCGTGGACAAAGCGCCGTCCGGCATCCTCTAATGCGTCCAACGTCGAATGACGCCGCGAAGCCGGCGCATCAGGGAGGGATCGAGATGAAGGTGACCAGGCGCGTATTCACGTCGGGACTTGCGGCCGGGCTCGCCGCGCCGGCGCTGCTTCGCGGAGCCAGCGCGCAGGGCGCGACCGTCAAGGTCGGGCAGGTCGTGCCGATCACCGGGCCCGCCGCGGAGGCCGGCAAATACGCCATGGCGGGCGCCAAGCTCGCGCTCGAGAAGGTCAACAAGGCCGGGGGCGTGCTCGGCAAGCCCATGGAGATCGTCACCGAGGACGATCAGACCACCAATCCGGGCGCGGTGCTGGCCTTCTCCAAGCTCGCCACCAACGCCGACATCGTCGGCTTCATCGGCTCCATCCGCTCCACGCAGATGCACGCGATGGCGCCGGACATCCTGAAGACCGCCAAGCCGACGATGTTCGGCGGCACCGACCCGACGCTCACCAAGCTGGGCAATCCGTGGCTGTTCCGCTGCCGGCCCAATGACGGCTATTCGGGCCGCGTCATCGCCGAGTTCGGAGTCAAGGAGCTGAAGCTGCAGAAGTGGGGCATCGTGCACTCCACCGACGCGTTCGGCACCAACGGCATGAAGGCGCTGGAAGGCGCGCTGAAGGCGCTCAACCTCACCCCGGTGGTGATCCAGGGCTACGCCAACCAGTCGCAGGACTTCACCCCCGTCGTGCTGGCGCTGAAGCAGGCCGGCGTCGACATCATCTCCTCCTACTTCACCTTCGAGAACGACCTCGGCATCTTCGCCCGGCAGCTGCGCCAGCTCGGCGTCACGGCGCCGTGGGTGGGGTCGCCGTCGATCGTCAACGTCACGGCGCTGAAGCTCGCCGGCCCGGCCCTCTACAACACCTACGGGGTGGCCGACTACGCCGAGGATTCCAGCCCCGAGGCCAAGGCCTTCGCCGACGCCTATCGGGCCGCCATGAAGGTGAACCCCGACAACCAGTCGTCCTGGTGCTACGACGCGGTGACCCTGCTGGCCGCCGCCATCAACAAGGCCGGCAAGACCGACCCGGCCGCCGTGCGCGACGCGATGCTCTCCATCAAGGGGCACAAGGGCGCCGAGGGCGAGTACAATTTCGACCAGAACGGCGACGGCCTGCACGGCTACAACGTCGTGCAGAACAAGAGCGGAAACATCGTCTTCGCCAAGCATATCGAGTTCAACGACTAAGTCCCCCATGGTCCCGCCCGCCCGACGGCCGGCGGGACCATGACGGCGCGCCGTTCGCGACTTTCCCGGGGGCCTCATGGATCTTGCTTTTCAATTGCTCTTCACGGGCATCGGCATCGGCTCCGTCTACGCGCTCGTGGCGCTCGGATTCGTGCTGATCTTCCGCGCCACCAACGTCGTCAACTTCGCGCAGGGCGAGTTCTCGATGGTCGCGGCGTTCCTGATGGTGATCTTCGCCGTCGACCTGGAATGGCCCTACTGGCTCTCGTTCCTGCTGGCCCTGGCCGGCATGGCGCTCTACGGCGTCGTCTTCAATCTGGGCGTCTACTACCCGCTGCGGCACCGCACCTACCTGCCGGTGATCATCTCCACCATCGGCGCGTCGATCCTCGTCGCCAACACCATGCTGGCCTTGTACGGGCCGCAGCCGCAGGTCCTGTCGCCGGTGTTCGAGACGCCGGGCTTCAATGTCGGGCCGGTCTATCTCGACAGCCAGTATCTCCTGATCATCGCCGTCACGGTCGTGCTGGTGGCGTTCCAGTACTGGTTCTTTGAGCACACGCTCCTGGGCAAGAAGCTGCAGGCCACCTCCCAGGACAAGGAGATGGCCTCGCTGCTGGGCATCCCGGTCGCGATGATGATCATGATCACCTTCGTGTATAGCGCGGTGCTCGGCGGGCTCGCCGGCATCCTGGTCGCGCCGATCCTGTTCGTGTCGATCCAGATGGGCGGCACCATCGCCCTGAAGGCGTTCGCCGCCACCATCATCGGCGGCTTCGGCGACGTGGCGGGAGCGATCATCGGCGGGCTGGCGCTCGGCGTCATCGAGACCTTCGGCGCGGCCTATGTCTCGGTGCCCTACAAGGACGGCTTCGCCTTCCTGGTGCTGGTGCTCTTCCTCGTGTTCAGGCCGCAGGGCCTCTTCGGCGAACGGGTGGCGGAAAAAGCATGACCACCATCACCCAACCCGCTCCGGCCTCGCGCCGGCTGCCGCAGCTCGGGCTCCTCGCCTATGTGGCGCTGGTCGCCGTCGTGGTGTTCTACGCGGCGACCCACGCCTTCGACGGCTACATCACCAATATCCTCATGCAGGCGGCCACCTATTCGGTCGCCGTGATGGGGCTGACGGTGGTGCTGGGCCTGTGCGGCCAAATCAACCTGGCGCAGGCGGCCTTTTTCGGGCTCGGCGCCTATGCGGTGGGGCTCGGCACCGTCGATTACTGCCTCTCCTACTGGGTCTGCGCGCTGATCGGCCTGGTGCTGGTCCTCGCAGCCGGAGCCTTCCTGGGCGCTTCGACCCTGCGCCTCGGGGGCCATTACCTGGCGATGGTGACGATCAGCTTCCAGCAGATCGTCACGCTGGTGATGATCAACTGGATCCCGGTCACGCATGGGCCGGACGGCGTCTCGCGCATCGCGCGGCCGGCCCTGTTCCAGTCGTCGCAGAGCTATCTCGCCTTCTGCGTCGCCGTGCTGGCGGTCGTCGGGTACCTCGTCTGGCGCCTGCCGGCGTCGCCGCTCGGGCGCGCCATGCGGGCGGTCCGCGACAACGAACTCGCGGCCAGCGTCGCCGGCATCGACGTGCAGCGCACCAAGGTGACGGCCTTCGCCATCTGCGCCCTGCTGGGCGGGCTGGGCGGCGCGCTGTTCGCCGGCGGCTTCGCCTATGTGAGCCCGGACCAGTTCTCCTTCGCCGAATCCATCGTGTTCCTCACCATGGTGCTGCTGGGCGGCGTGGCGTCGCCCATCGGGGCGGTCGTGGGCACGGGGCTCCTGATCCTGATCCCCGAATGGCTGCGGTTCCTGAAATCGGTGCCCGGGCTCTACCTCGCGATCTACGGCCTGGCCGTGATCCTGATCGTGCTGTTCATGCCGGACGGGATCTGGGGCTGGATGTCCAACGTCACGCGGCGCTTCCACCGCGCCGCGCCGGCGCGGGCGGAGGCGGCGGCGCTGGAGCTGCGCCAGTCGGCCGGGCACGACCCGGACGTGCTGCGCATCGAGGGGTTGGCCAAGCATTTCGGCGGGCTGAAGGCGGTGGACGGCATCGACTTCGCCGTCCGGCGCGGCAGCGTGCACGCGCTCATCGGCCCCAACGGGTCCGGCAAGACGACGACGCTGAACGTGCTCTCGGGCATCTACACGCCCACCGCGGGCCGGATCGTGCTCGACGGGACCGACATCACGGGCCTGCCGCCGCACCGGCGGACGATCGCGGGGCTCGGGCGGACGTTCCAGAACATCCGCCTGTTCCGCTCCATGACGGCGGTCGAGAACGTCGTGATCGGGGCCGAGCATCCCGGCAACCCGGTCGAGAAGGCGCATCACGCGCTGGAGACGCGGGCCCGCTCGGCGCTGGCCTTCGTCGGGCTCGGCGACCGCGGCGACGAGCTCGTGACGTCGTTCAGCTACGGCCACCAGCGCCTCATCGAGATCGCCCGGGCGCTCGCCGGCAATCCCACCCTCCTGCTCCTGGACGAGCCGGCGGCGGGCCTGAACTCCACCGAGAAGGTGGAGCTCACCGGCCTGCTCAAGCGCATCGCCGCCAAGGGGCTCACCATCCTGATCATCGACCACGACATGACGCTCGTCAGCGACGTGGCCGAGCACATCACGGTGCTGAATTTCGGCCGCAGGATCGCGGACGGCGACCCCGTCTCCGTGCTCAACCATCCCGACGTCGTCACCGCCTACCTGGGAAGCGAGCCCGATGCCGCTCATTGAATGCAAGGACCTCGTGGTCCGCTACGGCGAGATCGAGGCGCTCCATGGCCTGACCGTGGCGGTCGAGCCTGGCGAGGTGGTCACGCTCCTGGGCGGCAACGGCGCGGGCAAGTCCACCACGCTGCGGGCCATCTCGGGGCTGGTGAAGCCCGTCTCGGGCGACATCCTGTTCGAAGGGCAGTCGCTGGTCGGGATCGGCCCGGAGGATATCGTGCGCCGCGGCGTCGCGCATGTGCCGGAGGGGAGGCGGGTCTTCCCCGGCCTCACGACCCGCGAAAACATCATGCTCGGCGCCTCCAACCGCAAGGGCCTGAGCAAGGCCCAGATCCGGCGGGAGGCGGACGAGATGTTCGACCTCTTCCCGGACGTGCGGCCCTTCGCGGATGCGCTGGGCTGGACGCTGTCGGGCGGCCAGCAGCAGATGGTCGCCGTGGCGCGCGGCCTGATGGCCCGGCCGAAGCTGCTCCTGCTGGACGAGCCCTCGCTCGGGCTCGCGCCGGTGATCGTGCAGAAGGTCTTCGCCATCATCGCCGAGATCCGGCATCGAGGCACGACGGTGCTCCTCGTGGAGCAGAACGCCCGCATGGGCCTGTCGGTGGCGGACCGGGGCTATGTGCTGGAGACCGGGCGGCTCGTGCTCAGCGGCAAGCCGGCGGAGCTGTGGGGCAACGAAGAGATCCGCGCCGCCTATCTGGGCGGGCACGCCCGCGTCAAGGCGACCCTGCCGGCCCTCTGACGGGTTCAGCCCTGGGCGGCCCAGCGCACGACCGTATAGGCCAGCACGCCCGCCAGCACGCCGGCGAAGCGCGTCTCGGTGCGCAGGTCCGCGATCCGGCCCGCGGCCACGGCCGGGCGGATCGCCACGTCGATGGCCAGCGACGCCAGGATCGGCCACAGGAAGGTCGGCACGACCGAGCGCTCCAGTTCGGGCCAGCGCGTCACGACCAGGCCCTGCGCCACGCCAAACAGCGTCAGCGCGGCCACGAAGGCGACGGCGGTCTTGTGGGCGAAGATGAATCGGCTCACGGCGCCTCGACGGAAGATCGCGCCGCGATCCGCCGCGGCCGGCCCCCTCATAGCATGAAGGCCGGGCCCTTGCGGACCCGACCTTCGGCTTGCCGGCGGAGACGGTCTCAGGCCTGGCTTGCGGCCTTCACCCCGAGCGCGGCCTGCGCCGCCGCCAAACGGGCGATCGGCACGCGGTAGGGCGAGCAGGAGACGTAGTCGAGGCCGACCTGCTCGCAGAAGGCGATCGAGGTCGGGTCGCCGCCATGCTCGCCGCAGATGCCGAGCTTGATGTCGGGCCGCACCCTGCGGCCGCGCTCGACGCCGATCTTGACCAGTTCGCCGACGCCCTCGATGTCGAGCGTCACGAAGGGATCGTAGGGCAGGATGCCCTTGGCGGTGTAGGGCCCAAGGAAGCTCGCCGCGTCGTCGCGGGAGATGCCGAGGCCGGTCTGGGTGAGGTCGTTCGTCCCGAAGGAGAAGAACTCGGCCGTCTCGGCGATCTCGTCGGCCTTGAGGCAGGCGCGCGGCAGCTCGATCATGGTGCCGACCTGGTAGTCGAGCTTGGCCCCCGTCTCCTTCTCGACCGCCGCCGCCATGGCCACGATGCGCTCCTTGACGATGTCGAATTCCGGCCGGCCCATGACCAGCGGAACCATGATCTCGGGGATCACCGGCGCCCCCGTGGCCTTCGCGGCCTCGACGGAGGCCTCGAAGATGGCGCGCGCCTGCATCTCGGCGATCTCCGGATAGGCGATCGCCAGGCGGCAGCCGCGGAAGCCGAGCATCGGGTTGAACTCGTGCAGCTCGGCGGCCCGGCGCTTCAGCTTGTCCTCGGACGCGCCCATCGCGGCCGCGACCTCGGCCACCTCCTCGTCGCTGTGCGGCAGGAACTCGTGCAAGGGCGGGTCGAGCAGGCGGATGGTGACCGGAAGCCCGCTCATGATCGTGAACAGCTCGACGAAGTCGGCGCGCTGCATGGGCAGCAGCTTGGCGAGCGCGTGGCGCCGGCCGGCCTCGTCGTCCGCCAGGATCATCTCGCGCACGGCGACGATGCGCTCGCCCTCGAAGAACATGTGCTCCGTCCGCGACAGGCCGATCCCCTCGGCGCCGAACTGGCGCGCCGTGCGGGCGTCGAGCGGCGTCTCGGCGTTGGCGCGGATCTTCATGCGGCGGGCCTTGTCGGCCCAGCCCATCAGCGTGCCGAACTCGCCGGAGAGCTCCGGCTCCAGCATCTTGATCTCGCCCAGCAGCACCTGCCCGGCGCCGCCGTCGATGGTGATCCAGTCGCCCTTCTTCAGGGTCACGCCGGCGGCCGTCATGGTCTGGCTGGCGTAGTCGACGCGCAGTCCGCCCGCGCCGGAGACGCAGGGCTTGCCCATGCCGCGCGCCACCACGGCGGCGTGCGAGGTCATGCCGCCGCGCGTGGTCAGGATGCCCTCGGCGGCGTGCATGCCGTGGATGTCCTCGGGGCTCGTCTCGACGCGCACCAGGATCACCTTGCGGCCAGCCGCCTTGGCGGCCTCAGCCTCGTCCGAATCGAACACGATTTCGCCGCCGGCCGCGCCCGGCGACGCCGGAAGCCCGGTCGCCAGGACCTTGCGGTCCGCGTCCGGGTCGATGGTGGGATGCAGCAACTGGTCGAGCGACATCGGGTCGATGCGGGCGACCGCCTCGTCCTGGGTGATCAGGCCCTCGGCCGCCAGCTCCACCGCGATCTTCAGCGCCGCCTTGGCGGTGCGCTTGCCGTTGCGGGTCTGCAGCATCCACAGCTTGCCGCGCTCGATGGTGAACTCGACGTCCTGGACGTCGCGGTAGTGCTTCTCAAGAAGGCCGCAGATGCGGATGAACTCCGCATAGGCCTCCGGCATGGCGACCTCGAGCGACGGCCGGTCCGAGCCCGCGGCCTTGCGGGCCGCCTCGGTGATGTCCTGCGGCGTGCGGATGCCGGCGACGACGTCCTCGCCCTGGGCGTTGATCAGGAACTCGCCATAGAGCTCCTTCTCGCCGGTCGAGGGGTTGCGGGTGAAGGCCACGCCCGTCGCCGAGGTGTCGCCGAGATTGCCGAACACCATGGCCTGGACGTTGACGGCCGTGCCCCAGCTCGCCGGGATGCCGTGCAGCTCGCGGTATTTGTTGGCGCGCTGGTTCATCCAGGAGCCGAACACGGCGCCGATCGCGCCCCAGAGCTGGTCCTTGGGATCCTGCGGGAAGGGCCGGCCGAGCTCCTTCTGGACGGTCTCCTTGAAGCGCGAGACGATGAGCCTCCAGTCGTCGGCGCTGAGGTCCGTGTCGAGGGAGTAGGCCTTGCGGTCCTTGTACTCCTCCAGAATGTCCTCGAAGTGGTGGTGCTCGACGCCGAGCACGACGTCCGAATACATCTGGATGAAGCGGCGGTAGCTGTCATAGGCGAAGCGGGCGTCGCCGGAGCTGGCCGCGATCGCCTCGACCGTGACGTCGTTCAGCCCGAGGTTGAGGACGGTGTCCATCATGCCGGGCATGGAGGCGCGGGCGCCGGAGCGCACGGAGACGAGCAGCGGGTTGGCGGCGTCGCCGAAGGTCTTGCCCGTCAGGCCGCCGACATGGTCCAGCGCCGCCTGGACCTGGCCCGAGAGGTCCTCCGGGTAGGTCTGGCCGTGGGCGTAATAATAGGTGCACACTTCGGTCGAGATCGTGAACCCGGGGGGCACGGGGAGACCGAGATTGCTCATCTCGGCCAGGTTGGCGCCCTTGCCGCCCAGCAGCTCGCGCATGCCGGCCTGGCCTTCCGCCTTGCCGTCCCCGAACGTGTAGACCCACTTCGTCATTAGCCCCGTCCTTCAATGCCATGAAGCGCGCAACGCGGTGAGCCCGCCTTGCGCTGTCCTTCGCCGTCGTGCGGCGATGTCCTGCGCCGCGCACGACCACGGCTGAGCGCGCGACTTCCCATTGCCCAGCTTCAGGCAAAACGCAATCACCCGTTGGTCGGCGCGCATCATCGGCCGACGCACCGGGTGACTGAAGCGGGGCCGAAAAGGCCCGGTCCGCAACGCGCTCGCTTCAACTTGGTTCCGACTCGCGACGCCTGCGAAGGTCTAAGTACGGCGGCGCAAGGCCAACCCCATCGCGATCCAGCCCGTTCCGGCGAAGATCAGGTCGATGCCGAGGAACATGCCGAGCACGTAGAGGCTCGACACGGGCCAGTGCGCCAGGATCATGCCGCCCAGCAGGAGCGTGACCAGACCCGACAGCGCCACCCATCCCCAGGGCGCGCCTTCCTTCATCTGGAAAGCCAGGATGATGCGAACGATTCCGGACGCCACGAGGCCGGCGCCGAGCATCAGGGTCAGCACGCTGGCGGCGAGCAGCGGGTTCATGATCGCGAAGACGCCCGCCAGCGCGTAGAGCGCGCCGAGGAGGATCCAGAGAAAGAAGCGCCCCCAGCTCTTGGACGCGAAACCGTGGGCCATCTCGATCGCGCCGCTCACCACCATCATGAAGCCGACGACCGTCACGCTCACCGCCGTCGCCATGACGACGCTGCCGAGCGCGATCAGGCCGCACAGGCTGATGAGGACGCCGACGGCGACGATCCAGCCCCAGCGGGACCGGAGCGCGTCGATGCCGCTGCGCAGGCTTGGGCCGCCATAGGCGGCATTGTCCGGGGCTGTTGTGCTCATGGGTCACTCCTCTTGCAGTCGCGAGGTCTGGAGTGCGGCGGGGTGCGCCCAGTGTACTCTCTAAAGTTGTGGAACGCAGGGGGGTTCCGTTTCATTGTCTAGCACTGGCCGAGCGGCCGGATGCGCGCGATCGTCCTTCGCACAAGAATACGACCAGAGGGGAACCTGGGCATGAGCCGCGCCTTCGTAAAAGAGCAGGACGGAGGAGAAGCCTTCGAGGACCTGCCGGACCGCCCTGTCAGCCCCCATCCCAACCTCGTGACCCCAGAAGGCCTGCGCCAGATCGAAGAGGCGGTGGAGCGGCTGCGCCGGGAGCACGGCGACGCGCAGGCTTCGGGCGACAAGGCGAGCGTGGCCCGCGCCGCGCGCGACCTGCGCTACTGGCAGCATCGCCTGTCCAACGCCGAGCTGGTGCAACCCTCCACGGACCCGCGTACGGTGCATTTCGGCGCGACGGTGACGATCGAGCGCGACGACGGCCGGCGCCAGACCTGGCGCATCGTCGGCGAGGACGAGGCGGACCCCGCGCGGGGCACGCTCCCGCATGTCGCGCCGCTGGCCCAGGCTCTGCTGGGCAAGAGCGTCGGAGACATCGTCGAAGCCGGCCAGGGCCAGGCCGAAATCGTCGCCATCGGCTGAACCGAAACCGCTCGCGCGCGCCGGCCGATCTGGCACAGTGGCGGGGCGATGCTGACGCCGCCAGACCCCTTTCCGCCCGAGCCGCTCGTCGAAGGGCGCGTCCTCGTCCTGATCAGCGAGATCGCGCGCTGGGCGGCGGGAGCCGAGAGGCTTGCGCCAGAGGAGCGCATCCGCGCCGAAGCGATCTCCCATCCTGCGACCGCGCGCGCCTTCGTGGCGGGCCGGGCGCTGGCCCGCACGTGCATGGCCCGGCTCCTGGGGCTTGCGCCCGGGAAGATTCCGATCGCCATCGACGAGAGGAGCAAGCCGACGCTGGCCCTGCCCACGCGGCTGCGCTTCAACCTCAGTCATTCAGACGAGCATGTCGCGCTCGCCCTGACGCTCGGAGCGGAGGTCGGGGTGGACTTGGAGCCGACCGCTCCGCCGGATCGCGACGCCGTCGCCGAGGTCGTGATGACGCCGGCAGAACTCGAAGCTTTCCTGGCGATCCCGCCGGACGGGCGCGACGCGGCTTTCCTGAAGCTCTGGACCCGCAAGGAGGCGGTGATGAAGGCCGGCGGGACCGGCTTCTCGGTCGATCCGCGCCTGCTGACGGTCGGGACCGGCCCCATCCGTGGCCTGGTGGCCATGCCGGGTTTCGCAGCGCCCTTCGCGCTCGCGGACCTGCCCGGGCCGATCGCGGCGGCCGTGGCGCTGCACGCGCCCAGCGTCGAGGCGACGGTTGTGCGGGCCTGACGCTCAGTCCATCACATGGGCTTCGGGAGCGCCCCCGGCGGGACGCTTGGCGCCCTTGATGGCCAGGAGTAGAGGGAAGGCCGCGAGGCTGATGAACATCATCAGCTTGAAGTCGTTGCCGTAGGCCATGATGGCGGCCTGCTGCGTCACGAGCTGGTCCAGCATCGCCCGGCCGGACACCGTGGTCCAGTCCATCACGGCCTTCACGTCCGGCATCTTCAGCGCGTCGTTGAAGGGCGTCAGGTGCTCCACGAGCTGGCTGTGGAACTGCGTGGTCTTGCTGGTCAGCTGGGCGATCACCACCGAAATGCCGATCGAGCTGCCGATGTTGCGGATCAGCGTCCAGAGCGCCGTGGCGTCGGTGCGCAGCTCGCCCGGCAGCGTCGCGAAGGCGACCGTGTTCAGCGGCACGAAGACGAAGCCGAGGCCGAATCCCTGGATGATGTTGATCATGTTGATGTGCATGGCCGAGGTGTTCGGCGAGAAGCCGATCATGGCCCACAGCGCCCAGGTCGAGGCCGACAGCCCGATGAAGATCAGGATGCGCGGGTCGACGACGCTCAGGAGCCGCCCCACCACCATCATGGCGACCAGCGTGCCGATGCCGCGCGTTCCCAGCAGCAGGCCGGAGGTGAGCACCGGGTAGCCCATCACGTTCTGGATGAAGGGCGTCACCAGCGCCATGGTGGCGAGCAGGATGATGCCGACGATGAACATGAAGATCACGCCGACGGCGAAGTTCCGGTCCCTGAAGATGTGGATCGGGATGAAGGAGCGCGGCGCCGTGAAGGCGTGCGACAGGAAGAAGTAGAAGCCGGCGGCGGCGATGACGGCCTCGGCCACGATCTCGCCGGAGTCGAACCAGCCCACCTGCTCGCCGCGATCGAGCATCAGCTGCAACGCGCCGATGCCGACGGACAGGGCGATGAAGCCGAACCAGTCGAAGGAGAGCGCCTTTTTGGCGGGGCTCTCCTCCATGATGGCCGACAGGCCGAGCACGGTGACGACGCCGACGGGCAGGTTGACGAAGAACACCCAGCGCCAACTGTAGGTCTCGGTGAGCCAGCCGCCCAGCGTCGGGCCCATGATCGGGCCGAGCATCACGCCCATGCCCCAGATCGCCATGGCCGAGCCGCGCTGCTCGGCCGGATAGGCGTCCAGCATGACCGACTGCGACAGCGGCACCAGCGCCGCCCCGAAGACGCCCTGGAGCAGGCGAAACAGCACCATCTGCTCGATGCTCTGGGCCGCCCCGCACAGCATGGACGCCACCGTGAACCCGGCGGTGCAGACGATGAACAGGCGCTTGCGGCCGAAGCGGGCCGACATCCAGCCCAGCGGCGAGGTCATGATGGCCGCGGCCACGATATAGGAGGTCAGCACCCAGTTGACCTGGTCCTGCGTCGTGCCGAGGCCGCCCTGCATGTAGGGCAGCGCCACATTGGCGATCGTCGTGTCCAGCGCCTGCATGATGGTGGCCATCATGACGCAGACGGTCAGGAGCATGCGCCGGGCGCCGGCTCCCGTTTTCGCCGGGGCCGCGGCAGGCGAGGGCAGGGCGGGCGCGGCGGCCGACATCAGCGCGCGCTCGCTTCTTTGGCGGCCGGCGACTGGCCGGCGCCAGGCCCCATGATGGCCGCCACCGCCTTGCCGAGCCCGAACAGGCCCGCCAGCGTGCGCTGCCGGCCGGTGTCGATGTCGACATTGGCGCTCATGCCCGCGCGCAATTCGCGCGTGTCCTCGCCCGCATCGAATTCGATGCGGACCGGAACGCGCTGGACCACCTTCACCCAGTTTCCGCTGGCGTTCTGAGGCGGCAGGATCGCGAACTGGGCCCCGGTCCCGGGGCTGATCGCCGCCACATGGCCGCGCCAGACGCGATCCGGATAGGCGTCGACCGTGATCGACACCGGCTGGCCGTGCTGCACGTAAGTGAGGTCCGTCTCCTTGGGATTGGCGTCGACCCAGGGCTGGTCGTCGGACACGATGCTGAAGACCGCCGTTCCGGCGTCCAGGTATCGTCCCATCTGGATGCTGGAGACCTGCGTCGCCACGCCCGAGATGGGGGCCCGCAGCACGGTCTGGGACAGGTCGCGCTGCGCCCGGTCGAGCGCGGCCTTGGCCTCCATCCAGGGCGCGAAGGCTTCGATGGCCATGTCCGGGTCGCCCCGCAGCTGCGCCAGCTGGGCGGCGCGCTGCTGCTCGAGCTGCTCGATCTGCGCCCGGGCGGCGGCGACGGAGATCTCCGAGGATTCCAGCTCGGCGCGAGACCCGGCGCGGCTGGCCAGCAGGTCCGTCTTGCGCTGCAGGTCGGCCTGGCGAAGCGTCAGGGTCTGGCGGGCGAGCTGGAGCTGGCTCTCCAGGCTCTTCACATTGGCTTTTAGGGTGGCGAAGTCCGTCGCCACCTTGGCGAGGTGAGCCTGCGCGGAATCGACCGCGATCCGGTAGGACGTCTGGTCGATCTCGAGCAGCTCGTCGCCGGGCGACAGGCGCTGGCCTTCCTGCACCAGGATCTTGCTGACCTTGCCGGAGATCTCCGGAGTGATCAGCACCTTCTGGGCGCCCACATAGGCGTTGTCGGTGGAGACGAAGCGTCCCCCGTGCAGATAGGCGTAGCCGCCGCCCGCCACGGCCAGCAGCGGAACGACGACGAACAGGACGAAGCGCAGCCCACGGCGCTTCCTGGCCGGAGCCGGCGCCGCCGGCGCGGCCGAAGCTTCTGCGGCGGCTGCCGGGGCGCCGGCGGACGCCGGCTCTGTCGCGGCGCCCTTCTCGGCGCTTTCGGTCACATCGGTCATGGCTTCGTCTTTGCGGATGAGAGGTCGGTTCGCTCGGCGCCGTCCAAGTGGAGCCGCTGCTTCAGATTGTCCTTCACGACGCCGAGGTCGCGGATCAGGGCCGCGATCGTGTCGCGATCGAGCCCGGCGAGGGCCGCGCCCATGATCTCGCCGCCCACGGCCGACAGGGAATCCAGCACCGGATAGGCCTTCTGCGTCAGGAACAGCCGCTTGAGCCGCCTGTCGCCCGGATCCGGGCGCCGCTCGACGAGGCCGTCGTCGCAGAGCCGGTCGATCTGCCGCGCCAGCGTGATCGGTTGAACGTCCAGGACGCAGGCGAGTTCGTTCTGGCTCATCCCCTGCCGGCGTTCGAGGCGGTTCAGCACGGCCCATTGGGCCCGCGTGGTGCCGATTTCGCGCGCGCGCTGGTCCGTATAGGTGCGCAGCAGGCGCGCCGCGTCGGCGATCAGAAATCCCAGTTCCCGCTCCGGCGTGGCGGGCCTTCGCTCCGGGCCCGGCCCGGCGGCGCCGGCCGGGGCGCGGTGGGCGGCCTTGAGGGAAGATGACATGGGCCTCGTCCTGATTCGAATTCGTAAGCGAGCTTAACATAAGGCGGCACAGCAGCTCTTCCAGAGCATGTGCGGCGAAGCGGCCTTGCGCGTGACGCAGAGCTTCGCAACGATCAATCACGCCAGTGACTACCGGTGGTTGCAGACACCTGGAACGCTGCCGAAGAATGCTGTGCAGAGGGAGCCGCCACCTGACGAAGCCCGCATTTCGGCCTGTCGCGAAGGGGCGGCGGTGCTATGCTGAATCACGGAATGAGTCGGCGAAGTCATGCCCTGCCACGTCGCCCGCGTGTGCTGACCCGGCCTTGTACAACCGCTCGGATTGGTGTTGCCCGATGTCGGAAGATTTCAGTGCCAAGAACCCCTCCTTGACGGGGGGAGCTCTCGACGAAGGAGCGCATGACGAGGCTCCGCTCGATCTGATCGAGATCACCGGCGCCATCAAGTGGTTCGACGTCGCCAAGGGATACGGCTTCATCGTCCCCGACAACGGAATGCCCGACGTTCTGCTGCACGCCACCTGCCTGCGCCGGGACGGGTTCCAGGTCGCCTATGAGGGCGCGCGGGTGGTGTGCGAGGCCCAGCGCCGCCAGCGCGGCTACCAGGCCTTCCGCATCCTGTCGATGGACACGTCCGCGGCCCCGCACCCCTCGCAGCTGCCGCCCGCCCGGACCCATGTCAGCGTCACCCCGACCAGCGGGCTGGAGCCCGTGGTGGTGAAATGGTTCAACCGCCTGCGCGGCTTCGGCTTCGTCTCCCGTGGCGACGGCACGCCGGACATCTTCGTCCATATGGAGACGCTGCGGCGCTACGGCATCACCGAACTCAAGCCCGGCGAAACCGTGATGGTGCGGTTCGGCGACGGCCCGAAGGGGCTGATGGCCGCCGAGGTGCGGCTCCTGGCCGTCAACGCACAGGCCCCGTCCTCGCACTGACCCTGGGACGGCTCGCGGCGCAGCCGGACAGCGCAGGCGCGCGGCCCGCGCGGACAGCTCGAACGGATTGACCGACAGCGACGGAGCGGGGCAGTGTCCCGCGTCGTCCAGAGGTCCCTCCATGCCGGTTTCGTATCTCCCCCGCATCCTGTCCGTCGCCGCGCTCTTCTGCCTCGCCTTCTGCGCCCTGGCGCCGCGGCCTGCGCAGGCCGAGCCCGCGCTCGAAAAGCTGGTGATCCTCACCAAGCAGGGCCCCCGCACCTTCGAAGTCGAGGTCATGCGCACCGACGAGGAGCGCGCGAAAGGCCTGATGTTTCGCCGCTACCTGCCGGTGGACCGTGGAATGCTGTTCGACTTCAAGGAGACGCAGCCCGTGATGATGTGGATGAAGGACACATTCATCCCGCTCGACATGGTGTTCATCCGCAAGGACGGCGTGATCGCGCGCATCGCGGCCGACACCGAACCGCACTCGACCCGGACCATCTCGTCCGGCGAACCGGTCTTCGGCGTGCTGGAGATCAACGCCGGCGTCGCCGCAAAGCTGGGCCTCCAGCCGGGCGACAAGGTGCAGCACGCCCTCTTCGGCGCGAAGCCCTGAACATCGGGCAAGTCTCTGAAAATTCATGAAAAAGGCCCCGCGGGAGCTGAACGCCGCGGGGCCTTGTCGCTCGAAATCGGAGGGGGGCAATCCCGATTTGCGAGATGAGAACGCTCGGGCGCGCCATCCGTTCCCGGCCTCCCGCACGTCGCCGCCCGCATGGATCCGTCCACAATCTGACTCAGGTTGATTCAACCTTCGATTGAAAATTCCTGTGAATAGCCGAACATTCCGTTACTGCCCTCATAATCACGAAGTAAACTGAAGTATTCTCTCGTTGATTTAGGTCGTTCGTTGGCTGATCATTCCTACCTGTGCTTGGTAGGAACGCGCAAATGTTCAGGCGAATTTTACGCGTACTTGGTGAAAATGCGTCACGGTGGGCAGCAGGCGATGACGCGGCGATAGCGCCCCTGTTCGCCGTGGCGTTGTTGCCTTTGCTGGTGTCCATCGGGGCCATGGTGGACCTTCAGGCCAAGGCCGTGTCGCAGACGCAGCTGGACGGCCTGGCCGACTCCTCGGCGCTGGCCGCGGCGGGCTACACGGCCGGCGCGGCCGCCGACGCCGAGCAGGTCGGCGTCAACGTCTTCCGGTCGGGCCTGAGCACGCTCAAGCGCGTCACCCTGAACGACCTCTCCGTCAAGGTGACCGATTCCGGCCTGTCGCGCACCGCGGTGGTGACCTATTCGGGCAAGTCGGCGACGTCGCTGCCCCAGATCGTGGGCGTGAAGAGCCTGCCCGTCGGCGGCTCGGCCACGGCCACTCTCGGCCGGGCGCCCTATATCGATTTCTACCTCCTGCTGGACAACACGCCCTCCATGGGGGTGGGCGCCACCACCGCCGACATCGCCACCATGGTGAACAACACCTCCGACAAGTGCGCCTTCGCCTGCCACGACCTGTCGAACTCCAAGAGCTACTACGACCTGGCCAAGAAGCTGGGCGTGACGATGCGCATCGACGTGCTGCGCATGGCCACCCAGCAGCTTATGGACACGATGAGGACCACCGCCACGGTGATCAACCAGTTCCGGGTCGGCATCTACACCTTCGGCGCCTCGGCCACGGCCGCCGGCCTGACCTCGGTGGCGCCGCTCAGCAGCGACATCGCGGCGGTCAAGACCGCGGCCGGCGCGATCGACCTGATGACTGTGCCCAACAACAGCTACAACAACGACATGGACACCAACTTCACCGGCGTCCTGACCTCCCTCAACGCCGCGGTGCCCAGCCCCGGCGACGGCACGTCCGAGACGTCCCGGCAGAAGGTCGTCTTCTTCGTGTCGGACGGCGTCGCCGACGAGAACAACACGACCTCGTGCTCGCGCCCCCTGACCGGCACGCGCTGCCAGTCGCCGATCAACCTGTCGCTGTGCTCCGCGCTCAAGAACCGGGGCGTCAAGGTGGCGGTGCTCTACACCACCTACCTGCCGCTGCCGACCAACAGCTGGTACAACACCTGGATCGCGCCCTTCGCGAGTTCGATCAGCCAGAAGATGGCGAGCTGCGCCTCGCCCGGGCTGTTCTTCGAGGTCAGCCCGTCCCAGGGCGTGTCGGAGGCCATGACGGCCCTGTTCCGGCAGTCCATCAACTCCGTGCGGCTGACCAACTGAGGCCCGCCCTCGCGGGCGCCCGCGAATGCCCCTTGCGGGCGCGGGGCGAAAACCGTAGACGGGGCGACGTGGTCGCACCATCGGGGTATAGCGCAGCCAGGTAGCGCGGAAGTTTTGGGTACTTCAGGTCGCAGGTTCGAATCCTGCTGCCCCGACCACGCGAGCCTCCCGTCGTCCCGAGACCACGTCGACAGTCGAGCCTTCCAGCAGCGAGCGCACCATGGCCGCCAGGATCTACCGCCCCGCCAAGAACGCCATGCAGTCCGGCACTGCGAAATATACGCGCTGGCTCCTGGAGTTCGAGCGCGAGGCGAAGGACATCGATCCGCTGATGGGCTGGACCAGCTCGGGCGATACGCGCCAGCAGGTGAAGCTGTGGTTCGACACCAAGGAAGAGGCGGTCGCCTACGCCGAGCGCAACGGCATCGCCGCCACCGTCGAGGAGCCGAACGAGCCGAAGCGGCGCCAGATCGCCTATTCGGACAATTTCCGCTTCAATCGCGTCGGCCAGTGGACCCACTGACCCGCCCGCGCTCCGGCACGGCCCCGTAGCTCAGATGGATAGAGCAAGGACCTTCTAAGTCCGAGGTCGCAGGTTCGAATCCTGCCGGGGTCGCCATTCCTCAGCGCTGCCGATCTCGCATCGCCGCCGGCGCTGGCGCGCTCCGGAAGCGTTCGCATGCGCCGTCACGCCAGGCGATCCGAAGACGGTGCGCGCGCCCGGCTGCGTCAAGCTCAGTCCAGTCGTGCAGTCCTGATGGATTAGAGCTCAGATGAGGGGCTCCAGATTGGCTAAAGGTAATGTGTTCGCGGCCATGTTGGAGCGCATGATCGTCCTCTCGCCAAACAGGGGACACCATCATGCGTAGCGACGCCGCCGCATCGACTTCCCTCTTCGCGCCAGCTGCCGTCGAAGCTCCCGTCGCGACCGGGTTCTTCCCCATCCTGCTCTTCACCACGGCGGGGCTGGCCTTGAGCGTGCTTCTGCTCTTCAGCGGCCTGCTCGCGGTTCCGCTCGAAAGCTGGTGACGCCAGGCGCGGCGCGCCCGCAGGGCGGCGCCCTCGCCGGATGGAACGGAGCGGGTCAGACGCCGCGCGTGGCCATGCGGTCCACCTCCAGGCAGAGGGCCACGGCGCGCCGCGCCTCGGCCAGGGTGATCGTGGCCGGCGCGCCCCGAAAGGCCGCGAAGGCGCGGCCGAGATGCTCCTGGAGTTCGTAGACCTCGCCGGAGAGCGGGATGGCGATCCGTTCCGGCGGATCGGCTCCCCGCCGGACGGCCAGCTCGTATTGCGCCTGCGTCGCCCGGTCCTCCCGGCCCGTCCACCATGTCCGGACCGCGCCGTCCGTGCAGGCGACCTCCAGCAGCGTGTGGTGTTCGAAGCCGGCCAGGCATTGGGTGACGACGGCCGTGGCGCCGTCCGGCCATTCCAGCCAGGCGGTGACGACGTCGGCCGTCGCCCCTCGTCCCTGGGCCGTCGCGGCGGCCACGCGCGGCTCGCCGCTCTCCTGGCCGTACCAGGCGAGGAGGTCCAGGAAATGCACCAGCTCCTCGAGGGACCAGGATCCCACGCGGTCGCCCTCCATGCGCCACCCGCCGGAGCCCGGCCGGAAACCGCGCCTGAAGAGCGAGAAATGCTGGTGGCGGACCCGGCCGAGCGCGCCGGACGCGATGAGGCCGCGCACCGCGCCCCATTGGTGCGAGACGCGCAGCTCGTGGTTGACGACCACCATGCGGTCGGCGCGCCGCGCGGCGTCGATCACGGCGTCGCATTCGGCGAGCGTGAGGCCCAGCGGCTTCTCCAGCACCACATGCGCGCCCGCCTCCAGCGCCGCGACCGAGAAGGCGGCGTGAAGGTCGTTCGGCACCGCCACGATGACGGCGTCGAAGCCGCCCGCCGCCAGCATCGCCTCGTAGGACGCGTGGCGCGGGACATGGGGGATCTCCGCCTTGGCGGCCGCCGCGGAGGACTCGCCATGGCAGAACACCGCCACGAGCGCCGCCTCCGGCAGGGCCGCGAGCGCGCGGGCGTGCATGCGGCCCCATGCGCCGAACCCGGCCAGCGCCACGCGGATCGGCTCAGCCATGGGCCCGCCCCACGGCGCGCCCGGTCTTCACGTCGAACAGGTGGGCGCGGTCCATGTTCAGCCGCAGCATGAGGTCGTCGCCGGGGCTCGGCCTGATCTCCGGCCGGACGCGGACCGTCATCGGATGCCCGGCCGCCTGCGTGAAGACGAGCGTGTCCGCCCCGAGCGGCTCGACGACCTCGACGACCGAGGCGATGTCGAAGCGGCCCGGCTCGGCGTCCCCGAGGGCGACCTGGACGTCCTCCGGCCGAACCCCGAGCATGAGGTCGTCGCGGTCCGCGCCGGGGACGGGGTAGGGGAGCACGGGCCCTCCGTCGCGGAGCATGACGCCGCCCTGGCGCCGATGCGCCGGAATGAGGTTCATCGTGGGAGCGCCGATGAAGCTCGCCACGAAGAGGCTCGCCGGGGCGTGGTAGACCTCGTCCGGCGTCCCGATCTGCTCGATATGGCCGGCGTTCATGACCACGACCCTGTCGGCCAGCGTCATCGCCTCGATCTGGTCGTGCGTGACATAGACCGTCGTGACGCCCAGCCGCTGGTGCAGCTTCTTCATCTCCAGGCGCATGCTCCCGCGCAGCTTGGCGTCGAGGTTCGACAGCGGCTCGTCGAACAGGAAGACGCGCGGCTTGCGCACGATGGCGCGTCCCATGGCCACGCGCTGCCTCTGGCCGCCGGAGAGCTGCCGCGGCCGGCGCTGCAGATAGGGGGTGAGGCCCAGCACCTCCGCGGCCTCGCGGACGCGCCGGTCGATCTCCTTGCGCGGGACGTCGCGGTAGCGCAGCGAGAAGGCCATGTTCTCGAACACGGTCATGTGCGGATAGAGGGCGTAGTCCTGGAAGACCATGGCGATGTCGCGGTCGCGCGGCTCGACCTCGTTCACGACCCTGCCGTCGATGCGGATCTCGCCGTCGGAGATGTCCTCGAGCCCGGCCAACATCCTGAGCGTGGTGGACTTGCCGCAGCCCGACGGCCCGACAAGCACGATGAACTCGCCCTCGGCGATCGACAGGTCGATGGCGTGGACCACCTCCAGCGCGCCGTAGCGCTTGACGAGCTTGACGAAGTCGACGGTCGCCATGGCGGCCCCTCAGTTCTGCGCCGCCGTTCGGACGCGGGCCGCGGCGGCCTGGAAACGGGCCGCCGCGGCGTCGGCGTTCCGGAACAGGAGCGCGCAGTCATTCGCCACCGAGACGAAGTCGAAGCCGCTCTGGATGTGGCGTTCCGAGATCTCGTCGTTGGGCGCCAGGACGCCGACATACGCGCCGGCCGCCCGGCAGCGCGCGAGGCCCGCCTCGATCGCCTGGGTCACCTCCGGGCGCCCGGCCTGCCCGGGATAGCCCATGCTGGCGGCGAGGTCGCCGGGGCCGAAGAAGACGGCGTCGACGCCGTCGACCGCCGCGATCTCCTCGCACCGCTCCAGGGCCGCTGCGGTCTCGATCTGGACGATGAGGAACAGTTCGTCGTTGGCGCGGGTCACATAGTCCTGGAAGCGGGCGTAGCGGCTCGCCCGGTGCATGGCGGCGACGCCGCGCGAGCCCTGCGGCGGGTAGCGCATGGCGTCCACCGCCGCGCGCGCCTCGTCGGCGGATTGCACATAGGGCAGCATGATCGTCGCGAAGCCGGCGTCCAGGTGCTGCTTGATCAGGATCCGGTCGTTCCAGGCGAGCCGCAGGATCGGGATCGTGGGCGTCGCCGCGATGGCCCTGGCGTGCGCCATGGCGTCGTGCAGCGAAACCGGCGCGTGCTCGCCATCGATCAGCAGCCAGTCGAAGCCGGACCAGCCGAGCGCCTCCGTGGCGTTGACCGAGTTCAGCATCGACCACACGCCGAGCAGGGGGCGGCGCGCCTGGAGGGCGGCCCGGAAGGCGTTGGCGGGCAGCGTGTGCGCGGGCGTCTGGGACACGGGGCGTCCTCCTGTCAGGTGGTGCCGCGAACGGCCAGTTCGAAACCGAGGTCGTGACTGCCGCCGACCGCCTCCGCGCCGGCGATGCGCGCGCGCAGCAGTTCGGCGATCTTGGCCCCGATCTGCTGGCGCGGCGGCCGCACGGTCGTCAGCGGCGGCTCGCAGGCCGAGGCGAAATCGAGGTCGCCGAAGCCGCAAAGCTTGATGCGCTGCGGCGTGGTGAGCCCGCGCCGTTGCGCTTCGAAGAGGCCTCCCAGCGCCAGCGCGTCGTTCGTGAAGAAGACGGCGTCGACCTCGGGAGCGCCGTCGAGCAGCCGCCCGAACGCGGCCGCCCCGGCGCTGGCGCTGGCCGGGCCGTCGATCCGGGCCTCGGCCGGCGGGGCGAACCCGGCCTGGACGGCCGCCTCGACGAAACCGGTCCGGCGATCCGCGGCGCGGTAGTCGAGGTCCATCATGGCGCCGACGAAGCCGAGCCGCCGCGCGCCGCGCTCGGCGAAGTGGCGCACCACGGCGGCCCCGATCGCGCTCTGCGAGAAGCCGATGATCTCGTCGATCGGATGGTCGGACAGCTCCCACATCTCGAAGACCGGGAGCGCCGAATCCAGCAGCGCCTTGACGGTGCGCTTCGTGTGGCGGCGTCCGGTCAGCACGATCGCGGCCGGGGACCAGGCCAGGAAGGAGAGGACGAGCTGCTCCTCCGTCTCGGGCGAGTAGCGGCTGTTGCCGATCATCAGCTGCAGGCCGCTCCCCCGCAGGCCCTCCTCGAGCGCGTCCACGGTGGCGGCGAAGAAGGAGTTGATCATCGAGGGGATGATCACCGCCACGGTGGCGCTGCGGGCGCTCGCCAGCGCCCCCGCCATGAGGTTGGGACGGTAGGAGAGCCTCTCGATGGCCTCGGCGATGCGCGCGCGCACGCTGGCCGACACCATCTGGGGCTGGCGCAGGGCCCTGGAGACCGTCGCCGGCGAGACGTCGGCGAGGCGCGCCACGTCGCTCATGCGCGAGCGGGACGGCGCCGCCCGCCGCGGCGACGGCTCCTGGCCGGTCATGGGGCGGCCTCGGCGCGGCGGCGCATCAATAGATCTCCGGCTCGGGCGTGCGGGCGCCGGATTCGAGGATGTCGAAGTCGCAGCCCTGGTTCGCCTGCGTCACGTGGTTCTGGAAGATGGCGCCGTAGCCCCGGGCGAAATGCGCCGGCGGGGCGGTCCATGCGGCGCGCCGGCGCGCCAACTCGGCGTCGTCGACCAGCATGTCGAGCCGGCGCGCCGGCACGTCCAGGACGACCTCGTCCCCCGTCCGAAGCAGGCAGAGCGGGCCTCCGACATGCGACTCGGGGGCGATGTGCAGCACGCAGGTCCCGTAATGGGTGCCGCTCATCCGCGCGTCCGACATGCGCACCATGTCGCGCACGCCGGCCGCCAGCAGCTTGCGGGGGATCGGCAGGGCTCCCCATTCGGGCATGCCGGGCGCCCCGACGGGCCCGGCGCCGCGCAGCACCAGCACGCTGTCCGCGTCGACGTCGAGGTCGGGATCGTCGATCCTGGCCGTCAGTTCCGCATGCCCGTCGAACACCACCGCCCGGCCGCGATGCGTGAGCAGGCCCGGCGTGGCGGCGGACGGCTTGATCACCGCCCCGTCCGGGGCGAGGTTGCCGCGCAGCACCGCCAGGCCCGGCTGGTCCGTCACCGGCCGGTCGATGGAGCGGATGACGTCGTCGTCGTCGACCCGCGCCCGGGCGAGGGCGTCGCCGACGGTTCCGCCCGAGACCGTGCGGGCGTGAAGGTCCAGCCGGTCGGCGATGCGGGTCATCAGGCCCAGGAGGCCGCCGGCGAAGTAGAAGTCCTCCATCAGGTTCGCGCCGGCGGGGAAGAGGTTCGCCAGCACCGGCGTCCGGCGGGCCGCGTCGTCGAACGCGTCGAGGTCGATCGAGAGCCCGGCGCGGCGGGCCAGGGCCACCATGTGGATGACGGCGTTGGTGGAGCCGCCCAGGGCGGCGTTGACGTGAAGCGCGTTGCGCAGGGAGCCCTGGCTCAGCACGCTGGACGGCTTCAGGTCCTCCCAGACCATCTCGACGATCCGCTCGCCGCAGGCCGACGCCATGCGGGCGTGGGCCGAATCCATGGCCGGGATGCTGGAGGCGCCCGGCAGCGTCAGGCCCAGGGCGTCGACCAGCGACGTCATCGTCGTCGCCGTCCCCATGGTGTTGCAGGTCCCGGGAGACCGCGTCGAAACGCCCTCGAACTCGGTCATGTCCCCTTCGCCGAGCGCGCCGGCGCGGTAGTCGTCCCAGTATTTGCGGGTATGGGTGCCGGCGCCGACGGTCTGCCCGCGCCAGCGGCCGTTCAGCATGGGGCCGGCCGGGCAGAAGATCGCCGGAACGTCCACGCTGACGGCGCCCATCAGCAGGCCCGGCGTGGTCTTGTCGCAGCCGCCCAGCAGGACGGCGCCGTCGATCGGGTTCTGGCGCAGGAGCTCCTCGGCCTCCATGGCCAGGAAGTTGCGGTAGAGCATGGTGGTCGGCTTGACCATGACCTCGCCCAGCGACATCGCCGGCAATTCGATCGGGCATCCGCCGGCCCGCACCACGCCCCGCTTCACCGCCTCGGCGCGCTCGCGCAGATGAGCGTGGCAGGGGCTCATCTCGCTCCAGGTGTTGACCACGGCGATGACGGGGCGGCCCACGAACTCGCTGGGCCGCCAGCCGGCCTGCTGCATGCGCTGGCGATGCGCGAAGGCCCGCATCGTGGTGTCGGCGAACCAGCGTGCGCTGCGCAGATCCGACGCGTGGCGGCGAGGCAAGGCCCGGCTCCCCTGTGTGCTCAGGGGCAGATGACAGCGCTTTCATGCGCCTGTCAACGCGGTCCGCCCGGCGCGCTGCGGGCCGATCGGGACCCGTCCGGAGACGCTTGACCGACCTTTTGCAACCGCTATCATCCCGCCCCAGAGCTGCTGACGAGCCTCAACAGGCCGTTCGCTCCCGCAGGCCGCGCGTCGCACCCGGGGTCTCCGGCGAAGCATGCTCAGGGAGGATTGGATGGACCGCAGGACCGTTCTCAAGGCCGGCCTCGTCGCCGCCGGCG
Organism: Alsobacter sp. SYSU BS001988; assembly: GCF_054796215.1. Taxonomy (NCBI): domain Bacteria; kingdom Pseudomonadati; phylum Pseudomonadota; class Alphaproteobacteria; order Hyphomicrobiales; family Alsobacteraceae; genus Alsobacter; species Alsobacter sp. SYSU BS001988. The sequence continues at coordinate 53,820 of NZ_JBTAMK010000005.1, read as the reverse complement.
CACTGGCGTCCCCCGCCTATCTGCGGGCCCAGTCCAACAAGAAGCTCAGCATCCTGACCTGGAACATCTCCGACCAGGAGGCGCTGTTCCGGGAGGAGTTCGCCGACTTCCAGAAGGCGAATCCGGGCGTCGAGATCGAGTGGCTGGACAAGAAGGGCCCCGAGCTTCCCGCCTTCTACCAGACCCAGCTGGTCGCCGGCACCGCGCCGGACGTGGTCGACCTGCAGGGCGCCATCTGGGTGGAGTGGGCCGCCAACGGCGCGCTGCTCGACCTGACGCCCTACATGCAGGACGCCGCCAAGCTCTACAACAAGGACTACCTGTCCAGCTTCTCCTACGAGAACAAGACCTACGTCGTTCCGTTCTACATCGCCAAAACGCTCCTGTTCTACAACAAGACGATGTTCAAGGAGGCCGGTCTCAAGGAGCCGCCCAAGAGCTTCGACGAACTCATGAGCTCGGCGCAGGCCATGGCCAAGGGCGAGAAGACCGGGTTCATCACGCTGAATTTCGACTGGCTGTATTGGCCGCTGATGAAGATGAACGGGGTCGAGCTGCTCACCCCGGACCTCAAGAAGCCGGCCTTCAACACCCCTCAGACCGTCGCGACGCTCGAGAAGCTGGCCAAGGCGACGGAGAGCGGCGCCATCAACAAGATCGCCTGGACGGGCCGCTGGGTGGAGCCGAACGGCGCCTTCGCGTCCGGCAATGTCGGCATGCTGCACGCCCACTCGGCGTCCTACTTCTTCGTCAAGGGGCAGGGGCCCTGGGTCAACGCCGACACGCTGGGCGCCGTGCAGGCGCCGGGGAACTGGTCGACGCCGACCAATCACGGCCTCGCCGTGTCGAAGAGCTCGAAGAACCCGGACCTGGCCTTCGCGCTGGTCAAGCACATGACGGGCAACAAGTGGGCGACGGAGTTCTCGACCCGCCGCCGCATCCTGACCGGAAACGTCGAGGCGGACCGCATCGGGCTGGAGAAGGTGAAGGCGAGCGATCCCCTGGCCTTCGAGGTCCTGCAGACGCAGCTGGAGCACACCGACCGGATGACCGGAAACTGGCCCCTGCCGAACGACGCGCAGATCAAGGACGCGTTCTGGCCGGAGATCCAGAACGCGGTGCTCGGCCGCAAGGACGCCAAGACGGCCCTGGCCGACGCGGAGCGCGCCGTGACGCGCGTGCTGCGCCGCTCGTGATCCCGGGGGCTTAGGCCGGCCACATCAGACGGAGGGACGCGTTTGGCGACGGTCGCGACCGAGAGGCTGGCGCGTCGGCGGTCGACCTGGTTCGCCAAGCGCAAGACCCGCCAGGCCGCGCTCGTCTGGTGCTTCCTGGCGCCGTCGCTGCTGATCTTCCTGCTCTACCGCATCCTGCCCCTCGCCTGGAACGTCATCCTGTCGTTCCAGGCCTGGTCGCCGCTGAAGCCCGCCGTGTTCATCGGGCTCGACAATTACGAGGAGATGTTCTTCGACGACGAGGTGTTCTGGCAGGCCCTGCAGAACACTCTCCTGGTGATCGCCTCGGCCCCGATCGGCATCGCCATGGCGCTGGGGCTCGCCCTGCTGGTCAACTCCGACATCCGCGGGCGCGACGTCTACCGGACCCTGATCTTCCTGTCCTACCCGCTGATGACCGTCGCGGTCGCCATCATCTGGCGATGGATGTTCGACGAGAGGGTCGGGCTCATCAACTATGTCGCGCGCGTGCTCGATCTGACCGACAAGCCCATTCCGTTCCTGAACTCCTTCGCCTGGGCGCTCCCGTCGGTCATCGCCGCCAATATCTGGCAGATGCTCGGCTTCTACATGATCATCCTGCTGACGGGCCTGCAGAACATTCCGGGAAACCTTTACGAGGCGGCTGAGATCGACGGGGCGAACGCGTTCCGCCGCTTTCTGCGCATCACCTTGCCGCTGCTGAAGCCCTCCATCTTCCTGTGCTTCGTCATCGGCATGCTGAACTCGGTGACGAGCTTCGATCTCGTCTACGTCATGACGGGCGGAGGTCCCGGCCGGGCGACCGAGCTCCTCGTCACCTACATCTACAAGCTGGGCTTCAGCCAGACGCGGTTCGACTACGCGGCGGCCGTGACGGTGGTGTTCTTCGCGCTGCTGATCGTGGTGACCTGGGCGGCCAACCGGCTGTCGGGCGGCAACGCCGGCGCGGTGGAGCAGGAGGACTGATGCGCCGCTATCCGCGCTGGCCCATCCATCTCGCCCTGCTGGCCACCAGCGTCGTCATGCTGACGCCGTTCTACTGGGTGCTGAAGACGTCGGTGTCGGGCGAGAACATCTTCAACTATCCGCCCAACCTGATCCCGCGCGACCCGCACCCGTTCTTCTATGTCGACGTATGGTACGCGATCCCCTTCGCGCGGTATTTCCTGAACAGCGTCATCGTCTCGGCCATGACGATCGCCGCCAATGTGGTGTTCAACGCCATGGCGGGCTACGCGCTCACGCGCGGCTTTACGGGCAAGTCGCTCGTCCTCGTGCTGTTCCTGAGCTGCATGATGGTGCCGTTCCAGGCCACCATCATCCCGGCCTATCTGATCACCGGCAAGCTCGGCCTCCTGGATTCCTATCTGGGTCTGGCGCTGCCGCAGTTCTCGACCATCATCTGCATCTTCGTCTTCAAGGCGAGCTTCGACGCCGTGCCCCGGTCCCTGATCGACGCGGCCAAGATGGACGGCCTGTCGGAGTGGCGCATCATCTGGAAGGTGATGATCCCGCTGGCCAAGTCGGCGATGGCGACCAACGTCATCCTCTCCTTCATCTGGTCGTGGAACAACTTCATGTGGCCGCTGATCATGACCCGATCGGCCGACATGCAGACGCTGCCGCTCGGGCTGGCGCGCTTCCTGTCCTACCAGGAGGACACGACCGGGGCTCTCTACGCCTTCTGCATCATGGTGCTCGCGCCAGGCATCCTGCTCTTCCTGCTGGCCCAGAAGGAGTTCATCCAGGGCCTCACCTCCGGCGCCACGAAAGGCTAGCCGATGGCGGACGACGACGCTCCACGTCCCCTCTGGCGCAGGCTGCTGCTCAACCGGTTCGTCCTGACGCCGGCGATCCTGGCGCTCACGGCGGGCGCGTGGAACCTCTACGTCGTCACGCACAATCACGGCGTCGTCGCGGGCCGCGTCGTCGACGCGGCCGGGCGTCCCGTCGAAGGCGCCGAGGTGGTGCTCTGGACCTTCAACTTCACGACCTTCGCCGAGAAGGGGCACGCCGTGACGGGGCCGGACGGGGGCTTCCGCTTCGCCGACAACGCCTCGCACAACATCCAGCTGAGCGCCGCCAAGCCTGGCGTCGGGCGTTCCGAGCGCATGCCCATCCGGCTCTATTTCCGGGGCCAGGACGTCACCCTGGCGAAGCCCCTGCGGCTGCAGGCGGGCGCATGAGCACGCCGGCGCCCGCGCGATCCGGTCAGCCCGCGAAGGCGGGCTCCGGCAGTCCTTTTGCGCCCAGGCCGTGGATGGCGAAGAGAGCGCCGGCCAGGGCCGCGCCGGGCGGCGCCATCATGGCCGAGGACGTCACGTAGAGGACGTCGAGCGCCGGGCCCCCGAAGGCGCACATGGTCGGATGGCGGACCGGGAGTTCGATCAGGCGGTCGATCCGGCCGGTCGGATCGATCCGGGCGATGCGGCCGCCATGGACCAGCGCGCACCAGTAGAAGCCGTCGCTGTCCACGGTCGCGCCGTCGCAGCGGCCTTCGATGTCCCGGGTCGAAAAGAACGTCCGCCGGTTCGAGATGCGGCCTTCGCCGAGGTCGAAGTCGTAGGCGAAAACCGTCTCGGCGCGGCTGTCGGCGAAATAGAGGGTGCGGTCGTCAGGGGAGAAGGCGAGGCCGTTCGACACGATGAAGCCCGTGTCCATGCGGCTCGCCGAGCCGTCCGGATCCAGCCGGTAGAGCGATCCGGTCGGCGCCGTCAGGGTCGCGTCGCGCGATCCGCACCAGAAGCGGCCGGCGCGATCGCATTTGCCGTCGTTCAGGACGTTGTCCGGCCGGTGCGGCTCCGGGTCGACGAGCGTCCTGGCCGTCCCGGCCTCGAGGTCGAGGAGCGCGAAGCCGTCCTGCAGGGCGGCGACGAGGCCGCCCGACCGGCGGAACCCGAAGGAGCCGATCACCCGGGGCATCGGCCAGCTCGTGACCCGCCCGTCCGGCCCGAGGCGGCGAACGGCCGGAGCGAAGGCGTCGATCCAGTAGAGCGCCTGCTCCTGCGGGCGCCAGCAGGGACATTCCCCCAGGATGTCGGGCTCGGCGCGGACCACCTCGATGTCGACCGTCATCGCCTCACCAGGGCAGCGGCTGGTCGTGATAGGTGACGAAGCTGCCCGTGTGGTGCGGGCCGGCTCTGTGCATGACGCCGCGCATGCCGGCCACGCTCTCCTCGACGGGCACCCGGCCGCCGGGCTCGGTGGCCGCCCAGCCGGGATGCAGCGCGATGGCGCAGACGCGGCGCGGGGCCAGGTCGATCGCCAGGGAGCGCACCATCATGTTCAGCCCCGCCTTGCTGGTCCGGTAGGCATAGGTCCCGCCGGTCAGGTTGGAGGCGATCGAGCCCATGCGGCTGGACACGAACGCCATGAGGCGCAGATCGCTGCGGGCCACATGCTCGACGAAGCACTCGGCGAGCTTCATCGGCCCGATCAGGTTGGTCTCCAGGATGCGCCGCCAATGCGGATAATCGGTCTCGCCGAAGCCCTTGTGGGGGTGGCCGATGCCGGCGTTGCTGACCAGAATGTCGATCGACTCGCCCGAGAGGCGCCGCGCCAGGGCCTCGATGGCGGCGTGGTCGGTGACGTCCAGGGCGAGCGTCTCCACGTCGCCGCGCAGGTCGGCGGCGCTGCGGGCCGTCGCCGGGTTCAGGCAGGTCGCGAACACGCGGCAGCCCTCGGCCGCATATTGCCGCGCGAATTCGAGGCCGAGCCCGGTGTCGCAGCCGGTGATCAGGATGGTCGGCATCCGGTCATGTCTCCAGGAGGGGGAGGGGGGTCTGGGCGCCGTGCCGGGCGCTGCTGTCCAGGCAGGCCTGGACGAAGGCGAGGCCGGCGACGCCGTCCCCGATCGTCGGGGTGAGCCGCGCCGTGGCCGGGGCGGGGCGCCCCTGGCGCTCCAGGATCAGGTCGGCGAAGCCCGCATAGAGATTGGCGATGGCCTCGTGCAGTCCCTCCGGATGGCCGAGACGCTGGAGATGGGTGGAGGCGAGCGCCAGCGGCCCCAGAGTCGCCTGGCCGCTTCCGGTGATGCGCACGTCGCCGTCCAGCGACGCGAAGGCCAGGCGGCCATGCTCCCGGTGACTCCATTCCAGGTGCCCGGTCTCGCCGAAAACGCGGATGATGAGCTGGTTGGACATGCCGGCCGCCGCGTTGCACACGTCGATGCGCCCGCGGGCGCCGCCGCGCATGCGCATGCGCACCTGGGCGACGTCATGGACGATGCGCCCCGGCACGAGCGCCCCGACGTCGGCCGAGACGCTCTCCACCTCCAGGCCGGTGACGAAGCCGGCGAGGTGGTGGGCGTGGGTGCCGATGTCGCCCAGCACCAAGGACGGGCCGCTGATCTCCGGCCGCAGCCGCCATCGCTTGTCCGCGTCGGGACCGTCCTCGACCCGGGTGGCGAGGCCGCCGGCCAGGTAGTCGACCTGGATCAGCCGGATCTCGCCGAGGTCGCCCGCCAGGATGCGCGAACGCATCTCGCGCAGCATCGGGTAGCCCGAATAGGTGTGCGTCAGGGCGACCACGCGGCCGCTCTCGCGCGCCAGCGCGGCGAGGCCGCGCGCCTCGTCGAGATCGTTGCAGAGCGGCTTCTCGACCATGAGGTCCAGCCCCGCGGCGAGGCCGGCGCGGACATACCGGGCGTGGCTGTCGTTGGGCGTGATGATCGACAGGGCCTCGACGCCGTCCGGCCGTCGCGCCTCCGCGGCGATCATCTCCTCCACGGAGCCGTAGCACCGGTCCGCGGGCAGTCCGATGGCCACGCCTTCGGCGCGCGAGCGCTCGGGCCGGGACGACAGCACGCCCGCCACGATGTCGAAGCGACGGTCCATCGCCGCCGCGATCCGGTGCGCCGGTCCGATCACGGAGGGCGGCGCGCCTCCCGCGATCCCGAGTCGGAGCGGGCGGCCGAGCGCGGCGAGAACTGGGTTTGGGCTGGTCATCGTCTGATCCCGAGCGTTTCGTCGATCGCCTCGTCGGCGAGCGTTCCCCGCAATCCCTGGTCGAAGGCGCGCTCGGTGACCCGGATGATGTGCCCGGCGATGAAGCGCGATCCCTCGGCGGCGCCGTCTTCGGCGTTCTTCAGGCAGCACTCCCATTCCAGGGTCGCCCAGCCGTCATAGCCATGCTGCGCCAGGCGATCGAAGACGCCGCGAAAATCCACCTGTCCGTCGCCGACGCTGCGGAAGCGGCCCGGCCGGTCGAGCCAGCCCTGGTGCCCCCCATAGACGCCGCTCGACGCGCTGGGCCGAAACTCGGCGTCCTTGACGTGGAAGGCGGCGATCCTGGCGTGGTGGCGGTCGATGAAGCCGAGATAGTCCATGTGCTGGAGCAGCATGTGGCTGGGATCGTAGAGGATGCGCGCCCTCGGCGCCGCCTCGACGAGCGCCAGGAAGCGCTCGAAGGTCACGCCGTCGTGGAGGTCCTGCCCCGGGTGGAGCTCGAAGCACAGGTCGACGCCGGCGGCGTCGGCCGCCTCCAGCAGGGGCCTCCATCGGCGGGCGAGCTCGTCGAAGGCGCGCTCGACCATCCGCTCCGGGATGGGCGGATAGGGATAGATGTATGGCCAGAGAAAGCCGCCCGAGAAGACGGCGACGCGCCCGGCGCCGAGCGCCGCCGCGATCCTGATCGCGCGCGCGACGTCCCCGGCGGCGGCCTCCGGGCCGGCCCTGGCGCGCTCCATTCCGGGCAGCGTCTCATAGGCCGGGTGGACGGCCATGGCCTGGCCGGCGCGATGCGCGGCGATCTCGCTGATCTCGAGGCCGCTGTCCCGGCTCACTTTCTCGAGTCGCCGGATGGCGTCCGCCTCGGACAGGTCCTTGAGGTCCTGCAGCCTCGGGTCGAGGGCGGGGACCTGAAGGGCCTTGAAGCCCAGGCCCGCCGCCCAGTCGGCCAGACCCGCCGCCGTGGCGCGGGGGCCGGACGCCTCGATGAACTGGGCGATGAAGAGCGATGGGCCGCGAAGGGTCTTGAGCATGCTGCGCGCCAGCCTCTGGAGGGTCGAGCCTAGGCGTTCGGCGCCGAGGCCACAATCGGTCCGACGCGGGTCAGCCGTCCGCGCCCGCCCCGCCCACTCCCGCCAGGCTCGCCCTGCGGACGAAGCCCTGCCGGGAGCAGCGCTCCAGCACGGCCCTGTCCGGCTCGGGGCCGAAGCCGGGCCCGTCCTCGATCAGGATCGAGCCCTCCGCCAGGGGCTGCGGGCCGCCCCGCACCTCGTCGAAGAGCGGGCTCTCGCGCACCTGCCGCTCCAGGATGAGGAAGGAGGGCAGCGCCGCGGCGACCTGGATGCTGATGCGGTCGAGCGCGGGGCCGACCGGGTTGTGCAGGCTCACCCCGACGCCCGACGCGGCGGTCAGTTCGAGGATGGCCATGCCGCTGCGGATCCCCGTCCAGCGCAAGTCCGGCAGGATCACGTCGCACGCCCCGCGCGCCAGGAAGTCCCGCGCGCCCTCCATGCTGGACAGGTGCTCTCCCCCGGCGATCCGGACGCCCTGGTCGTTGGCGAAACTCCGCAGCGCCCGCAACGCATGCGCGTCGAAGGCGTCTTCGGCCAGCGCTTCCTCGAGCCAGTAGAGGCCGTCGCGTCCCGTCTCGCGGAGCACGGTCCTCGCCATCACGGGCGACAGGCGCGAGTGGCAGTCCACCAGCAAGGCGACGTCCGGGCCGATGGCGTCGCGGACCGCCTTGATCCTGTCGATCCCCGCGCCGAGCAGGCGCGTGGCTTCGGCGTGGCTGGCGCGGGCCCAGTTCAGGCCGTCGAAGGGCGCGATCTTCAGCGCCCGGTAGCCTTCCTGCTCCGCCACCTCGGCGGCGCGCGCGGCGAAGCCCGCGGGGCTTCGATCCTCCATGCCGCGGTTGATGTTGGCGTAGACCGGGATCTCGCGGCGCTCCGGCCCTCCGAGCAGCGCCGCGAGCGAGAGGCCCGCGCGGCGCGCCATGGCGTCGAGGAAGGCCTGCTCGACCGCCCGCAGGACGGTGATGCGGGCCTGCGACGCATGCGCCATGCGCAGGCTCCCGACCGCCTCGGCCGGACCGGAGAAGGTCCGCCCGCCCAGGATGGCCTGCGCGTGTCCGATCTCGGCCAGGACGGCTTCCTCCGCCCCCGACAGCGTGGCCTCGCCCCACCCGGAGGCCGCCCCCGCGAAGACGAGTTCGAGCAGGATCCAGACCGTCTTGTCGGACACGGGCACGGTGTGGGCCCGCACCGCGTCGAGGGTGAGCGAGAGACGTTCGACAGGCACTTCCGCCCTCCCGGGACTCGGAACGGCCCATCATGGGATGGCGGCGGGCGCTGTCAAACCGCACGCCGACGGCGAGCGAAACGGTCGATTTTCGAGCCGGCGGGCCTCCTTGCGGCATTTGGCGCGGAAGATTGCCGAATTTGCATAGTGGGGAGGGGCCAGTCCTGACGAACCTTCGCGACCGACGGTCCGGCGGACCGGCGCAGATCCCGTCCACAGCACAAAGGTGCATCCATGACGAAACTCGCCTTCGCGGTCGCACTCCTCACGGCCTGGTCCGTCTCCGGCGCCAACGCCCAGGTCGAACTCAAGTCCTATGCGGACCAGAACGGCTACATCAACGTCCAGACCCTGACCTGCGCCCAGCTGGCGGGGACCTTCCAGGAGGACGCCGACATGCTGACCACCTGGTACAGCGGGTGGTACAACGGCCTCGCCAAGAAGCATTTCATCAATGTGGGTCGCTCGAAGGAGGCCGAGCACGAGGTCATCGTCTATTGCAAGGCCAATCCCGGCGTGAAGGTCATCAAGGCGATCGGGACCGTGATCGACGCGATGCGCAAGGAGAAGGGCATCGTCATCTCCAAGTAGGTCGGCGCCAGGGCGGGATCGTCCCGGCCAGGGCGATCTCGCGTCCGCCAGAGCAGGTTGGCGTGGCGCGCCCATGTCGCCGCCTGGGTCACGCCGGCGGCGCCCATTCGTCGGGGCGGAGCCGAGGCGGTCGCGGAGCCCTTCTGCGGTCACCGGGTCCGGCTCGCCGCGCCGGCTGGCGCGACGCCCTCCGCGGGGCGGAACGGCGGCGGCGGCTGCAGACTGGCGCTGAACGCCTCGGCGACGCCGCTGGCCTGCCGGTTGCGCTGGCGGAACATGTAGATCGGCACCGCCAGCCGCGGCGCGAAGGGGCGGAACTCCACGCCCGAGCCGGCCCGCAGGCGCGCAGTCTCTGAATCCACCACGCCGACGCCCAGCCCGTGCTCCACCATGGCGCAGACCGTGAGGCCCAGGCTCACGTCGATCACCGAGCTGTACTGCGCGCCGGCGGCCTCCATGGCGGCGGCCAGCCGACGGCGGAACTCGTCGGCCGGCCCCAGCGAGATGATCGGCTCCCCGGCGAAGTCGGCGGGGCTGACCTGCGCCTTCGCGGCGAGGCGGTGGCCGGCCGGCAGCGCCGCGAGGCCCTCCAGGTCGAAGAGCTTGCGGCGGGCGAGGTTGGTCTCCTCGCTGCGGATCTGCGCGATGCCGATGTCGATCTCGCCCGAGCCCACCAGCCGCACCGCGTCGGCGGAGTTGTCCGAGTAAAGCGACAGCGTCACGCCCGGATGCGTCCTGGCGAAGCGGGCCGCCATCAGCGGCAGCCAGGCGACGCTGAGCGTCGGGATCACGGTGACGACCACGCGCCCCTGCTTGCGGTCGCGCAGGCCGCCGGCGAAGCGCTTCAGGTTCTGCATGCCGAAATAGGTGCGCTCCACCTCGGCGTAGAGCGCGCGCGCCTCGTCGGTGGCGGCGATGCCCTTGGTGGTGCGAAGGAAAAGCTGAAGCCCCAGGTCGAACTCCAGCAGCCGCAGCGCCTTGGTGACGGCCGGCTGCGAGATGCGCAGGATCGCGGCGGCGCCCGTCACGGAGCCGCTGTCCATGATGGCCTTGAACACCTCGACCTGCCGGTAGTTCATGCCGTCCCGCCATAACCGCAGGTCATGAAGATCGGCGAATTAGTGATTTGAGGCAATGGCGCCTTTCGTATCTCCTGATGAGGCCGCTGGAAGCCTGCTCCCGATCGATCGGCAGGACGCCAGCGCCCATTCAGGCTGAGAACCGCGCCGCCGGGGCATTCACCGGGGTTCGCGCAGTGCTGATCCCCCGCGGACAATCGAAACCGACAGGCATTGGGGAACCACGGCTATGGAGAAGCTGCGTCTTGTTCGATACGCCGCCGTCGTGGCGGGCGTTCTTGGCTCCACGGTCGCCATGGCGGCGCCGGAGGGAGTGCTGCGGGTGGCCGTCGGCGTCGATCCCGCCACCTTCGATCCGGCCTTCAACGACCTGCCGGTCGCCAACGCGGTGGATCTCGCCGTGTTGGAGGGCCTCTTCCGCCTCGACCCGAAAAACAACATCCAGAAGAACCTCGCGACCGATTACGGCTTCTCGGCCGACGGCAAGGTCTTCACGGTCAAGATCAAGACGGGCAAGAAATTCAGCAATGGCGACCCGCTCAACGCCGAGGCGGTGGCGGCCAGCTTCAACCGGCTGCTCGACGAGAAGGTCGGCTCCATCTATCGCGGCCTCTACGCCTCGCTGGGCTCCGCCAAGGCTGTCGGCGAGGACACGGTGGAGTTCCACCTCGCCGAGCCCAACGGCCACGTGCTGATGCTGCTGGCCAACACTGCCGCGAGCATCGTCAACGTCAAGGCGGTGCAGCAGATGGGCGCCGAATACGGCCGCAAGCCCGTCGGCAGCGGCCCCTACATGGTGGAGAAGTTCATCGGCGGCGAGAGCTTCCGCCTCGTCCCCAACCCCGCCTATTCGGGCGACTACCCCGCCACCCTCAAGGCCATCGACTTCACGGTCGCGCCGGAGGACGGCGCCCGCATGGCGCTCCTGGAAACGGGCGGCGTCGACGTGGTGGAGCGCGTGCCGCCGGAATCCATGCCGGCCATCAACGCGCTGAAGACCGCCAAGGTCATCAACCCGCCGAGCATGTTCTCCATCAACATGGAGCTTGTGCTGCGCGGCCCGCTCAAGGACGCCAAGGTCCGCAAGGCGCTCAACATGGCCATCGACCGCCAGGGCATGGCGGAGGGCATCCTGGGCGGCCTCGGCACGCCGTCGGTCGGCATGGTCGGCCCGGGCACGCAGGACGAGCTGCGCCGCACCTTCCCGCCGATCAAGTTCGATCCCGAAGGCGCCAAGAAGCTGCTCGCGGAGGCCGGCTACAAGCCGGGGACGCTGCAGCTCACCATGACGTGCCCCAACGGGCGCTACATCAAGGACGCGCAGGTCTGCCAGGCCATCGCGGGCTCCTTCGAGAACATCGGCGTCAAGGCGACCGCCAACGTGGTGGACCGCGGCACCTGGAGCAAGGTGATCGGGCTCGATCCCGCCGCCCGCACGGACAACATGGGCATGGTCGGCCGCGCCACCGCGGGCATGGACTACACGCTGTTCCGGCTGTTCAAGACCGGCGTCGGCGCCAACCGCACCGGCTACAGCAACCCCAAGGTGGACGACCTCCTGGCCGAGGGCCGTCGCGTGACCGACCCGGCGAAGCAGAAGGAGATCTATGGCGAGGTCCAGGAGATCGTCTGGAACGAGCAGCCCTTCATCTTCCTCTGGTACCAGACCCAGGCTCTGGGCGTGTCGAACAAGGTGCAGGGACTGGAAGTCCAGCCCAACGAGACGCTGGTGTTCGACAAGGTCACCCTGAAGTAGCGCTCCCGCAACGGAGACGGCCATGTTCATCCCCCGACGCCTGGCCCAGGCCCTTCCGACCCTCTTCGTCGTGTCCCTGCTGGTCTTCTTCTTCATGGACATGATCCCCGGCGACCCGGCCCAGATGCTGGCCGGGCCGGCGGCGACCGACGAGGAGGTGCAGAGCATCCGCGAGTTCCTGGGGCTCAACCAGCCCCTGCTCGCGCGGTATGGGCTGTTCCTGAAAGGGCTCTGGGACCCGTCGGTGGCGACCTCCTTCCGCACGCACCGCCCGGTCGCGGTGGAGCTCGCCGAGCGGCTGCCGAACACGCTGATCGTCGCCATCGGCGGCCTGGCGCTCGGGCTGGTGGTCGGCACGGTGTCGGGCGTGGTCTGCGCGCTGCGCCAGGGCGGCTTCGCGGAGGCGATCATCACCGTCTTGACGCTCACCGGCATCTCGATGCCGATCTACTGGCTCGGGCTGCTCTGCATCTGGTTCTTCGCCGTGTATCTCGGCTGGGTGCCGGCCGCCGGGGCCTCGACGCCCATGCACTTCGTGCTGCCCATCCTGGTGGTCGCAACGCGTCCCACCGCCATGTTCAGCCGCCTCATCACGGCCAGCCTGCTGGAGGCGATGAGCAAGGACTATCTCGACACGGCCCGCGCCAAGGGTCTCAGCGAAACCCGCGTCATCGTCTCGCATGCGCTGCGCAACTCGCTCGTCGCCGCCGTCAGCGTCGCGGGCGTGCAGTTCGGCGGCATGCTGGGCGGCTCGGTCGTCACCGAGACGGTGTTCGGCATCCCGGGCGTCGGCCGCCTCCTCGTCGACGCCGTGTCGCGCGCCGACTATCCGGTGGTGCAGTACACGATCCTGATGTTCGCGATCTTCTTCGTGCTCATCAACCTCGCCACCGACCTCCTGACCCAGTGGCTCGATCCCCGCACCCGCGAGGAAAGGAGGGCCGCATGACGGCCGCGATGGATTCCATGGCGCTGGGGGCGACGCCCGCGCGGGCCGAGGCCCGGGCCCCTCGGTCGCGCTGGACGACGTTGCGCCGCATCGTCTCGCAGCCCAAGGGCGCGATCGGCCTCACGCTGGTGCTCGTCTACCTGCTGCTCGCCGTCTTCGGCCCCATGCTGGCCCCGCTCGACCCGTTCAAGCAGAACTTCGCCCAGACGCTGAAGCCGCCATCTGCCCTGCACTGGTTCGGCACGGACCAGCTCGGCCGTGACGTCTTCAGCCGCATCCTGCTGGGCGCCCGCGCGACGCTGGGGGTCGGGGTCGGAGGCGTCGCCTTCGCGTTCCTGGTCGGCGTGCCGCTCGGCGTGCTCGCGGCCTGGCGGCGCGGCTGGTTCGACGCGCTGGTCATGCGCGCGATCGACGTGATGCTGAGCTTCCCCGACATCGTCTTCGCGCTCGCGATCGTCGCCATCCTGGGCGCCAACACGCAAAACGTCATCATCGCGGTCGGCGTGGTGTCGATCCCGATCTTCGCCCGCACGGCCCGGGCCGTGACGCTGAGCATCCTGGCCGAGCCCTATGTGGAGGGGCTGTCCTCGCTCGGCGCGCGTCCGTCGCGGATCATCCTGCGCCACGTGCTGCCCAACATCTCGGGCACGCTGCTCACCCTCTCGACGCTGCTCTTCGCCTCCACGCTGCTCTCGGCGTCAGGCCTCGGCTTCTTGGGCCTCGGCACCCAGCCGCCATTCCCTGAGTGGGGCACGATGCTGGGCGAGGCGCGGTCCTATATTCGCAGCCACCCGCATCTGGCGACTTTCCCGGGCCTGTTCCTCGCCGGCTCGGCGCTCGCCTTCAACCTGCTCGGCGACGCGTTGCGGACCGTTTACGACCCGACCAGCCGGGGCGTCGCGCCGCGCCGGTCCTGGCTCGACCGGCTGCGCCGCTCCAGGATGGCGCCGGTCGCGGGGGTCGTGGCCGGCGAGGGCGACGCCGTCCCGGCGCTCTCGGTGCGCGGGTTGCGCCTCGCCTTTCGCACCCCGGCCGGCTTGCTGGAGGTGGTGCGCGGGGTCGATCTCACGCTCCAGGCCGGGCGCACGCTCGCGGTGGTGGGCGAGTCCGGCTCGGGCAAGACCTCGCTGCTGCGCGCCATCGCGACCCTCGCCAACCCCGCCCAGGTGGCGGTCGTGGAAGGCTCGATCGCGGTCGGCGGCGCGTCGGCGGTCGGGCTCTCGCCCGCCGCCCTGATGGAGCTCCGCCGCCGCAAGATCGGCGTCGTGTTCCAGGACGCCGCGAGCGCGCTCAACCCCGTGCTGACCGTCGGCTCCCAGCTGGCCGAGGCCGTCCGGATCGGGACGGATCTCGACGCCGCGGCCGTCCACGCGCGCTGTGTCGCGCTTCTGGAGGATGTCGGCATCTCCGATCCCGAACGGCGGCTGGCCATGTACCCGCACCAGTTCTCGGGCGGCATGAAGCAGCGCATCGTCATCGCGATCGCGCTGGCGCAGGATCCGCAGCTGCTCCTGGCCGACGAGCCCACCAGCGCGCTCGACGTCACCATCCAGCAGCAGATCCTGGCTTTGCTGCGCGACATCCAACGCCGCCGGGGCATGGCGATCCTGATCGTCACCCACGATCTCAACCTCGTGGCCCGCTTCGCCGACGACGTCGCGGTGATGTATGCGGGCTCGCTCGTGGAGGCCGGGGAGGCCGCGGCCGTCCTGAAAAGCCCGCTCCATCCCTACGCCCAGGCGCTGCGTTCATCCGTTCCCGGCGGCTCACGCCGTGGTTCGCCGCTGCCGGCCATCGCGGGCGAGCCCCCCATGGTGGGTTCGCTGCCCGGCGGCTGCGCCTTCCGCCCCCGTTGCGAGCGCACGCATGGCCGTCCGGAATGCGCCGCCCGGGAACCCGCCCCGCGGCCGGTCGACGGGCGCCAAGTCGCGTGCCATTTCGCCGAGGAGGGCCGGGCATGAGGGCCGCCTTCTTGATCGATGCGCCCGTCCAGGACGACGCCGTCGCGGTTGCGGATGTGTCGCGCCACTTCGTCGGACGTCGCCCTCTGTTCGGCGGCGCCTCCGCGCCGGTCGCCCGCGCCGTGGACGGCGTCTCGTTCCGCGCCCCGCGGGGCAGCTGCTTTGCGATCGTGGGCGAGTCCGGGTCGGGCAAGAGCTCGCTCGCCCGACTGCTGGTCGGCCTGCTGCAGCCGACCTCGGGCGAGGTGAGGGTGGACGGCGCCTCCGTCGCCGGGCTCGACGGCCCCGCCCTGCGCGGCCTGCGTCGCAAGATCCAGCTCGTGCTGCAGGATCCTCGCGCGTCGCTCGATCCGCGCATGACGGTGTTCGACACGCTCGAGGAGGCGCTTCAGGTGCACGGCCTCCATCCGGGCCGCCAGGCGCGGGAGGCCCGCGTCGCCGACGTCATGGCGCTGGTGGGCCTCAACGCCGCCCATCTGGATCGCTATCCGCACGAATTGTCAGGCGGCCAGCGCCAGCGCGCCGCCATCGCGCGGGCCATCATCTGCGAACCCGAGATCCTGGTGCTGGACGAGCCCGTGAGCGCGCTCGACGTGTCCGTGCAGGCCCAGATCATCAACCTTCTGATGGAGCTGAAGCAGCGCCTTTCGCTGACCTTCATCATCATCACGCATGATCTCGGGCTCGTGGAGCACATGGCCGACTCCGTCGGGGTCATGTATCTCGGCCGCTTCGTCGAGCAGGGCGCGGTGGAGGATGTCTGCGGCGCGCCGCGCCATCCCTATACGCAGAGCCTCATGGCGGCGTCCTCCCACCACGGGGCCGCGGCCGGCGCGGTGCTGGAGGGCTCCATCCCGAGCCCGCTCGCGGTGCCGACCGGGTGCAGCTTCCATACCCGCTGCCCGGCCGCGCGCCTCCTTGCGGCGCGCTCGCCCGGCGCCGCCGTCGACACCCCGCATGGCCGCCTGCCGCGGCGCTGCGTGGAAGACGCGCCGTCCCCCATGCCGGCGCCGGGCGGCGCCAGCGTCGCAACCTGCCACTTCGCCGACGCGCTTCCGGCCCGTCCGGCGCCCCGTTCAGCATAAAGGGTCTAGATCGATGTCCAGCACAAACCAGGCTTCCGAGATCGTCATCGTCGGCGGCGGCATCTACGGAACGAGCCTCGCCTACCAGCTCGCCAAGGCCGGCAAGAGCGTCACGCTGCTCGAGGCCGGCGAGATCGCGGGCGGCGCCTCGGGCGGTCCCGGCGAGCGCGGCGTGCGGGCCAACGGCCGCGACTTCCGGGAGCTGCCCGTCTGCGCGCTCTCGCTCGACCTCTGGGCCCACTACCAGCAGGCCTTCGAGGGCGGCGTCGGCTACCGCCGGATCGGCGGCATCAAGGTGTTCGACATCCCCTACGGTCATCGCGAACACGAGGTGATGGGCCGCATGCACGCCATGGCGGCCGCCCAGTCCGGCTTGGGCGCCCCCTCCGAGGTCTGGTCGCGCGACGAGACGCTGGCGCGCGAGCCCGAGCTCGCCGCCGGGATCATCGGCGCGGTGTACTGCCCCAATGACGGCGTCGGCGACCACACTTTCGCGACCCAGCAATTCGCCAAGGAAGCCGCCAAGGCCGGCGCGACGATCCGCACCCAGGCCAAGGTGGAGGAGATCATCCATGCGCGCGGCGTCGCCACGGGCGTGCGGCTGGCGGGCGGCGAAGTCGTGCCTGTCGGCGAGCGCCTCGTGATCGTCGCCAATGCGGGCGCGCAGTCGCTGCTCCAGCCGATCTTCAAGCCGCATGAGTTCAGCCCCGTCTGGAACCTCATGCCGCAGATGCACTACGTGTCGAACCCGCTCAACAAGAAGGTCAACCACCTGATCTCGCACGCGCACCGTCGTCTCGCCGTGAAGCAGATCCCGGACGGCACGCTGATGCTGTCGGGCGGCGCCCACGTGGCGCATACGCCCGAGGGGCTGTGGAAGGGCTCGCTCAGCTCCATGACGCAGAACGTCACGGATGCGATCATGACCTTCCCGTTCATCGATCACTCGACCTTCATGAAGGCCGACGCGTCGCGGGTCGAGACCGTGGCGGCGGACCAGATCCCGCTGATCGGGCAGACGGAGGCGCTGGCCAACACGCTTTATGGCTACGCGTGGTCCGGCCACGGCTTCGCGATCTCGCTCGGCTTCACCAAGTTGATGACGGACTGGATCGTGTCGGGCGCCAAGCCCGAGGCGCTGGACGCTTTCTCGCCGACGCGCTTCCACAAGCCTGCCGCGCTGCTGCGGTCCGCCGAGGTCAGCCGCGCCGCCTGAGCGGCGCTTTCATCCGCCCTGAAGACCGACCCCGCGGCGCGCACGGCGTCGCGGGCTGGTGAATCGCGACCAGAAAGGCATCCCATGCTCGCCGAATTCGACCCCGCCCGCCCCGGAAAGGCGTTCTACGACCTCGGCCCGCTCGTGGGCCCGCTGGACGGCGTCTCGGGCGACGTCCTGTGCTGCATCAACAACGGGCAGGGGCCGTCGGTGCTGCTGTTCGGCGGCGTCCATGGCGACGAATACGAGGCGCAGATCGTGCTGCGGCGCCTGGCGGACGCGATCCGGCCCGAGGACGTGACCGGCCGCATCATCATCGCGCCATCGATCAACTTCCCGGCCTCTGAAACCGGCAAGCGGCTGTCGCCCTTCGACGGCCAGAACATGAACCGGGTGTTTCCCGGCGACCCGCAGGGCACACCCACCGAGAAGCTCGCGGCTTTCGCGACCGGCTCGCTGTTTCCGGCAGTGGACCTGCTGATCGACGTCCATGCCGGCGGCCGCGACGTCTCGGTGGTCCCGATGGTGTTCGGCTTCACGACGCCGACCAGCAAGGTCGGCGAGGCCGCGCTCACCGCCCTCATGGAGGCCTGGGGCTACCGCTTCGTGCAGCATCTGAAGGGCATCCGCGAGACGGCGTGCGGGGCCGCCGAGGCGGCCGACCTCGCCTCCATCGAGGTGGAGGGCGGCGGCGGCCGCCTGAAGTCCTCCGAGCTGCGCATCATGGAGGAGGGGCTCCTGCGCGCCCTGTCGGCCTATGGGGTCCTGAAGCCGGCGCTGGAGCCGGCGCGCTTTCGCGGCGTCCACGTCGCCGCCGGTCCGGAGGGCCAGTACCTCGCGCCCCGCGCCGGGCTCGTCGAGCACCTGGTGGGGCTCGGCGACGAGGTCGACGCCCAGACGGTCGTCGCCCTGCTTCATCCCACGGCCGGCGCCGACCCCACGCCCGAGGCCATCCGCAGCCCTATGCCGGGCTATGTGCTGCGGCAGACCGAGCATGTCCATGTGACGCCCGGGCAGCTCATCGGCAATGTCGGGACGCCCAGGACGGCCTCCGCCTAGGGCCGCCGGCGAGCAGCGGCCCGACCGGCTCAGGGCGCGCGCAGGTCGATCCAGGTGGGAGCGTGGTCGCTGGCCTTCTCCCATCCGCGCACTTCCCGGTCCACGCCGGCGGCGGCCAGCTCCGGCTTCAGCGCCGGGCTGAGCAGCAGGTGGTCGATCCGCAGGCCGGCGTCGCGGCCATAGGCGTTCCGGAAATAGTCCCAGAAGGTGTAGATCCGCTCGTCGGGATGCAGGGCGCGCAGGGCGTCGGTCCAGCCCTGGCCGACGAGCTGGTGGAACGCGGCGCGCACCTCCGGCCGGAAGAGGGCGTCCTTGGTCCATCGCTCCGGCTTGTAGACGTCGAGGTCGGTGGGCATGACGTTGAAGTCGCCCGCCAGCACGGCGGGGACGCCGAGCTCCAGCATCCCGGCCGCGTGCGCCGTCAGGCTTTCGAACCAGCGCAGCTTGTAGTCGAATTTGGGCCCCGGCGCGGGATTGCCGTTGGGGAGGTAGAGGCAGCCGACCACGAGGCCGGAGATCGCGGCCTCGATGTAGCGGCTCTGGCCGTCCTCGTCCTGCCCGGCGAGGCCGCGCCGCGTCTCGATCGGGTCCTCGCCGCGCGCCAGGATGGCGACGCCGTTCCAGCTCTTCTGGCCGTGCCAGATGGCCCCGTAGCCGGCGTCCCGCAGCGCCCGCGCGGGGAATTTCTCCTGCGGCGCCTTGAGCTCCTGCAGGCAGGCCACGTCCGGCTGCGTCTCGGCGAGCCAGCGCAGGAGCACGGGAAGCCGGCCATTGACGCCGTTCACGTTGAATGTCGCGATCCTCATGCGGGGTCGAACGCGCCATGAGGGCGGCGGGATCCCGGTCGGTCAGCCCGCTCGCGCCGCGGGGCAGGGCGGTTGACGGCGGGCCCGCCAGCGTCGACCCTGTCCGGGCGAGGAGACGCCAGCCATGTGCGAGGGGTGCGAAGGCGCCGACGATCCGGACGAGGGGGGCCCGCCCAGCCCCGAGCTCGTGGCCTTCGCGCGCGATCTCGAGCGCCGCCTCGAAGGCGAGCCGGCGTCGGAGCGGGCGTGGGCGATCTTCCTGGGGCGCGAGGGCGGCGCGTTGGCCTGGGCCCCGTTCGTCCGGATGTCGGGCTGCATGGACGAAGCCGCCCGGCATTGGAGCTTCGCGCATCTCAAGCCAAGGACCGTCGCGCGTTGCACCCTGCGGGCGGACGCCCCGTCCTGAGGCTCACACATGCACCGTGCCGTCCTCGCTCCGGGTGGAGGGAGAGGACAGGGCCGACCACGCCAGCCAGAGATAGAACAGGACCACGAGCGCGATCACCAGCCATCCGGGCAGCGGGCCCAGCGAGGCGTTGCGCACGACCGCGTCCAGCGACTGGAGGACGTCCGTCCGGTCCGCGTCCTGGAGCTTGGTGGAGGTGATCTTCAGCACCCAGGCGAGAAGCAGGATGAGGAACATCCAGAGGTAGTTCCGGCGCAAGCGGCGGGACATGGCCGCCCGCCGCCCGATCAGGAAGCGGGGCGTCCTCAGGTCTTCGCCCAGCACGCGCGCCCAATCCGGATCGTCGTCCGGCCTGGGATCGAAGAACGCCGCGAAGTAATGCCGCTCCATGCGCCGCACCCGGGCGCGGTAGACGTCGAAGAAGCGGTAGCGCCGCGCCTCGATCCAGAGCAGCAGCCAGATGAGCAGCATGGCGAAGAGCAGCACGCCATGATGCGCCGTGGGCGTGGACAGCGACACGGAGAGCATCGCCGCCACCACCGTGATGGCCCAGTTCGTCGTGCGGTCGATCCGGTCCCGCCAGCCCGCCATCCGGGCGATCTCGGCCCGGTGGTAATGAGCCAGCGTGTTGACGAACTCCGTGCCGGCGCTGGGGAGCGGCGGCCGGATCGGGCCGGGGGATACGCTGTCGTCCATGATGCGGTCCTCCGCATCCGCATGCCCCCGCCCCGCAGGCGAACCGGTCGGGGCTCAGCCCTTCAGGTCGTCGGGCACCTTGCCGCCATTCTGCGCCAGCTTGATCATGACCTGCTTGTGCAGCCAGATGTTCATGCCGGCGGAATCGTTCACGTCGCCGCTGTAGTGCAGCTCCTGCGCAAGCTCCTTGCGGGCGGAGAGGCTGCTGTCCAGGCCGAGCGCCTTCATCAGGTCGACGATCGAGTGACGCCAGTCGAGCTGCTGCCCCGATTTCGCCACGTGGTCGTTCAGGATGGCGGCGATGTCCACGGGGGCGCCGGACGGCGCAGCCGCGGCGGAGCCGGCCGTCGGCGCGGCGGCGGCGGCGGACGGGGCGGGGGCCGTCGCGGCGGTCCCGGCGGCGGCCGGCGTCTGCGCGTGGGCCGCGCCGCCGAAAATCTTGGACATGATGTTCCCGAACACGCTCATGGCTTCCTCCTCGATCCAGTTGGGCCCCGCAGCAGGACTCCGCGGCGGGGGCGGCTCGCTCGCGGGCGATCAGGCCGGTCGAGCTCCTTGGTGCTGCAACGTCCAGCCCAAGGTCCGGTTCCAGGATCGCGCACCCGCGCCGACGGCGCAAGGCGCGCATGAGCAAGGTCAAGACCTTGGGCCAAGTCCATCATCCCCACCCGCGGCGCGGAAGGAGGAGGCGTCCGTCCGGCCTGCAGCCCGGCGTGGACCGAATCGCCGCGGCGCGCCATCCCGGAGAGCGGGGCCCGGCGGGTTCACAGGAGAGGCAGGCATGACCAAGTGGGGCGCGGCGTTGGTCGCGATCGCGGCGGCGGCGGTGGTCCCGGCGGCGGCGCAGGATCCGTCGCTGACGATCGAACGTCTTCTGGAGGATGGCTGGAAGGTGGCGGGCTACACCGGGCAGGGCACGACCTTCCTGCTGCTGCGGCACGACGCCCGCAACTACCTGATCCAGTGCTCCATCCTGTACGACACGACCCGGGGATCCAGGATGGTCGAGCGGGTCAGGACGAACTGCTACGAGCTGCGCTGACGCGGGCCGACGCCGGAGCCCGCGCTAGGTAGATC
The DNA here is from genome assembly GCF_054796215.1 of Alsobacter sp. SYSU BS001988. Taxonomy (NCBI): domain Bacteria; kingdom Pseudomonadati; phylum Pseudomonadota; class Alphaproteobacteria; order Hyphomicrobiales; family Alsobacteraceae; genus Alsobacter; species Alsobacter sp. SYSU BS001988. Next base: position 32,678 of record NZ_JBTAMK010000005.1, on the reverse strand, counting down.
CCGGTAGGGCAAGCTCCGGACTGGCGGGGCGCGCGGGCGGATGCAAACTGGACGGCGTTCATCCCCCGAGGTGCGTCATGTCCATCGTCTCTCCCTGCATCAAGGTCTGCAGCATCGATCCCGCCACGGGCTACTGCGTCGGGTGCGGCCGGTCGCGGCCGGAGATCGCCGGATGGAGCCGCATGTCGGACGCCGAGCGCGACGGCGTGCTGGCGGCGCTCGACGACCGGCCGAGGATGGCCCGGTTCGCGGTGGCGATGGACTGCGCCACCTGCGGCGCCTGCGCGGGACGGACGCCGCAGGCCTGACGCCCCGCCGGGATCTCAGGGCCTGAGCCGCGGCCCGGTGAACACCCGCCAATAGCTGAGCGCGAAGACCAGGAAGCCGGCGGCCCAGGCCAGGGCGGCCGCGTGCAGCAGGCCGAAGGCCGCCGCCGGATGGATCGCCGCGCAGATGCGGGCGAGGGCGGCGGCGCCGAGCAGGCCGTAGGCGATCTGCACCGGACGGCTGGCGACCAGCGCCCGTCCGGTGTGCCCGAGGCTGGCGCGGGACATGATGGCGAGCGTCATCAGGCCGACCGCCCCGACGGTCCAGGCGTGGATTCCCGCCGACGCCGGAACGACGCCGAAGGCGGCGAGCGCGCCCAGGACGAAGCCGATCGGCACGAAGGCGTAGGCGACGTGCAGGACGAGGACCAGGCGGTCGCGCCAGGTCCGCTCGCCGGCCCAGCGCGCCAGCCGCACGGCCTGCAGCGCTCCGGCGACGAGCATCGTCGCCCCGGCGGCCAGGGCCTCGGGCGCGGCGGCCCAGGCCGCCAGCGCCAGCGCGGACGCCAGGATGGCGGCGGCGTCGAGCCGGCCGAACGGGGCCGGCAGCCGGCCCGGATTTTCCCGCGCGAGCCAGTTGCGCGTGAAGCTCGGGACGACCCGCCCGCCGACCAGCGTGAGCAGGAGCACGGCTGCGGCGATCCCGAGGCGCACGCCGAAATCGGCGCCGCCGCGCCAATGCGCCTCGGCGTGGAACACGGCGTTCCCGGCGAAGAGCAGGCCGACGATGACGATCACGCGCAGGTTGCGCCAGTTCTTCCCGGCGATCACCTCGCGCGTCGCGGCCGCGGCCACCAGGGCCAGGAACGCCAGGTCCGTCGCGGCTGCGACCTGCCAGGACGTCCAGGCTGAGGTCGACACCGCGACGCGGCCCGCGAGCCAGACCAAGACCAGCACCAGCAGGGCGCGGCCCTGCAGGGGCAGACGTCCGGTCCAGTTCGGGATCGCGGTCAGCAGGAATCCCGTGACCACGGCCGGCAGGAAGCCGTAGATCATCTCATGCGCATGCCAGTCGCGCGCCGCGAAGGCGGTCGGGATCGCGATCTCGCCGAAATAGGCCGGCAGCCAGGCCAGGATCGCCGCTCCGGCGAAGAGGGAGCCGAGCAGGAAGAAGGGCCGGAACCCGTAGGACAGGATGTCCGGGCCCGTGTCGTCGCGCAGGCGGGGGATGGGGGACATGGGGGCGTTCTCCAGGCGCAAGGGGGCCGCGACGGCGGCCCCGCCGAAAGGTCAGTCGGCCGCCGTCTTCGACGAGGCGAGCTTGTCGAACAGGGCCGCGAAGGTGGATTTCGCCTTGCCGGGGTGAGACACGGCCTTGGCCTGGTCGATGTTGGCCGGCGTTCCGACCACCACCATGGCGACCATGCCCATCCCGTAATGGGGCTTGCAGCGCACGCCGTAGACGCCCGGCCGGTCGAAGGTCACGGCGGCGTCCTCGCCCAACTTGCCCGCGATGGGGGCGGCGCCGTCGGGCAGCATGCCGTCGATCGACTCGGCGTTGTGGCCCTTGTCGGTCGCGACGAATTTGACGCTGTCGCCGGGCTGGACGCGCACATAAGCCGGTTCGAAGACCATGACGCCCGCGGCGCCCTTGTTGAGCATCTTGACTTCGACCTCGGCGGCGGACGCCGCGCCGCAAAGGGCGGCCAGCATGATGGATCCGAGAACGGCGGCGTGGCGCATCGTGATCTCCTGTGAATGGACGCTCGAGGCCCCGCGGGGCCGCCATCGTGATAGGCCCGGCCCGCGAAACCGTGTTTGTCGGAGCGCAAACTGAGGGGAGATGCCCGCCCGCGGTCCGTAGCCATCCGAATGGCGGGGCGGGCGGCGGCGTAGGATGGTCGCATCGGCGGCGACGCGGCGGCCCGCAGGCGCCGGCCCGGCCGCATGCGCCCCCGACCCGATGGAGCTCCCCCGATGGCCGCCCTTGACCGCTCGCTCGTCCTCGGGATGCCCATCTTCGCCGGGATCGGCCCGGAGCAGCTCGACGAGGTTCTGGCCCAGGCCCGTTCGGTGCGGCTGCCCAAGGGCGGCGCGGCCTTCGAGCAGGATCGCGAGGCCGACTCGTTCTTCGTGCTGCTGCACGGCAACCTTCAGGTGGTGAAGCTGACCCCGGCGGGCCAGCAGGTGGTGATCCGCTACGTGGCGCCGGGCGAGATGTTCGGCATCGCCGTCCAGATGGGACGGCCGACCTACCCGGCCACCGCGACGGCGGTGGTGGACAGCGTCATGCTGGTCTGGCCCTCGACGGCCTGGCCCGGGCTCGTCGCCCGCTGTCCCTCGCTCGCCGCCAGCGCCCTGCAGACGGTCGGGTCGAGGCTCAACGACGCGCATGTGCGCGTGGTCGAGATGTCGACGGAAGACGTGGAGCGCCGGGTCGCGCATGCGCTGCTGCGCCTCGTCCAGCAAGCCGGCCGCAAGCTGGAGCGCGGCGTCGAGATCGACTTCCCGATCACGCGCCAGGACGTGGCCGAGATGACGGGCACGACGCTGCACACCGTCAGCCGCATCCTCAGCGCCTGGGAGGACCAGGGCCTCGTCGAAGGCGGACGCCAGCGCATCGTCGTGCTGGATCCCCACCGCCTGTTCGGCCTCGCCGAGCGCAAGGGGGCCTCCGCCCGCTAGACGGGCGCGTCCGCCAGGGCCGGCGCCTCGCCGAGGGCGGCGTTCAGGGCGGCCAGGAAGGCGGCGAGATCCGTCCGGTGTTCCCGGCAGGCGTCCGCGACCGTGTGGAAGCATCCGATCGGACATCCCACGCACAGGAACCTGGCGTCCAGGAAGGCGCGGATCGTGCCGGGCCATCGGCGCATGACGTCGTCGACCAGCATGTCGGACGTGATCGTGTCCATGGAGGACCTCCTTCTGAGCGACCATCCTAGCCGGCCGGGCAGGGGGGTCTTTGCTCCCCGACAAGCACCTCGCCGATGGCGGGCCGAACCCGGCGCTCCGACGGCGGACCTTGACCCCAGACAAAGACGCCCGCGCCGCAGGCGGGCGAAGAGCATTCCATGACGCAGTTCCTCGCGGCGCTCGGCGCCTTCCTGCTGGCCCATCTGGTTCCGTCGGCCCCGGGAGTCCGGCCCTGGCTGATCGCCCGGGTGGGACGACCCGCCTATCTGGCCGGCTACTCCGTCCTGTCGCTGGCGCTGCTGGCGTGGGTGGTCCGGGCGGGGCTCGCCGCCGAGCCGGTCGTGCTGTGGGAGCCGGCGGCCTGGCAGTGGCTGGTGCCGTTCGTCGCGACGCCGTTCTCGCTGGTCCTGATCCTGGCGGGGCTGATGGCCCCCAACCCGCTCTCGATCAGCCTGCGGGCGGGCGGCGAGGCGCCGGCCATCGTCAGCGTCACGCGCCATCCCGTGCTGTGGGGCTTGCTGCTCTGGGCCGCCGCGCACATCCCGCCGAACGGGAGGCTCGTCCCGGTCGTCGCCTTCGGGGCGATGGCGGCGCTCTCGGCCGCCGGCTTCGCGCTGCTCGACCGCAAGTCGCGGCTGCGCCTCGGAGAGGCCCGCTGGACCGAGCTGGCGGGCCGCACCTCGATCCTGCCCTTCGCGGCGCTGCTGGGCGGCAGGGCCCCTGCCGCGCGCTGGGGCGAATTGGGCCCGCCGGCCGCGGCCGCGCTCCTGTTCTATGCGTGGTTCGTGGGCCAGGGCCACGCTTTGCTGATCGGCCGCGACCCGCTGGCGGGGCTCCTGGCCTGGTTCTGAACGGGCGCGGCGCTCCGGCGAAACACGCATCGGGTCATTGACGTATTCAGCGCGGGCTCCCGGCCGTCTACATCTTGGATTGGCCGGCGCGAACCCGCGCCTTCGCCGTGGGGACGACGCCATGAAGATCCGCCTGAGCATGCCCGCCGCGCAGTTCTCCGCGCTGGAGCTCCTCGTCGCGCTGCCGCCGGAGACGCTTGGCTTCCATGCCGGCGACCACCGCCCCGCGGCCCGGATGCGCGCCATCGCCGACGCAGGCTGGGCCCATGCGCGGGACGGGCAGGTCCGCGCCGACCTGCCGCTCGCCGACGTCCAGTTCGCGATCAACTGCGCCGCGCGCGCCGCCCGCGCCGTTCCGCTGAACCGGGACTCGCTGGCCCGCACCCTGCACGACAGGCTCGCCGACGTGCTCGAGCGCCTGGAGGAGGCGGTGTTCTCCTCCCCGGCGCTGGCGGCCTGAGGCGCCGGGCCGGCGCCGCCGCGACAAGATCTCGCGAACTTTGTCGCGCAGCAAAGAAGACAGGCCGGCCGCGGCGCATGGTCTCATCCGTGGAACAAAGAAATCAACCCACGGAGACTTCCATGTTCACCCGCCGCGCCATGATGGCAGCCGCCGCCTTCGCCTCCCTCGTCGCCGCCGTCCCGGCGCTCGCCGACGACGTCGCGAAGCTCCCCCGCGAGCAGGTCGAGCTCGTCCCGCCGCCCTTCATCCACGCCCATGAGCAGGCCACGAAGTCCGGCCCCAAGGTCGTCCAGTTCAAGATGACCATCCAGGAGATGGAGCTCGTCATCGACAACGAGGGGACGAAGATCCACGCGATGACGTTCAACGGGTCGGTGCCCGGCCCGCTGATGGTCGTCCACCAGGGCGACTATGTCGAGCTGACGCTGGTCAACCCCGACACCAACCAGATGGCCCACAACATCGACTTCCACTCCGCCACGGGCGGGCTGGGCGGCGGCGAGCTCACCATGGTGAACCCCGGCGAACAGACCGTGCTGCGCTGGAAGGCGGACCGGGCCGGCGTCTTCGTCTATCACTGCGCGCCGGGCGGGGCGATGATCCCCTGGCACGTCACCTCCGGCATGAACGGCGCCGTGATGGTGCTGCCGCGCGACGGCCTCAAGGACGAGAACGGCAAGACGCTGCGCTACGACAAGGCCTATTACATCGGCGAGCAGGACTTCTACGTTCCGCGCGACGAGAAGGGCAAGTTCAAGTCCTATGAGAGCGCCGGCGAGGCCTATCCCGAGCAGGTCGAGGTGATGCGCAAGCTGATCCCCACCCATGAGGTGTTCAACGGCAAGGTCGGCGCCCTGACGGGAAAGAACGCGCTCACCGCCAAGGTCGGCGAGCAGGTGCTGCTGGTCCACAGCCAGGCGAACCGGGACACCCGTCCGCACCTGATCGGCGGGCATGGCGACTATGTGTGGGAGAGCGGCAAATTCGCCAACCGGCCCGAGAAGGACCTGGAGACCTGGTTCATCCGCGGCGGATCGGCCGGCGCGGCGCTCTACGCCTTCAAGCAGCCGGGCATCTACGCCTATGTGAACCACAACCTCATCGAGGCCGTGGAGCTGGGCGCGACCGCGCACTTCAAGGTCGAGGGCAAGTGGAACGACGACCTGATGAAGCAGGTCACGCCTCCCGGCCCGATCGGCGCCGGCGAGAAGACCGGGGCGCTCGACATGGCTCCGGCGGCCCACAAGCACTGACGGCCCGGGGCGGCCCGTCCGAGGCGGGCCGCTCCTCCCTTGCTCGCGGAGGCTCACGCCATGCTTGCGATCGTCAAGACCAAGCTCGTCCTCAAGGTCGCCCTCCTGGCCGCCGCGCCGCTGGCGGGCGCGACCGGCCTGGCCCATCTCCCGACGGAGCCGTCCGAACGCCCCGCGGTGGTGACGGTGGCGCCGGGCGCCTTCCAGTATCGGGTCGCGGGCGACTTCGCCCAGGCCGGGCGCACCGTCAACGCGCCGCTGCGGACCTACGCCTTCAGCACGCCGCTGATCGTCATGCAGCGCCAGGTCAGCGCCGCCGAATTCGACCGCTGCGTCGCGGCCGGCGCCTGCGACCGCCGGAGCGGCGGCGAGGGCGGCCGGCCCGACCTGCCCGCCACCGGCGTGAGCTGGCAGGACGCGACCGCCTATGCGGCCTGGTTCTCGCGCCAGACGGGCGAGGCCTGGCGCCTGCCCACCGACGCCGAATGGGCCTATGCGGCGCAGGAACGCTTCCATGACGACGCCGTCCTGGGCGACGACGGAACGGAGTCCTTCAGCCAGCGCTGGCTGGCCAAATACGAGCAGGAATCGGCCCGCCCGGCGTTCGCCGAGAAGGCGCCGCGCCCCATCGGGGGCTTCGGGGTGAACCGGCGAGGCCTCGCCGACCTCGCCGGGAATGTCTGGGAGTGGACCGACACCTGCTTCCTGCGCCAGGGCCTCGACGCCTCCGGCGAGCCGACCGGCCCACGCACGGTCAATTGCGGCGTGCGCGTCGTGGAAGGGCAGCACCGCGCCTATGTGACCGATTTCGTGCGCGACGCCCGCGCGGGCGGCTGCTCGGTCGGCGCCCCGCCCACCAATCTGGGCTTCCGCCTGGTCCGGGACGACGCCGGCCTGGTCCCGGCGCTGGCGTCCCGCATCCGGTCCTGGCTGTCGCCGCGCGCCTGACGGGCCCGGCGCGGCGACCGCTCCGGTCTTTGCTCCCCGACAAACAGCCGCGCCGCGGTTCGGACTACGGGTGGGGGACGTCGTTCCCCCGGAGCTCCCATGGTCGCCCTCGACATCTCCCACGCCCGCCGCCGGCCCCTCCCGCAAGCCGATGCGCCTGTCCGCGCGCCGGCGGCGCCGAGCGCTCCCCGCCGCAAGGCCGACGCGCCCAGGCGCGGCGGGCCGGTCACGCCGCAATCGGTGAAGGGCCGTTTCCGGCGGATCAAATGGACCACCCTGGCGCTCTGCCTCGCCGTCTACGGGCTGCTGCCCTTCCTGCGATGGGACCGCGGGCCGGACGCGCCCGGCCAGGCCGTGCTCTTCGACTTCGTCAAGGGCCGGCTCTACCTGTTCTTCATCGAGATCTGGCCGCAGGAGCTCTACTACCTCACCGGACTGCTCATCCTCGCCTCGCTCGTCCTGATCCTCCTGAACGCCGTGGCGGGCCGGGTCTGGTGCGGCTTCCTCTGCCCGCAGACCGTCTGGACGGATCTGTTCCTCGCCGTGGAGCGCGCCATCGAGGGGGACAGGCGCGAAAGGCTGCGCAAGCGCGAGGCCGGGCTCGGCCCGAGGCGGATCGCCGAGCTCGCCGCCAAGCACGCCGCCTGGCTCGCCATCGCGACCTGGACCGGCGCCGGCCTCGTCCTCTATTTCGGCGACGCGCCCCAGACCCTGCGCGACCTCCTGGCCGGGGAGGCCTCTGCGCTGGCCTATGCGTGGGTCGCCATCATCGCGGGCCTCACCTACCTGCTGGCGGGCTTCGCCCGCGAGCAGGTGTGCACCTTCATGTGCCCGTGGCCGCGGCTGCAGGGCGCGATCTGGGATCCCGAGGCGCTGACCGTCAACTACCGCGACTATCGCGGCGAGCCGCGAGGCTCGGCCAAGAAGGCCGAGCAGCTGCGCGCCGCCGGCGAGCCCGCCGGGGACTGCGTCGACTGCCTGCAATGCGTCACGGTCTGCCCCGTCGGCATCGACATCCGCGAGGGGCCGAACTTCGCCTGCATCAATTGCGGGCTCTGCGTCGACGCCTGCGACGGCGTCATGACGAAGCTGAACCGGCCGACCGGCCTGATCGCCTATGAGAGCTGGACCAATATCGAGCGCGGCCGCCGCCGCGAGCCGCAGAGCCGGCGCGTGATCCGGCCCAAGACCCTGGGCCTCGCCGCAGCGGCGCTGGCGCTGGCAGGCGGCATGGGCGTCGCGCTGGCGCAGCGCGCGGCCGGGTCGCTCACCGTCCTGCATGACCGCAACCCGACGGCCGTCCGCCTCTCCGACGGCAGGGTCCGCAACGGATACACCCTGCGCCTGGTCAACAAGGACCGGCGCGCCAGGACCTTCGCGATCGCCGTGAAGGGCGGCGCAGACGTCGCTCTGGCGCTGATCGGGAGCCAGACCGTGGAGGCGGAGGGGGACGCCACGGTCGAGGTCCGGGCGACGCTGACCGGCGCCGGCGCGGCGTCCGGCCCGGTCGTCTTCGAGGCGCGGGAGATGTCGGGGGCCGCCCGTTTCCAGGCGGCGGACACGTTCATGGCCGCGCCCTAGCCGCAGCCTCAGGCGGGCGCGGCGGGCTCCAGCCCCGCCGCCTCGAAGCGGCGCCACGGGCCGGAAAGCTCCGGCAGTCCCGCGATCGGGCGGACCGCGTCGTGGCGCAGGCCCCAGCGCCGCCCGGAGCCGCAGACCTCGCAGCCGCAGAAGGGCGGGCTGTTGCGCGGCCGGACATGAACGGGCGCCGCCCGGATCGGCTGAGGGGGAGGGGCGGGGGCCTGGCTGACCTGGACCGGCCTGAGGACGACCCGGCCGCCCGGTCCCATCATCCACACCACGTCCTCGGCGCCGATCGTGCCGAGGTCCGCCTGCTCGCGGATGTGGCGCGCCGCCGTCACGACCGCCGCCGCGTCATCGAAGGACCGCACGTCGCCGAGCGACACCACCGAGCCGTCTGTCTTGGCGTAGAGCGGGTAGATCCTGAGTTCGGGCATCGTCCAGCAACAACTCCGTGGGCGCCGGCTTGCGACGCAGCCGGCGACGGGTAGTTTCATGTATGCTGTATGGCCCTAGTGGGGCGCCAAAATGGCCGGGGCGCAGCGAGCGTTCCGCCGCCGCCGCCCATGTTCACTCGCGCACGAACCTTCAATTGAAGGGCGGTGGGTCCCGGTTCAGCCGTTCTGCGAGCCGCGCGCCGCGGCCTCGCTGACGCGTTCCTCCGTCAGGCGGCGACGAAAATCGGCCAACTGGCGGACGGCCTCCGCCGTGAGCACCCTGGCGGTCCGCAGCTCCTCCCGCAGCGTCCTGGCGTGGGCGAGCTCGATGCTGGATTGGCGGAGAAGTTCGTCCGCGCGTTGGATTAGGGCGTCGGGCATCGGGGGTCCCTTAAGTGGCGCCGGAGCGTGCTTCATGGCAAATGCCCCCGCAACATTTGGTGCGCTAACAGGCGAAGCTCACGCCGCTCGCCGGGGGCGAAGCGGGAGGCGCCCCTTGCGCTGGCCATGGATGACGGCCATTGCTGCGCGTGATGTCCGAATTGCGACACTTTCCGCCGCCGTGGTCGGTCTCGCGCGAGACCGGGGGCTACGCCGTCGCCGATGCGACTGGCCTGCGCCTCGCCTTCGTGGACGCGGGCGAACTCTCGATCGACGACGGCGACCCTAAGGACCGGCTGCTCCTCGACGACGCGCTGTGGACTGCGGGAGCGATCGCCCAGATCCCGGTCCTGATGGGCGCGATCGACCCGCCGGAAACCGCCTGGGCGCCCGTCAACTTCCAGAGGCTGCCCTTGCCGTGGCAGCTGCTCGAAGGCGCGGGATTCTTCCTGATCCGCGCCGTCAACATGACGTCGGTGTGCTGGATCCACTACGGCCCGGAGCGCGGCCTGGACCGCGAGGAGGCCGGCCGGGTGGCCAATGGCGTCCTCAGCCTGCCGGAGATGCTGGCCGGCCTCGCCGCCGGCCAGACGCTGCGGGCCAAGGGCTGATCAGGCCTCGGCCGCCGTGAGGCCGTCGGCGCGCGGACGGGACCGCGGCTGCGCCGCCTGGCGCTCGTAATAGGCCAGCATGTCGGCCGGCCGGATCGGCGCCTCGCTGCGCCTGCCCATGAAATAGACGCCGCAGGCCGCGTCCGCGTTGTTGCGGCGCCGGGCGACGCGATCGAGGAAGCGCAGCGCGAAGAAGGGCAGGGTGAGCGCCGTCGCGGCCTTGTCCGGCGCGCCGAGCGCCCGGAGCAGGTAGCGGATCGACCAGATCGTCGCCGTGCCGGCGCCGCCGACCGGGCCCGAGTCCACCTCCTCGAAGCTCCGGAAGAGCCAGCGATGCCCGCTCAGGGTGAAGCGGGTGAAGTCATAGGCGCCCTCATGGACCTGCTGCATGAAGGGCGTGTCGGCGTAGACCAGTCCGCCGGGGCGGAGCACCCGGTGGATCTCCGCCACCACGATGGCCGGATCGAGCACGTGCTCCAGCACCGCCTGGATCCAGATGGCGTCGAACGCGCCCGTGGCGAAGGGGAGCTTGTGGGCGTCCGCCACGTAATGGGTGTGGCGGGACGCGTAGACGTCCGTGCAGACGAGATCGATGTCGTCCCTTTCGTACAGCTCCGAGGCGCCCGAGCCGACCGCGCCGCCGCCGATGACGAGGATGGCCGGCCTCGGCCGCTCGCGCTTGGCCTCCCGGACGAGGCGCGCGCACATGGCGGCGGCGACCGGATTGCTGCCGATCACGAGCTCCCTCAGGCGGGTCTTCAGCGACCTTCCGGTGTCGTCGCGGGGGCGAACCGATCCCCGGCCGTCCTGGAACGCGCCTTCGGTGAAGATGCTGGCTTCGAAATCGACGAGAACGGGCTGCCCGCTGACGCTCATGAAGCTGCGCTTCGACAGCCCGCATTCTGCGTTCTGGCAAGCGAAGCGCTCGCCGAGAGGCGCGATGGCGCCCAGACAGCGAGGGCACCGGGCGACGTCGATCAGCCTCATCCTGCGACTCCTTAACGATTCGTTAACACGAACGTCAGGATCCGGGACAAGTCACGCATGACTTCGCGCGATGGTTAACGAGATTTGACGATTGGCAAAAGCGCCCGGCGGGCGCGGCGTCAGCCGGCCCGGGAGCCCGCGAGCGCGATCCGATCGGGCGCGGGGCGAAGCGGTTCGGGCGGCGGGCGGACGGCCAGGCGCAGCTTGGCGTCGAGCAGGGCGTCGAAGATCTGGTCGGAGATCTCCTCCAGCACGGCGCTGCGCGGCGCGTCGGGAGGGATGCGTCCCAGGATGTAGGCCGCCCGTTCCCGGCACTGCAGCGCAAGCCGCTCCAGTTCCCGGACCGCGTCTCCCGGATGGGTCAGGGCGAAGGCGGTGGTCAGGTCGGTGAGAGCGCTGCGCAGCAGGGAGTTGGCGACCTGCAGTTCGGCGAAGCTTTCGTTCCGGCGCATCATCATGGTCTTTGCGGATCTCCGCCCCACGCCTGAATGCTCCCACGAACCCGTGATCGGTTCGTCGCCGAAATGCGTCCAATTCGACGCAAGCCGGGGCCGTTTCCGCCTGCGCATAGAAAAGGCCCCGCCGGAGCGGGGCCGAAGTCAGGGAGGAAGTTGCAATGTCTGGATACTACTCTGATTCCGATCATTCGACCGTCACAGAAAGGACACAGCCGGTCGGGAACTGGACTTCGCCGCTCGGAACCTACAAAGCAGGCCCGCCAACACGGCCGAGCCGGCTCGATTACGAGGCGACAGGAGCGTCGGAAGCGCGTTCGACGAGGTTGAAACAGTCCTGACCGGCGTCGTCCGGCTCGAAACTGCTTTCCGCGGAGGCGAAAGCGGCTTCCATCATCCGCGAATAGTCGTCTTGCGCGAATTCCAGGCCGAGTTCGTCGGTCAGATTGAGATGGTGGCCCCAGCCGGCCCGCAGCATGGCGGGCGACGGCGCGGCCAGCGTCAGCCGAACGGCCCTGACCAGAGCCTGGAGCTCCTGGTCGCTCAGCGCCGACCGACGCCCGATGGCGCGAAGCTGACGGGCGAACTCATGGGTCAAGGCGGATACTTTCGACACGTGCCAACCCCATGTTCAGCCCAGGCGACGCCCAGGGCCCAGTCTTGGTTCTTTTCACCTGAATGATGTGCGGCAGCGCACATCGCCGTCTTGACCGCATCGGGCATGAGGTGCACCCGGCGCGACAGCCTCGCCCCGGCCCCCGCCGGCCCCCGATCGCCTCCCGCGACTCGAGCGGGTTGGAAATTCCCGCGAAAGCCCTTATGCCTCCCGCCGGGCCGCCTCGGCTCGGGAGGGCCGCCTCTCACACGCGAGGCTCTGCCGGGGTCGTCCATGTCCTCTCCGCCGCTCTTCGAGCGCCTTTTCGGTTTCGTCGAGGCCAGCCACGCGCGGGCCGCCGCGATGCTGGTGGTGATCTGCCTGGCCCTGTTCGCGCCGGGCCTGCGCGGCATGCCGCCCATGGATCGGGACGAGCCGCGATTCGCCCAGGCGTCGAAGCAGATGCTGGAGACCGGCGACCCCGTCGACATCCGCTTCCAGGGCGAGGCGCGCCACAAGAAGCCCGTCGGGATCTACTGGATGCAGGCCGCGGCGGTGTCCGCCGGCGAGGCGCTGGGGCTTCCCGCCGCCCGCACCACGATCTGGCTCTACCGCTTGCCCTCGCTGCTGGGCGCGATCCTGACGGTGCTGTTCACCTATGCGGCCGCCGTGGCGCTCTCCACGCGCAGGGCGGCCTTCGTCGCCGCGCTCCTCACGGCCTCGGTGATCCTGCTCGGGGTCGAGGCGCGCCTGGCCAAGACCGACGCCGTGGTCGCCGCCACGGTGGCGATCGCCATGGCCGCGCTGGCCCGCGTCTACATGAACCAGGACGACCGGGGCTGGCGCCTCTCCTGGGGCTGGGCGGCGGCGTTCTGGGCCGCCATCGGCGTGGGCGTCCTGGTGAAGGGGCCGATCACGCCGGCGGTGGTCGGGCTCGCCGCGCTGACGCTCGCCGTCGCGGACCGCCGCGCCGCCTGGCTGAAGCGGCTGCGGCCGCTGCCCGGCCTCGCGCTCGTCGTCCTCATCGTCGCCCCCTGGGTGGTGGCGATCACGCTGAAGAGCGGCGGCGCCTTCTTCCAGGAGGCGGTGGGACAGGACATGCTGGCCAAGGTGGGCTCCGGCAAGGAATCCCACGGCGCCCCTCCGGGGTCCTATCTGGCGGCCTTCTTCGCCACCGCCTGGCCGCTCGCGCCCTTCTTCCTGCTGGCTCTGCCCTTCGTGTGGCGGGCGCGGCGCTCGCCGACCGTGCTCTTCGCGCTGGCCTGGGCGATCCCGATGTGGATCGTCTTCGAGCTGGTGCCTACGAAGCTGCCGCATTACGTGCTGCCCCTCTACCCGGCGCTGGCCATCCTCACCGGCATCGCGGCCGAGCAGGGCGCTCTCGCCCTGCGCGGCTGGGGCCCCAAGGTCGTAGCCGCGCTGCTGCCCTTGGTGGCGGTCGCGCTTTTGGGCGCCGTGGCCGTCGGGTTCTTCCACTATGAGCGCACGCTGCCCGTCGCGGCGCTCGCCATCCTGGCGGGCGCGGTCGCGCTCTCGGCGCTGGCCTGGCGCGCCATCGTGGACGGCCTGTTCGGCACCTCCGCGATCTACGCGGCCCTGACCGCGCTCGCGGTGTGCTGGGGCGTCTACGCCTTCGCGCTGCCCGCGTTCCGGACGACCGCTCTCAGCCCGAGGCTCATGGCCGCGGCCCGGACGGCCGGGCAAGGCGCGGGCTGCGCCGCGCCGGCGCTGGCGACCGCCGGATACCGCGAGCCCAGCCTCGTCTTCCTGGGAGGCACCGACCTCGCCATGACGGACGGCGAGGGGGCCGCCCGCTTCCTGGCGCAGTCGCCATGCCGCATCGCCTTCGTGGTGCGGTCGATGGAGCCGCAATTCATCGAGGCCGCCCGCAACGAGGGGCTCACCCCGCGCCTGACGGAGCGGGTGCAGGGCCTCAACCTCAATGGCGGGCGCCGGCTCGACATCGGCGTCTATCTGCGCGACGCCTCCGCGCCTGCTCCGGCGGCGCCCGCTCCGGCCCCTCCGGCCGAGGCTGCGAAGCCCGACGCGCCGGCGGCCGACGCCCCCAAGGCCGAATCCCCGCCCAACGCGTCCACGTCCGAGCCCACGCCGCCGCCGGCCGCCCCCGAGGCCCCGAAGCCGGCCGAGCCCGCGCCGGCCGAACCCGCGCCGGACGCGGCCGCGCCGAAGGCCAGCCCTCCATGAGCGTCACGCCCGAGGCTGGCCCGGAGGCCGCCGCGCCGCCGCGCATCAGCGTGGTCGTCCCGGTGCGCAACGAGCAGGACAATGTCGGCCCGCTGGTCGCCGAGATCGAGGCCGCGTGCGCGCCGCACGGTCCGTTCGAGGTCGTCTATGTCGACGACGGCTCGAGCGACGGCACGCCGGCCGTCCTGCGCGAACTTGCGGCTGCGCGCCCGTGGCTGCGCTGCATCCGCCACGCCCAGAGCTGCGGCCAGAGCGCCGCGGTGCGGACCGGAGCGCGGGCCGCCCGCGCCCCCATCGTGGTCACCATCGACGGCGACGGCCAGAACGACCCGGCCTACATCCCCCGGCTCGTCGCCGCGCTAGAGGCGGCGGGGCCGCGGGCCGGGCTGGCCGCCGGCCAGCGCCTCGGCCGCAAGGACACGGGCTTCAAGAAACTGCAGTCGCGCGTCGCCAACGGCGTTCGCTCGCGCGTCCTCAAGGACGGCACCCGCGACACCGGCTGCGGCCTCAAGGCCGTGCGCCGCGAGGCCTATCTGGCGCTGCCCTATTTCGACGCGCTCCACCGCTTCATGCCGGCCCTGGTCCGCCGCGAGGGCTACGAGGTCGTGCTGGTCGACGTCATCGACCGCCCGCGCCTGACGGGGGTGTCGAATTACGGCTTCTTCGACCGTCTCTGGGTGGGCATCCTCGACCTCGCCGGCGTGTGGTGGCTCATCCGCCGCCGCCGGCGCGTCCCGCAGGCCGTCGAGATCCAGCCGTCCGGGGCCCCGCGGGAGAACGCCTGATGCTCGTCGCCTTCTCGCACGGCCTCGCCGACTACCTCTGGGACGTCTTCATCGCCCGCTTCGACTTCTGGCTGGCCTTCGGCATCGGCGCCCAGTTGCTGTTCACGGCGCGCTTCCTGGTGCAGTGGATCGCGAGCGAGCGGGCGGGGCGCAGCGTCATGCCCATGGCCTTCTGGTTCTTCTCGCTGCTCGGCGGCCTGATGACGCTGGTCTACGGCATCGTCCGGCGAGAACCGGTCATCATCCTGGGCCAGGCGCTGTCGGTGTTCATCTATGTGCGCAACGTCATGCTGATCCTGAAGGAGCGCGGCTAGGCGGTCGGCAGCATGGCGAAGCCGGCGGCGACGGGTTCGGCGTGGTCGACCGCCGTCACCTGGGCCACCTCGGACATCCGGGGCCCGTGGCGGCAGGCCAGCAGCATGTCGTCGACGGCCTGCGGCTCGCCGCAGAACACCGCCTCCACCGAGCCGTCGGCCCTGTTGCGCACCCAGCCGGACAGGCCCCTGCGGACGGCGTGGCGCTCGGTCCAGGCGCGGTAGCCGACCCCCTGCACGCGGCCGGTGATGACGACTCGGACATTGCGGGTCATGCTGCGCTCCTGGGGCTGGGCCGGACGCGTGCTGGCGCGTGTCGGGCCGCATCGCCCGGCCCTGTGTGCTTTTTGTGACATCGGCCGCGGATCGGGCCGCTTTCCGGGACGTCGCGGAACGCTTGGCAGGCGTCCGCATTCGGGTTTAATGGCCCAGGTTGGGCTGTAACAATGGGGTTTTCAATGCGCATCGGAATGATCGTCCTGGTCGCGGCGGGCGTCGCGGGTTGCATGCCCTCGACCACGAGGGTCTCCGCTCCGTCGTCGCCTTCGGCCGTCCAGCCGGTCAGTCCGGGCGCGAAGCGGATCAGCTATGACGGCTCGGGCGGCTACATCCTGCCGGACGGCGCGGTCGTGGCGGCCGATCCCTCCGGCGGCTTCACGCTGCCGAACGGCGCGCGGGTGAACCCGGACGGACGCGGCGGCGTCGTCCTGCCCAACGGGGCGCGCTGCGCTCCGGACGGCGCGCGCGGCTATATCTGCCCGTAACGAGGTCGCCGCGGCCCAGAGGCCCTGGCGGGCCCGGGCCGCGACGGACCCTGCGCTAGACGCCGCCCATCGGGGCGAACAGGCAGACCTTGTCGCCCGCCGGCTGGATCACCCTCTCCCGAGCCCAGGCGTGCCTGCACCAGTGGAAATCGCGATCCGGCGACATCCGGACGTCGCGGAACGCGATGGTTTCGCCATTGGGCAGGAAATAGCCGTTCGGCATGATGCGGACGCTGTCGGGAGGCAGCGCCTCGCAGTCCTTGTCGGAGCAGCACTCCCAGGGATACCAGGAGTGGGACATGGCCGGTGACGCAGCCAGAACCATCGACGCCAACGCAAGCGCGCGCATGAGGCCCTCCACAGTGGGGCCGCGCCGGACCGACAGCATCGACGGACGAGCCGGTCGGACGCGGGTTTCGGACACAGGGCGTCGTGCAAGCCCGGGGCCAATCGGAGGCCCGCGGCAAACTCTCCGCCGTTGCGCGAGTTGTCGTCACGTGGTTGCAACACTTTCGCGTGCAGCGGCCCGGGGGCGGCGAGGCCTCAGGCCGGCGCGAGCCGGCCGGCGCCGAGGCCGCATGGGACCTGCGCTCGGACGCGCCGCATCAGGAGGCAAGCCATGAACGACCCGGGCGCCGTGGAGACCGCATCCGAACGCCGCGCCGTGGCGCATCCCGCCGGCCCCTGCACGCTGGTGATCTTCGGCGCGACCGGCGACCTGACGCACCGTCTGCTCACCCCGGCGCTCTACAACCTGTCGCGCTGGGGGCTCCTGCCGGAGGACTTCGCCGTGATCGGCGTCGGCCGGACCGAGCAGGACGAGGGCGCGCTGAAGGCCGACCTCACCGCCGCCCTGAAGCGCTTCACGGCGTCGCGGCCCGGCCAGGAGGCCGGCTCGGCGGTCGACGGCCCGGCCTGGGAGCGGGTCGTGGCCAGGATGGAGTATCTCGCCGGCGACCTCGAAGACGCCTCGACCTTCCAACGCCTGGGCGAGCGGATCGCCGCCAGCCGGGGCGGGCGGGGGGCTCGGGGCGGGGTGCTCTACTATCTGGCGGTGGCGCCGGCCCTGTTCGGGCCGGTGATCCGGCGCCTGGGAGAGGCCGGCCTCGCCCGGCAGGAGGGCGAGGCCTGGCGCCGCGTCATCATCGAGAAGCCGTTCGGCCACGACCTCGCCAGCGCCAAGGCGCTGAACGCCGAGATCCGAACCGTGCTGGACGAGGACCAGATCTACCGCATCGATCATTTCCTCGGGAAGGAGACGGTGCAGAACATCATGGCGTTCCGGTTCGGCAACGGCTTCTTCGAGCCGATCTGGAACCGCGACCATATCGATCACGTCCAGATCACCGTCGCCGAGACCGTCGGGGTGGAGAAGCGGGGCCGCTTCTACGAGACCACCGGGGCGCTGCGCGACATGGTGCCGAACCACCTCTTCCAGCTCTACACCCTGACCGCGATGGAGCCGCCGGCCTCGTTCGAGGCCGATGCGGTGCGCAGCCGCAAGCAGGACGTGCTGACCGCGACCCAGACCCTGTCGCCCGAGGACGCGGCGACGCGCGTCGTCCGCGGCCAGTACGGCGCCGGGACCGTGAAGGGCGAAGCGCGGCGGGCCTACCGCCAGGAGCCGGACGTCTCGCCCCAGAGCGAGACGGAGACCTATGTGGCCATGAAGCTGATGATCGACAATTGGCGCTGGGCCGGCGTTCCGTTCTACCTGCGGACGGGCAAGTCGCTCACCGTGCGCGACACCGAGATCGCCATCCAGTTCAAGCACGCGCCGCTGGCCTTGTTTCGCGGCACGGGCGTGGAGCGCTGCCCCGGCAACTGGCTGATCATCCAGATCCAGCCGGACGAGGGCATCTCGCTGCAGTTCGGGGCCAAGCGTCCCGGGCCGGAGGTGAGGCTGGAGCGGGTCCAGATGAGCTTCTCCTACGCCGACCATTTCCAGATGCAGCCCAGCACCGGCTACGAGACGCTGATCTACGACGCCATGATCGGCGACCAGACGCTCTACCAGCGGGCCGACAACATCGAGGCGGGCTGGCGCGTCGTGCAGCCCATCCTGGACGCCTGGAAGAAGGGCGGCGTTCCCCTTGCGTCCTACCCGGCCGGAAGCGCCGGGCCGGCCGAGGCGGACGAACTGCTGGCCCGCGACGGACGCCGCTGGCGGCCCCTGTGATGCGCGACGCGACGGCGCTGGAGACGCAGCGGCTCAGCCTCGCGCCCCTGGAGGGGGCCGACGCGGGCGGGCTCTTCGACGCCTTCTCGGACGACGAGGCCATGCGCTTCTGGGACAGCCCGGCGCATCGCTATCCCGACGAGACCCGCGAGGTCGTCGAGGCGCTGCGCCGGTCGGCCCATGGCGCCTGGACGCTGCGGCTGAAGGCCCGGCGCGCGCCGGCCGGGCTCGTCTATCTGCTCGACGCCCCGACGGGAGAGCCGGGCCTCGGCTACATCCTGCGGCGGGACCTGTGGGGCCGCGGGCTCGCCACGGAGGGCTGCCATGCGGCTCTCGGATTCGCATTCGACGCCCTCGGGCTCGAGCGCCTGGAGACCTGGGTCGACGCCCGCAACGCCGCCTCGCTCGCCGTCGCGCGGCGCCTCGGCTTCGTCGAGGCGCGGCGTTTCGCCGACCGGTTCCCGCACGAGGCCGCGGCGCACGAGACCGTCGTGTCGCGCCTCGACGCGGAGCGCTTCCGCGCGGCTGCGCCCAGCCTGGGGCGGGCCGCCCTGTGCTGACGCTCTACCGCGACGAAGACGGGGCCGTGCGCGCCAGCACCGGCCTGGACCTGCCGCCCGGCGTGATCTGGATCGACCTGCTCGATCCCACCGACGAGGAGCGCGCCTTCGTGGAGAGCCGCGCCCGCCTGCGGACGCCGTCCCGCGCCCAGTTGAGCGAGATCGAGGCGTCGAGCCGGCTGATCGTCGAGGGCGACGTGCTCTATCTCAGCACCCCGGTGGTGGGGCGCGGCCCTGACGACGAGCACCATGTCTCGCCGGCGGGCTTCGTGCTGTCGCCCAGGCTGCTGGTGACGATCCGCTACGACGAGCTCGCCGCGTTCGACGCCGTGACCGAGCAGATCCGCAAGGACGAGACGCTCGCCAGCGGCGTCGGCGTGTTCGTGGCGCTTCTGGAGGCCATCGTCGACCGCGGCGCGGACGTGCTGGAGCACCTCGGCGCGCAGCTGGAGAAGACCTCGCGGTCGGTGTTTCGCGGCGATCCCTCCAACCCCCGTCACGCGGTCCGCTCCACCCTGCGGCTGCGGGTCACGCTCAGCCATCTCGGCGGGATCGGGGAGCGGGTGTCGCAGGCGCGCGACGTCCTGCTCGGCGTCGGCCGCATCGCCTCCTTCGCCAGCGACGTCGGGAACGCCTGGATCGGGCCCGAGATCCGCGTGCGCCTCGCGGCGGTGACCAAGGACATCGCCTCCTTGAACGACTATGAGGGCCACCTCGCCAACAAGGTGCAGTTCCTGCTCGACGCCGTGCTGGGCTTCATCACCATCGAGCAGAACGACGTCTTCAAGGTGCTGACCATCGCGTCGGTGGCGGGCATTCCGCCGACGGTCTTCGCCGGGATCTGGGGCATGAACTTCAAGGCCATGCCGGAGCTGGACTGGCGGTACGGCTACCCGCTCGCCGTCCTGGCGATCGTGCTCAGCGCGGTGCTGCCGCTCGTCTGGTTCAAGGTGCGGGGCTGGTTCTGATCACTGCAGGGCGGCGGTGAGCCTGGCGATGTTCTCGACCAGGCGCTTGCGGACGGGGCGGCGACGCCAGTCCTCCAGGGTCAGGCGGCTGGCGTTGGCGACGTAGCCGCCGATCACCTCGCGAAGCCGGACCACGAAGGCGCGGTCATAGACCACGAGCGTAACCTCCATGTTCAGGGTGAAGGACCGGATGTCGAGATTGCTGCTGCCGATGGTGGCGATCTTGTCGTCCACCACGACCGACTTGGCGTGCAGCAGCACGGGCGCCCGGTACAGCCGGATCTCGACCCCGGCGCGCAGGAGCTCCTCGTAGAAGGAGCGCTGGGCGGCCACCACCACGGCCTGGTCGACCGCTTCGGAGTTGACCAGCGTCACGGTCACGCCCCGGCGGGCGGCGCTGGTGATGGCCAGCATCAGCGCTTCGTCCGGCACGAAATAGGGCGTTACGATCGTCAGGCTGCGCCGGGCGGCGTGCGCCAGCGCGGTGAAGAGGCGAAGATTGTTCTCGTCGTCGAAGCCCGAGCCGCTGGGCAGCACCTGGGCCACGGCCCCGGCCGAACCGGCGTCCGCGGGGGGCGCCGCCGCGGCGATCCCGCCCGGCTTGCCGAAGCTCTCCGACAGCCAGTCCACCGCGAAGACCGCGTCGAACTCGAGCACGGCCGGCCCCTCGATGCGCACGCACAGCTCCTCGTAGGTGAGGCCGTCCGTGCGGTGGTAGCCCCGTTCGATGAGGTTCATGGAGCCCGTGAAAGCCACCGCGGCGTCGATGACCAGAAGCTTGCGGTGGTTGCGCAGGTCGAAGCGCAGCCACTCCCGCACGCTAAGGATCGGCAGCATGGCACGCCACTCGACGCCGGCCCGGGTCAGCCGCTCCCGCATCTCCCGCTTGCGCGGGAACTTGCGCGAGCCGATCTGGTCGAAGAGCAGCCGCACCCTCACGCCCCGGCCGACGGCCCGCTCCAGCGCGGCGAACAGGGGCTCGGTGGTCTCGTCGAGGGCGACGATGTAGAACTCCACATGCACATAGCGGGTGGCGGCGTCGATCGCCTCGACCATCCGGGCCAGGATGCCGTCATAGCCCCACAGCAGGTCGAGCCTGTTCCCGCCGGTCGCCGGCATGCCGCCCAGGCTCCGGGCCAGCTCCACATGCCGCCGGTCCCGGGCGGGCACCTGCGGGTCGAACAGCGCGAGGCGCTCGGGCGGCAGGGCGGCGAGCGAAGCCGCGATCGCCTCGCCCATCCGGGCCTGCAGCTCGCGCCGCCGGCGGGGCAGGCGCGGGTCGCCGATCATCAGGAACAGGGCCAGCCCGAGGAAGGGCGCGCCGGTGATCAGCAGCAGCCACGCCGTCGCCGAGGACGGCTTGCGGTCGCCCGGCACGACCACGAGCGCCGCGATCACGATCACCCCATGCGCCAGCGCCGCCGCGACGCCCAGCCAGGATCCGCCCATCGCTCCCTCTACCGGACGCATCCCGAACGGCGCCCCCCGGAAAGGAAGCACGGCGGCCGCGAAACGCAAAGAATGCGGGCCAGACGCCCTGGCCCGGCGCTGCTCAGGCGCGATTGGCCGCACGGCGAGCGGTTGACGCGCGGGCCGGCCGGAGCGAGCCTGAGGCCAGGGCGGGAGGGTCTCATGCATCCTACAGGTTCAAGGGTCTGGCGGGCCGGCTTGGCCGCGCTCTGCGTTGCGGCCGGCGCCCTCTGCGCCGGGGCGCCGGCGTCGGCGGCGACGTTCAGCGTGCTCGAGCCCGGCAGGCGCGGTCCGCTGGCCGTCGTCATCCAGGGCAAGATCGACACCGGCGACAGCCTGCGCTTCGCCGAGCTGCTGATCCGGCTCGACGAGTCCCGTCGGCGGGTCGGCCTGGTGGCGCTGGACTCGCCGGGCGGGTTCCTGGGCGAGAGCCTCGCGATCGCCGAGACGGTGCGCCGGCGCGGGCTGCCCACCTATGTGGTCGACACCTGCGCCAGCGGCTGCTTCATGATCTTCGCGGCCGGGTCGCGCCGGCTGGCCTCGCGCACGGCCCGCATCGGGGTGCACACCGCCTTCACAAGCCGCGGCTCGAGCGACAAAGGCACGGCCATCATGGCGTCCTACGCGGTCAAATATGGCGTGCCGGTCGGGGTCGTGGCCAAGATGATGGGCACCGCGGCGCCGGAGATCGCCTGGCTGAACCGCAGCGACATCAAGGCCATGCATGTCACGGCGACGCGATGAGGGCGGCCCTCAGCGGCTGAGCAGATAGGCGGCGATCTCGCGGGCCTCGGCCTCCGAGACGCCCGTGTTCGGCATCGCGCTGCGGGGCGAGACGCCGCGGGGATCGTAGATCCAGCGCACGAGGTTGTCCGGCGTGTTGGGCAGCACGCCCGCCAGATAGACGCGCGAGCCGACGCCGTCGAGCGGCGGGCCGACCCGTCCGTTCGCCTGCGGGACGGGCCGCAGCAGGTGGCAGCCGCCGCAGCCATAGCGGCGGAAGAGCTCGGGCCCGCGGGTCGGGTCCGCTCCCGCCAGCGCGATCGCCTGCTCGCGCTTGCGCCAGGCCGAGTCGGACCAGAACCACCCGGCCGCGGCGATCGCCGCCAGAACGAGCGCGGCGACGAGCAGCCCGACGCGTCCGCCGGCGGAGGCGGACGTCGCCGCGACGATGTCGGCGGGGTCGTGCAGCTCGGCCTCCGCTTCGGCCTGGGCCTGAACCTGCGCCTCCGTCTCCGGGTCCGCGGCGGGGGGGGGGGGGGGGGGGGGGGGGGGGGGGGGGGGGGGGGGGGGGGGGGGGGGGGGGGGGGGGGGGGCGGGGG
>NZ_JBTAMK010000005.1:0-10363 GCF_054796215.1 Alsobacter sp. SYSU BS001988 | reverse complement strand
CCCCCCCCCCCCCCCCCCCCCGCGCCCCCCCCCGCCCCCCCCCCCGCCCCCGCGCCCCCCCCCCCCCCCCCCCGCCGCGGCGCGATCACGCGGGCGACGGCGGCGACGGCGGCCGTGACGCCGGCCGCCGCGCCCGTCAGCAGCATGGCGGTTTCACCGCGCGAGCGGGACATGGCGTCCTCCCGGGCCGATCGAGGAGGCGGCGGTCCTGGCCCCGGAGGCGCCGATCCAAAGCCCCAGCGCCAGCAGCGCCGCGCCGGCGTAGACGAGGCCCGCCGGCGCCCACATCACCAGCCCGGCGATCTGCTGGTCCTCCAGCGGGCTGAGGCCGAACGGGTTGGCGGATCCCTCCTGGGCCGGGTACCAGGGCGACGGCGCCAGCGTCAGGAGCACGCCGAGGAAGCCGGTGTGCATGCTGGTCGCGAAGAGCCAGAACACGGCCGGCCCGTAGTCCGGCCGTCCCTGCCGCCCCTTCGCCAGGCTCCACCAGAACAGCACCGCCGTGCCGAAGAAGCTCGCATGCTGGAGCGCGTGCCAGACCGGGCTCTCCAGCGCCATGGTGAACAGGGCCGGCATGTGCCAGAGCCACAGGGCGGCCCCGTGCAGGACGGTGGCGGCCAGCGGATCGGTCAGGAACGCCCAGGCGGCCGCCAGGGGACCGGCCGTCGCCAGGCCGCCGAGGGCGCGGCGGGACGCGGGCGGGAACGCCCACAGCATGCCCAGCAACGGCCGCGACAGCACCAGCAGCGGCGCGGCGATCGTCATCAGGATCTCGTGCTCGATCATGTGGAGGGCGAAGGCCCGGTCCGACCATCCGGCCAAGGGCGACGCCAGGGCGGCGGCCAGCGCGGCCCAGCCCGCTGCGAAGCAGCCGGCCCGCCAGACCGCGACGCCGCGCCCGACGCCTGCCCGGCGCCAGAGCCGGGCGAGGCCGGCCGCGTAGAGGACGCCCGCCACGGCGACCAGGCCCGTGGCCCAGCCGTCCTCGAACCACCCCGGCGCGGCGTGGGCGTGGCCCGCATGGGCCAGGGCCGGAGAGGCCGCCATCGTCCAGGCCGCCGCGGCCGCCATGGCGATCGCCCCCGGACGCGCCGGCCGCCGGGTCATCTCTCGCACCCGATGAAGACGAGCCCGGCCGCGCCCTGGGTGAGGATCACGATGGCGAAGAGGAGGCCCGAGCCGACCCCGATCCCGGCCAGGAGCAGGCCCGGCTTGCCGTCGCCGCGCTCGCGGTAGCGGGCCAGCCCGCCGGCGCGGCTCCAGACGACAGCCGAGGCGACCGCCCCGGCGAGCGAGACCAGCGCCAGCGCGAGGGAGACATAGACGGGCCAGGGCCGTCCGGCCGCGCAGGCGAAAGGCGTGAGGATGAGGTTGGCCTGCGTGTTCACGGCCCAGGCGCCGGGGCCGAGCGCCAGCCCCATCCAGCCGAACCGGGGGTGGCGGGGGCCCAGCTCGCCCGGGAGCAGGGCGTCGTCGGCGAGGGTGGGGCGGGGCTTCACCATCTCGGGATCCCATAGACGACGAGGAAGATCGGCAGCCAGGCCCCCACCACGAAGTACCAGTAGAAGGCGTTGTCGCTGACGTCGCTGAAGCGCTTGCCCTTGCCGTGGCGGGTGAACATCAGGGCGGCGAGCACCAGCGTGTCCCCGACGTCGGTGATCAGGTGGGTGGCGTGCAGGCCCAGCATCAGCCAGGTCAGCGACCCATAGGCGTTCTGGTCCCAGCGCACATGCAGGACGCCGAACTCCCAGAGGCGGACCCCGATGGCGGCGAGGCCCAGCACGGACATGATCACGGAGAGCCGGCGCACCGCGGCGAGGTTTTCCTCATGGGCCGCCTTGTCGATCAGGCGGTTCGGCCAGAGGCTCGCCAGCAGGAGCACGGTGAGGATCACGCCCGGCCAGGGGTTCGGCGGATCGGCGCTGAGCGGCCACTGCGGATTGAGGTGGTGGAGGTAGAGATAGCTCCCGACCGCCAGCGCGAAACCCATGCCCTCGATGGCGACGAAGCCGAGCGTGCCCCACCAGATCGGGCTGCGGGAGCCGAATCCGTAGGTGGGCAGGCCCGACAGATCCGCGACCGTGCGCATCCTCACGACCGCCTCCCCGGACGCAGGCCTGCGGGACGGACTGTCGTCATCACAGGTCCTCCTTGGGCGATTTCGGCCAGAACCAGCCGAGCAGCGCGGCCCCGACCAGGGCGCTGCCCCAGATCACCGCGTAAGGCGAGAAGATCGACGCGATGAACGCGATGGCGACCGCGACGGCCGAGATCAGCGGCCAGATCGAGGGTCCGACCATGGTCTCGCGCAGGTCCGGCCGGGCCTCGGTCAGCGTGGTGACCAGGACTTCGCGCTGGTTCACCGCCAGGCCATGCGCGACCGGCAGGCCGTCGGGTTCGGCCCAGAGCGGCTCGCGGTGGGTGACGATGGGAACGCGCGCGAAATTGTAGACGGGAGGCGGGGAAGGCATGGCCCATTCCAGCGTGCCCGCGCCCCAGGGGTCTGGCCCGGCCCGGGCGCCGAAGCGCAGGCTCGCGACGACGTTGACGGCCAGCAGGACGAAGCTCGCCGCCAGCACCAGCGCCCCCGCCGTGGCGACGAGGTTCAGCGGCCCCCAGCCGAGGTCGGCCTGGTAGGTGTAGACGCGCCGGGGCATGCCCATCAGCCCCAGGATGTGCATGACGAAGAACGTCAGGTTGAAGCCGACGAAGGCGAGCCAGAAGTTCCAGCGCCCCATCCGCTCGCTCAGCATCCGGCCGGTGATCTTGGGGAACCAGTAATAGACCGCCCCGATCAGCGGGAACACCGCGCCGCCGATCAGCACGTAGTGGAAGTGAGCGACGACGAAATAGGTGTCGTGGACCTGCAGGTCGATCGGCACGGAGGCGACCATCACGCCGGTCATGCCGCCGAGCACGAAGATGAACAGGAAGCCGAGCACGAACAGCATCGGGGTCGCCAGGACAGGGCGGCTGCCCCAGAGCGTCGCGATCCAGCAGAAGATCTGGACGCCGCTCGGCACGGCGATCAGCATGCTGGAGGCGGTGAAGAAGCTCGCGCCCAGCTGCGGCAGGTCCGTCGCGAACATGTGGTGCACCCACAGCCCGAAGGACAGGAAGCCGGTCGCCGCCAGGGCCAGCACCAGCGCCATGTAGCCGAACACCGGGCGGCGCGAGAAGGCGCCGATGATCTGGGACACGAAGCCGGTCCCGGGCAGGAAGATGATGTAGACCTCCGGGTGGCCGAAGAACCAGAACAGATGCTGCCAGAGCAGGCTGTCGCCGCCCTCCGCATGGTTGAAGAACTGGGTCCCGACCAGCCGGTCCATGATCAGCATGCTGGAGGCCAGCATCACCGCCGGCATGGCGAAGAGGATGACGAAGGACGTCACCAGCATCGCCCAGACGAGCAGGGGGATGCGGTCCAGCGTCATGCCGGGGGCGCGCTGCTTGAAGGTGGTGACGATCACCGAGACGGCCACGGCGAGCGACGACACCTCCGTGAAGGTGATCATCTGGGCCCAGATGTCAGAGCGCTTGCCGGGCGAGAACTCGGGTCCGGAGAGCGGCGTGTAGGCGAACCAGCCCACGTCCGGGCCGATGTTCAGCATGAACGCGATCCAGATCATCGCTCCGCCGAAGGCGAAGACATAGTAGCTGAACAGGGTCAGGCGCGGGAACGCGATGTTGCGGGTGCCCACCATCAGCGGCACCAGATAGACCGCGAAGGCCTGCATCACCGGCACGGCGAACAGGAACATCATGGTCGTGCCGTGCATGGTGAAGAGCTGGTTGTAGAGGTCCGGGCCGATCAGCCGCGACTCCGGCCGCGCCAGCTGCAGCCGCATGGCGACCGCCGCCGCGCCCGCCAGGAACAGGAACAGGAAGGCGGTGGCGATGTAGCGCCGCCCCACCGCCTTGTGGTCGACGTCCGAGAGCCAGGCGAGGAGGCCGCGCCCCGAGCCCCAGGCCGCGCTCAGCCTGTCGTGCAGGTCCCCGGGGCCGAGCCCGGTGTCGCGCAGGTCCTTGTCGCGCAGCAGCGCGTCACGGGCTTCGGCGGGCGCGGCGCCGGGCGGGACGCGGGCTGCGACGTCGGTCATTTGAGGCTCTCGAGATAGGCCGAGATGGCGTTCAGCTCGTCCGGATCGAGCTTGACCATCGGCATGTCGACGCCCGGCTTCACCCCGTGCGGATCGACGATCCAGGCGGCGAGCGCGCCGCGCGTCACCGGCAGCGTCCCCGCCCCGATGGTGCGGCGTCCGCCCACATGGGTGAGGTCCGGCCCGGACCTGCCGCCCGCGCCGGCGCCCCGGATGGCGTGGCACATCACGCAGGGACGCTTCAGGAAGGCGTCATGCCCGGCCTGACGCTCGGGGTCGGAAGGCTGCACGGCGGTCCGGCGCTGGGCGTCGCGCCAGCGCTCGAAGTCTTCGACCGGCTCGGCGACGACCAGAAGGCCCATATGGGCGTGCTGGACCCCGCAGAACTCGGCGCACTGGCCGCGATAGACGCCCGGCGCCGCAGCCTTGAACCGCAGATAGTTCTGGCGGCCGGGGATCAGGTCGATCTTGCCCATCAGGCTGGGGACCCACAGGCTGTGGATCACGTCCGAGGACTCCAGCTTCAGGGTCACCGGCACGTCGACCGGGACATGGATCTCGTTGGCGGTCTCGACGATCCTGGACGGGTCGGCGTCCTCGTAGCGCAGCTCCCACCACCATTGGTGGCCGGTGGCCAGGATGGTCAGGTCCTCCTCGCGCGGTCCGAAGAGCACGCGCTGCGTGGCGTAGCTGAACCCCGTGAGGACCAGCACGATCACCGCCGTCGCCGCCGTCAGGACGCTGACCCACGCGGTCCGGCGGCGCTCGGCCGCCGCGTCATAGGCGTGCGGTTCGGCCGAGGCCGCATCGGCGCGGCTGCGCCGGATGGCGAGCAGGCTGGCGATGACCACGGCCAGCCAGATGGCGCCGAGCAGGGCCACGAACCCCCAGATCAGCGACGCGATGGAGGAGGCTTCCGGCGAGTGCGGGTCGAGGGCGGCGGGCCAGCGCTCGCAGCCGGCGAGCCCCAGGAGAAGCGGCGCAAGCAGGACCGGCGCCCGGCCGGCCGTCATTTCAGGGGACCCGGCTGGGCCGTCGCGCCGTTGACGGGCGGGCTCGGCGGCGTGCGGCTCTCGGAGGGACGCGCATGCATGTCGTCGTTGCGCTGCGGGGCGGAATCCGAGCTGGTCCCGCCGCTCATCGACTTCACATAGGCGGCGATCTGCCAGATCTGGTCGTCCGGGATCTTGCCGCGGAAGGACGGCATGCCGTTGGGCCGGCCCTCGCGGATGGTCTGGACGATGTTCTCGATGGAGCCGCCATAGATCCAGCGGTCGTCCATCAGGGGCGGGCCGGAGTCGCCGCCGCCATTGGCGTGGCAGCCGTTGCAGTTGAACCAGGCGTAGTATTTCTTGCCCTGGCTCTGGTGGTAGGCGTTGGCCTCATAGGTCCGGCCCTTGCCGCTGACCTTGATCTCGGGGGCCGAGGGTCCGGCCGAGTTGGTGGTCAGCGCAATGGCCTCGCGGCTCTCGTCGGCGACCGGGAAGGGCCGGTATTCGCGCTCCTCGCGCTGGCATCCTGCGGCGGCGAGGCCGACGGCGGCCAGCAGGGCGACGCCGGCGACGGCGCGGCCGCCGCGCGGGTCAGGGGAGGCGGAAGACATAGAGCGTCCCTCCCGGCGTGGTGACGTTCTTGAGATCCCGGACCGCGTTGACGAACCCCTTGGCGGCGGTGCCGTCGCGCGGGTCGAGGTCGCCGGAGACGATCGCGCCGGCCCAGCCGCCCACGCCCGACAGGATGGCGACGTACTGGCGCCCGTCCGGGCCCTTGTAGGTGGTGGGCTGGCCGATGATCCCGGAGGCCGTCTTGAACTTCCACACGATCTCCCCCGTGCGGGCGTTCACCGCCTTGAACCAGCCTTCCATGTCTCCGTAGAAGACGAGGTCTCCGGCCGTGGCCAGCGCCCCGCTCCAGACCGGGAAGCGCTCGGTGATGACCCAGGCGGGCTTGCCCTCCAGGATGTTCCAGGCCTTGAACTCGCCCATGTGGCCGCCGGGCCCGGGCTTCATCCGCACCTCGGCGCCGACATAGGGCGTGCCGGCGATGTAGCTCGTTTCGACCGACTCCCAGTCCATGCAGACATTGTTGTGGGGGATGTAGAGCAGGCCGGTGGCGGGCGAGAAGGCGGAGGGGTTCCAGTCCTTCGAGCCGGGGGCGGTGGGGCAGACGTCGCGCACCACCTTGCCGACCTGGGGCTGCTTGTCGCTCACATAGGCGAGGCGGCCTGTCTTGAGATCGACGCCGGAGGTGGCGTTGATGGCGGCGTAGGCCTCCGCCGACAGCACTTCGCCGGTGGCGCGGTCGATCACATAGAGGTGGCCGTTGCGCTCCGGGCGCACCAGCGTCTTGCGGATTTCGCCCTTCCAGGGGATGTCGAGCAGGATGCTTTCATTGACGCCGTCCCAGTCGAACAGGTCGTGGGGCGTCATCTGGTAAGCCCAGCGGGCCTGGCCGGTGTCGGGGTTCCGGGCGAAGATGGCGTTGGTCCATTTGTTGTCGCCCGGACGCTGGTCGGAGTTCCAGGGACCGGGGTTTCCCGTGCCGTGGTAGATGAGGTTCAGGTCCGGGTCGTAGGCGATCCAGCCCCAAACCGTGCCGCCGCCCTGGCGCCAGGCGTCCGGCGGCCAGGTGGACACGCCGAGGTCCTTGGCGCGGTCGGCCTCGTAGAAGGGCTTGAAGTCGGACCCGATCAGAATCTCGGCGTCCGGGCCGGTGTTGTAGGCCTTCCAGACCGGCTTGCCGCTGCTCGCGTCGAGCGCCTGGATCCAGCCGCGGACGCCGTATTCTCCGCCGGAGTTCCCGACGAACACCTTCCCCTTCGCCACCAAGGGGGCCATCGTCACCGTCTCGCCGACATTGATGTCGGCGACCTTGGTCTTCCAGGCCTCCTTGCCGGTGGCGGCGTCCACCGCCACGACGTTGCCGTCCAGCGTCGACATGTAGACCTTGCCGTCGACCACGCTGGGGCCGCGATTGACCACGTCGCAGCAGGCGACGCCCTGCGAGGCGGCCTCGGGCTTGGGGTCGTAACGCCATTTCAGCGGCGCGCCGGGCTTGGTGAGGTCGAGCGCATAGAGCACGTTCGGATAGGGCGAGACGATGTACATCGTGTCGCCGGACACGATGGGCGGGGCCTCCTGGCCCTTGTTGACGCCCAGCGAGAAGGTGAAGTCCACCTTGAGCTGGCCGACATTGGCCGGCGTGATCTCGTTGAGCTCGCTGAAGCGGGTGTTGGCGAAGTTCTTCGCCGGCATGGCCCACTGGCCGTCGTCGGCCGGGGCGGCGGCCTTCGGGGCGGCGATCGTCCCCTGGGCCTGGGCCAGGGCGGGCGCCGCCGGGGCGCCCCACAGGATGGAGGCGGCGACGGCGCCTTTTGCGAACGTCGCGGTTAGCCGGCGAAAGGTCATGTCTTCCAAAACCTCATGGCTGCGGGGAAACCGGAGAACCCAAGTTCCCGTTCCATCGCCCGCTTCGCCCGAGCTTCGCCGGTTCGCCAGCGCACTCACGATCACGGCTTCGGCGGGGGCCCGCCGGGGCGGCGCGCGCGGCGATTCGCCGGGCCGGCGGATCGCCGTCAAGGATGCGCGTGAGGCGAGGACACACCTGCGTACGCAAGTTTGACGCGAAAAAGCCATTCGCGCAGACTTCATGAGGGGGCGTACAGGGGCCCGGACGGGCCCGCGATTGTGATCGGAAGGGATTACTCCATGAAATCGGTTCGTCGATTTCTTGTATCGGCGGCGCTCGCGCGGTTGGCGCGCAAGGAGCGCGGCGTGTCGGAACGGTCGGTGACCGGCTATCTTCCGACGCAGACCGAG
The DNA here is from genome assembly GCF_054796215.1 of Alsobacter sp. SYSU BS001988. Lineage (NCBI taxonomy): Bacteria > Pseudomonadati > Pseudomonadota > Alphaproteobacteria > Hyphomicrobiales > Alsobacteraceae > Alsobacter > Alsobacter sp. SYSU BS001988. The sequence goes on along the minus strand of NZ_JBTAMK010000005.1, from coordinate 2,445 downwards.
CGGCAGCAGGCGGTCGAGATCAGCCAGCAGGCCAGCACGCTGGTGCTGATCACCCGCGAGGGCCAGGACGCGCCCGAGGAAGAGCGATTCGACGTGCCGCGCCGCCACGCGGAGGCGCTGCTGGACGCCTGCGCGGCCCGGATCGGCTTCGAGCGCACGCGCCTCGACGCGGCGGGGCGGATGGTGCAGCTCACCAAGATCCTCAGCTCCCAGCCGGTCGACGTGGTGGACGTGGAGTTCGCCGAGGGCGAGGACGCGGCGCGCTTCTGGCCGCCGGCCTGGTTCGGGCCCGAGGTGACGGACGACGCCGCCTGGACGGACCGCGCCATCGCCATGGAGGGCCAGCCCAACAAGCCGGCCCCGCAGGCCAATGACGCGGCGCTGAACGCCATCCTGGACGACCTGGAGGGCATCGGCCCGCTGCAGCGCTTCGGCGGCGGCCGCGAGCCGATGGAGCGGCGCCCGGCCCAGCCCGAGCGGGCGCAAGCCGCCGAGCGGACGCAGCCGGAACGCGGCCACGCCGCCGAGCGGGCGCAGTCCGCCGAGCGGGCGCAGGCGCAGCAGGCCGCCGAGCGTCCGGCCGAGCCGCCGCCGCGCGAGCGCGGCCCGGGCCGCGATCCGCGAGCCGGCAATGTGGTGGCCGCGCCCTTCGTGTCGCGCGCCGCGGAGGCCTGAAGCCTCGCGGGTTTGATCGCCCGCAATGCGCGGCGCCGCGGACGGCGCCAGCATCGCCCTGACAGGCCAGCGCTCAGCGGCCTGAACGGGAGGCTGTCATGCCGGTGAAGGACATACTGATCGAGCTCGGGGGCGGGCGGGGCGGCGACGCGACGCTGCATTACGGCCTGTCCCTGGCGACTCTCCTGGACGCGCACGCCACCGGGGTCGCGCCCGTCGGCGAGGTGGACGACGCCTATGTGTTCGCCGAAGCCGCCGGCGTGCTGGTGCAGCGCCTCTCGGTGGAGATGCACGCCGCCGCCGACGCGCTGTGCGAGCGATTCCTGGGCGCCGCGGCCACCCGCGGCGTCGTCGCCGAGGCCCTGAAGGCGACGATCTCCAGCGCCGCCGGCGACCGGCAGGCGGCCGAGCTCGCCCGCCATTTCGACCTGACGGTGGTGAGCCAGCCCGACGCGGAGAAGTCCACGGCCGAGCCCTCCATCCTGGAGGCGGCGCTGTTCGGCTCGGGTCGGCCGATCCTGGTCACGCCCTATATCCAGCGCGACCCCGCCAGCCTCGAGCACGCGCTCGTGGCCTGGGACGGCAGCCGCGAGGCGACGCTGGCGCTGGCCGGCGCGCTGCCGCTGCTGCGGCAGGCCAAGCGCGTCGAGGTGACGACCGTCAACGCCGAGGGCCTGGCGGACCTGCCGGGCTTCAACATCGCGCGCCATCTGGCCCGCCACGGCGTGAGGGCCGAGCTGCGGCGCATCACCAGCGACCTCGACGTCGGCAACGCGCTTCTGTCGCACGCCGCCGACGTGGGGGCGGACCTGCTGGTCATGGGCGGCTACGCCCATTCGCGCTTCCGCGAGGTCGTGCTCGGCGGCACGACCCGGACGGTGCTGAAATCGGCCACCCTGCCGGTGCTGATGGCGCATTAGGCGCCGGCGGCGGCCCGCTCCAGCGCGGCGACGTCCAGCTTCACCATGCCCATCATGGCCTGCATGACGCGCCCGGCCCGCTCGCGGTCCGGGTCCGCCAGCAGGCGGGGCAGGGCGCGCGGCGTCACCTGCCAGGGCACGCCCCAGCGGTCGTTCAGCCAGCCGCATTGATGCGGCGCGCCGCCGTCCGCCAGCAGCGCGTCCCAGAGCCGGTCGACCTCGGCCTGGTCCTCGCATGCGATCTGGAACGAGACCGCGTGGCCGTAGTCGACGCGCTTGCCGCCATTGAGGGCGAGGAAGCGCACGCCGGCCAGCGTGAACTCGATCACCAGCACGCTCCCGGCCTTGCCGGCCGGGCTGTCCACGGCGTTGCGCTGGATCCTTTCGATGCGCGAGTCGGGCAGCAGCGACACATAGGTCCGCACGGCCTCCTCGGCGTCGTCGGCGAACCACAGGCAGGGGGCGATCTTGGACATGAAGGGCTCCTTCGCTCGTCGTCCTCCCGAGGACGTTCGCCGAGCCCCCGCGCCGACACAAGCCGGCGGTTTTTTGCGCCCCCGGAGAGGGCCGGGGCGGCGGCGAAGGCGAGCGCGACCGCCTCCTGCCTGGAAGGCGGCGTCATCCCCGGCGGCGCGGAGCGCCGGGAAGGGGATCCAGGAGGGTTGGCGAGCGGCTGAACCGCCGGGAAGCGCCGCAGCCGTCCCCCTCGCCCCGGAACGGGGAGAGGGCTGGGGTGAGGGGTGGTGGGGCTTGGCTGGATGTCGGCCCCTCATCCGGCCCTTCGGGCCACCTTCTCCCCGTCCCGGGGAGAAGGGCACGCGCGTTCAGCTCCGCGGCCTTTCGGCCCGGA